>NZ_AWGD01000009.1 GCF_000495795.1 Asticcacaulis sp. AC460
TCCCCACTTCGTAGGGAGGAGGGAGCTTGTAAATTCCGCCTGTGTTAGATTTTTACGGTAAGAGTAAGGAGGATTTCGTTACATTCGAAAGGATGTCCTTGACACCGGCGGTGCAGCTTCTAGCATTCGCCGCCTGAGCTTTCCGGAGGTTTCCATGTTCAAGTCCGTGCTGCTGGCGTCCGCCGCCCTGATTGTCGCCATGCCGTCCCTGGCCCAGCCGGTGATCAGCGCCACGCGCATCTCCCAGGACATCAGGGTCGTTTCCTCCGACGCCTATGCCGGCCGCGGTATCACCACCCCGGCCGAACAGAAGACGATCGACTTTCTGACCAAGGGCTTTGCGGCCGCCGGCTTTGAGCCCGGTGGTCCCGACGGCAAATGGACCCAGGACGTCCACCTGCGCCAGTTCAAGGTCGTCGATCCCAAGGTCAACCTGGCCTTTGCCGATGGCTCGACCCTGGACCTGCGCCAGGGCGAGGAGATTACTGTTTCGACGCGGGGCACCACGTCGGATGTCAGCTTCGCCAAGACCCCGATCGTCTTTGTCGGCTATGGCGTGACCGCGCCGGAACGCGGCTGGGACGATTTCAAAGGCGTCGACGTCAGGGGCAAGATCATCGTCGTGCTGATCAACGACCCGGATTTCCCGGAGCCGACGCTGAACACTTTCAACGGCAAGGCCATGACCTATTACGGCCGCTGGACCTACAAGTACGAGGAGGCCGCCCGCCGCGGCGCCGCCGGCGTTATGATCATCCACGATGCCGATGCCGCCTCCTACGGCTGGGCGACGGTGAAAAATTCCAACACCGGGCCGAAGTTCGACATCGTCCGCCCCGACCCGTCGGCCACCAGCCCGAAACTGGAGTCGTGGATCAGCCTGGATACGGCGCAGAAACTGTTCGCCGCCTCGGGCCAGGACCTGGGCGCGCTGCGGGTTGCTGCCCGGTCGAAGGATTTCAAGCCGGTGGAACTGAGCGCGACACTGAACGGCAGCTACAAGGTCAATGCGACGGAGATCGTTACCCGAAACGTCATCGCCCGCCTGCCAGGCACCAGCCGGCCGGACGAAACCATCGTCTATGGCGGTCACTGGGACCATCTCGGGACCGGAACGCCGGACGCCGATGGCGATGCTATCTTCAACGGCGCCGTCGATAACGGCACCGGGATCGCCGCCCTGCTGGAGTTGGCGCGCACCTATGGCAAGGGCCCCAAGCCCCAGCGCAGCGTGGTGATGATCGCCTTTACCGCCGAGGAAAGCGGTTTGCTGGGTTCGGAATATTATGCCAGCAATCCGGTCTATCCGCTGAGCAAGACCGTGGCAGGCATCAATATGGACGCCTTGAACGTCAGCGGCCGGACCCGTGACGTCGCCGTAACCGGCTATGGCCAGTCGTCGCTGGAGGACATGCTGAAACTCTACGCCGCCGGTCAGAATCGTACGGTAGTGCCCGAGCCGACGCCGGAGGCGGGTGGCTTCTTCCGGTCCGACCATTTCCCGTTCGTCAAGCGCGGCGTGCCGATGCTGGATGCGCATTCGGGCGATGACATGGTCAAGGGCGGAGTCGCTGCCGGCCGTGCGGCGCATGAGGACTATGAAGAGAAACGCTATCACCAGGCCAATGACGAATGGTCGGCCAAGTGGGACCTGTCGGGGATGGTCGAGGATGTGACCCTGTATTATCGCATCGGCTATGCGCTGGCCAATTCGGACTTGTGGCCGACCTGGCGCGACTCTTCGGAGTTCAAGGCTGCCCGTGACAAGACGGCGGCGGAGCGGAAGTAGCGTTCAAACGCTCAGTAATTCACAAAGCAAACGCCGTCGACCATGCGCGGAAACCCACTTTGCGCGTTGAATATGTAGGCAGATATCAGAAGGGCGAGCAGCACCAGCGGTGGTATCATCCAGCCGATGCGTCGTTTGTAGATCGCCACGTAAACTGTACAGCTGAAAATGAGCACGGTGTGAATGGCAAGGTTGGCGAGTTCCGCTGTGCTCTGTTGTTCGCAATACGGGCGATAAACCGATAGTCGGCTTCCGACAAGCATCAGGCTTGGGATCAGAAGGTATGCGGCGAGTACAGGCCATAAGGCAGGTATGGGGGCGGGCGGTAATTTTCCGAAAGTTCTGTCCATGAGCCGAGCCTAAACCACGCCACAGCCGGAATGGCCTTCGACGCCGACGTAAGAGGTGGCCACGCCGGAGATGGAGAGCAGTTGCAAGGCAACCCAAAGCAGCAAGGGCGCCATCCAGATCAGCCGGTGCTTCGCAAATACGCCTATCAGTCCGGTCAAGACCAGAACCCCCAGGCACAGGCAGAGGCCCGCCATTGTCTCGATCGTCAGGCCGGCGCAGGAGACTGACTGACGGACGAAAAACAAACCCAGGCCCAAGCCATAGGCTACCGCAACAAGCAGGGCGGGCGGCACCGGAGATTTGCGCGGCTGGCCGAAAGTCCTATCCATGTCTTTCCCCTCTTGTTGCCTCAGCATGCCACAGGTCGTGACGCCTGTCGAACCGGCGTTCACCATTGGGGCGAAGTTGCGGCGGGACCTCGCCTCAATCGCGACACAGCGCGCTGGCAATGTCACGATAACGGGATGGGCGCGTAAGGATTTATTGGTAAATCATACCTTAAGCATACGGCGACCGATCCCTTGTCCTGTCAGGAGAGTCGCTTATGCAGCGCCGTCATTTCATCGCCGCCGGTATGGCTGCAACCGCCCTTCCGCTGATTCCCGGCCTGGTTCATGCTCAGGATGGGGCCGTTGAACCCGCGCCGGAAAGCGAAGGCGAAGGCAAGGCCAGCACCTATAGCCGCGATGAGATCCTGGCCGCCGGATCCGATTTTCTGGGCGTCACCGTCGAAGCCCTGGGCGGGGCGCTGGAAAAGATTTTCGCCGATTATGGCGAGCATCCGACCGCCTATATCGCCGGCGAAGAGGCCTCGGGCTCGGTCGGCATCGGGGTGCGCTACGGCAAGGGCAACCTGTTCATGAAGGAAACACCCGATCCGGTGCACCTGTACTGGCAAGGGCCGTCGATCGGCTTCGACACCGGGGCCAATGCGTCGCGCGTCTTCTCGCTGGTCTATAACCTGCGTGAGCCGATCTATATGTACCGCCGCTTCCCGGGTGTCGAAGGTTCGGCCTATTTCATCGGCGGATTGGGCGTGACCTATCAGCGCGCCGAAGGCATTGTGCTGACGCCGATCCGCGCCGGGGTCGGGTTCCGGCTGGGCGCCAATATCGGCTATATGAGCTTCTCGAAGAAGCGCCGTATCCTGCCGTTATAAGGCAATGCGGCGGCCTTCGCGGGCGCTGCGGAAGCCGGCTTCGATCACCTGCATGACTTTCAGCGCGTCTGTGGCCGGGACCGGGTTGGGTTCGCCGGCCGAGATGGCGCGGGCGATCGCCTGGTAGTAGGCGAGGTAGTTGCCGGGCGCACTGACGATAGATTCCGTTTTTCCGGAAATGTCCGTAAGGTGGCCGTCACGATCGCCGCCCCAGCCGTCGTCACCTGGCGTGCGGCCCGCCTTCAGCATGTCTTCCTGCGGGTCCATGCCGTATTTGATGAAGGCGCCCTTGTCGGCCTGGACCTCGAACGCCGGGCCGACACTGAGCGTCATCATGCTGGAATGCAGGATCACCCGCAGCGGACCGTAGAATAGCGTGGCATGGAAGAAATCGTCGGTTTGGGCACCGGGGCGTTGGGGGGTGATGTCGGCGGTGATGGCTTGCGGCCAGCCGAACAAGGTCAGGGCCTGGTCGATCAGGTGTGAGCCCAGGTCGAACCAGATGCCGGAGCCCGGACCGTCGCGTTCGCGCCAGCGGTTGCGCACCTCGGGCCGCCAGCGGTCGTAACGTAAAACGACTTGATAGGGTGCACCCAGGCGGTCGCGAATACGGCTGTAGGTCAGGAAATTGCTGTCCCAGCGGCGGCAATGAAAGACCGACAGCAGTTTGCCGGCGCGGCTGGCGTGGTCGACCAGGGCCTGGCCTTGCGCCACGTCGAGGCAGAAGGGCTTGTCGACGACCACATGCTTGCCGGCATGGAGCGCCGCGTGGGCTTGGGGCGCATGAAGGTCGTTGGGGGTGGCGATGACCACCAGTTCGATGGCCGGATCGGCCAGAGCGTCTTCGAAATTTGTCACGCGCACGTCGGTCACGGCGGCGTGGACATCATCGGGGCGGGAGGAGACGATCGTGGTCAGGTCCAGGCCTTGGGCGGCGCGGATCAGCGGTGAATGGATGGTCTTGCCGGCATAGCCGAAACCGATCAGGGCGGTGCCGATCATGGGTACACCTCCAGCCGGCGGCCGTCACGGGCGCTTTGCATGCCCAGGTCGAGCAGGTGTTGTACCAGCAGGGTGTCAGCTATGGCGACGGGTGGTGGCGCACCGTCGCGGATAGCGGCCGCCATTGCCGTGTAGAAGGCGCCGTAATCGCCCGGGCCGGATTCGATGTCACGGGCATCGCCGACGGTTTCGCCTTCGGCCGGGGTAAACCGCGCCGGAACGGGATCGATGCCCCAGCCTTCGCCGCCGGGTACGCGGCCAGTTTTCAGCATGGCTTCCTGGGTGTCCTCGCCGAATTTCACGAAGCTGCCTTTAGCGCCGTGGATGGCGATAACGGGCGAGGGGGCCGGTGTGGTCATGCAGGCGCGCAGGGTGACGCGGAAGTCTTGATAGCCCAGGATAACGTGGAAGCAGTCATCGACCACTGCGCCCACACGCTGCGGAAAGATATCGGCCATGAGGGTGCTGGGCTTGCCGAACAGGTGCACCGCCTGGTCGACCAGGTGGGAGCCGAGATTGAGCCAGATGCCCGAGCCGCGACGCTCATTATCGCCCCAGCGCGCCGGGTTGACCACGCGGACGCGGTCATAGCTCAGCGTAGCGTCGCTTATCCTGCCAAAGGCTCCCTCGGCCAGCAGCTTGCGGGCGGTCAGGATATGGCCGTCCCAGCGGCGGTTCTGGAAAGCCGTGACGATACGGCCGGTTTGGGCGGCGTGGTCGGCGATGGCGCCGGCCTCGGCTGTGTCAACGGCGAAGGGCTTGTCGATGACCAGATGAAGTCCGGCGTCCAGCGCATGGGCCGCCAGGCCGGCATGGGTGTCATTGGGCGTGCAGATGACGGCGAGGTCGAATTCGCCATGGTTCAGGGCGGTCGCCAGGTCAGAGAAGACGGCCGTATCCGGCCAGGCGGTGGCGATCTCGTCGCGGCGGCTGGAGACCATACCGGCCAGGTCCAGGCCGGCCGCCTTGATCAGCGGGGCGTGAATAATCCGGCCGCCATAGCCGTATCCGACGAGCAGGACCCTAAGCATAGTTGAAACTGATCGAAATGCGCGGCTCTTCGCTGAGATTGATCGGCACCTCATGGCGCAGCCAGCTTTCCCACAGCAACAGAGTGCCACGCAGCGGTTGGAAGCTGATGAAGTTCTGACGGTCCGGGCGGCCGGAGAGGCGGCGCAGCGGTGCCGCCATCATCTGGGGCAGGCGCGGGTCCTCGAACTTGATGGCGCTGGCGCCTGGCGGGACCGAAACATAGAAGGTGCCCGACACGGCGCAGTGTGGGTGGATATGCCCCGAATGGGTGCCGTACTGGTCCAGGATGTTGATCCACATCGACACCAGTTTGAGCTTGCGGTTGTTGAGGTCCAGCTCGATCTGGGTGGCGTAGGTATTGACGTGGATGTCGAGCTGGCGCTTCAGGTCCTCGAACACCGAGGCGTGTTTGGAGACGTCTTCGATCGAGGCATAGGAGGTGTAGCCGAGATAGCCATGCTTCTGGCTCCAGTCCTGGCCGGTTTCATCATCGTCGGCCATGCCGCGGCAGGTGTCCTCCAGCTCGTCGAGCGTGGCGTTGAAGCCGGCGACCTTGGTCAGGTCGGCGCGGTAGATCTCGGTGACGAACAGCCGCGACAGGTTGGGCGAAAGGGTAAGGTCGGTCATGGCGCTACCTATCCGCAAAGCCCGGATCAGGGCAAGACCGGAAAACCCGGTTCCGGAATACGTATTCATGACACCGGGGTCTGTTACCGCTTCCAAGGATCGATTATCCCTGCGTCAACCAAATAATAAGCGTCAGAGGAAGCCACCATGAAGTTCGCCCGTTCCGTATCGGTCATGACCCTGGCTGTGGCCATGATGGGGGTGTTTTCCTCCGGTGCCATGGCCCAGGACGTCGCACCCGCCGTCGACGTATCGCAAAGTACCCAGGGTGTAGCGAAGTACCAGACCGTGGGTTCGGCCGATTCGCCGGACAAGGTGCTGCATGTCGATGTCATGCTGACGGGGGACGGCAACCTGGCCTATCAGGTGCTGCGCAACGGCCAGCCGGTGATCGAACCGTCGCGGCTGGGGTTTATCCTTGCCAATGCCCCCAAGCTGGACCGCTATTTCGTTTTCGACAAGAGTGCCGTCAGCAGCCACGACGAGACCTGGGACCTGCCGTGGGGTGAGCGCAGCCATGTCCGCAACCACTATAACGAACTGCGCGTCGATGTCGCCCAGCCGACCTGGGACAATCGCAAGATGGCCGTGGTCTTCCGTATCTATGACGATGGCGTGGGCTTCCGCTACGAATTTCCGGATCAGGCGCCGCTCGAAAAGGTCGAGATCATGGACGAACTGACCGAGTTCGCCGTGGCCGATCCGGCAACCGCCTGGTGGGCTGTCGCCGGCGAGTGGAACCGCGAGGAATATGTTTACAAGGAAACCCCGCTGAAAGAGGTCAGCGAGGCCCAAAGCCCGATGACCCTGAAGACCGACAAGGGTATCTACATCTCATTCCACGAAGCCGCCCTGGTCGACTATGCCGGCTATTGGCTGCGCCGCGTCGATGGTCAGCGGTTGAAGACACGCCTGGCGCCGTCGGCCCTGGGCGCGCCAGTGGTGCGTGAGGCGCCGTTCACCACGCCGTGGCGGACTATGCAGATCACGGATTCTGCGGCGGCGCTCTATAACGGTTCAGACCTGATCCTGAACCTCAACGAGCCCAACAAGCTGGGCGATGTGTCGTGGGTGAAGCCGTACAAATATGTCGGCATCTGGTGGGGCATGCACCTCAACACCTGGACCTGGGAAGCCGGCCCGCGCCATGGCGCGACGACCGAGCATACCAAGGCCTATATGGACTTCGCCGCCCAGAACGGCTTCCGCGGCGTGCTGGTCGAGGGCTGGAACAAGGGCTGGGAAGACTGGTTCGGCAAGGGGTTCAACTTCTCCTTCACGCAATCCTATCCCGATTTCGACCTGGCGGATATCTCGGCCTACGGCCTGAAGAAGGGCGTTCACCTGATCGGTCACCACGAGACCTCGGGCAATGTCGCCAATTACGAGCCGCAGATGGCGGACGGCTTCGCCCTGTACGAAAAGTACAAGGTCGATTCGGTCAAGACCGGCTATGTCGTCGATGCCGGTGGGGCACGGGTCAAGGGGCCGGATGGCTCGATCCGTTATGCCTGGAACGACAGCCAGGAGATGGTGCGTCATTTCGAGCTGACCGTGACCGAGGCGGCCAAGCACCATATCGCCATCGACACCCATGAACCGATCAAGGACACCGGCCTGCGCCGGACCTATCCCAACTGGGTGTCGCGCGAAGGCCAGCGCGGCATGGAATACAATGCCTGGGGCGACCCGCAGAATCCGCCCGAGCACGAGGCCAACCTGATCTTCACCCGGATGCTGACCGGACCGATGGATTTTACGCCGGGTATCCTGAGCCTGCAGGGGCAGGGCAAGCCCATCCCCTCGACCCAGGCCAAGCAATTGGCGCTGTATGTGGTGCTGTACTCGCCGATCCAGATGGCGGCCGACCTGCCCGAGAACTACGCCAAGTACCCCAAGCCGTTCCAGTTTATAAAGGACGTGCCGGTCGACTGGGAGCAAACCGTCATGCTGAACGGCGAGATCGGCGACTTCGCCACTATCGCCCGCAAGGACAAGGCGTCGGACAACTGGTATGTCGGCGCCGTGACGGACGAGCAGGCGCGCGATGTCGCGGTGCCGCTGGGCTTCCTGGAGCCCGGCCGCAGCTATACGGCGCAGATTTATCGCGACGGTCCCAATGCCGGCATGGAGGGCGATGCCCGCTTCGATATCGTCATCGAAAGCAAGACTGTGACGGCAGCGGATACGCTGAAGATCCGCCTGGCGCCCGGTGGCGGCATGGCGATCCGTCTGGTCGCCGGTAAGAAGGCGAAATAGGGTTCAAAATTGATCTGCGGCGGTTTCCGGCCGCCGCGGATCGGGACCATAGCGATTGGCCCCGTTATTGCCGGGAACGAAACATAAGGCGATACAGAGAAGTAGCTACAAGCCGCTGATCCAGTTGCCTATTACGAAGACCGGGACGATGTGGTTCAGGTCCTGAACGGGCTGTCCGAACAATGAACCGGCGATGGTGTACAGCAAGGGTATAGCTGCCGGGGCAACCAACCATCCAGACCAACCCGCATCATGCAAGCGGCGCGCACTCGCCACGCCAAGGACATAGCCCGCGGCGAGGGGGAGAGCATTCTGTGCGATCTCTGGCATCGCTTCCACATTGGCAATTCCCGCTACTACCGTCTGGACGACGAAGATAAACGCCACGCCTAGCATGAACGTCACCGCGAACCATAGGCGTCGCACCCGTCCAGCGGGTGAAAAAAGAAAAAGCAGGATTTTCGACGACGAACCCATCAGAAAATGTCCGACGCGCCTTTTGCAATCTCGCCAGGAGCCTGACCATACCGGTTGCCGTCCCGGTCTCCGGGCAGAAGCGCCAAGGCGAAAACGAGTCCGACGGCGTAAAGCGCCAGGCCATTTCCGATCCAGTAGAATCCTGCCCAGCGGCCATACATGGTTTGAAAATCGCTCGATGCGTCCAGGTAGTTTGCTACCCCGGCGGCAAGGCTGTTAAGGAGTGGGAGCAAAATCGGCACAGCCGGCCACCATGGCCATCCGACATCGTGCAGGCGTTTTACGGTGACCGAGAATCGAGGCCACATTAGAAGAACAGAGACTACGCCGTTGACGGCACTGACAACCATCCAGGATTTGTCCGTGACGCCGCGCTGCTGCAGCAGATGAGGGACGACCATCCACGCCACAACGAAAAGTATCAGCAGGATGGGTATTTGAAATATAGCAAACGGCACGCGCGACACCCGTCCGCGCGTCGAAAAGAAAAACGACCAGAATATAAACGGTGCTTTTGCGGCCATGGTGCCCCCTGCCCGGAGGCTAACACCATGGCCGCCATTTGAGCAACTATTCTACCGTCGCGCAGTCCGGGCCGGCCAGCTTGCGCTGATAGGCGTCGACCAGCGCCGTATAGGGCGGGACGAAGCTGTTGGCGGCCAGCAGCGTGCCGTCACTCATGGTTTCGGCCTGGGCGACGCGGATCTCGAAGTGCAGGTGGATGGTGGTCGGGGTGTCACCCATATTGTTCGACACCAGGCCGATCTTCTGGCCGCGGACGACATGGTCGCCCATGGCGACCCGCAGCGACGCCGACTGCAGGTGCAGGTAGCGATAGATGCGGTGCGGGCTGGAATTGCCGGTCAGGGCGACCGTATAGGTGCCGACCTGGGTGATGACGCCGTCTTCGGTGGCCACGGCCCAGTGCAGGTTGGCCTTGCAGGTTTCCGGACGGATGTCCTGGCCCTGGTGGCCCTGGCCCGAGCTGCAGACGACATTGTTCCACGACCGGGTTTCGCAGAAATTGTCACGCCAGGGCATGGAATAGTTGGCGGTGGCGCATTGGCCGCCCGACGGGCCGTTGGAGCCGCCGGCATTATAGACCTGGCTGTTGGCATAGGCCGCGCCGGCCAGCGGGAAGCACATGCCCGGCGCCCAGTTGGAGACGTCGGTATAGCCAGCGCCGGAGCCGGGGATCAGGTCGCCGGCAGCATTGTGCGGGAAGTCGACCATGGCGATCGACGATTCCGACGAGGACGACGATTCCGAGGCGCTGGCGGTTTCCGACGCCGACGATGTCGCGCTGCTGCTGGACGAGGTCGAGCCGGTGCCGGTCGGTTCGCAGGCCGTCAGGGCGGCCAGGGAGGCGAGCAGGATCAGGGATGCTGTCTTTTTCACGCTCAGCCCCCCTTGGTGATGTTGCTGATGGTCTTGGAGACCTGGTTCAGCCAGTTGCTGTCTTCCTTGACCTGGACCTCGGCTTCCTTTTGCGCCTCGCTGCCCATGGTGACGTCGTCCATCTGGGCGATGACGTCGCGGATATAGGCGTCGGTCTTGCAGTCGGGGGTATTGATGCTGTCGCAGGAGACGTCGATCGAATAGACGACACCGTAGCGCGTGAAGGTGGCGGTCCAGCCATCCTCCATCTGGCCGATGCGGATGTCCTCGGCGACGCCGGCCAGACGCGCGAAGGGCCGCTTGGACACCGCGCCGCTGTCGCCGGGCACGAAGGTGCGGTTGCCGTAGACGGTCACCTGGACGCCGTTGCGGTTGGGCTGGGGCATGTTGATGGCATAGGCGTCACCGAAGCTGACCATCTTCGCCTTGGCCGTGTCGACCACGCCGCCTTCACGCGGCAGGATGACGGGCAGGCGCGTCTTGTCGAGATCCGGACGCGACAGGCGCGCCTTCAGGCCAGGGCGGACGGCCTTGGTCGTCTGCTGCCGGGTTTCCATGCGTTCGTTCTGCTTCATGGCGGCCTGCCAGTCGACCTTGGCCGGCGCCATCGGCTTGCGCAGCAGGACGGGCTTGCCGGCGACCAGATCGCCGCGGAAGGTGGTGCGGGCCGCCGGCGTCGGTGCAGCCGTTTTCGCGGGCTCCGCCAGGACGGCGCGATTGATCGGCTGGGCCGCCGTCGCGGCATCGGTTCCCTGAACCGTGTCGGCCTTGAGGCTTTGATAGGCTACGGGTTGATTGGGTGTGGTTTCGGCCGCCTTGTCCTGGGCACTGGCCGACAGGAAGGCGACGCCGCCCCCCAGCACGACGGCCCCGGTGGCGGCGATTAAGGCGATACGCGCAACTGCGGACTTGTCAGGCTTTGACATTTTGTCGGCACTCCCCAGCCATGGGCGCCGTCGTTCTTGTCGGCCCCTGAACAGCGTTTTGGAAGCTAACAGATGGTTAAAGCTTTGTCACGCCGGGGCGATGCGCAAAATAAAAAGGCCGCTCCACCTGTGGCGGAGCGGCCCCGGATCACCGTGAAAGTAGCCTATTCGAGTTCGAACACCGCCGAGACGCTGACGCTCAGCTGCAGTTCGCCCGACGCCACGGGGGTCGACTTGTCCATGGCGGCTTCGGCGCGCATGGCCATCATTGGCATGGGGTGGTTATAGACCGGACCACTTTCAGAGATGGTCTGGACGCGCTTGACCTTCATCCCGAGCGCCGAGGCGTACAGGTTGGCGCGCTGGGTCAGGGCCTTGACGGCCTGGGTGCGGGCCTGATCCATCAGGGCGTCGTCGTTCTTCAGGCCGAAGCTGATATTGTCGATCTGGTTGACCCCGGCGGCCAGGACGGCGTCGATGACGGTACCGGTCTGGTCCAGCTTGTTGACGCGCACGGTGACCTGGTTCATCGCCTGGTAGCCGGTGATCTTGGGCTGGCCGCCATTGTTATTGTTGTAGTCGTATTGCGGGCTGAGGTTCAGGCTGGAGGTCTGGATGTCCTTGGCCTCGATGCCGGCGGCCTTCAGCGCGGCCATGACCTGGTTCATCTTGACATTATTGTTCTTCATGGCGTTCGACGCATTGCCGGCCTGGGTGACGACGCCGAAGCTGACCATCGCCTTGTCCGGAGCGGCCGAGACCTCGCCATTGGCGGTCAGGGTGATCGTGGTCGGCAGGCTGGCCGGCGAGACATAGACGGGCTGGGCCGTCTGGGCGGAAGCGGCCACGGGAACGATCGCCAGGGCGGCGGCGCAGGCCGACAAGGTCAGGGCTTTCAGGATGGAGCGGGTCATAGTCAGTTCTTTCTCTCACAGGCAGCGAAATGTTTCGCCGTTGATAGGGGTTTACGGCTTGGCGGCTGAACGCGAACTGAATGAAATAAGGTGTAATTGTGGTAGGTGCTTATCCGCCGAAGGCGGCCGAGGCCTTTTCGAGCGCCAGGATGTCGCCGGACATGATATGGGGCAGGCAGGCCTGGATTTTCTCGTACTCCCAGTCCCACCACGACAATGCCAGCAGGCGCGCTATGGTAGCTTCGTCATGGCGGAAACGGATGATCCGCGCCGGGTTGCCGCCGACAATGGCGTAGGGCGGCACCGGTTTCGTGACGACGGCCTGGGCCGCAATGACGGCGCCGTGCCCGATGGTGACGCCGGGATTGATGACGGCATTCACCCCGATCCAGACGTCGGATCCGATGCTCACCTCGCCCTTGTCGACGTGATCCGGAATGTCCTGGGCCGCCGGCCAAAGGCCCTTCAAGGTCCCGAACGGGTAGGTACTGAAGGTATCCGTGTAATGGTTCGACAGGATGATTTTGACGCCCTTGGCGATGCTGCAAAAGCGCCCGATCGTCAGGCCGCCATATTCTTCATCGAGAACGTCCGGCGTGCCGTAGGTGTAGTCGCCGATAGTCCAGCCGTATTTGACGATCTTGTCCTCGAAGATCCGCCACGTCCAGGTAAACCAGGGATCCATGCCGGGAATGGCAGGCTCCAGATGCAGGGTCGGGTGCGACGCGCCCAGCAGGTGCTTCCCCGACAGGATGGTGTGTTTGCCCACCGTCTTGACGTTGTCGAAGCGGACGCTTTTTTCACCGTGCAGATTGTAGAAACACAGAAGGTCGTCCTCCAGACCCCAACGCGCCTCGTTGGGGTGGTCGTAACCCAGGATCCGGCCGTCTTCCGACAGACGCAGGGTGCTGGTGGTCGGATGGCGCCGGTCCAGGCTGAAGCGCCAGACGGTCTGAAAAAATTCACGCGGTAACGTCATAAGTCGCTCTATGGAATCAACACCAGACTTCGGAAGTGGTAGGCGAGGAGGGACTCGAACCCCCAACCAGACCGTTATGAGCGGTCGGCTCTAACCATTGAGCTACTCGCCCCCATGACAGGGCTCCCGAACCGGGAAGGCGGCGGTGCTAACACGCGTTGCGCGCGGTTTCAAGCCGCAGCCGGCGCCGGTTGCGCTTTCGGGCGAATGATGGTCAGGGCCAGCAGCGCCGCCAGCAGGCAAAGCGAACCGGCAATCAGGAAGGCCGGAACGTAGGTGTTGAACTCGGTGCGGATAAAGCCGGCGGTGAAAGCGATGCTGGCCGCACCCAGCTGGTGGCCGGCGAAGATCCAGCCGAAGACGATGCCGGCCTTGTCCTTGCCGAATTTTTCCGCAGCCAGTTTCAGGGTCGGCGGCACGGTAGCGATCCAGTCCAGGCCGTAGAAGACCGCAAACGGCGCCAGGCCGAAGAAGGTGAACTCCGCATTGGGCAGGAACAGCAGCGATACGCCACGCAGGCCGTAATAGGCGAACAGAAGCCAGCGCGAGTCGTAGCGATCCGACAGCCAGCCCGAGCCGATGGTGCCGATGAAGTCGAACACCCCCATCAGCGCCAGGACGCCGGCGGCGGTGACGGCGATCAGGCCGTAGTCGCCGCAGAAGGAGACGAAGTGGGTCTGGATCAGGCCGTTGGTCGAGGCCCCGCAAATAAAGAAGGTCCCGAACAGCACCCAGAAGGTACGGGTCTTCGCCGCCTCCTTGAGCACGGTGAACGGCTGCAGGTTCTGGGCAGGGGCGGCGGTGTCAACCTTTGTATCGCCATAGGCCGGCAGGCCGACATCCGACGGACGGTCGCGCATCAGCAGCAGGACCAGGACGAAGGCCATGGCCAGCAGGCCGCACACCAGGATCAGCGCGGTGCGCCAGCCGAAGGCCGCATCCAGCCGGGCGATCAGAGGCAGGAAGGCCAGTTGCCCGGTGGCCGACGAAGCGGTCAGCAGGCCGATGACCAGGCCGCGGCGGTGGCTGAACCAGCGCGTCGCCACGGTGGCGCCCAGGACAACGGCGGTCATGCCGGCGCCGACCCCGGTGAAGATCCCCCAGAAAATCACCAGTTGCCACATGTCCTTCATGACCATCGACAGCGTCAGTCCGCCGACGATCAGGGCCAGGGCGCAGGCCACAACCCGTTGCAGGCCATAGCGCATCATCAGCCAGGCGGCGAAGGGGGCTATGGCGCCGAACAGGAAGAGGCGCAGGGCCAGGGCCGACGAAATCTGCGCCGTCGTCCAGCCGAACTCTTTCTGCAATGCCGGCATCAGCACGCCGGGCGCGCCCAGCGCGCAGGCCGTGGTCAGCATGATCAGGAAGGTCAGGCCCGCCATGACCCAGCCGTAATGGATGTTGCGGTGCTTCAGGGCGGCGGCGAGGGGCGTGGACAGCATGATGAGTCACTTTACATGATCAATGTCATGATTGCATTTATGTCGGCAATCATGTATAGTCAACGCCAAATATCGCAAACAAACTGCCAAACCATCAGGCCAAAAACATTAGGATTGCCCTTCGTGAAGACCTCCCGCGCCACTGTCGAAAATAATCGCCAACGCCTTTTGCAGACAGCTTCGGCCCAGGTGCGAAAGCGCGGCATCGATGGCTTGAAGGTGGCCGACCTGATGCGGGAGTGCGGCTTGACCCATGGCGGCTTCGGAACCTATTTCGACTCCAAGGAAGACCTGGTTGCCCAGGCTTGCGAGGCAACGCTTCAACGCCAGTCCGAGCGCATCGGCCGGGCGGTGGCGACGGGTGATTTTCGGACGGAACTTTTGGGTCTTTTCAATCGTTATCTGTCGCAGGAAAAGCGCGACAATCCCGACCAGGCTTGCCTGTTTCCCTGTCTGGCAGGTGATATGCCGCGCCAGCCGGATTCGGTGCGGGCGATCTTCACGAGCGGGTTGAAGGACTATCTGAAAGGGATGCAGGCCCTTCTGGGGGGCGATGAGGCCGAGGCGATGGCCGTGATGTCGACCCTGATCGGCGCCATGGTGCTGTCGCGCGCGGTCGACGATGTGGAGTTTTCAGACCGCCTGCTCGAGGGCGTGCACGATCAGCTAACGGATGCGCATGCAGCTATTGACTGCTGAAGTCCGCAGCCGCGCTATCCGGCCATGTCGGCATATTCGTCATGCCGGCGGATCCAGGCCGCGGCATAACCGCAGATCGGGATCACCTTCAGGTCTCGCTCGCGCGCCGCGTCCATAACACCGCGCATCAGACGCCCGGCCGTGCCCTTGCCGCGCAAGGCCGGCGGTGACTCGACATATTCGATGTACAGCGTGTTGCCGTTGATACGGTAGTCGGCAACGGCGGTGGCGCCGTCTTCGCTCAGCTCGAACCGGCCGCGGGCCGGATTGTCGATGACGTCGGACATGGAACTGGACATGGGAAATCTCCTCGGCGGGTCAGCCGAAAAGATAAGAACCCGGCCATAAGCGCGCAATACCTACCAGGCTGCGCTTTCACAGCCGTTGCCGGCCAGTTTACGTTCGTAGGACGCCACCAGGGCATTGTACGGCGGGACGAAGGTGTTGAGCGGCCGCAGCGTGCCGTTGACCTGTTCGGCGACCGACAGGCGAATCTCGAAGTGCAGGTGGACCGTTGTATAGGAGGTTCCACCCGGACCGAAATCGCCGACGCGGCCCAGCCGGCGGCCGGCCTTGACCACGGTGGTCGTGCCTTCCAGCGGCTGCCAGTGAGCAATGAAATCCGGATCCATGTGCAGATAGCGGTAAATGCGGTAAGGCGGATTCACCGCCCGCAGGGTCAGGGTGTAGGAACCGACATCCTTGATGACGGAGTCTTCCGCCGCCACCGCCCAGTGCAGGCTCTTCTGGCAGGTTTCCGGGCGAATGTCCTGGCCCTGGTGGCCCTTGGCGCTGTGGCACAGGCTGTTGTCGCCTGACCGCTTTTCGCAGAAGTTGTCGCGCCACGGATACTGATAGTTGGACGGGTCGCACGACGTGCCGCGCAGATTGTTGTAGGCCGTCAGCCAGCCCGACTGTTTCGGATTGCTGTAGGCCTTGTTGTACCAGGCATCATATTGTGCCTTGGACGCCAGGGCTTCGGGCGTGGCCCAGCCTTCGCCGCCGGGACGGTAGACCTGGCTGTTGGCGTAGGCCTTGCCTTCGAGCGGGAAGCACATGGCAGGCGACCAGTTGTCGACATTGACATTGGCTCTGTAGCCCGGGTCGGTATTGCTGGCGGCTGCCCAGGGCAGGGGCACCGTGGAGGAGGTCCACGACCAGGGCGCCAGGTCCGTCGCCGGCAGGTAGGTGAAGCCGCCCGGGGCCGAACTTTCGGCCGATGCCGCGACCGAGGCCGTTTCGGATGCCGCGGGCTCGCCGGCAACCGGCGACGCGGCCGATGACGACGAAGCGCTGCCCATGGGGATGACCGGCAGCCCGTACTTGGCGCCGTTGCATTGATACAGCACCCCAGCCAGGAGGATCAGGAGAATGACGGCGATAACCGCGCCGCCGCCGGAACCGCGGTTTCTGCTCATGGTTTCACCGGGTTATTGCTGCTGGCGACAGGACGCTGTTTCAGGACATCGCGGTTGACCGGAACCTTGACCGTGTCGGTCGGTCGCGGCGGTGTCGTCGTGTTGCCGCCGGTGGCGGCAATCCATTCACGTTCCGCCCGCGCACCCAGCACGACCTCGGTCATCCCTGCGGCGATCTTGCGGATATAGGAAGAGTCTTGGCAATAGCCCGTGGCCGGCTCTTCGTCGCAGATGACGTCGATCGTGTAGGCCATGCCGAAGCGCGAAAAGCTCGCCGTCCAGCCGTCTTCGGTCTGGCTGAAAAGGACTTCGACCTGTTGGCCGCCCATGTCGACCTGATCGAACTTCACGCCCTTCACCATGCCGGGTGAGGCCGCGACGAAGACGCGCGTGCCGCTGAGCAGGACGGACAGGCCCTTCACGGGCTGGGGCAGGTTGATGTCGTAGACGTCGCCCAGCGAGGTGAAGGCCAGACTATCGCGGCTGACCCCGGTCGAGGCATCCGGCAGGAGGATCGGCAGCGTGGTGGCGTCGACCTGGTCGGTTCGGGCGCGCAGGGAGCGCGTGGCCCTGGTTTTGGCGGCGATACCGGGATTGTAGACGCGCGACAGGGTCTTCCAGTCGATCGCCGCGGGGGGCAGGGTGGGCGGTGGACCGGCGTCCTGGGCCTGGGGCGCGGTGACGCTGCCGGTTAAAAGGACCGCCAGCACCAGGGCGGTCCATGGTAACATTTTGGGCAATATCTTGCCGTTCACGATAGTTGCCCCCTTGGGCCAGAATGCTTAAAAATCAAAGAGAATATGCAACAAAGGTGACACCATAACAGGGATATCCTGCCGTGTCGCGCACAGGCTTAACAATTTCCGAAACTGAACATTTTTGGCCACAGGGGTGTCAAAATCGTATTGCAATATCTATTCTCTTCGCCCTCTGACTGAGAATCAGCCATGATTCGTCATCTGCGGTTTCGGCCGTGTCAGGGCTTTTGTAATTTACCGGCCTCGGCCAAGGACTTCAAACCCATGCTGGACAAGGATCGCGGTACCTATTCGCCTCCGACGGAAGACAATCTCAGCTATGAGTCGCGCCGCACGGCGTCGCGCGACCAGGCGCCGCTGACGTTGATTATCAGCGGCATCGTGTTGGTGGTCGTGCTGCTGGCGGCCGTGCTGTTCTACAATTCCGGCCTCAGCAACAAGGGCCGTCTCCCGCTTGAGGTCGGCGACACCCTGGGGGAATTCCGCGACGAAAAGGTCACCGACGCCAAGGTGCTGAGCGAGGAAGACATGAACGCCGGCACCGGCGAGGCCAAGTTCGCGCCGGGCTCCGAAATCCCGACTCTGCGCGATTCCGCAGCGTCGGCCGAAACCAATGTCGCGCCGCCGGTGGCCACGCCCATCGAAGGGCCGCTGCCGTCGCAGAAGCCGGTGGAAACGACTCCGGTGCCGGCGCCGGCCGCCGAAACCAAGCCGGAAGCGAAGCCGCAGCCCATCGCTTCCAGCGGTACCAGCGCCGTGCAGATCGGCGCCTTCAACAGCCAGGAACTGGCCAATGCCGAATACGCCAAGGTCGCGTCCAGCTTCGGGTTGTTCGTCGGCGGCGCCGGCAAAAGCATCCAGAAGGTCGAGACGGAACGCGGCACCCTGTATCGCGCCACCTTCACCGGCCTGTCGGCCGAAAAGGCCAAGTCCTTCTGCGCCGCCCTGAAGGCGGCCAGTCGTCAATGCATCGTCCGGTAAGATGGCAAGGAAGGGCAAACTGGCCGATGTCCGGGCCTGTATCCTGGGCGTCAGCGGCCTGGAACTGACGGCGGAAGAGCAGCGCTTCTTTCACGACCATCCGCCGCTGGGCTTTATCCTGTTCCGGCGCAATGTCGAAACGCCGGAGCAGACCAAGGCCCTGGTGAATGCGCTGAAGGCCTGCGTCCGTCATGATCCGCTGATCCTGATCGACCAGGAAGGCGGCCGGGTGCGCCGCCTGCGCCCGCCGCACTGGCCCGATTATCCGCCCGCCGCGCGTTTCGCACAGGTGTGCAATGACCCGTCGGAACAGCGCGAGATGGTGCGCCTGGGCGCGCGGCTGATGGCCAACGACCTGCATGAATTGGGCATCAATGTCGACTGCGTGCCGGTGCTCGATGTGCCGCAGCCCGGTGCTCACGACATCATCGGCGACCGCGCCTATGGTTTGACCGCCAACGACGTCGCCGTCATGGGCCGCGCCGCCTGCGAAGGGTTGCTGGCCGGCCGTGTCCTGCCGGTCATCAAGCATATTCCCGGTCATGGCCGGGCAGGGGCCGATTCACACACCGACCTGCCCAGGGTCGATACGAAACTGGACGAACTGCTGAAGGTCGATTTCCATCCCTTCCAGGTCAATGCCGACATGCCGATCGCCATGACCGCCCATGTGCTCTACACGGCGATCGACAAGCGCAACACGGCGACGACCTCGAAAAAGTGCATAAAAATGATCCGCGAGGTCATCGGCTTCGATGGCCTGCTGATCTGCGACGACCTGTCGATGAACGCCCTGACCGGCGACCTGCATCACCGCGCCAAGGCCTCATTGAAGGCCGGATGCGACGTCCTGCTTCACTGCAATGGCAAGCTGGATCAGATGAAGGCCGTCATGGCCGAGACGCCCAAGCTGCGCCGGGACGCCCTGCGCCGGGCCGAAGCCTGTCTACGCCGCCTGGTGACCGTGCCTGAGCCTTTGGATGTCGTCGATGCCCGGGCGCGTTTCGATGTTGTCCTGGCGCGGGGCGCGCCGCATGAGGCCAAGGTCGATCCGACCGAAGTGCTGGCTGGAGCCCCCGCAGCATGAGCCGGGAACGGGCCGCACCTTCGGGGCTCGACCACGACGTCCGTCAGTCGAGGCTGGACTTTGACGGTTCGGCGCCCGACGCGCCCGAGGAAATCGCCCCCGACGAAGCCCTGGTGCTGCAGCTCGACAGTTACGAAGGCCCGCTGCATGTGCTGCTGGCCCTGGCGCGGTCGCAGAAGGTCGATCTGCTCAAGATTTCGATCACCCGCCTGGCCGAACAGTACCTGGCCTTCATCCAGGAGGCGCGCAAGCTGCGTTTCTCGCTGGCGGCCGATTACCTGGTCATGGCGTCATGGCTGGCCTATCTCAAGTCACGCCTGCTTTTGCCCAAGACCGAGCGCAAGCAAGGCAACGAACCAGCGCCGGAAGACCTGGCCGCGGCCCTGGCGTTTCGCCTGAAGAAGCTGGAAGCCATGCGCAAGGCTGTCGAGGCCCTGACCGAACGGCCGCAGTTGAAGCGCGACGTCTTCGCCCGAGGTGACCCAGAGGCGCGACTGATCATTCCGTCGTCACGGATTGAAGCCAATGTTTTCGACCTGATGAGCGCCTATGTTACCCAGCGCCGGCGTGAGACCGAGCGCCATTACGATCCGTCGCGGCGCATCGAGGCCTATTCGCTGGAAGACGCGCGCGACAATCTGCGTTTGAAATTGCCGTCGCTCAATAACTGGACGTCGCTGGACGAGGTCGCGCCGCAGCCGCGCTCGCCGGAAGGGCCCAAGCGCATCTCTTACCTGGCTTCGACCCTGTCGGCGTCGCTGGAACTGACCAAGGAGGGGCAATTGCAACTGCAGCAGCTGGCCACCTTCGATACCCTGTACATGCGCAAGCGCACCCCGCTTATGCCGATCCCGGAGGTCAAGCCGGAATGACGCCCGAGACCCTGGAACGCGCCATTGAGGCGCTGTTGTTTGCCGCCGCTGGCCCGCTGTCGGCCGCCGAACTGGCTTACCGGCTGCCGGAAGGCGCCGAGGTCGGCCAGGCCCTGGCCTCGCTTAAGGCGCGTTATGCCGGCCGCGGCGTGGCGCTGGAGGTCATCAATGACCGCTGGCAGTTCCGTACCGCCGCCGATCTGGGCTACCTGATGGTCGAGGAGCGCGAGGAGCCGCGGCGCCTGTCCAAGGCGGCGCTGGAAACCCTGGCCATCATCGCCTACCACCAGCCGGTCACCCGCGCCGAGATCGAAACCATCCGTGGCGTCGGCCTGTCGCGCGG
This sequence comes from Asticcacaulis sp. AC460, assembly GCF_000495795.1. Classification (GTDB taxonomy): domain Bacteria; phylum Pseudomonadota; class Alphaproteobacteria; order Caulobacterales; family Caulobacteraceae; genus Asticcacaulis. Next base: position 20,517 of record NZ_AWGD01000009.1, read on the forward strand.
GACCTTGGACGTGCTGCACGAAATGAACCTGATCCGGCTGCGCGGCCGCCGGCGGACACCGGGGCGGCCGGTGACCTATGGCACGACGGAGACCTTCCTGGAGCAGTTTTCGCTGCCCAGCCTGGCCGACCTGCCGGGCGTGGCCGAAATGCGCGCCGCCGGCCTGCTGGACCTGAATGTGCCGGCGGACTTCATGGTGCCCGATCCATCCTCCGGTCAGGTTCTGGAGGATGCGGCGACCCTGGAAGAGCTGGAAGAAGTGGAATTTGCGCAAGATTTCTTCGAAGACAAGGCATAATCGGCGCAAAAATGCTTCCTAATTCCGACATAAAAAGCCTATAAGGGCTGAAATTTGCATTGTGCCCGCCCCATGTATGAGGCGAGAGGCGCCAAGGAGAGTTGTAGATGGGTGGATTAAGTATCTGGCACTGGCTGTTGGTTGCCGCTGTCGCTTTGCTGCTGTTTGGCGGCCGCGGTCAGATTTCCAACCTGATGGGTGACGCTGCCAAGGGTATCAAGGCGTTCAAGGACGGCCTGAAAGATGGCGACGAGGACGACAAGAAGAAAAAGACCGACGGCGAAGAGCCCAAGGCTTAATCGTCTATCCCTAACGTTTAAGAGAAAGCTGCCATCATGTTGCCCGGTCTCGGCGGCAGTGAGCTGATTATCATTGCAATCGTTGCCCTGGTCGTCGTCGGGCCGAAAGACTTGCCGAAGCTTCTGCGCAATATCGGTAAGTTTGTCGGCAAGATGCGTAACATGGCCGACGACTTCAAATCCTCGTTCGACGACATGGCCCGCCAGAGCGAGCTGGACGACCTGCGCAAGGAGGTCGAAGCTCTGCGTCAGAACAACCTGACCAGTTCTCTGCAGACCGAGATGAAGGCCATCGAGAGCGATGTCCGCGACAGCCTGACCAAGACCGATGTCGCCGCGGGCAAGCCCGTGGAGCCGGTAGATCCCCAGATGGACGGCTTGCCGCCGAAGTGGGATGCCGGCCAGACCGAGGTCGCGGAGGCCGAGCCTGCCGTGCCACCGGTCAAAAAGCCGCGTAGCCGCAAGCCAAAGGTCGTTGCCGAGGCTGTGCCGGAGCCCCTGCCGGAACCGGTTGCGGAACCCACCGTTACCCCTGTTAAACGTTCGCGCCGGAAAGCCGTTTCGTGACTGATACCCTGCCGCAAACTATCGCCGTCGAGGACAAGCATAAGCGCAGCCTGGTCACCAAGGGGCAGGCCACGGCGCATGAGGCCGATGACGCCGATATCGAGGCCTCGCGCGCGCCGCTGATGGATCACCTGATCGAACTGCGTACGCGGATCGTCATCATGGCGGCGGCCTTCCTGATTGCCTGCGTCGGCTGTTTCCTGGTCGCCAAGCCGATCTACGAGTTCCTGCTGCACCCGCTTAAGGTGGCCAGCGCCATGCTCGAACAGAGCAAATTGCACGGTCACGGCGGTAACCCGTTCGAGATGATGTACGTCCTGCTGGGGCTTAAGCAGGTGCCCTTGACGAAGGACCTGGCGCTGATTTTCACGGCGCCGCTGGAATTCATCTTTACCCAGATGAAGATGGCCATGTTCGGCGGTATCATCGTCAGCTTCCCGGTCCTGGCCTGGCAGTTGTATGGCTTTGTTGCGCCGGGGCTGTATCGCCGTGAACGCAATGCCTTCCTGCCGTTCCTGATTGCCGCGCCGCTGATGTTCGTCCTGGGCATGGCCCTGGTCTATTTCATTATCCTGCCGACGGTTTTGTGGTTCTCGCTAAGCCAGCAGGTCGTGGCGCCCGGCGTGGCCATCACCGCCATGTACAAGGTGTCGGACTACCTGTCGCTGATCACCACCCTGATGCTGGCTTTCGGCTGCTGCTTCCAGCTTCCGATCGTGATTTCGCTGCTGGGGCTGACCGGGATTCTGACCTCGAAGATGCTGGCTTCCTTCCGCCGTTACGCCATCCTGGCCATCGTGGTCGTGGCCGCTGTGGTCACGCCGCCGGATCCGATCTCGCAGTTGATGCTGGCGATCCCGATCGTGCTGCTCTACGAAATCTCGATCCTGTGCGTGAAGATTATCGAGTGGCAGCGCAAGGGCAAGCCCGTGCCTGCGGATACCGAGGTCGAAGCCTGAGGCACATTTTGGGTTTGCCCAAATCACCGGCTTTGCGTATCTAGCCCGATAGTTTTTACACCGCTTATCTGACCTGTCCCGGTGATCGGAGAAGGTTGACAGACGCACTGTCAACTCCCTCTCCTCACTTGAGGGGAGAGGGCTGGGGTGAGGGGTCCTTTCCTCCGAGGCAACCATGCACGATATCAAGGCATTACGCGACAATCCTCAGGCTTATGTTCAAGGCTGGAGCTCGCGTGGCCGTGAGTCAGCGCAAGCCGATGCCGATTCGCTGATCGCCTTGGATGCCGAGCTGCGCGCGGCCCAGACGGCGTTCCAGAACGCCCAGGCGCGCCGCAACGAGGCCAGCAAGCAGATCGGCCAGGCCAAGGCCCAGAAGGACGAAGCCAAGGCTCAGGCGCTTATGGCGGAAGTCGAAGGCCTGAAAGGGACGCTTGCGGACTCGCAGGAAATCGAACGGGTGAAGGGCGAGGAGTTGCGCGTGGCCCTGGCTTCGCTGCCTAACCTGCCGTTGGAAGACGTTCCTCAGGGGGAGGACGAAGGCGGCAATGTCGAACAGCGGCGCTGGGGCGACCCCACCAGGTTCACCTTCACTGCAAAGGACCACGCCGACCTGGGCGAAGCCCTGAAGATGATGGATTTCGAAGCCGCCGCCAAGATCAGCGGATCGCGTTTCGTCTTCCTGAAAGGCCAACTGGCGCGGCTGGAACGGGCGATCGGGCAGTTCATGCTGGACGTCCAGACGGGCGAACACGGCTACACCGAGGTCAATCCGCCGGTCCTGGTCAAGGACCACGCCATGTTCGGCACAGGACAACTGCCGAAGTTTAAAGACGATCTTTTTAGTGTTGAATATTTGAATAGTGACTTATTTATCGAGAAAGCCGAAGAGATCGCATTTGCTCTTGGTTTAGAGGAGGGCAAAAAGGAAGCCTACGCTTACCAATCTCTTCAAGAAGAGATGAGCTCATCTGAGGATGTTGAGGTGGCGTATGCAGAATATCAGCGTGTGAAGCAAAAAAATGCTATTGAGCAAACGATCAAACGACTGCTATCCTTAAAGGAAGATGGCAAATTCTCTGATTATTTCTACCTCATCCCGACCGCCGAAGTTTCGCTGACCAATCTGGTTCGCGAAACGATCACCGCGGAGGAAGAACTGCCGCTGCGCCTGACGGCTCTGACCAATTGCTTCCGTGCCGAAGCCGGTTCGGCCGGCCGCGACACCCGCGGCATGATCCGCCAGCACCAGTTTCAGAAGGTCGAACTGGTCTCTATCACCACGCCGGAACAGTCGGCGCAAGAGCATGAGCGCATGACGGCCTGCGCCGAAAGCATCCTGAAGAAGCTGGAACTGCCGTATCGCACCATGCTGCTGTGTACCGGTGACATGGGCTTCGGTGCGCGCAAGACCTATGACCTGGAGGTCTGGCTGCCGTCGCAGAACACCTATCGCGAAATCTCGTCGTGCTCGAACTGCGGCGACTTCCAGGCCCGTCGTATGGATGCCCGTACGCGCAAGGCCGGCGAGAAGGGGACGCGCTTTGTCCATACCCTGAACGGATCGGGCTTGGCCGTCGGCCGGACCCTGGTGGCGGTCATGGAGAACTACCAGGATGAGAACGGCAAGATTGCCGTGCCCGCGGCACTTCTGCCCTATATGGGCGGCCTGACCCAGATCGGGTAACGCCCTCTGCCGTTACCTTCGGCTTGTAAGCAAGAGGAACACGGAAAACACTGAAACGGCGCTACGCGCCGGGCACGGAAGGACACGGAAAATCCGTCAGTCGGGTAGTACGCGCTAGGCGCCTCTCTATCTTGCTATTTGGGGCGCTTCGCGCGGTTCAACATCGAGCTTCAGTGTTTTCCGTGTCCGCCGCTGAAAGCGGCGCTTCAGTGTTTTCCGTGTTCCCCTTGCCTACCGTCAGACGGCACCGCAATCGGTTCCCATTTTTTTGTCCCGTCTGGCCACTTTTTGTTCTCGCGCATAGTTGCGTCGGCGGCGGAAATCGCCATAAACACATCGTATGCGTATCCTCCTGACCAATGACGACGGCGTCGAGGCCTACGGTCTCGAAATCCTGTACAACATCGCCCGCCAGCTCAGCGACGATGTCTGGATTTGCGCCCCCGTCACCGAACAGTCCGGCAAGGGCAGGGGGATCACCCTGCACGATCCGCTCCGCGTCAAACGCCTGGCCGACAAGCGCTTCGCCATTTCCGGCACGCCGACCGACTGCGTCCAGATCGCCATCAACGACCTGATGCCGCAGCCGCCCGACCTGGTCCTGTCCGGCATCAATCGTGGATTCAACCTGGCCCAGGACGTGACGCTCTCGGGCACGGTCGCCGGTGCGCTCCAGGGCATGACCCTGGGCATCCCCTCGATCGCCCTGTCGCAGTGCCTGGACTTCGATATCGACCTCATGACCCAGTGGAACGCCGCCGAGGTCCACGGCGCTCCTGTGCTGAGCGCCGTTCTGGAAAAGGGCTGGCCGGCCGATGTCATCATCAATATAAACTTCCCGGACTGCCCGGCCGATGAGGTCACGGGTGTCGAGGTGACACGCCAGGGCTTCCGCGACGCCCACGAAATGCACGCCGTCAAGCGCTGCGATCCGCGTGGCCGCGACTATTACTGGATGGACTTCCATGCCTTCGATCAGACGATGGTTGACGGCACCGACCTGAATGCCGTCGCGCAGAAACGTATCTCAGTCACGCCGCTGCATCTCGACCTGACGCACTACGACACTATGCATCGCCTGAAAAAGACCCTGGGCGGCACCGTGCCAAAGCAGATCCACGCGGCCAATGACGAACAGGCAGGGGCGGCGGAATGAACGAAGTCCCCGAGGAAACTCGCCTGCAACGGTTGATGAATGGCTTGAAGCGCCAGGGCATCGACGACCGCAAGGTCCTGCACGCCATGGAGATCACCCCGCGCGACCTGTTCGTGCCCGAGCTGTTCCTCGACCGGTCGTGGGAAGACTCGGCCATTCCGATCAACTGCGGCCAGACCATCTCCCAGCCCTACATCGTCGCCCTGATGACCCAGGCGCTGAAGATCGAGGGGCGCCACCGCGTGCTGGAAATCGGCACCGGCAGCGGCTATCAGACGGCAATCCTGGCGCGCCTGGCGCGTTATGTTTACACGATTGAGCGCTATCGCTCGCTGATGGTCGAGGCCGAGATCCGTCATCGCCGGCTTTTGCTGGAGAACATTATCTACCGCTTCGGCGATGGCTGGGACGGCTGGCCGGAACAGGCGCCGTTCGACCGCATTATCGTCACAGCCGCCCTGCCCGAAGTGCCGGATGTTTTGCTGAACCAGTTGAAACCCAAGGGCATTCTGGTCGGCCCCTTGGGTAAGGGATCAACCCAGATCCTGGTGCGCTACACCCGCACGGCCGATGGCTTCACGCGCGAAGACATGACCGATGTCCGCTTCGTGCCGCTGATTTCCGGCGTCGCGAAAGAAGCTTAGATTCGAATACCGAAATCGCGCAGGGCCGGGCGTAGGTACCAGACGCCGACGGCAACCATGCCGATGACACTGAGGATGACGACGGCCGGAACTAAAGCATCGCCCAGCGAAATCAGGGCCGGAGTCAGGAAGGGCATGACCAGCGCCATGACCACGATGACGGCACAGCCCGCGCACACCCACCACGCCAGGTTTTCGAACAGCCGCCGGCGTTCCACCTTTTCCATCACCGCGATGACGAAGCCGATATCGCGCACCGGCGGAAAGGCCGGGGCGTCGGCCTGCAGCAGGGCTTTCAGGGCGTCTTCACTCATGACGGTACTCCAAGCAGGGCGCTAAGCTTCTCGCGCCCCTTCTGAATATGCGACTTTACGGTGCCCAGGGGAAGCCCCAGAATGTCGGCAGCTTCTGCGTGACTGTAATCGCCGGCGACGCAGAGGCTGACCGCAGCGCGTTGGTCCAGCGGCAATTGGCTTAACGCGGCCTGGACGCTCAACCGGCTCTCAACGGTTGAAGATGCCTGCTGCGGCGTCAGGTCGTGCCATTGCGTGTCGCGGGTGGCCTGGCGGTTGAAGCGGCGGCGATCGTTCAGCGCCTTGCGGTAGGCGATGCCGCAGACAAAGGTGCGGAACGAAATACCGTCGTGCAGCCGGTCGATCTTCGACCAGGCGGTAACAAACGCCTCCTGGGCCAGGTCGTCGGCATCATCGGCGGAAACGGCCAGGCGACGCACGAAGGCGCGCACCGCTTGCTGGCAATCCGACACAAGCCGGGAGAAGGCTTCGTCGGAGCCGGAGCGGGCGCGCCGTATCAGGGCGGCATGGCTCGGTAAATCCATGGTATGGCGCCCGGATATCGTATGGGATCAATCGTCGACCCGGTCGCGGCGCTTGTCCTCATCGTAGCGCCGGCGCGGTCCGAAAACGGCGCTGATCAGTTTCAGCACGAACAGGGCGACCGCAGCGACGCCAAACGCCATACCCAATGCGGTGAAAACCGGACTGGATCCGGCTTGTTGCCCCATATAGCCAAGGCCGACAGCCAAAGCTGCGAATACAACCACCCCGCCCCAACTGTTGTGGCGACGGCGGTGTTTACGGTAGCCACGATCATAATCTAGGTCCAGGGCGCGGTCCTCATCGCTCTTAAGAGCGTCTAGCAGGAAGGCCGGCGGCTCCTTACCCTGGTCGGCGTAGGACTTCAGGATACGCAGGGTTTCGGTGCGGTGATAATGATGACTGATCATGCCGAACACGCCCATCAGCATACCGCCGACGGGAAAGATCAGCCACCAATAGTCGCGGAACAGTTGCTCGAAATTCATATCGGCCTCCTTCAGAAGCGGTTGTCGCGGCGCAGGGCTTCGGGCACGGGCTGGCCGCGGTCGAGATAGGCCTTCATAAGGTCCAGCTTCTTTTGTTCGTAGCTGTTGCGCAGGGCCAGCCGCAGGGCGCCCATCACCATGAAGAAGATCGGGAAGATCAGCCACCAGTATTGCGTGAACAGTTCGGTCATTGTCATCTCCTGAATAATTTTGGCGGGCGAGCCCGGCCGTCCCGGGCCGTTTTCATGACTGCCAGCCTTTCTCATGACTGAATGTCCGCCGCTTGCGGGATTGGATGTGCTCACGGCAAATTTTTTTGCACTGTTCCGTCTTTTGCCCGATTTTTCCGCATCATTAGGGATTCGTTATCCATAGCTTAGCATAGAGTAAACTCGCACCAACCCTTGCCCATTAACGATTTCGCATTCACGGAGCCCCCTCATGACAGCGCACGCGAAAAGGACGCATACCGCCCTGGCCGCCGCAGTGACCGGATTGGTCATGCTGGGGCTGCAGGCCTGTGCGACCACCGACATGCCGGAGCCGAAATATCCTGTCTACATGCAGGACAAGCCCGCCCCGGCCGCGCCGGTGGCCGAAGCGCCCGCGCCGGATGTCGTTCCGGAAACCCTGCCGGGGCCGTCGACCGCCATGACCACAACGGAACTGCCGCCGGTCGTCGTCCCGCCGCCGCCGCCGCGCCCCGATGAAGACATGACCAAGCCGGTGACCACGACCGCCGCCGCCGCACCTGTCAAGGACAGCCGCGCCGCCTACAGCTATACCCTGGTGGCTCAGGACACCCTGTACGGCATATCGCGCCGTTTCGGCGTGCCGGTGAAGACGCTCTATGACATCAACGGTTTCGATCCGGGCGCGACGCTGCGGATCGGCCAAAAGGTTTTGCTGCCGGAAGGCGCGGCCGACAAGGGGCCTGAAGCCCGTGCCAATGGCGCGACCCTGGTTCGACTGGGCTCGGCGCCGGCCGCCGCACCCAAGGCGACGGTAACGGCACCGGCGGCGAAGCCCGTTGAAGCCAAGGCAGAGGTCAAGCCCTCCACCAGCCTGCCGCCTCCGCCCTTGCCGAAGCCCAAGACGACCACCACGACCACGGCACCGGCGCCGGCCGTGGTTGCCAAGCCGACTGTAAACCCGCCGGCCGCCACGACCACGGCGGCCGCCGACGTCAAGCCGGCCGTCAAGGCGCCGCCTGTGGCGACGCCGACGGTGGCAGTGGCGCCTGTCAAGACACCTGTCGTGACGCCGCCGGCGGCCAAGCCGGAAACGAAGCCGGCGACCAAGCCGCTGTCCGCTACCCCGCCGCCGCCGGTCGCCGGATTTCCGACCAATGCGCAACTGACCCAGATGGGGAAGGGGATGTTCGCCTGGCCCGTCAAGGGCAAGATCCTGGTGCCTTTCGGCCAGTTGGCGCCCAACGTCCGCAATGACGGCATCAATATCTCTTCGGCCGGCGGCACCAACGTCCTGGCCGCCGCCGATGGCGTGGTGGTCTATCAGGGCGACCAGGTCCGCGAACTGGGCAACACCATCTATATCAAACACCCCAATGGCTGGTACACCGGCTATTCGCACCTGTCCGGCATGAATGTGTCCAACAACCAAAGGGTCACCAAGGGCCAGGTGATCGGCACGGTCGGCCAGAGCGGTACCATAGACCAGCCGCAACTGCATTTCGAAGTGCGCTACACGCCGTCGACCGACATTGCTCGCCCGATCGACCCGAAACTGGTTTTGCCCGGTTCGTAAAAGGTCAATAGGCCGCGTTTCCCGCGCGGCCGGCTGTGGCAATTATGCCATTGACCTTTTTATGGTTCTGCCTATGTATGGCGAACCTTTTTTGAGCCGCCCTGTTCTAGCTACCTCGGTGCGGCCGCAACGATATCCAGGAGACGACCGTGTTCGCCACCCCCGCTTTCGCCCAAGCCGCCGGCGCTGCCGCCCCCTCGGGGTTCGATGGTCTGCTTCAGATGGCGCCGATGCTGATCGGCTTCATCGCCATCATGTACTTCTTCATGATCCGTCCGCAACAGCAGCGTGCCAAACAGCACAAGGCGATGATTTCGGCGATCAAGCGCAACGACACGGTCGTCCTGTCGTCCGGCCTGATCGGCAAGGTTACCCGCGTCGAGGAGGCCGAAATCTCGATGGAAGTCGCCAGCGGTGTCAATGTCCGCGTGGTCAAGGCCATGATTACCGAGGTCCGCGCCAAGGGCGAGCCGGCCCCCGCCAACGATACCAAGGCCGCCTGAGCCACTCCCATCCGCTGACTTTATAAGTATTCGAGCGCAAAACCATGATGACGTTATCACGCTGGAAGGTGGGGCTGGTCCTGATCGCCACCCTTCTGGGCATCCTGTTCTCCGTGCCCAACTTCCTGCCGCAAAGCGTCAAGGACAGCCTGCCGGGATTTATTCCGGCCAAGGGACTCAATCTGGGTCTTGACCTACAGGGCGGGTCCTACCTCCTGGTCGAGGTCGATACTGTCGCGCTGCAAAAAGAACGGCTGAACAACCTGGCCGAACAGGTCCGCACGGACCTGGTCCAGGAAAAGATCATCAGCACCAATCCGGTTTCCGACGGCACCAGTGTCCGCGTCCGCATTACCAATGCGAACCAGGTCGATGCCGCCTTTGCGGCGCTCAACCGTCTTCCCGCGCCGGTACCGAACAATGCGAGCGCCCGGGACATTACCGTCTCCCGCGGCCCCGACCAGACGATTGTGCTGGCGCTGACCGACGCCGGTATTCGCGCCACGTCCGTGGCGGCGGTCGATACGTCGATCGAAATCGTCCGGCGCCGTATCGATGAACTGGGAACCAAGGAACCGTCGATCGCCCGTCAGGGCACCAACCGCATCGTCGTGGAAGCCCCCGGCGAAAGCGATCCGGAACAGCTGAAGGAAGTTATCGGTACGACGGCGCAATTGACCTTCCACATGGTCGATGAAAGCGTCACGCCGGAGCAGGCCGCGGCCGGCCAGCTTCCGCCGGGCACCAAGGTCCTTCCCGACGCCAGCGCCGGCGGCCAACCCCTCGCTATCCGCAAGCTGAGCCTGGTTTCGGGCAAAAATCTGGTCAATGCTACGGTCGAGCGCGACGAATACAACCAGCCGGCCATCGGCTTTGCCTTTGATGGTGAGGGATCACGCATTTTCGGCGATATTACCCGCCAGAACATCGGTCACCGCTTCGCCATCGTCCTCGATAATGAAATCCTGACCGCGCCGGTCATCCGTGGCGCCATTACCGGCGGCAAGGGCCAGATTTCCGGCGGCGGGCTGTCGCAGGAAGAAGCCTCGCTGAAGGTCAAGCTGCTTAAGGGCGGCGCCCTGCCGGCGCCTCTGAAGTTCGAACAGCAACGCACAGTGACCGCCGAACTGGGCGCCGATGCCGTGCAGAAGGGCGCCGTCGCCACGGTTATCGCCGTGATCTGCGTCGTCATCTTCATGCTGCTGGCTTACGGCTTCCTGTTCGGGGGCATCGCCGTGGTGGCGCTGCTGGTCAACCTGGTGCTGCTGATCGGCGGCATGTCGGTCTTCCAGTTCACCCTGACCTTGCCGGGTATCGCCGGTCTGATCTTGACCCTGGCCATGGCCGTCGACGCCAACGTGCTGATCTATGAGCGCATGCGCGATGAAATGCGCGCCGGGCGAAAGGTCATCGACGCGCTGGACGCCGGCTTCTCGCGCGCCATGGAAACCATTATCGACGCCAACGTGACCAGCCTGGCGGCGGCCATCATCATGTGGTCGCTGGGGGCCGGCCCGGTCAAGGGCTTCGCGGTGACCCTGGTTTTGGGTATCGTGACCTCGGTCTTTTCGGCCGTCCTGATCAGCCAGGTCCTGCTGGCCGTATGGTTCCGCGCCGCGCGCCCCAAGACCCTGCCGATCGCCGACAATGTCAAGCCGCGCGCCTGGCCGCTGATCAAGGTCCTGCCGCAGAAGACCAACTTCACCTTCGTCAAGTTCGCACGTCTGGCCGGTTTCCTGTCGGTTGTGGCGGTTGCGGCCTCGCTGTTCCTGGCCATCTATCCGGCCACGCCGCCTTGCGGCGGCCTGGCCTGCGGCGTTGACTTCAAGGGCGGTTCGGCGCTCGATATCTCGACCGGCACGCAGCCACTCGACCTCGCCAAACTGCGTGAAACCATGAGCCACCAGGGCCTGAAGGGCGTCCAGGTCCAGGGTGTCGGCGGCGGCACGGCCGCCCAGATGAAGTTCGAAACCCCCGGTGGCGATCCGATCGCCAAGGTCGAGCAGGTCAAGCTGGCCTTGAAAAAGGAATTTCCTTCGGCGACCTTCTCGAACACCGAAGTCGTCGGCGCCAAGGTCTCCGGTGAATTGCTGACCGGCGGCATTACGGCGCTGTTCCTCGCGATCGCGCTGATGATGGTCTATATCTGGTTCCGTTTCGAATGGCAGTTCGGCCTGGGTGCCGTGGTGGCGCTGTTCCACGACGTGATCCTGACCTTTGGTCTGTTCGCCCTGTTCAAGCTGGAATTCGACCTGCGCGCCGTGGCGGCCATCCTGACCATTATCGGCTATTCGATGAACGATACCGTCGTCGTCTTCGACCGCCTGCGCGAAAACCTGCGCAAGTACAAGAAGATGGCGTTGCGCGACCTGATCGACCTGTCGATCAACGAAACCCTGTCACGGACCATCATCACCGGTGTGACCGCCATCATGGCGCTGACCGGCCTGGCGGTTTTGGGTGGTGAAACCTTGTTCAGCTTCTCGGTCGCCATGATCTTCGGCATCTTTATCGGCACCTATTCGTCGGTCTATGTCGCCGCGCCGGTCATCCTGCTGTGGGGCGTCAACCGCAACCAGGGCGACGCCGAAGTTGTCGACCTGGGCGGCTTCAAGGGCAACAAGAAGCCCCAGACCGATCTGCCGTAATTACGGTGCGCCGGGCGCGGTTTTGCGTCCGGCGTCCGTTTGGCATAAGGTGCGAGTCGTCTAAAACTCGGACAGGGGTGCGCTATGGCTGGTTTTCTTTCCAATTTTCGCAATGTGATTGTCGTCAGCCTGTTGCTGGCGGTGCTGTTTATCGTCGCCTTCGGGTATGATGCCGACCGGGTCAACCTGGCCATCGCCGTATTGCGCTGGGCGCATGTGGTCTGCGGTGTGCTGTGGATCGGTTTGCTGTACTACTTCAATTTCGTCCAGATCCGCGTCATGCCGAACGTGCCCGCGGAATTGAAGCCTGGCATCACCAAATACATCGCCCCGGAAGCCTTGTTCTGGTTCCGCTGGGCGGCGTTGCTGACCGTCGTCATCGGCCTGGCGCTTGCCTGGCACCGTGGCTACGTGGTCGAGGCTTTGAGCCTGGGCTTCGCCGGCGGTTACAGCGCCGCGGACACGGGCTTTGTCTTTATCGGCGCCGGCATGTGGATGGGCCTGGTCATGATGTTCAATGTCTGGGGCTTTATCTGGCCGGCCCAGAAGATCGCTTTGGGCATCAAGGACGGCACGGCCGAACAGAAGGCGGCGGCCGCCAAGAAGGCCATGATGTTCTCCCGCATCAACACCTTGCTATCGCTGCCGATGCTGGTCACCATGACCATGTACCAGACCCTGTTCGGCTAGAGGCTTATGACGTCTTCCGAGCTTGAACCGAAATCGGAGGACGTCCGCCTGGCCTGCGCCTTCATCCCCGACGCGGAACGCCGTGGCGGGGTGTTGGCCTTGTTTGCCTTGCTCGAGACCCTGCGCGAGATCCCGGAGCGGGTGACCGAACCTTTGATGGGTGAGATACGCCTGCGCTGGTGGTACGAAGCCTTCGAAGCGATCGGGCAGGGGCGCGTACCGCACTATCATCCGTTGACGGAACTGTTTCAACGGTTGATCCCGCAGTATGATTTGCCGGTGGAGACCTTCCTGGCCATGGTGGAAGCTCAGATGCCTCTGCTGGACAAGGGCGCTTTAACCCTGCGGCAGGCGATGGATGTGGTGGGTGGCGAAGAAGCCGTCTACCGTCTGGCCGCAAAGGTCCTGGAAGGATCTGGCGACGGCAGCACTGGTCTGCAATGTGCTCGGATGCTGGGATTTTTCCAGCTTCAGCGAGTTGGCCGTCTGAACTCCGAAGAGTTCGGTGCAACTGAACTGGCCCACTTACTCGACGATATGCGCGTTGATGTCCGTCATTTGTCGACATCGACGGCCCCCTTGGCCTTGCCGGCCGTGGCTGCCCTGGGGCATCGTCGGGGCTTCGGACCGCTGCGCCTGCGCTTCAGTCTGTTGTGGACCTACCTGACAGGGCGGATTTAACACCCTTCGCGCCTTCGCGTTAAATTTCTTCCTTCGGCATCGTCGGTGCCTCAAAAGAAAGAGGTTTCACGCGAAGGCGCGAAGAAGAAAATTTTCCTACTTCTTCTCGTCTTTTTTCTTCTTCGGCCAGGGCAGCTTGTCCTGAACCCAGTCGGCCGGGCCGGTCTTTTCCGTCACCGTGACCGGCGGTGGCACATTGACCACCGGCTGGGCGATCGGATAGGCGCGCCAGCCGGTCTGGATCAGGTCTTTAAAGCCGGCACACCTGGACATGATACGCACGGCACCGGTCTTCGGCTTGGGGAAGGGGGCCGGCTGGACGCCGTCCGGCCGTGTCGGATCGATGAACGACCAGTCGTCCTTCAGGCCATAGCCTTTTTCACCACCCGTGCGCACAGCGGTATAGGCGGTGCGGGCCTGCCATTCGTCGACACCGAAACTGATCATGGCGCGATAGAAGATGTCGTCGGCTTCCTCGCGCTTGCCTTTTTCGCCGATGGCATAGAGGTAGTCGTGGATAATGGCGGCGCGCGCCGTCGGGCCCTGAGGGTCGATCACGCTCTGGCCGAACCACGGCACCGAGGCAAAGTCCGTGACATACCACCGCGGCACCACGATCACCTTGCCTGTGCCGGGGTCGCAATAGGGGAATTCCTCGTTCAAGGTGAACAGCTTGCGGCCGTTCTTGGTCTTGTTGAACAGGATCACCGGCTGAGGGGTCAGCGAACTGGGCGTGACAACGGGCGCCACCGGGATATAGACCGTGGTCTGGGTGGTCGTGGTGGTGGCGCAGGCCGTAAGCGACAGGGCGGCGGCGGAGAGGAAAAGCAGGGAACGCACGGAAGACCCGAAGGGATGGAGGTTGTGACTGGCTTAGCGCCAGAATCAGGCAAGATTTAGCCATTCCTGAACATCGTTCAAGGCTCTGAGTGACATCAGGCGTTTTTTGGCGCGGCCGCGCTCCTTCAACGGGATTTTCTTGCCGTGCTCGTCGACCTTGGGCGGATCCAGCGGCGGCAGGAGTCCATAGTTGATGTTCATCGGCTGGAAGCTGCCGCCCTCCAGGTGGCCGATCGTGATATGATTGATCAAGGCGCCAAGGGCCGTGGTTTCCGGCGGCTCTGGCAGGCTGCCGCCCAGGGCCTGGGCTGCGGCGAACCGGCCGGCCAGCAGACCGATGGCGGCGCTTTCGACATAGCCTTCGACGCCGGTGAGCTGTCCGGCGAAACGCACGGATTTTTCAGGGAAAAGCGCCTTCAGCCGCAACTGCCGGTCCAGCAGCTTCGGCGACTGGATGAAGGTGTTGCGGTGCAGGCCGCCCAGACGGGCGAATTGGGCGTTTTCCAGCCCCGGGATCATGCGGAAGACGTCGGCCTGGGCGCCGTGCTTCAGCTTTGTCTGGAAGCCGACCATGTTGTACAGCGTGCCCAGGGCATTATCCTGGCGAAGTTGGATGATGGCGTGGGCTTTGACGGTCGGGTTGTGCGGATTGGTCAGGCCGACCGGCTTCATAGGGCCGTAGCGCAGGGTTTCGCGGCCGCGTTCGGCCATGACCTCGATCGGCAGGCAACCGTCGAAATAGGGGACGTGCTCCCAGTCCTTGAACTCGGCCTTGGGCCCGTCCAGCAGGGCGTCGATAAAGGCCTCGTACTGGTCCTTGTCCATGGGACAGTTGATATAGGCTGCCGCGTCGCCGCCCGGGCCTTCCTTGTCGTAGCGCGATTGCTTCCACGCCTTGGACATGTCGATCGAGTCGAAATGGATGATCGGCGCAATGGCGTCGAAGAAGCTCAACTGGCCCTCGCCGGAGACATCGAGGACGAACTGCGACAGGGACTCGGAGGTGAGGGGGCCGGTGGCGACCACGACATTTTGCCACGGCTTGTCGGCCAGGGTGGTGACCTCTTCACGCACGATGGTGATCAATGGATGATTTGACAGGACTTGCGTCACCGCGGCGCTGAAACCGTCGCGGTCGACCGCCAGGGCGCCGCCGGCCGGAACCTGGTGCTTGTCGGCGCAGGCCAGGATCAGAGAACCGCCGCGGCGCATCTCTTCGTGCAGCAGGCCAACGGCGTTGAACTCCCAGTCATCGGAACGGAACGAGTTGGAGCACACCAATTCGGCGAAATCATTCGTATGGTGCGCATTCGTAGGTTTAACCCCACGCATCTCGTGCAGGACAACGGGCACGCCGCGCTTGACGATCTGCCAGGCGGCTTCGGAGCCGGCCAGGCCGCCGCCGATAACGTGTATAGGTTCTTGAGAAACTGTCATGGTCGCGGTCTATAGCAGGGTGTGACGCCTGAGCAAGGGCGCGCAGAAATTTGATCTGGTTAACGAAATAAGCTTTTCAAGCGAATGGATTTGAGTCTCAAATCGCCGTCGGGTGAAATGGCGTAAAATCAGGTAAGGGCGGTATACTTTATGCGTAGAAGCGCGTCATTTTCGGTGACGAAGGCGTTGTCGGCAGCCTTTTCGGGCCTGCCGGGGGCGTGGGGTGGCGCGGGTCTGGCCCTGGTGCTGCTGTGGGCTGTTGCTGCCGGCGGTCCCCTGGTCGTGTTCCAGCACCACTCGATCTGGCTTTGTCTGGCTCTCGTGGTCGCAGTCGTCGTTTGCAAGGTCATGAGTCTGGGCGCCCTATATCGCACCGCTTTGTTCGGCCAGACAGCCGGCAAGGAAGGACGCGGGCCGGGCGGTCTTCAGTTCGCGCTGCCCGAAGTGCGCCTCATCCTGGCCAGCCTGCTGGCGGCTTTGTTCGTCGCCTTTATCGTGGGGGCTGGTTTCATTGTCTTCGTGGTGGCCGCCAAGATGAATGACGTCGACCCGGTCCATGGTGGCACCTGGACCCTGGTCAGCGCGGTCATTGCCCACCTGTTCCTGCTGTTTATCCTGGTCAAATTCTCCCTGCTGCACGCCGCCAATATCGCCCAGCGCAAGCTGGTGACTCTCAATGCCCTGGGCCTGACGTCGGGGCAGGCCGGCAAGCTGTTTGCCGGCATGGTGGTCCTGGTCCTGCCCTTCGCTCTGCTGGTTGCGGGCGTGGTCCATCACCTCGGTCCGGAGATCCGCCTGGCCCATGCCTTGCCGTATCCGTGGCTGACCCAGGGCATGAACCTGGTATTGCATGGCGGGCTATTGCTTTTGCTTATTGGCTTGCTCCTTCCTCTGCTGGTGGGATTTTTTGCGTCTGCCTATAGGCAAATCGAAACCATACGGGCAGAATAGGCACAGACAGGCCACAATTCGGGGCCGGATTTCGGGGGCGTCGGCATGAACAAACTCAATATCGATTTCGCATTCGAAGGTTTTCGTATTGTTCGCGAGAAGCCGCTCCTCATTGTTTTCTGGGGAATTGTCCTGCTGGTGGGTAATGCCCTGGGGCTGGGATTGTTCTTCTATCTTGCCTGGCCTGGCATCCAGAGCCTGATCACCAGCGGCTTCCCGTCCACTGAAGATCCGATGGCGATCCTGAATCTGATGGGGCAGTTTGTCGGGCCGTACTTCCTGCTGCTGCTGATCATGATGATCGTGCAGGCGGTCATGGCCTGCGCCGTCTATCGTCGGGTCCTGGGGCGACCAGAGAGCAGTTTCGGCTATATCCGCTTCGGTGGCGACGAATTGCGCATGATCGCAGTCATGTTCGTTCTGGGCCTGCTTCTGGGGTTGATCAATTTCGGTATCAGCCTTGTCGGAGGTGTGCTCAGCGTTGTCGCTTCCTCGATTATCGGTACGGAAGGGGCTCGCCTCATCTTCGACCTCCTGACCATGGTGATATACCTGTACTTCGTGATTCGTCTTTCGCTCGCCTACGTGCAGTGTTTCGACGAAAAATCCTTCAATCTGTTTGGTTCCTGGAACCTCACCAAGGACGTTTTCGGCACACTCCTGGGCGGTTACGTCCTGATGGTGCTCCTCGGACTGGTGGTGGGCCTGCTCTGCCTGGTGGTTTTCTGGGTCGTTGCCGTGATCGGTCTGGGCGGGAATCTTGACCTTATCAGCCAGTTGGGCAAGCAGCCCAGCGCTGCCGAAATCACCCGAATCCTGACCATTCTGGCGCCTTGGCTGGGGGCCTATGTCGTCTTCCTGAGCCTGATCGTCAGCCCGCTGGTAACCGCCATTTTCACCGGCGCGCCGGCCGCCGCCTACAGGCAAGTGGTCGGGGCGTCGCGCCGCCGTGCGGACAACGTTTTCTAGACATCACGGGGGAAGATCATGAGGCTCGATATCGAGTTCGCGTTCGAAGGCTTTCGTATTATCCGCAAACAGCCGTTGGCCGTCGCGGCCTGGGGCCTGGTGTTCCTCGTCGCCAATATTGTCGGGTTTGGCGCCTTGATCTTCTTTGCCCTGCCGACGTTTGTGCAACTGTTCAGCATGTCAGCCGCACCGGATCCCGCGGTCATGAGCGGCCTTATGCTCAGTCTGATCCCGCCTTACCTGATCATGTTCGTCGTCATTGGCGTGTCGGGGGCGGTTGTGTCGTGCGCCGTCTTCCGGGCCGCACTGACGGACGAAAAGCCGGGGTTTGGCTATCTTCGCTTTGGCGGCGACGAACTGCGCATGATCCTGATCCACATTATTTATGTGCTCCTGTTCCTTGGCGTGTATGCGGCTCTGGCCATCGTCGGGGTAGCCTTGGGCGCCGGTTTTTCCCTGATCGATGAAGACCTGATGCCTTTGGGCGTGCTTATCGCCATTGTCGCCATCATCGCCGGAATTGGCCTGATGATCTGGCTCATGATCCGCCTGTCGCTGTTTTCGGTACAAAGTTTCGATGAAAAGCGGATCAACCTGTTCGGGTCGTGGAAGCTGACCAAGGGGAACTTCTGGTCCCTGTTCGGCGGGTACCTGCTGGCCTGGCTGCTGGCGGTCGTGGTTGAAACCGTGGTGATGACCGTGGTCTGGTTCTTCCTGATCATGCTGATGTTCGCCAATATGGGCGCCTGGCAGCAGATGGCCAATTCGTCGACGCCGCCCGATGTCGCCAGCATTCTGTGGGCCGTGGGGCCGATGATGGCCGGCTATATCGCTATTTTCAGTCTCGTTGCCTGGCCGATGATGATCGCTATCATGGTCGGGGCGCCGGCGGCTGCCTACCGGACCCTGAGCGGCCGGCATCCCAGGGCGGTCGAAAAGATCTTCTGAAACGCCGCCTTGCACCCTGGCGTCCGGGCGGCTATGCCCTTAGCCCATGGCCCTGTCGCTCGATTTCGCTTTTGAAGGCTTTCGCACCATCCGGGAACGTCCCCGGCTGATCCTTCTGTGGGGCGCCGTGGCGCTGACCGGGCATGCTGTGGCCGTGGCCTCACTGATCCACCGTGCCGGCCCATCCATCATGCAGATGCAGGCCCTGCAGGGCTCCGCGCCGGCCGACGCCCAGCGCCTCGAAGGGGTTGCCGCCGGCTTGCCGGGTGTTGCGCTGTTCTTTACTGTCTACCTGATCACCGGCGCCATCCTGGCGACGGCAGCGGCGCGGGCGGCGTTGAACCCACAGGATGACCGGTGGGGCTACCTGCGCTTCGGCCTGGATGAGATCAGGATGTTCGCCGTCCACGCCTTGATGGTTCTGATGGCTCTGTTCATGCTGATGTTCGGGGGAACCCTAGGCTATATCGGCGGAGAAACCGGTATCGCTACCGGGATGTTCGCCGCCGGCGGCGTTATTCTGTCGCTGTCTATCCGTCTGTCGCTGAACGGTCCGCAAAGCCTCGACCGCAAGGTCCTGGACCTGTTCGGCAGTTTTACCCTGACCCGTCCCGAGGTCTGGCGGCTGATCCTCGGCTATGTCATCGCCTTCCTGCTGGCGTTTGCCGTCTTCTTTCTCTGCTTCCAGGCCATTCGGTCGCTGGTGCTGGTCACCTTCGGCAACGTCCCTTCTCCGGACTACAGCAGCCTGCGCGCCTATCTGACACCGCCCTATATGGTCGTTGAAACGCTGTTGGGGGGTGTCGTCGTGCCGCTGGTGTCCGCGATCGTCTATGGCGCGCCGGCGGCCGCCTATCGCGCGCTCAAGCCGTCACGCTCCGCCTGACACGTGCAGGAAGTCGCGGTCGTGGCGGGCCTGCAAAGGCCGCGAATTTGGCCCGACAATGCGGCTGAAAGCATCGGCCTGCTCAGCACTGACACTGAGCGGTGATGAGAAGACCATCCAAGTGACACCCTCAGTACAGGGCGGCGTGGTCAGCGACCCGGCATAGACGTAAAAGTCCTCCGTGCCGGGCATCAGGTCCTGGGCATTGATCAGGATATCGTTCAGCGGCAGGGCCTGGCCGGGATCGGTCGGCAGGTAGGTCCATAGCGAGGCCAGCATCGGGTCGGCATTGCCGATATCCGACATGACCCCGACAACCAGCAGGTCGCCATGCTCATTCTGATGGACAAAATGGGTTTCCAGCGCCGTGCGCTGGCCGTTGATGGCGTGCTCGCTGGGTGAATGGAAGTGGAACTGCTTCAGGGTATAGACCGTGCCGTCGATGATGACGCCCCCGCCGTCCTGAGGCGTGACGATGACGGTATGACCGTTATTCTGGATGGTGGCGGTCGACGACCGGTAGGCGAACTGAATCTTCGAAGCCTTCTGCGGCGTCTTGCCGGCGATATCGATCGGCGACTGCCGCTGCCCGCTGCCGCAGACGGCATTGTCCCCGCCCATGCCTGCCCAGTGTTCGGGGCCTTCCTTGCCTTCGTAGGTCCAGTGGGCGACAGCCTCGGTCTTGGCGCCGTGGGCGTCGCCATGGGGCGCAGCATGTGGATCATCATGCGCCTCTTTCTTGGCGCAGGCCGACAACAGGACAAGGGCGGAGCAGGCGAGGGCGGTGAGTCTCATGACTCCACCCTGCCAAAAGATGGTTAACAGAGATTAAGCGGAGCTACTGAGCTGGCTCCAAATGGCGCTTTTTGTGCTTGGCCAGCATGCCCTTGAGGTACTTGCCGGTCCATGACTTCGGATTTTCGGCAACCTGTTCCGGCGTGCCGGTGGCCACGATCTCGCCGCCGCCGTCGCCGCCTTCCGGACCGAAATCGAGCAGCCAGTCGGCCGTCTTGATGACGTCGAGATTGTGCTCGATGACCACAGTGGTATTGCCGTGATCGGTCAGTTCATGCAGCACTTCCAGCAGCTTGCGTGTATCCTCGAAGTGCAGGCCGGTCGTCGGCTCGTCCAGGATATACAGGGTCTTGCCGGTGGCGCGCTTGGACAGTTCCTTCGACAGCTTGACCCGCTGGGCCTCGCCGCCCGACAGGGTCGTCGCCTGCTGGCCGATCTTGATATAGCTCAGGCCCACACGTTTAAGCGTCTCCAGCTTGTCGCGGATCGACGGTACCGCCTTGAAAGCGTCGGCGCCTTCCTCGACTGTCATGTCCAGCACGTCGGCGATGGAATAGCCCTTGAACACGATATCCAGGGTCTCGCGGTTGTAGCGCTTACCCTTGCAGACGTCGCAGGTGACATAGACGTCGGGCAGGAAGTGCATCTCGATCTTGATCAGCCCGTCACCCTGGCAGGCTTCGCAGCGGCCGCCCTTGACGTTGAAGCTGAAACGGCCGGGGCCATAGCCGCGCGCCTTGGATTCGGGCAGGCCGGCATACCAATCGCGGATAGGTCCAAACGCGCCGGTATAGGTGGCGGGGTTGGACCGCGGCGTGCGGCCGATCGGCGACTGGTCGATCTCGACGATCTTGTCGAAATGCTCCAGCCCTTCGATCTTGTCGTGGGCCGCCGGATGGGCCGAGGCATTGTTCAGCCGCCGCGCTGCCGCCTTGTACAGGGTTTCCAAGGTGAAGGTCGACTTGCCGCCGCCGGACACGCCGGTGATGCAGGTCATGACCCCGACGGGGATCTCGCCGGTAACATTTTTCAGGTTGTTGCCCCGGGCGCCGATGACCTTCAGCATCTTCTTCTTGTTGATCGGCCGGCGTTCCTGGTCCGTGTCCTTGGAATAGAACAGGGGGATCTCGCGCTTGCCCGTCAAGTATTGACCGGTGATCGATTTGGCGCTGTTGCGGATGGCTTCCGGCGGCCCTTGGGCGATGATCTCGCCGCCATGGATGCCGGCGGCGGGTCCCATATCGATGACATAGTCGGCCTGAAGGATGGCGTCTTCGTCGTGCTCGACCACCAGTACACTGTTGCCCAGGTCGCGCAGCCCCTTCAGGCTGACCAGCAGACGGTCGTTGTCGCGCTGATGCAGGCCGATCGACGGCTCGTCCAGCACGTAAAGCACGCCGGTCAGTCCGGAACCGATCTGCGACGCCAGGCGGATGCGCTGGGACTCGCCGCCGGACAATGTGCCGGAATTGCGCGACATGTTGAGGTAATCCAGACCCACATCGTTAAGAAACCTCAGCCTGTCCTTGATTTCTTTGAGAATTCTGCGGGCGATGTCGAGCTGCTTTTCGCTCAGCTTGTCTTCGACGTCCGTAAACCACTCATGCGCCTTGCGGATCGACAGGCGGGAAATTTCAGAGATATTCTTCGCGTCAATCTTGACGGCCAGGGCCTCGGGCTTGAGGCGGGCGCCGTTGCAGGCGTCGCACGGCGTTTCCGACTGGTAGCGCGCCAAGTCTTCGCGCACCCACGAACTGTCGGTCTCGCGCCAGCGTCGGTCCATGTTCGGGATGACGCCTTCAAACGGTTTGGTGACGTCGTAACGGCGGGTTCCGTCCTGATAGGTGAACTTGATCTTCTCCGTGCCCGAACCCATCAGGATGATCTCCTGCACCTTTTCCGGCAGGTCCTTCCACTTTTTATCCACGGAAAATCCATAATGGACTCCCAGGCTCTCCAGGGTCTGGGCGTAGAGCGGCGAGGGGCCCTTCGACCACGGGGCGATGGCGCCGTCCTTCAGGGTCGCTTTCGGGTCGGCGACGATCAGGTCGCGGTCGAACTTCAGCTTGACCCCCAGTCCGTCGCAGGTCGGACAGGCGCCGAACGGATTGTTGAAGGAAAACAGCCGCGGCTCGACCTCTTCGATGGTGAAGCCGGACACCGGACAGGCGAACTTTTCGGAAAAGATGATGCGCTTCGGCTCGGTCTCGCCCTCGGCGATATCGGCGAACTCTGCGACGGCGAGGCCGTCGGCCAGACGCAGCGCTGTCTCCAACGAGTCGGCAAGGCGCGCCATCAAACCGCCTTTAACAACAATACGATCGACGACAACGTCAATGTCATGCTTGAAGGTTTTTTCGAGCTTCGGTGCGTCCTCGATAGCGTAATATTGGCCGTCGATCTTCAGGCGCTGGAAGCCCTGCTTCTGCAGATCGGCAATCTCTTTCTTGTATTCACCCTTACGGCCGCGGACATAGGGCGCGAGCAGCAGCAGGCGGGTGCCTTCGGGCAGGGCGATGATCTTGTCGACCATCTGCGAGATGGTCTGGCTTTCGATCGGCAATCCGGTGGCCGGGGAATAGGGAATGCCGACGCGCGCCCACAGCAGGCGCATATAGTCGTGGATCTCGGTCACCGTACCGACGGTCGAGCGCGGGTTTTTCGACGTCGTCTTCTGTTCGATGGAGATGGCCGGGGACAGGCCTTCGATCAGATCGACATCGGGCTTGGACATCAACTCCAGGAACTGCCGGGCATAGGCCGACAGGGACTCGACATAGCGGCGTTGTCCCTCGGCATAGATGGTGTCGAAGGCCAACGACGACTTTCCCGAGCCCGACAGGCCGGTCAGGACCACCAGCTGGCCGCGCGGAATGTCAACATCGACCCCTTTGAGATTGTGCTCCCGGGCCCCGCGAACCTTGATGAAACCCTGGTCGAAGTGGTGCGCCATAAGCTGCTATCCCGAAAATTTTACAAGTTCGACTATATAGGAGCCTAACCGCGATTTGCCAGTCAAAATCAAGAACATTGTGGCAACATTGCTCAGATTACACTGCGGCGCACACCTGCGCACGCCGTCATGACAGGATTTGGCAGCAGGTCGCAAAGCCGCTCTACCTTTGAATTCACGACACCAGGTGACAAATCGAACAAAGTAAGGCCAATATTCCTCCTCAGGGTCGCGGGACGAGGGCCAGACCATATATGCGCGTCACCATAGAGCAGATCAGGGACGAGATCAGCGACCGGCTGGAGATGGTCGGTGTATGGATTACATCGCGCACGAAACGCCGGGCGCGCTGGATCGGGTCCACCGTCATCGTTGTTGGGCTTCACGCTGCGCTGTTTTGGGTGCTGGTGGTCAGCAAGACGGAAAACATGCACCTGAAAGAGTATCGCGAGGTTATCTATCCCCTGGAAGTCTACGAGATGGAGAAGCCGGAAGAGATTCCCGAGGTGGAGCCTGTTCCGAAGCCGGAACCGCAGGATGTCGCCGAACGGGACGTTGAGGTGACGCCGCCGGAGGTCCCGCCGGAACCCCAGCCCCAGCCCCAGCCGAGCCCGGTCGAATCGCCTCGGCGCAGCTTGACCGTGAAGCCTTTCGACATGCCGGATCTGTCGCCCAAGACGCAGCCGTCGGCGCGCAACGAGACGCGCAGCGAGGTGAGCACCGATGACAGCCAGACCCCGGAAGTGCCGTTGGTCCGAACCCCGGGGGTCAAAAAGCGCAACGACGACGAACGGATTACGGCCCGGCCCGTGGAAAATGCACGCGCCGGTGCGAACCGCGACGTATCGAATGACAACCAGGCTGTGGCATCAGTCCGGACCCCGGGAGCTAAGAAGCGCAAGGACGACGAACAGATTGCCGCGCGGCCAGGGGAAAGTGCACGGGCCAGTTCGAACCGCGACGTCTCGAACATGAACCTGCACGTGCCGGATCAGGTCACGGCCGACGCCCCGACATCAGGTCTCACGGCGGCACGCAAACCCGCCGGGAGCGCCGGAGGCGGCGGTGGCGGGGGCGGAATGTCCGGCGCAGGATTGCCGCCGGGTGCATTGCAGGGCCTGAGCGGCGGCCGTTCGGGCGTCAGCCAGGCGATCCAGAACCACAACAGCTGCGTCGAACTCCAGCAAACTGGAAAACCGATTCCGGAAAGCTGCAACATGCCGGCCCTGGCGTCCCAGGGGCGCATGGGGCCCAAGCCTGACCGGGATTTCCAGAACACGGCGAACCAGCGCGACGCCAACCTGCGGTACAAGACGACGCCGGGCAGTACGGATTACTGGAAGCGGGTGAACGCGTCGCCGTCGCCGGGCAGCGGCGGACGAGATGATGATCTTCCCAAGAAGGGCGTCTATTCCAGCGACAAGGACGCCCGGGTGATGAACGGGGACAATATCGACCCTAAGAACGGAAATTGATGGCGTGTTTGAAAGTTTGAAGTGGGAACACGGAAAACACGGAAGCGCCGCCTGCGGCGTCGGGCACGGAAAGACACGGAAATTCGTGCTGATCCGCGCGAAGCGCCTTCTTTCTGATCACAATAGAATGGCGCTTCGCGCGGGATTTTCAGTTACTCGAATTCAGTGTTTTCCGTGTGCCGCGTAGCGGCCTTCAGTGTTTTCCGTGTTCCCTCTTACTTCACCAGCCGCACATTCTTCATGCCGCCGCTGGCCGCCGAGCTGGAACCGCCCATGGGGCCCAAATTCCACGTCGTGTTGTTCAGGATCAGCCGCCACACCACCAGGGTCAGGGCGTCGGACTGCACCCCCGACTTGGCGTTCAGCGTCAGTTCACGCGATGGCAGCCAGATCAGGCCGGTCAGCTTGTTGGCGACGGAATCGTTCAGTACGAACTGGGTCTTGGACAGGCCCGAGGCTTCGTACATCAAAAGGTCCTTATAGGTGCCGCTGGACGGCGCGCTCAGGTCGGCCGAGATGCCGGTGTTGAACTGGATCTTCGACGTGTCGGCGTAATAGAAGGTCACGCCCGTGCCCTTCCAGGTACCACCGTTGACGTTCCAGCCGCCGTTCTTGATGACATAGACCCCAGGGGCGAAATTGACCGTCGCCGAGGAATTGTTGAAATTGAACCAGCCGCAATAGACGCCCGGAGTCAGGTTCTGGGTGGCGGCGCTGTAGTTCTGGTTGGAAAAGGTACAGGTCGACGAGGCCGGGGTCGGCAGGGTGCCGGCATAGGGATCGCCCAGAGCCGCGCAGCCGGTGACCAGGTTGGGCACGGTCACCGAATTCTTGATGACATTGGTGCCCTGGACGCACAGCTTCTTGAAGTTCAGCGTGCTGCCGGAGTTGAAGATGGCGGCCGGGTTGCCCGTCGACTTGACGTGGATTTCGCACGTCGGCGCCTGGACATTGGCGCCGCTGTTGACCAGGAGCGCCTGGCTGCCGCTGGGGTCCAGCACATAGATACACGGCGCGCCCGACGGTGTGGTGACGGTCGTGCCCTGGGCCACCGACTTGACGCTGACCCTGAGGTCACCCAGGCCCAGCAGCTTCATGAAATAGGTCGGGCTGTCGAGACTGGCCGTGCCGGTGAGGGTGGTTGTCACGTAGGAGGACGATGACGCCGAGGATGAGGCGACGGAACTGCCGTAGGACTGCGAGGCCCCGTCCAGTTCATCGGCGACGTTCTGCTTGAAGGCATTGCTGGCCGACGTTCCCATCTGGCTGGAGGCGCGCACCCCGGTCAGGACAGCAGCGTCCAGGGCGGCCTGCATGTTGTGGCGCAGGTTGGAGGCGTTGAACAGATCCAGGGCGCCGCCGCCCGATGCGATGACCAGGACGGCCGCCAGACCATAGATCATGGCGACATTGCCGCGCTTGTCGCGCCAGAAACTCGTGTTCTTCATCAACAGATACCGGTTATTTCTTTCGAATATCGGATATCGGTGTGAAAATGCCGTTAAATCGGACGGTTAACCGGTCAGGCGAGGCGGCCGTAGCTCAGAGACTGCGGTCCGGCGTCGCTGGTACGGCCCCGCGCGCCGTAGGTTGTGGCCTGGTTGCGGATCTTGTTGAGGTCTTCGGCGACGGCGGCGATAATGCCTTCGGTGACCGTCTTGGCGGCATTTACCGCATGCTCATAGCGATGCAGACGCTCCTGAAAGACCACGGTAGCGGCGCGCAGGGAGGTCTTGTCATCGGGCGTCATGCCGCCCAGAAGCGACGGATCCGCCTTGATGCGCGCGGTTTCCAGCCGGTACAGGTTGGAGAGCTGGCGGGTCTCTTCGATGCGGTCATGCAGGTCCTGGGGACGGTGGGCTTCCAGTACTTCGATCTCGTGGGCCAGGCGGTCACCCAGACGCAGGGTCAGGGCCAGAAGCTGGCGGGCGCGGTCGGAACCGTTTTGCGCGGACAGAGCCATCAGAGCGAGCCTTCCTGAAGTTTGATCAATTGCTTTTGCATCATATCGGAGATGCCGATGCCGCCGCGATCGGTGATGTTTTGCGCCATGGCGTCGATCTGGAATGAACGCATGGCGGCTTCGCCCTCGCCGCCGCCGAACGGGCCGTCGGTCGTCAGGCCTTCGAACATCGGCTTGAGCAGGTTCGACAGAACCATGGACTCGAAATCGGCGCCGAGTTTGGCGTTTTGATCAGCCTGGGCCGTATGGACCCGGCCGGTCAGACGGGTTTCGCCGGCGGCGCTGGCCTGGCTCTGGGCGGACTGAAGGGTGAGGAGGGCTGAGGTGTCCATGGGTTACATCACCTGAATGTCGGCTTGGAGAGCGCCCGAGGCCTTGATGGCCTGCAGGATCGAGATCATGTCGCGCGGGCTGACGCCCAGGGCATTGAGGCCGGCGACCAGATCCGAGAGGGTCGAACCCCCGCCGAGCTGCAGAAGCTGCTTGCCCTTTTCCTCCTCGACGCTGATGTCGGTGGCCGGGATGGTCGTGGTCTGGCCTTGTGAGAAGGGCGCGGGCTGGCTGACGTCAGGGCGCTCGTCGACGCGGATGGTCAGATTGCCCTGAGCGATGGCGACGCGGGAGATGCGGACGTTCTCACCCATGACGATGACGCCGTTGACTTCGTCGATGATCACC
This sequence comes from Asticcacaulis sp. AC460, assembly GCF_000495795.1. Lineage (GTDB taxonomy): Bacteria > Pseudomonadota > Alphaproteobacteria > Caulobacterales > Caulobacteraceae > Asticcacaulis. The sequence continues at coordinate 47,635 of NZ_AWGD01000009.1, forward strand.
TTGGCCGGGACGTCGATCTCAACGGGCAGGGGCTCGATCATCGTCACGAAGTTCATCATGCTCTGCCCGGCCGGCGGGCGGATGGCGACGACCGACGGGTTTTCGGCGACCGCCGTGCCGGGATATTGCGAGGTGATGGCGGCGGCGATGCGCTGGGCCGTGGTAAAGTCCGGGTTGCGCAAGGTCAGGCGCACGACCGACTGGCTGTTGAAATCGAAGGCGGTCTGGCGCTCGATAATGCCACCGGAGGAAATCCGGCCGGCGGTCGGCACGCCCTTGGTGACCGAAGAGCCCGAGGCTCCGCCGGCTGAAACCGAACCGGTCTGGACGGTGCCCTGGGCTACGGCATAGGCTTCACCGTCGGCACCGATCAGCGGCGTCACTAGAAGCGTGCCGCCCAGCAGGCTCTTGGCGTCGCCCATGGCCGAGACCGTAATGTCCAGGCGCGACCCCGGGGCGGCAAAAGGGGGCAGTTCGGCGGTGACCATGACGGCGGCGGCATTCTTGGTGTTCAGGTTGGCATCACGGACATTGACCCCCAGCCGCTCCATCATGGCTTCCATGCTTTGTTTCAGCATGGGCGAGTTGCGGACTGTGTCGCCGGTACCGTTCAACCCGACCACGATACCGTAGCCGACCAGCTGGTTGCCGCGCACGCCTTCGACCTCGACGACATCCTTGATGCGTGAAGTGGCCTGGGCGCCGTTCGCCACCGCCAGGCCCATCAGGATGGCCGCAAAAGCCAGTTTCCACATCGTGTGCATCATTCACTCGCCGGTTAACCACGTAAGTGGCTGTCCATAAGCGATTTTCGTGCCACGATTTCCCGCGTGAAAAGCTGTTAAGAGTCAGGTGTTTGCCGGAAGGTGATTTTCGGCGAAGCGAAAGAGGGGAAATTCTTGCCGAGCCGTTAAGGCTTCGCTTACCCTCATGCGGCAATATTGGCCTATAACCGGCAGTACGCCCGGTTTCCGACGCAGAATTCGCGCCATGCTTTCTTCTATACGGCCCAATTCAAAGGTGCGTCATGAGCTTCAGGATCAATTCGGCAACCGGCATGAATATCCCCGCCGCGACGGGTGGCCCCAGGCGCGCCGGTGGCGATTTTTCGATGTCCAAGGCCGGTGAGGCGCCCAAGTCGGCCGCCACGGCCCAGGCCTCCGCGGCCTTCGGCATGGTGGGTATGGATGCTCTGCTGGCCCTGCAGGGCGAAGAGGATGTCCTGACCGGCCGCCGTCGCCGTCAGATCAAGCGCTCGCGCGACATGCTGGATGCCCTGGACGACCTGAAGGTCAGTGTTCTGTCGGGCGATATCAATGACGAAGCCCTGCTTCGGCTGCAATCGCTCATCGCTCAGCACCGCGAGGACCTGGATGACGACCGTCTCCAGGGCGTGCTGAACGAGATCGAAACCCGGGCCTTTGTCGAGCTGGCCAAGCGTAAGCTGATGTAAACGGCGCCGAGAGTTTCTTAACAGCGAGCGACGGCTCGCCGCGCATCGTTGCGCGAGCCCCGCGGCGCTTGAGCGCTTAAATGTTGCAAAAACTTCAATAATCTCGCAGCGCAGCAAAAGAAAATTCACTTCACAGGGTTATCATGCGGCACTATAAGCCGCCCACATCCGGGCGGCGGTACGGGTGGTATTGTTTTTGCTTGAGTATCCGAGAGATGTGCCCTTCGGCGCATTTTCGGGGTTTGGTGTTCGATTTCAGGGGTCCGACAAGCTTATGCCGTCAATAGATGTGCCGGAACTGGCCACTAGCTACCGTCCTTCCGAGGACGAAGAATATATGAATGCCCGTCAGCTGGCCTACTACCGCGCCAAGCTGAACGCCTGGAAGGATGAGATCCTCCGCGGCGCCAAGGAAACGGTCAATATCATGCAGAAGGAAACGGAGAACCACCCGGACCTGGTGGACCGTGCGTCTTCCGAATCGGACCGGGCGCTGGAACTGCGCACCCGCGACCGCCAGCGCAAGCTGATCTCCAAGATCGACGAAGCCATTTCGCGCATCGACGACGGTTCCTACGGCTATTGCGAAGAGACCGGCGAGCCGATCGGCCTGGGCCGTCTGGAAGCCCGTCCGACCGCGACCCTGTCGATCGAGGCCCAGGAACGCCACGAGCGCTCCGAGCGCGTTCACCGCGACGACTGAGCCGTAGCGCCCCTCGCGGCGTTCCGCTATAAGTCCGTCATGGATATGGCGCTGATAACGGCTCTTGCCGCCAAATATATCTGGTGGAAACCCGCTGATGAAGCGGCGCGCACGCCTTACCGTGTCATCGCCCAGGTGATGGATATCGGCGAATATAACGATGTCCAGAAGCTCATCGCGGCGATAGGCCCGGAACCCTTCTGCGAAGTCCTTCGCCGCGCGGAGCCGGGGCAGTTGAATGCCCGCTCCTGGCACTATTGGCACTATCGCCTGCACATGGCGGAAATCGACCATGTGCCGCCTTTACCGCAGCGCCGGTTGGCATGACCACCTTCCATCCGAGAACGCACGTCCTGCCGGCTGCCCAGCGGGCGCTTTGGTCACAACTTGCACCTCTGGTGGAGATGGGGTTTGTGCTTTACGGGGGCACGGCTGTCGCCTTGCGGTTAGGTCATCGTGTATCCGTTGATTTTGATTTTTTCCATGACCAACCGCTTGACGGCAGCCGGTTGCGCCAGGCGTGCGCGTTTCTGACCGAGGCGCGCGTCTTGCAGGATCAGCCGGACAACCTCACAGTCCTGGTGCCGGGGGAAGCCTGGGTGAAGGTGTCCTTCCTCGCACCGATTCGGTTCGGCCGGGTGTCTGCGCCGGAAAAGACAGCTGACGGAACTCTTGTCGTTGCTTCAGCGGAGGACCTGCTGGCGACCAAACTCAAGGTCATTCTGCAGCGTGCGGAAGCCAAGGACTATCGTGACATTTCGGCTATGCTGTCCGCGGGCACTGATCTGGCTCACGGCTTGGCCGCAGCAAGCACCTTGTTCGCGCCGACCTTTCAACCCAGCGAAAGCCTTAAGGCGTTGACCTTCTTCGGAGAGGGGGACCTGGGAGACCTCGAGCCCGCTGTACGGCACGTCCTTATTGATCAGGCCAGAAGGGTCGGTCCCTTGCCGGAAGTTGCGATCGTGAGCCGGAAACTGGCCTTGTGATCTTGAGCTTGCGGTGTCGACGTGACAGGATCAGCAAAACGGCGAGGAAGCGACATGATCATCCGGGCAACGATCGCCATGATTTTCCTGACAGTGTCACCCGCCTTTGCAGGTGACGTCTCCAACCTCAACTGGCTCGCCGGCTGCTGGGTGCAGAAGGCGAGGGGGATGACCGTCGAGGAAACCTGGCTGGCGCCGTCCGGCGGCGCCCTTCTGGGAGTCGGGCGAACCGTCCGTGACAGCGACGGAACCTTGCGTAATTACGAATTCATGAAGATTGATTCGCCGGATGGCGTCCTGACCTTCACCGCCGATCCCTCCGGCCAGAACCGCGCCGGCTTTGCAGTGAAGACCCAGACGGCCGATGAAATCGTATTCGAGAACCCCGAGCATGACTTCCCGCAACAGGTGGTCTACCGTAAGGCGGCTACCGGCCTGCACGCCCACATTTCGGGCGTGATCGACGGCCAGACCAGGATCATCAATTTCGACTATGAACGGTGCCAGCCATGAAAAAGCTTATGATTCTCGGACTGTGGGCTGTCGCGACCGCCGCTTGCGCCCAAAGCGACTATGACAAGTCCAGGGCGACCGAGGTCTACACGCCGGTGCCGAAAGCCGTCGACACCACCGGTCCGATGCCGTCGGATGCCATCGTGCTGTTTGATGGCAAAAATCTCGACGCCTGGGATGCGGTCAATGGCGGCGCGGCCAAGTGGACGCTGGGCGACGGGGCCGTGGAGGTAACCAAAGGGACGGGTGATATCCGTACCAAGCAGAATTTCTGCGACGTGCAACTGCATGTCGAATGGATGACGCCGGCGGTGCCGGCTGAAAACGCTCCCACTGGCCAGGGGCGCAACAACAGCGGAGTGTTCCTGCAGGAACGCTACGAGGTCCAGGTGCTCGACTCGTATCAGGCCGACACCTATGTCAACGGTCAGGCCGGTTCGGTCTACAAGCAGTCGGTGCCGTTGGTGAACGCATCGCGGCCGCCGCTGACCTGGCAGACCTATGACATCGTCTACAAGGCGCCGAAGTTCGATGCCGCGGGCAAGGTCAGCGAAAAGGCGCGTATTACGGTCCTGCATAACGGTGTGGTGGTGCAGAACGCTTTTGACATTGAAGGCCCGACGGCGTGGATCGGTCATCCACCGTACGAAAAACACGACTGCGCCCCGATCCGCTTGCAGGACCACGGCAACCCGGTGCGCTTCCGTAATATCTGGGTACGCCCGCTCTAAAAAGACTGTTCGTAAACTCCGCCGGCCTGGCCTGCAAAGTGCCGTTTTCTGCGCTTCCGGTGCTCACGTACTTGAGTACGCTCCGCTCCGGTTCTCGAAACCAGCCCTTTTCGGCTCAGCCCGACGGCTTTCCAAACACTCTTTAAACCACCTTACGCGTATCGATATCCAGGTCGACCGAGATCAGGACGGCAATGGCCGGCAGGACCTCTTCAACCGTATCGACGCTGTGATAGGTGTTGCGGAAGCTGACCGGCGTGAACTGGGTCTTCAGAGTATGCTCGATCAGGGTGAAGAACGGATCCCAGAAACCGTTCACATTCAGGAAGATGACCGGCTTCTTGTGCAGGTCAAGCCGCCGCCAGGACATCAGCTCGATGGCCTCTTCCAGCGTGCCGACGCCGCCGGGCAGGACGATGAAGGCGTCCGATTCCTCGAACATCATCATCTTGCGTTCGTGCATATTGGTGACGACACGGGTTTCAACATCGTCATAGAGGATTTCGCGGCTGCGCAGAAACTGCGGCATGATGCCCAGGACCTTGCCGCCGGCATCATGAACAGCGCGCGCGGTCTCACCCATCAGTCCGACACCGCCGCCGCCATAGACCAGGCGCAGATCGGCACCGGCCAGGACCTGACCCAGGTCCAGCGCGGCCTGGCGATAGGCGGGGTCGTCGCCGAAGGATGAGCCGCAGAACACACACACGGATTTGATATTGGATTTGGACAGGGGCATTGTCATTGCTACCTCGTTACACACCAGTTTAACTTGCTTCGTTTTTTTTGCACAAGCGATATCTAAACCTGTAAAACGGCAAAACGAAAAGGGAATACGGCGACTTAAGTGAAAAGATTGGCTGTCATACACGCAAGCGCGGTTGCCGCACTTCTCCTGAGCCTGGCGGCCTGCCAGCCGGCCCGGCCCGGCGCGGAGGACGCGGCGACGGCCGAATTGCGCGCCAAGGGCTATGCGCGGGCGCCTGAAATCACCTCGGTCGTCGAGGAAGGCACGACCTTCGTCGTCTATGGCGTGGCCAATAAAGGCGGACGCGTCAATCTGAAGTACCTCGGCGCCAATGATGCCGGCCTCACCCTGAACGCCAGCATCGGCGGTGAAGTGGACAAGGAAGGGGTATTTCGAATCCCCGAAGTGCCGGTCGGGCCGCACGGCGGCCTGTACGACCTTCTCGCCACGGACTCACCGCGCAGCCAGCGTGAGTCCGAGGTGCCGGCCGACACCTCGGCGTTTCCGACCGATCTGCCCTCCGATGAGCGCGGACGTTGGCTCCATGCCGAGGGCAAGCTGTTCGTGCCGCGCGGACATCCGGAAAAGGCTGTGGTTCTGCGCGCCGGTGTCGCCGGGCGTCCGGTCTCGGTGCAAAACCAGATCATTGCCGAAGTCGATTACGACGGGAGGGGCGGCATCGCCGTCGCCGGCCGTGTGGCGCCAGACATAACCGTCAATCTGGTGGTGGGTGGTGTCATGATCGGCCGCAGCCAAAGTGATGCCGACGGCCGCTACCAGGTTCTCGGACAGATCAGCGCGCCGGGGGAGGCAGAGGTCGTGATGGACATCGAAATCACGACGGAAAAGCAGTCCCAGACGCGCGCCGTGCCGATCTCCCTGCCGCCCGGGGGCGATCGCATTACGCCGATCGAAGGTGGCTGGCGGGTCGACTGGGGGCTGCCCGGTGGCGGCGTGCAGACCTCGGTGGTCTTCTGATACTCCGGTTTACATCATCTCGTCCTGTTTTTGTTTGGTCGACGAGAACAGCTTTTTCAGGAATTCGGTGATGCCGTGACGTTTGGCCTTGCGGGCGACGGCGTCCTCATTGACCAGCCAGGCGATCTGGATAACCCGGCGTTCGCCTTCGAACGGCTTGTGGCCGTGCCACGAATTGTCGAGACGCGGGAAGGCGATGAAGTGACCATATCCGGGATTGACCTCATCGGTTCCGGGACCGTCCTGGTCCGGGCCTTCCAGAAAGCGCAGATTGCCGCCACTGGCGCCTTCGCGGTTGAGGTAGATCAGGGCCGAGGCCAGCTTGTCGGCGCCGTCGGTGTGCGGTCGGCCGTCCTTCAGCGCTGACCACTTGCGCACAGTCACCCAGGACGGCTTGCCGACGAGGTCGACGCCGAGCTTGTCGCCGATGGCCTTCGCGAATTCGGGGCTGCGCACTTCGTCGAGCAGGGTCTTGAAGGCCGGTCCCATCGGAAAATCCTCGGGACGCATAAAGCCGGTCTTGTTGATCTGCGGAAAGTCGCGCTCGATCTCGCCCTCCATCTCGGGCGGCAGGACGCCTGCGCCGATGACATTGCGGAAGGGATAGTCACTGGCCGGGGTGGTGGCGATCGAGTCGTAACGCAGCATGGGAATTACCTTATAAAGACCGCGTCTTATAACACGGCCTTCATGGCAAATCCTAGACCTCCTGCTTGTCTTCGACACGGGCGTCGATGACGGCCGGTTCGTCGGCGGTGGGCTCGTAATAGGTGGCCGTGTCGATGGTCGGCCCCTCCAGGGACGGGGGCGGCATGTTGGTCACCAAAATGGCGGTGACGGCGACCAGAATCAGCGCCATCAGGGCGAGAACGGCCGACGATGCAAAACCGTAGGACGGCAAACGATAGGACAGGGAACGAGCAGACATGGGACGCCTCCACAGCAGGATCTTGAGGCGCAGTGTCGGATAAGGGACGGTAAGTTTGAAATCGGACGCCGCCGGCGAAAATGCAAAGCGGCGATGCGTCAGGCTTCCACAGCCGCCTGCTGAATGGCTTCGACGTCCAGCGCTGTGATCGCGGCGATATTTTCCTGAACCTTGTCGTGGGGCCAGTTCCACCAGGCGATCTCAAGCAGTTTCGCGATGGTCGCTTCGTCGTGGCGGTAGCGCGTGACCTGGGCGGGATTGCCGGCAACGATGGCATAGGGCGGGACATTCGCGGTGACGGTGCTGCCGGCCTCGACGACTGCGCCGTCCCCGATGGTCACGCCGGAGGCGATCACGGCGTCGTCGCCGATCCGGACATCCGAGCCGATGGTGACGCCGTCGGCGGATGGATCGCCCTGGTTGATAACGACGCCGGTGCCGATGTGGCTGTACCGGCCAATGGTCAGTCCCGACCGGCCTTCATTGCGAACCGAGGGGACGCCACGGGTATATTCTCCGATGTTCCAGCCATGGGTGAGTATCTGTTCTTCCAGAGCCCGTTCGGTCCAGTCCTGTCCGTCGTCCATGCCCGGGGTGATGGTTTCGAGGTGCAGGATGAGCGGTTGTTCGCTGAACCGGTGCTGGCCCGACATCCAGATGCGTGAATTCACCCGGTTGACCGTGTCGAAGCAGAGGCTCATCTGGCCGGACTCGTGGTAGAAACACAACTGGCCCAGATCATCCAGCAGCCAGGACGCCTCGTTCGGATGGCTGTAACCTTCGATCCGTCCGTCGGGCAGGAGGCGCACGGGGGCGGCGATGGGGTTGCGCCGGTCGGTTCCATACCGCCAGGTCCGGCTCATCAACTGATTGCGCGTAAATCCCATCTCAATATCCTCAATATCGGCAGAGGCTTCGGTCCTATATTGCCGCATACCCGCTCACCCATGGCGAAGGGCGCGCAAACATTTATGATGTCTGGAAGAAAAGCCTGGCTCCCCGAACAGGACTCGAACCTGTGACAAGTCGATTAACAGTCGACTGCTCTACCAACTGAGCTATCGGGGAATGACCTCAGGCCTTGGCAAGGCGCGCCCTATAGCAAGGGTTCGAGGGCCATGGCAAGCCTGAAAGACATTTTTTCACAACAAATCGTCGCCGGGCCTTTCAGGCACAAAAAAAGCCCGAACATCCGCCCGGGCTCTTGAGTTTGGTGATGGTGGGTGTCTTCAAAAAAGCAAAGACAACGCCGTTATTGCGGGCTTCGGGTTAATGAAGCGTAAATTCTCTTGGTTGGCGAAAAATAAACAGGGGGAAGATGCATTCATGACTAATTAACTCGGCGCGGACGAAGGTCGCCAAAACGATAGAGGAATTCGCCGTGAGCCTTTCTGCGCAACTGTCCCGCGTCCGCATCCTTTTGGCCGCCGTCACCGTGGGCTCCGTGGCTCTGGCGGCTCTGGCGGCGTTTCCGTTCAAGCTGATCAGCCTTCTGGCGGCCCTTGCTGTTACCGTTATTGCCATTGTCGGTCTGATCCTGACCGGCAAACTGTCGGGCCAGGCCGACACTCTGGATCGTGATATTGATTCGCTGCGCAACCGCGCCGCGGCCCAGGCCGAGCGCGATGAAGAGGCGGCCCAGATGGCGGCGGCCCTGGACGATGAACGGCGGACGTCTTTGCAGTCCCTGGCCGCGCAACTGGAACAGCAGGTATCCAGCCTGATCGAAGCCCTGACGCGGTCGTCCCACGCCATGACCTCATCCGCCGAACATATGAGCCAATCGGCCTTCTCGGCCTCCGAAAGCGCCGGTAAGGTCGCTTCGGTCGCCATCGAAACCTCGCAAAATGCCCAGAAGGTCGCCTCGACCGTCATGGAACTCTCCCAGACGGCCAACGAGATCGCCCATTCCACCCACGAATCGTCCCAGGTATCGGCGCGCGCCTCTGCCGAGGCCGAAGCGACCTCGGCGATGATGACGCGTCTGGGCCGCAGCGCCGATGAAATTACGGCCGTGGTCGACATGATCACCTCGATCGCCCAGCAGACCAATCTGCTGGCGCTGAACGCCACGATCGAGGCGGCGCGGGCCGGGGAGCACGGCGCCGGCTTTGCCGTGGTCGCCGCCGAGGTCAAGACCCTGTCGCAGCAGACCGAAAAGGCGACACGCGACATCACGGCCAAGGTCCAGCAGATCCAGGCTGACGCCAACGACGCCCGTACGGCCATCGCCGCCATTGTCGCCACCATCGGTGAACTGCGCGCCGGCGCCGACGACATCGCCCGCTCGGTCGCCGCCCAGCAGATGGCAACGTCGCGAATCGCCGACACGGTGGAAAACCTGGCCGCCGGCTCGCAGAGCGTCGGTGACGACATCGATTCGGTGCGCAACGTCGCCAGCGAAACCGGTCAGGTCGCCAGCGTGGTCTTCGAGGAGGCCAAGTCGGTCAGCGAAGTCTCAGCCTCGCTGCGCCGTGAGGTCAGCAAGTTCCTGACTTCAGTGCGCGCCGCCTGACGTGTTTTTGGCTAGCGGCCCGATCGTCTCGATCGAGTCGGTCGCAACACCCATGCGCCACGACTTGGGTACCTTCGCGTAGTCTTCCGGCGTATTGATGCTGGGCAGGCCGTTGTCGTTTTTCATCGCACCGACGAGGTAGACGTAACTTCCAGCTTTTGCGAAACGTTCCTGCAGGCGGTTGGGATAGCCCCAGGCCAGCCAGGTCAGATTCAGCGGCACATACAGGGTTGTGTTGTGGCAGGCCCTGGGCATGTAGCCGCTCCAGCCCGCGGCGAGATAGCTGAGACCGCAGGACTTCAACGACGGCTTGCTGACGGGTTTGAGCTCCGGGCGTAACTCGGCCAGACGGTTGCCGGGGCGTTCACCGGCAAAGACGTTCAGACGCTGCGGCCGAGCTTGCGGATGGGCTTTGAACCAGACATCCAGCTTTTCGGCTTCGCGCGGATCGTTGCTCTTGATGTTGATCAGAAAGGCCTTGTCCGGAAAGGCACTCAGCACCTCAGACAGGGACGGCATGGCGCCCTTGAACCGGCCGCGGAACGGGTAGGTTTTGCCGCCGTCATGGGTATAGCCATAGCCGATATCTAGCGCCTTCAGTTGCGCTAGGCTGTGGTCGCGGGTGACGCCCATGCCGTCGGTTCGGCAGTCCAGCGTCCAGTCGTGAAACACGGCGAAGTCGCCGTCGGTGGTCGGATGGATATCGATTTCGACGGCATCGGCGCCGGCATCGAACGCCGCCCGCATCGAGGGCAGGGTGTTTTCCAGGAAGTCGTGAGACGGCTTTTCGATCCGCGTGGCCGTGCAGGTATCGCGCGTCAGGCCTTCGCGGTTATAGCGCTGATACATGCCGCGGTGGGCCAGAAGCTGCGGCTGCGTATTTGGCGGAGCCACCAGCCAGGATGCGTTCGCGATATAGAGGCCGGCTGCGATGGCCAGGAAGGTCCCGCCGACGATGTAACGCTTTTTCATGATGCGCTCCCAAGATATGTGTAGCCTAGCTACATATCCTGGACTGTCAAGAGTCGGGCTTGCCCATCAGTTGCTCGAAATTGTCGAGCAGGTCGGCGACGGTTTCGGGTTTCAGTCGCTTCAGCACTGCGCCGATAATGGCCAGCCGTTTGGCATAGACCTGCTGGTACGCAACCTTGCCGGCCTCGCTGAGGCTGAGGCGGACGGCGCGGCGATCCTGGCTGTCCTTGGCGCTGACGATCAGGCCTTGTTTGATCAGGGCGGAGACGGTGCGGCTCATGGTCGGATGGCTGACCATTTCGAACGCCGCCAACTCGGTCAACGGCAGGCCGGGGTGGCTGAAGAGGGTGCTCAGTGTCGAATATTGTGCGCTTGTGATCGAGGAACCTTCGTCAAGGACACGCGCCTGGCGCAGCAGGCGCGTGGCGATGTTCTGAAAACGCGCGGCTATCTCGACTGGATCGTGCAACGCTGTGCCCTAAAGAAATCAAGCAAAGCAAGCCTGACTCCAAATAGCGACCAAGGGAGAGCGCAGCCTGCTTCTTTTGTGTTTTCTGGGCGCCAAGGGGCGAAGCCCCTGAACGCATACTAAAAACCACTTCCTCGCATTGCGAGGAAGTGGAGGCCTGACCCGGAGTCGAACCGGGCTTCACGGATTTGCAATCCGGTGCGTAACCGCTCCGCCATCAGGCCTCACTGGAGCGAAGGGCGATCAGCTATCAGATCGTCCCTGTCATCGCAATTGCTTATATGAAAATTCCTGAGGAATATTTACCAGGATTGCATTTCATCGGACGGTGCAATTTGCAGTGCGGGGCAATTGCAGTCTGACGCGGGCATGCCTATAAGGGGCGCATACGAGTCCGCGTCTTTTTTCGAGAACTGCTCCCATGGATTTCCACGCCGCCCGTCAGAACATGGTCGAATCCCAGGTCCGGGTCAACGACGTCACCGACACGCCGCTGCAACTGGCCATGCGCCACATCGCGCGCGAACGTCTGTGCGCACCGTCTCAGGCCTTTGCCGCCTATGGCGATGTCGAGGTCGCCGTCGCGCCGGGCCGTGTGCTGATGGCGCCGCGCGATGTCTCCAAGCTGCTGCAGTCGGCGCACCCACGCGCCGGTGAAACCGCCCTGGCCATTGCCGCCCCCTATGCCGCCGCCGTACTGGCCCATGCCGGTCTCAATGTCACCGTTCAGGAAGCCGATCCGCGCGCCATGGCGGTTGTCGAGCCCTATCTCAAGGAACTGGGCGTCAAGACCGAAACGGCCGATCTGAAAACGCCCGCGGGCAAGGACTATGACGTCATCATCGTCGAAGGTGCCGTCGCTGAGCTGCCAGCCGCCTGGCTGAAGGCGCTGAAGCCAGGCGGCCGTCTGGCCGTCGTGCTGAAGGACAGCAAGATCGGCCGCGCTCGTCTCTATATCCGCCTGGATTCAGGTTTCTCGGAACGCGAAGTCTTTGATTCGTCGCCCTCGACCCTGCCGGGATTCGCGCGGACGCCCAGTTTCGAGTTCTAAAGCCTCATGCCAAATAGTGTGCAGCACTTTTTGGATAAACATGAGGCGCCGCTGATGACATATTTGCGCCATCGCCGCGGTAGAGTGATGCAACCATGCGACGCCTGGCACATTAGATACGCCTGAAACGGCAAATGAAAAAAGCTTAACTCGCCAACACAAAAAATGTCTGGCAGGAAGAGCTTACAAGTTTTTCGCAATGAACGGGCAGGGTGGCCAGGACCATTCCGCTCGACCTGCCGGCCCAGGCCGGTGTTACTATCGGGGTACATGATGACCATGTTGAAGTTCGGCCGTTCCTTAACCTTGGGTCTGGGAACATTGATGACCGTGTCGGTGCTGGCCCTGGGCGCCGCTACGGCGGTGAGCGCGGAAAGCCTGAATGAGGCGATCGCCCAGGCCTACAACCAGAATCCGACCCTGGCGCGCGCCCGGGCGGCACAGCGCGCCGCGGACGAACGCTACGTCCAGACGCGTTCGGAATTCGGTCCTTCGCTCAGCCTCGGCGGCAGCGTCAACTACACCGATACCGACACCTCGTTCCTGCCCGGCAACCAGCGTTCAAACACTTCGCTGTCGCTCAGCGCAGATCAGAACATCTACACGTCGGGCGGGTTGACCAATTCGCTGCGCGCCTCGGAAGCCAATATAAAGGCCGGCCAGCAGGACCTGCGTTCGACCGAATCGCAAGTGCTGCTGGACGTCATCCAAGTCTATACGGCTGTACGCCGTGACCAGCAGGCTCTGAAGATTTCGCAGGACAATTACGACATCCTGAAGCAGCAATTGGAACAGACCCAGGCCCAGTTCGAGGCCGGTCAGCTGACCCGCACTGATGTCGCCCAGTCCCAGGCCCGCCTCTCGGCCTCGGCCGCCTCCCTGGCTCAGGCCCAGGCGCAACTGGATGCCGATCGCGCTCAGTACATCGCCATTGTCGGCCAGGCGCCGATCGCCCTGGCCACCGAGCCGGTCCTGCCGGGCCTGCCGGCGGACTTCAATGCCGCGTTGGAAATCGCCGAACGCAACAACCCCGACCTGCAGGCTTCGCACTACGCTGAAGACGCAGCCAAGGCCAATCTGGGCGCCGCCCGTTCTGCCTTCGGCCCGACCGTGTCGCTGGGCGCCGTCTACAGCGGCACCACCCCGACGGACGATTTTGGCGGCCTGGGCGACAATATGGGCGCCACGGCGACCATGCGCTTCTCGGTTCCGCTGTTCAGCGCCGGCATGAACGGTTCGCGCGTCCGCGAAGCGGCCGAAAACTACAATGCCCAAAAGATCAGCACCGAAATCACCCGCCGCGCTGTGGTGTCGTCGGTGTCTCAGGCCTGGTCGCAGATGATCGCCGCCCGTTCGGCCGTGACGTCGAACCAGGAGCAGGTCCGTGCCGCCCAGGTTGCCGCCGAAGGCGTCAAGACCGAGCAGCAGGTCGGCCTGCGCACCAATATCGAAGTGCTGAACGCCCAGCAGGAACTGAAGTCGGCCCAGCTGCAGCTGCTGGAGGCCGAGCGCACCCAGTATGTCGCCGCCAGCCAGCTTCTGTCGGTTATGGGCGGCATGACGGTCCAGGCCTTTGTGCCAGATATCGAGGTCTACGACCCGCAGGAAAACCTGGATAGCGTCAAGTCGAAGGGCTGGACGCCGCTGGAATCCGTGTCGCGCGCGGTAGATGGTCTGGCGGCCGGCGGAAACAAGTAATTCCGCATTGGTTTTTTATGCGACGTGACGCCTGCGATCCGTCGCAGGCGCTCGCTTTATCACAGAAAAATTAGCCTTTTCGACGAAATTCGCCCCGCAAACCCTGTCTTGAGAGTTGCCAAGCACGGCGAACACGTGGCACCCTTACCGCGACTTCAGTTTTGAAATCCGATTCGCAGGCGCTTAAAAACATGGCAGAACAATCCGCACACGAACCGACTATGGAGGAAATTCTCGCCTCTATCCGCCGTATCATCTCGGAAGATGATGCGCCGGAGGCCGAGAAGCCCGCGCCGGTTGCCGCGGCCCCTGAGCCGGAACCGGAGCCCGAACCCTTGCCGGTCATCGAAGAAGAGCCCGAAGAGGACGTTCTGGAGCTGACCGAAACCTATGATGCGTCCCCCAGCATTTCGATCGGCGACATTGAAGCCTATGAACCGATCAAGCCGGAGCCCGCACCCGCGCCTGCACCGGTCTACAAGCCCGAACCGCGTCGCGAGTCGCTGGTGAGCGAGCGTACCGAATCGAGCGCCGCCTCGGCCTTCGGTTCGCTGACCTCGTCCCTGTTGGTTCCGCATAGCGACCGCACCCTGGAAGACGTCACCAAGGACCTGCTGCGCCCTCTGCTGCAGCAATGGCTGGACTCGCATCTGCCGGCCATCGTCGAAGAAGCCGTACGTGCCGAAGTCGAACGCATTGCACGACAGGGCCGCCGGTAAAACTGGATTTCCTCCAATCCACCTGATAAGAGCGGCGTCCTGTGACGCCGCTTTTTTCATTTTAAACTGTCTGAAAGACCATGCTGGAAAAGACCTTCGATCCCGCCGCCGTTGAACCCCGTCTGTACGAGATGTGGGAGACATCGGGCGTATTTGCGCCGATCGACGACCCCAAGGCGGAGACCTTTTCCATCGTCATTCCGCCGCCCAATGTGACGGGTAACCTTCACGTGGGCCACGCCCTGAACAATACCCTGCAGGACGTCCTGACCCGGTTTGAGCGTATGCGCGGCAAGGCTGCCCTGTGGCTGCCCGGGACCGACCATGCCGGTATCGCGACCCAGATGGTGGTCGAGCGGCAACTGGCCGCCGCCGGTAATATCGGCCGCCGCGATATGGGCCGTGAGGCCTTTGTCGCCAAGGTGTGGGAGTGGAAGGCCGAATCCGGCGGCAATATCGTCCGTCAGTTGCGTCGCCTGGGGGCCTCGTGCGACTGGTCGCGCGAACGCTTCACCCTGGATGACGGCCTGTCGGCTGCGGTCCGCAAGGTCTTCGTGCAACTGCATCGCGATGGGCTGATGTACCGCGACAAGCGTCTGGTTAACTGGGATCCGCAGTTCCAGACCGCCATCTCCGACCTGGAAGTCGAGCAGAAAGAGGTTGACGGCCATTACTGGCACTTCGCCTATCAACTGGCCGATGGCGTCACCTATCAGCATCCGGTCAAGGACGAGGACGGCAACGAGACGCCGGAGACGCGCGACTATATCGTCGTCGCCACGACTCGGCCCGAAACCCTCCTGGGTGATTCCGGTGTCGCCGTTCATCCCGAGGACGAACGCTACAAGGGGCTGATCGGCAAAGCGGTCATTCTGCCGATCACCGGCCGTCGTGTGCCCATCGTCGGCGACGACTATGCCGATCCGGAAAAGGGCTCAGGCGCGGTCAAGATCACGCCGGCGCACGACTTCAACGACTTCCAGGTCGGCAAGCGCCATGACCTGGAGCAGATCAATGTCATGGACGAGATGGCGCGGATCATCGTTGCGCCTTACGAAAATGAGGATCGCTTCGCGGCACGCAAGGCGATCATCGCCCGCGCCGAGGAAGAGGGCTGGCTGAAGGCCATCGAAAAGACCCGCCATATGGTGCCGCACGGCGACCGTTCCGGCGTGGTCATAGAACCCTTCCTGACCGACCAGTGGTACGTCAATGCCGGCGAACTGGCCAAGGAAGCCGTGCGTGCGGTCGAGGACGGCCGCACCGTCTTCGAACCGAAGTCGTGGGAAAAGACCTATTTCGAATGGATGCGCAACATCGAGCCGTGGTGCGTGTCGCGTCAACTGTGGTGGGGCCACCGTATCCCGGCCTGGTACGGTCCGGACGGCACCATCTTCGTCGAGATGTCACAAGCCGAAGCCGAGAAGGCCGCCCAGGCCCATTACGGCAACGCGACTCCGCTGAAGCAGGATGAGGATGTCCTGGACACCTGGTTCTCGTCGGCCCTGTGGCCGTTCTCGACCATGGGCTGGCCCGATCAGACTGAAGACCTGAAGCGCTTCTACCCGACCGACACCCTGATCACCGGATTCGACATCATCTTCTTCTGGGTTGCCCGGATGATGATGATGGGTTTGCACTTCACCGGCGAAGCGCCGTTCAAGCGCGTCTTCATCAACGCCCTGGTCCGCGACGAGAAGGGCCAGAAGATGTCGAAATCCAAGAACAATGTCATGGACCCATTGGTCCTGATCGACGAGTTCGGCGCCGACGCCCTGCGCTTCACCATGACCGCCATGTCGGGGCAGGGCCGCGACATCAAGTTGTCGAAGCAACGTATTGAAGGCTATCGCAATTTCGGCACCAAGCTGTGGAACGCTACGCGCTTTGCCCAGATGAACGAGTGCGCGCGCGTCGACGGCTTTGATCCGGCATCGGCCAAGCTGACCCTGTCGCGCTGGATTCGCGGCGAGGTCCAGAAGACTCAGGCTGCCCTGACGGCGGCACTGGAGGCCTGTGCCTTCGATGACGCTGCCAACATCCTGTACAGGTTCATCTGGAACGTCTTCTGCGACTGGTACCTGGAACTGGCCAAGCCGATCCTGAACGGGGACGATGAAACCGCCACGACCGAGATCCGCGCCGTGACGGCCTGGGTGCTGGACCAGGCCATGGTCATGCTGCACCCGGTCATGCCTTTCATCACCGAAGAGCTGTGGCAGCAGACGGGTGGGGAAGGGATGCTGATCACGCGGGCCTGGCCGAAGGCCGACGCCTCGGCGATCGATGCCGAAGCCGATGAGGAAATCAACTGGCTGATCGACCTGATCACTGAGATCCGCTCGATCCGGTCGGAGATGAACGTGCCGGGTTCGGCGCGGGCGCCCCTGGCCCTGACCGGCGCTTCGGATGTGACGCGGTCGCGCATTGCCACGCACGAGGACCTGATCCTGTTCCTGGGCCGTCTGTCAAAGGTCGAGGCGGCCGAGACAGCGGCGGCGGGTTCGGTGCCGTTCGTGGCCGGTGAGGCGACAGCGCACCTGGCCATTGCCGAGTTCATCGACCTGAAGGCCGAGCAGGCACGCCTGTTGAAGGACATTGCGGCCTTCGACAAGTCGATCGACGGGGTGAAGCGCAAGCTCGACAACCCGGAATTCGTCAAGAAGGCGCCGGAGGAGGTGATCGAAGAGAACCGCGAACGCCTGGCCGAAGCCGAAAGCGGCAAGGCCAAGCTCGCGGCAGCTTTGGAACGCCTGAAGGTCGCGCTTTAAGCACGACCTTCAGGATGTCCTACAACACGCCTGCTTTCACCAGTTCCGCCGCGTGGTTGGCGGCGCGCGCCGTCAGTGCCATATAGGTCAATGACGGGTTCTGCACCGCCGAACTGGGCATGCAACTGCCGTCGGTGATGAACAGGTTGGGCACGTCGTGCGACTGACACCAGCCGTTCAGCACTGAGGTCTTTGGATCGCGACCCATCCGCGCCGTGCCCATTTCGTGGATCTTGTTCCCGGGCGAAGTGAGGGATTCCATCGTCACGCCTCTGTCTTCCGACGACCAGATATTCGTGCAGCCGGCCGCCTTCATCATGGCCAGGGCGTCCTTCGATGCCGCCTGCATCATCTTCAGTTCGTTCTCGCCCAGCCGGCAGTCGATGACGGCGACCGGCATACCCCACTTGTCCGTCTTTGTGGGATGCAGGCTGATGTTGTTGCGGAAGTTGGGCAGCATGTCGCCGAACGCGTTGATGCCGATCGTCCAGGGTTTGGGTGTGCGGTTGGCCTGCTTGAAGTCCTCTCCGATCCCCGGCCGATTACCCGTCCAGCCCGGCCGCGAGGATCCGCCCTGGAAGCCGTATCCGCGCAGGAACGGCTTGTCGTGCTCGGTGATATTGGCGTAGTTGGCGACGTAGATACCGCCCGGCCGCCGGCCGGCATGATAATAGGCGTCGAACTCGGGCAATTCGCCACCGGCGCCGGCGCCGCCGAAGTGATCCATCAGGTTGTGGCCCAGTTGGCCGGAGCTGTTGGCCAGGCCGGTCGGGAAGGCTTCCGACTTTGAATTCAGCATGATCAGGGTCGAGGCCACGGTCGAAGCATTCAGGAAGATGATGCGCGCGGTGTAGGTTTTGGTCTCGCGGGTATTGGCATCCATCACTCGAACGCCGGTGGCGCGCTTCGACACCGGATCGTAGTCGATGGCCTGGACGATGGCGTAACTGATCAGGGTCAGGTTCTCGGTCCGCCGGGCCGCGGGCAGGGTTGCCGAAACCGATGAGAAATAGGCTCCGAACGAACAGCCGCGATGGCAGTGGTTGCGCACCTGGCACGGCCCGCGGCCCAGGTCCATCTGTTCCTGGGTCGGCTGGGTCAGGTGTGCGACGCGCGCCGCAATCACGTGCCGCGATGGAAAGGCCTTGTTGACTCGTTCGGCAAACGCCTTTTCCGGTTGGGTCAATTCAAAGGCCGGCTGGAACTGGCCGTCGGGCAGGCTGGGGATACCGTCGCGATTGCCCGAAATGCCGGCGAAGCGTTCGACATGGTCGTACCACGGCGCCAGGTCGTCATAACGGATCGGCCAGTCGACTCCGTGACCGTCCTTCTTGTTGGACTCGAAATCCTGCGGCCCGAAGCGGTAGGACTGGCGCGACCACATCAACGACTTGCCACCGCTGTGATAGCCGCGCAGCCATTCGAACGGCGCGCCTTCTGGGGTTTCGTAAGGTTGTTCGTCCTCCTTAACCCAGAACTGCTTGGTGGTTTCGTGCAGCGCATAGCCCACCGACTCGGCGGCGACGGGGTAGTGCGTCTTCAGCTCTTCCTCATTGATGCGGTCGAGGTTGGGCAGCTCCCACGGCGACAGCATGTCGGAATAGTCCTTCTCCACGCTCAGCTCGCGGCCGCGTTCCAGGACCAGGACCTTGAGGCCCTTTTCGCACAGTTCCTTGGCGGCCCATCCGCCGCTCATGCCGGAACCTATGACGATGGCATCGAATTCGTCGTTCATCACGCTCACCTGTAATCGTTTTCGTTATTGCGCCGTTTATTGTGCCCACGTCCGGCCGATTTCGCCGATCGGCGCCGAAGCGATCCACCGGCCGGGCACCAGTTCGTAGTGCAGTTCCTCCGTCGCGCCGGGCTCCGACAGGTAATAGACCGTGGCGATCAGCGACTTCACCGAGCGGTAATCCCAATGGTCATTTCCTGCGAAGGCGGCGGTGTCGAGCTGCTTCAGGGCGTTGACGTTGCGTCCGCCAAAGCCGTCCAGTTTCGCCTTGATCCCGGCCAGTTGCCCACGATGCTCAGCCTGCGTCTTGGCGGAAGCCCAGGTCAGATGCAAATGGTCCATATAGGCGGGGACGCCGGCGTCGATAGCGCCCGGTGTGTCGGTACGCGGGATGACGCTATCGGCCAGGAAGGTGACCAGCGCCAGTTCATCCGCGCTGTAGAAGCCGGCCTTCTTTTCACCGGCTTCGGCATTCTGAAAGGCGGACAGGGCCGCCGCACCACCCAGGCTGAAAATCAGCCCCTGTAAGACCTGCCGGCGTGTTGTCATGGTTTCCTCCGGTCTCTTTTGCAGACCCATATTCTGATTTGTCGTACCATACTTTCACGCTTTCGCTGAAACGCAAGAGCGACCATGCGCCATGTGCAAAGAATGGTATCCCGCTGTACGTCGGCTGCAACCAATGGCATGCTGTATGGGCCGGCCAAGACTTTGATTTGGCATGGCAATAGACAAAAAATGCCGGGAAGACTCATGCAACCCTCTACCACCGCCATCACGCCCGCCAAGAGCCATTTTGTCATCCTGGACGGCCTGCGTGGCGTGGCGTCACTTATGGTGGTGGTGTTCCACCTGTTCGAAGCCTATTCCGGCGGAAGCGCCCAGAAGCAGATCATCAATCACGGCTATCTGGCGGTGGACTTCTTCTTCTTGTTGTCGGGGTTTGTCGTGGCCTATGCCTATGATGACCGCTGGCTGGCCAACATGACCCAGTGGGATTTCTACAAACGCCGTCTGGTCCGGCTGCAGCCGATGATCATCATGGGCAGCCTGATCGGCGCGGCGCTGTTTTTCTTTCAGGACTATTCTATCTTCCCGAAAATCGCGGGAACCCCGGCGTGGCAGGTGGTCCTGGTCATGGTGATCGGCATGACCATGATTCCCTTGCCGCCATCCGCCGATATCCGCGGCTGGAACGAGACTCACCCGGTCAATGGTCCGGCGTGGTCGCTGCTCTACGAATATGTCGCCAACATTCTCTATGCGGTCGGTGTCCGCAAACTGTCGAACAAGGCATTGGGCGTCCTGGTGGCCCTGGCCGGTGTGGCCGTCATTTACCTGGCCGTCTTCGGCCCGCGCGGCGATCTGATCGGCGGCTGGTCTCTGGATCCGCAAGGCATTCATATCGGCCTGACGCGGGTTATGTTCCCGTTCTTTGCCGGTGTCCTGCTGATGCGGCTGGGCAGGCGTATCAAGGTGCCCAACGGCTTCGCGGTCTGCAGCCTGCTGCTCATCGTAGCCTTGGCTCTGCCGCGTTTCGGCGGGACCGACAAGCTGTGGCTCAACGGTATCTACGACTCGGCCTGCGTGATCCTGCTGTTTCCGTTGATCGTGGCGATCGGCGCCGGCGAAAAAGACGTCGATGGCGTTTCGGTGCGCATGGCGCGCTTCTTCGGCGACCTGTCCTATCCGCTCTATATCACTCACTATCCGCTGATCTACATCTACACCGGCTGGGTGGTGGATAAGAAAATTCCGCCGGAACAAGGCGCGCTGGTCGGCGCGGGTGTCTTCGTGGCGGCCGTCGCCATCGCCTGGGCCTGCCTCAAGCTGTACGACGAACCGCTTCGGCGCTGGCTGGCAGGGAGACTGTTGAAAGCCGGGTAGTCTAGGCTTTTGCCTTGGCCACGATCTCCTGGCGGATGTTGCGTAGCTGAGTGGCACGATGGTCGCGGGTGTGAATCTCACGTACGAACGCCTGGCCGGAGTGGGCGAGATTCAGCCGCAGGGCTTCATCGTCGATCAGCCGCTCCAGACCTTTGGCCAGAGCCTGGCCAGTGACGTCCGGTGCATAGACGGCATGCTCGCCGGAGGCTTCACGCAGGCCGCCGCTGCCTGATGACACGACGGCACAGCCGGCGGCATGGGCTTCCAAGGCCACCAGACCGAAGGGTTCCTCCCACACCGACGGCATGACGGCAACGGCGGCGGATTTCATCTGCGCCTTGACCGCATCCAGGGGCTGGTCCTTCAGCACCGTGACCTGTGCAGACGGCAGCTTGTCGATCTGCGCCTGGGCCCAATCACCATGGACACCGAACCGGTTCAGCACCAGCACGGCCTTCCACTCGCTATGGCGCGGCAGGACCTCGGCGAGGGCGTCGCATAGGGGCGCCAGGCCTTTTTCCGGCGCCGCCCGGCCGGAGAAGATGATCGTATTGTCTTTGACCAAAGGATCGCCCGGCCAGAGCGACGCGTCGATTGGATTGGCCACCGCATAGGTCCGCCCGGCATATTGCGGGTAGTTGCTGAGGAAGTTCGCCTTGGCCGCTTCGCTGACGAAGATGAAGCTGTTGAACGAACGGTTGCGCCAGACGTTACGCCAGCGATCGATCAGGTGTTTCGGCTTCTTGACGTAGTTGTGGCGATACAGGCTGTTCGGGATCGCTTTCAAAGCGCCAGCGATCGCCGAGGCCGAGATGGCGTGCTGGTGGAACTCGATATAGTCGGGGGCAAAGGCCTTCACGGCGTCGATCATCCGTTTGCGTCGGACCAGTCGGTTGCCGCCGGGATCGATCTCGGTCACCGGGATATCGTCCCGCGCCTTGGCGCCGGTTTCGCAGAAAACCCGGATGTCATCCGTGCTGCCGGCCGAAAGCGTACGGATCACCGTCTCGATCGAGTTGGGCTCGACGGCGCAGAAGGTATAGCCCGGCGGCAGGACGATGGCGATCTTCATGATGCTTTCCGGGCGGCGACGGCGCCTTCGCGGATGGAGTTCAGTTCTTCGGCGCGCCGCGGAATGGTGTGTTCGACCCGGGCGCGGGCCTGACCAAAGGCCGCCAATTGCCGACGCAGACCAAGATCACCGATCAGCCGATCGATCGCCGCCGCGACATCGGGACCTTCGACCTTGTCGAGATAGACGGCCTGGTCGCCGCTGATGTCGCGCAGACCACCGGTTCCCGACGAGATCACCGCCGTACCGGCGGCATGGGCCTCTAACGCCGAAAGCGGGAAGGGGTCTTTCCACACGGACGGGATCACGGAAATGGCGGCCCTGGCGAGGTTTGCCTGTACGACCGCCAAGGGTTGGTTGGTCAGGATGCTCACCTGATCTTCCAGACCTCTCAGCTTGGCGACCTGTGCCTGGGCCCAGGTGTTGGCGTCGTCAAAGGCGCTGAGGATCAGCATGGCCTTCCAGTCCGGGTGCCGGGGCAGGGCCTCCGCCAGGCCGTCGCACAGCGGTTCCAGGCCCTTTTCGACGATGGCGCGGGCGGCAAAGACGATGGTCTTGTCCTTGGCCTCCGGATCTCCGGTCCATTTGGCGGCATCAATCGGGTTGAAGATCGAAAAAGCGCGCGGGGCGAACTTTGGAAACGCCTCCAGAAAATGCGCGCGGGTGTCATTGCTGACGAACAGAAACCGGTCCAGCGCGCCGTAGCGCCAGTTCTGGTCGAGGCGCTGGAAGATGTTCTTCGGCGGCTTGATATAGTTGTGGCGGTAGATGGTGGTCGGGACGGCGGGTAGGGCGCGGGCGATCTGGTTCGCCAGCCGCGCCTCATGATGGACTTCGATATAGTCCGGTTCGAAATCTTTTAACGCCGCCACCGCCGCCTTCAGCCGCGCAGAACGGCCTGCGCCGACAGGTAATTCCACCACCGGAATGTCGCAGCGCGCCTCGGCGCCACAGTCGCAGAAGATGCGCAACTCATGCCCCCACGGATTATAGGCGGCAAAGGTGCGGATGACGGTTTCGATGGAATGGGGCCGGCGGGCGCAGAACTTGAACTCCGGCGGCAGGACGATGGCGATCTTCATTGGGCTTTCCACAAGGCTGTTCCTCTGTAGCCGCCTCAGGATAGCCGCACAAGCAGGCCATTGTTTTCCGCCGCTGAAACCATTATGGAGCGGAACGCTTTTAATGGAGCTTTTTTTGTCGACCGATACTCTCACCCCTTCGTCTGCTCCGGTCGATCCGAACGCTCCCGATCTCAGCCTGGTCATCTGTACCCTGAACGAAGGCGCCGCCATCCGCGCCGTCATCGAGGAGATCTGTGACATTCTCAGTGGGAAGGATGGGGGGGCGGGGATCAGCCACGAGATCATCGTGGTCGATGACGATTCCAAGGACAATACCGCCGACGAGGTCCGCGCCGTCGCGGCCACCCGTCCCAATGTCCGCCTGCATGTCCGCGTTGGTGAGCGCGGCCTGTCCTCGGCCGCCATGAAGGGCTGGGACATCGCGCGCGGTCGGTTCTTAGGTGTCATGGATGGCGACGGTCAGCACGACCCGGCCGCCATCCGCGAACTGGCCGAACTGATCCTGAAGGGCGACAAGGACCTAGTCTGCGTGTCGCGCTATATCGGCAAGACCGAAACCGGCCTGAGCGGTATCCGCGACCTGGGCTCCAAGGCCTTTACCTGGGCAACCGGCCTGATCCTGAAAGTGCCATTGTCCGACCCGATGAGCGGCTGTTTCATGATGACGCGCGACTATTACCTGTCGGCGCGTCAGAAACTGACCGGCCTGGGCTTCAAGATTCTGCTCGACATCGCTTCGTCCAGCAAGATCAAGCCGCGTTTTGCCGAGGTCAAGGCGTCGCTGCGCCAGCGCCAGGGCGGCGAGTCGAAGCTGGATGTGCGCGTCGTTCTCGACCTGGTCGCCGTGCTGATCGAAAAAGGCAGCCGTGGTCTGTTGCCGGCGCGGTTCGTGATGTTTGTCGGCGTGGGTTTGAGCGGCGTCGTCGTCTATTCGGCGGTCCTGATCCTGGCCCACCTGCTGTTCCGCGATGGCAGTTACCTGCCGCTATACCGCTTCCAGTTCCGGACCGACGACGTGGTCAGCTACAGCCTGGCGATCTTGATTTCCATGACCTGGAACTTCTTCATCAACAACATCCTGACCTTCCGCGACAAACGCCTTCAGGGCTGGGGCCTGTTGCGCGGCCTGCTGGGCTTCTATGTCGCCTGTTCGGTCGGTGCCCTGATCAGCTTGGCCCTGGCGCTGTTCATGAAGGAAGAACTGAAAATCCACTGGTTCCCGGCCGGTATCCTGGCCGCCGTGCTGAGCTCGGTGTGGAACTTCTGGGGCGCGATGCTGCTGTCATGGCGGACGCCGAAGAAATAAAACCTACTTTTCCAGCGGGCGACTGCCCGCCGCGCACGTTTGCGCGAGCCTCGCGGCGCTTGAGCGGCAAAAAATGAAGCCCGATGCGCGGGGGGATGCATCGGGCTTCCAGACCTCATGCCACGGGTGGGGCATGAGGCGTTCAGGGATCTGATCAGAAAAGCTTAGTAGCGGCGGTCGTAACGATCGTCGCGGCGGTCATGACGGCTGTGGCGGCGGTCGTCACGACGGTCGTAACGGTCATCGCGGCGGTCGTAGCGGTCGTCATAACGGTCATAACCATTGTCATAGTTATTATTGTAACCGCTGTCGTAATAGTCGTTGTAGCCGTAGTCGTAACGGCACTTGGTGTTGTTCTTGGCAATCGAGGAACCGACGGCCGCACCGACAACGGCGCCGGCCACGGTGCCCAGGCCCTTGTTGCGGGTGTTGGAGGCCGTGCCACCGACCGCGGCGCCGATCACGGCACCGGCGATGGCGCCATTGCGCTGAGCGTCCTTCTTCTGGCCGCGGCAGCTTTCGGCCGAGGCGATGCCCGGCAGAGCGAAGCCGGCAATGGCCGTGGCGGTAATGGCAGCGGCGATCAACTTGCGGGTCGCGGTCATGCGGATCATGGTGTGGGTTCCTTCCCGGAGGTTTACCGGGTCAGGTGATCTCACCGCCGGCTGATGTGACCTGTATAAAGGAGCGAATATGAACGGTGCTTGATAGGTTCGTTCATCTTCGTTCATAAAGCGAACTTTGTTATGGCCATAAAAAACCCCGCCGAAGCGGGGTTTGTCAGGGTCAATACCCCCAGTTGTAGAAGCGATACTGCCGGCGATCACGATAGCCCCAGTCATTGCTGTTGCTGCTGGCGTAGCGCTCGAAATAGCCGTTGCTGCGTTCATAGGGTTCGTAGGACGATCCGCGATAATAACCATGGCTGCGGCCATACCAGGCCGAGCAGCCGCAGCCGCGATAGCGGCGATGGCCGCCGAACCAGTTCACGCCGGCATAGTAACCGTGGTTGGGCTTGGTGTGTAGCGTGCCGTCGCGATAGCCGGTCTGTTCGCGCGCCCGTGGATCCTGCTGGCGCGGGCCTTCGTAGCGATAATATTCGCCGCTCAGATAATCATAGGCGAGATCGGCGCCAGCATAGGGCACGCGGTCGTCACGGCGGTCATAATCATTGTCGCTGCGGCGGCCGTCGTCGCGGCGGTAGCCATCTTCGGTATAATCCTGCGCCATGGCGACAGGCGCCGCCATCAGGAGCGCCAGGGCCACTGCAGCGGTACGAATAAGAGGTGAGTGCGGCATGGGAAGCCTCGACCGAAAAGGACATTAACCCTTTTTATGTCGGTCGTTGCGCCGCAGGAAGATATGCCGATCTTCGCTTTTCGTACAAAGAATCAATAAGCCTGCCAGACGTGGTGATGACGCTGGTCGCGGCAGTCGTCACGATCACGCAGCAGCCGGCCGTCTTCCAGGCGGATATAGACCACGCGGCGCGACACAACGCGGGTGGTGACGGTCGACG
The DNA here is from genome assembly GCF_000495795.1 of Asticcacaulis sp. AC460. Taxonomy (GTDB): domain Bacteria; phylum Pseudomonadota; class Alphaproteobacteria; order Caulobacterales; family Caulobacteraceae; genus Asticcacaulis. Next base: position 73,474 of record NZ_AWGD01000009.1, read on the forward strand.
ATTCCCACGATGTCCGGTTCAGGTCGACACCCGGGCTGCGCTCGCTGTGGTCGTTGAAATAGGTGTCGCTGCTGCGCCAGGCATAGTCGCGCGGCTTGGGCGCCGGGGCAGGGTGGGAGGTTTTGCGTTTAACCTTTACCGCCTTGGCCTTCACAGGCGACGCCTTTACAGGCTTGTCGCAGTTGCAGGCCACGGCCTTGGCTTTTTTGACCTTCTTTTTCACCGTCTTATGGCTGTGAGCCTTGCCGTCGGGGCAGTGGGCGGCGGCGGGGAGGGCGACGGCGGCAACCGTGGCCGACAGGATCATGGTTAACAGTGCGGACTTCAACCTGGTCATGTTCGAAATATCCTGAACGAATTATGGAAAGCGACGCCCACCCGTCGCGGCCATTTTCGCCGCGTGCGTGGACGAGGCAAACAGGGTACGCCTTCCAGGCGAATTTGACATAGGATGGCAGGGGCCTTATTGGGCGTCTCCCTTTTTACAACAGGCAGTCATGGCGGATTTCGAAGCACTTATCGACAAGGTCGGCTTCCAGGGCGACGGTATTACCGCCGGCGGCCTGATCGTGCCCCTGACCCTGCCCGGCGAACGGGTCCTGGTGCACCAGGGTAAGGAACGTTCGGAACTGGTCGAGGTCATGGACGCCAGTCCGCAGCGCGTCACCCCACCGTGCCCGCATTTCTCGGCCTGCGGCGGTTGCACCCTGCAACACTGGGACCTGGACGCCTACAGCGCCTGGAAGCGCGAGGTGGTCGAAGCCCAACTGCGCCGTGGCGGGCTGGAGACCGAGGTTCTGCCGGGCTTCACCACGCCGCCGCAGTCGCGACGCCGTGTCGGTCTGCACGCCCGCAAACAGGGCAAGCACATCCAGATCGGTTTCAAGGCACGACGGTCGTGGTCGCTGGTGCCGATCGAGGTCTGTTCGATCTCGGATCCAGCCATTGTCGCGGCCCTGCCCATGCTGCGGCAACTGGCGGCGCCGCTGTTCGAACACCCCAAGTCGGCGCCGATCCTGCATGTGACCGCCTCCCTGACGGGGCTCGACATCGACATTTCCGGCGTCGAGCGTACCCGCACCGGTGGACTGTCGGCCGATGCCCGCATGCAGGTGGCGATGACGGCCGGAGAAGCTGACTTCGCCCGCGTCACCCTGGGCGACGACATCCTCTATCAGGCGCGTCAGCCCCGGGTGCGTTTCGGCAAGGCAACCGTGGCCCTGCCGGCGGGTTCCTTTCTACAGGCCACGCCACAGGCTGAAGCCGCCATGGCCTCACTGGTCACGCAGGCCGTCGCCGGCGCGAAGAAGGTCGCCGATCTGTTCTGCGGCGCAGGCACCTTTACCTTCCCCCTGGCCGAAACCGCCGTGGTCTATGCCGCCGACGGCGCTGCGCCGTCCGTGGCGGCGCTGAAAGCGGCCCTGGCTTCGGCGCCGGGGCTGAAAACCATCACGCCGGAGGTCCGCGACCTGTTCCGCCGGCCGATGGTGGCCGAGGAAATGAAGGGTTTCGACGCCATCGTCTTCGACCCGCCTCGCGCCGGCGCTGAAGCCCAGGCCGCCGAAATCGCCCGCTCCACCGTCGCCCGCGCCGTGGCGGTGAGCTGTAATCCACAGACCTTTGTCCGTGACGCTAAAATCCTTGTGAACGCAGGTTTTTCGCTGGACAGGGTGACGCCGATAGATCAGTTCTTGTGGTCCGCCCACGTGGAGCTGGTGGGCGTCTTCTCTCGCTAAAAATTAGCCCCTTAAGTTACAGAAGTTCTCAGAGAGTCGCGTACGTGATTTCCATTGTCATGCCTGTCCTGAACGCCGAAGACCATTTGGTGCGCACCCTGTCGTCGCTCGTGCCGGGTGTCGTCGAAGGGCTGATTCGCGAGGTGATCATTGTCGACGGCGGGTCGGAGGATTCGACCCTGGAAATCGCCGAATCGACCGGGTGCAAGATCATCCGGACCGATGCCGCGCGCGGCCTTCAACTGTGGCAGGGCTGCCGCGCGTCCAAAGGCGACTGGATCATGATCATGCATTCGGATTCGCAACTGGGCGACGGCTGGATGGACGAGGTCCAGAACCATATCAACAAGCATCCCACCCAAGCGGGCTTCTTCCACCTGAAGTTCGATGACCCGTCGTGGTTGGCCTCTTTATGGGCCGAGCTGCTGTCCCTGCGCTCGCGTTGGCTGGCCATGCCCAGCGGCGACCATGGCCTGCTGCTGTCGCGCGCCCTGTATGACTGTGTCGGCGGATACAAGGACCAGGCGGCGTTCGAGGACGTGGCCTTGGCTATGGCCTTGGGACGGGCGCGGCTGCGGCCGATGACGACCTCGCTCACCACCAATGCCCGCCGGTTCAAGGCGCGCGGCTGGGCGGTCGGCCTGATGACCAAGAGTGCGCGGTTCATGCTGTATCTGCTGGGTGTTCCGCCGAAACCGCCGATGGTCAAGCGGGCGGCGTAAGCTTCTTACTTATCCGCCGAAGCGTCGATGATCCGCGCGTCGTTAGCTGCCATGCCAAGGGTTTTGGTCGGCTGGCCCATCAACTGGCGATAGATCCAATAGTTGGCGGCGACTTCCTCGACATATTGCCGGGTCTGGGCCACCGGGATCGACTCCAGGAACAGCAGGGAATCGGCATCCGGCCCCAGGCTGTCGACGGCGTCCTTCACCGGCCGCGGACCGGCATTATAGGCAGCGATCGTCCGCAGCAGGTCGCCCTCGATCACCTTGGCGTCGAACAGGCGCTGGATGTATTTCTGACCGACCCGCAGATTGACCTCCGGCGTCAGAAGTTGCTTCGGCGTGGCCGTAAAGCTGGGATCGTTCTCGACCAGGGCCGCCGTTGCCGGCATCAGCTGCAGCAAACCGTAGGCGCCGGAATAGGAATAGGCCTTTGGGTTGAACTTACTTTCCTTGCGGGCAAAGGCATAGATCAGCGCCTTCGGCACCGTATAGCCGCCCTTGGGGGCGAAATCGGGGATCGGATACAGCGTGGCATCGAACAGCTTGTCGGTGCGCTTGAGCTGGCTGACCGGGATCTGGGTCTGGGCCGACAGGGCCAGCCAGCGATCGCGTTCTTCACCACTTGTGGCGCTTTGGATAGCCGCCTGAAGTTCGTCCTGGGCATCGCCGACGCGGCCGACCTGGATCAGGGCGTTCATCCGCTGGGCCTTGGGGTGCGACTGCGTCCAGGCGAAGTCACCGTCCAGGGCCGCGGTCACCGCCGTGCGGGTTTCGCCGGAGAAGGTCGGCAACTCACCCTTCTTCGACAGGGCCACGGCGGGCGTGACGCCCAGACGTTGTTCGGCCACCAGGCCATAGAAGGTGAAGGGGAAGCTGGCCGCGATCTTGAAGTAACCCTCGGCCTCGTCCTTTTTGCCGAGCTTCATGGCCGCACGGCCGGCCCAGTAGGCGCCGCCCGACTGGCTCCACGCGTTCTGGCTGGGATCGCTGGCGACGAACTTGAACGCCGCCATGGCCTGGTCGTAGCGGCCCAGACGCCAATTGGCCAGGCCGACCACCCAATGGTCGCCGATCTGTTTGCCCAGCTTGACCGCCTGTTCCAGCTGACCGTTGTTATAGGCCGACCGCGCCGACTTGGGAGTCAATTCCTCGCCGGTCGGCGCACCGGGATTGTAGGTCGCCTGGGGGGCGCTGTTCAGCGAACCTGTAGCGTTGAGGCGCACTGCGCCGTTGGCCGTAGCGGCCATTTCGCCGGCCGGAACCGCGGCTCCGAGGGACGGGAAGGCCGGATCGGGAGCGCCATCGGGTTTCTTGCGCTTGGCCAGGCCCCAGACACGCATCGCCATCGGCTGGTCGCCATAGGTGCCCAGCCAGGCCATCAGCTCTTCGTAGGTCGAGGTGTATTTGCGATGGAACAGTTTGTTGAAGGTGGCGTAGCCCATCAGCCGCTGGTCCTTGACCTCGGCCAGCTTGGCGTCGGCGGCCTCGAAATCGCCGGCCTCGATCATCTGGAAAGCGGCCTGGTAGAGCTGGGCATCCCAGGGCGACAGGGGCAGGCTCTGGGCGACGGCCGTTTTCGGTGTCTTGGCCTGGCCCGCGACCAGGGCATAGGGCAGGGGCGCTTCGTTGACGATGATGGTCTGGTCGGTCGCCGGTGTCGCGGCATCCGCCGCAGTCGGGGCCGCAAAGTCCGGGTTCAGGAAATCCTGCGCCATGGCGGGCGCTGACATAACCATCAGCACGGCGGCAAGACAACACAGGGTTTGGCGGTTGGACGTCAAAACTACACCTGGAGGCGGCGACCGGCTGGCCGAAAGAACGGGAGACTAATGAAACTTTTACGCCTGGGCAACCCATTGCGCATTGTCACCGTAACATTGTGACAGGAAGGGTGATGCCGCAAGCCACATTCCCAGCCGGTTGAGTCACTTTCTTTTGACTCGACTTTACAGACCGGCATTAACCTTCAATTGCAGCAGGTCGCGCCAGAACAATCCCTTGGCCAGCGGCTGGCGCAGCAGGAAGTTGGCCGGGTAGCTGGCCATGGACGGTACATTCGGCTCGCCATGATAGCCGACGACGCGCCCGCGCAGCTCGCTTAAACGCTGGTCCAGGTTCAGCACCACCGACACGGCGCCGGCGCCCAAAAGCAGGATCGCCTTGGGCTGGGCCAGCCGGATCAGGGCCTGCATGAAAGGCGCCGTCAGGCTGATATCTTCATCCGTCAGCGGCCGACCACCAGCCGGGCGCCAGAAAACGCAGGGCGTCAGTAAGGTCCGTCCTTCGACCCCGGCCGCCGCCAGCGCCAGGTCGATCAGGGCGCCGGGCTTACCGGCAAAGGCCTGACCGGACGCATCCTCCTCCGCATCCGGGCCTTCGCCGACCACGATCAGGTCGGGATCGGCGGCGCCGCGGAACTTCACGATCTGGGTCGCCCCTTCATGCCGCATCGGCATATGCTGGAAGGCCTCCAGTTCGGCATACAGCTCGTCCAGCGACCGCGCCGCCGCCGCGCGTTGCTTCGCCTCGTGCAATACCGCGCCCGTATCAAGCCCGGCAAGGTTTTGCGGCTTCAAGGCGTTGACGGCGCCGCCTTGCGGCCCCGAAGCCACAGGGGTCACACGAATTTGCGTGACTGCCGCAGCGGCACGCGGATTTGGTGATTTATTTTCGCTCAGAGTCCGATTAAGAGGCGCATTCGCGTAAGACTCTTCCAGCTCATGGTCGATGAGAAAGCCGAGATAGCTCTCTATCTCCTTTGCCAGATCGTCGGACGGAAACATGGGGGGCCTTCAAAAACGCAAAGCCTGTCATAGCGGGCCGCGCGGGCAAGTTCAAACAAAACGGGGACTACCCGTCGGGAGATAGAGCGAATTATGGTCGATATGCCGGTTGAACGCGAGGCGATGGAATATGATGTGGTCATCGTCGGCGGAGGTCCGGCCGGGCTGTCCGCGGCTATCCGGCTGAAACAGAAGGCGCAGAAGGCCGGCATCGAGGTCACCGTCGCCGTGCTGGAAAAGGGCTCGGAAATCGGCGCCCATATCCTGTCCGGAGCCGTGTTCGACACCTCGGGGCTGGCGAAACTGTTCCCGAACTGGAAGGAACTGGGCGCGCCGCTCGACACGAAGGTCAGCGAAGACAAGTTCATCTATCTCGGCCCCCAGGGCGCGCTCGACATCTCCTGGCTGCCCATGCCGGGCTATATGAGCAATCATGGCTGCTATGTCGGTTCTCTGGGCAATCTGACGCGGTGGCTGGCCGAACAGGCGGAAGCTCTGGGGGTCGAAGTCTATCCCGGCATGGCCTGTTCCGAAGTTCTCTATGGTGAAGAAGGCGCCGTGAAGGGCGTGGTCGCCGGTGTCGCCGGCATCGGCCGCGACGGTCACCACAAGCCCGACTACGTCCCCGGCATGGACCTGCTGGCCAAATATACCTTCTTCGCCGAAGGAGCGCGCGGTTCGCTGTCGCAGCAGGTCATCCGCAAGTTCGACCTCGACGCCACGGCTGATGTCCAGAAATACGGCCTCGGCATCAAGGAACTATGGAAGGTTTCGCCGTCGAAATTCAAACCCGGCCTGGTCCAGCACACCCTGGGCTGGCCGCTGAATGAGAAGACCGGCGGCGGTTCGTTCATGTACCATTTCGGCGACCACTATGTCTCGATCGGCTTCGTGGTCCACCTGAACTATCAGAACCCCTATCTGTCGCCCTATGATGAGTTCCAGCGCTTCAAGCACCATCCGATCATCGCCGAGGTGCTGGAAGGCGGCCAGCGCGTGGCTTATGGCGCCCGCGCCATCAACGAAGGCGGCTTCCAGTCTGTGCCGAAGCTGGTCTTCCCGGGCGGCGCCCTGATCGGCTGCTCGGCCGGCTTCGTCAACGTCCCGCGCATCAAGGGCTCGCACAATGCCATCAAGAGCGGCATCCTGGCCGCAGACGCCGCCATCAAGGCCCTGACGGCCGGTGAAGCCCCGCGCACACTGGACGGCTACCAGACCGCCTATGACCATTCCGATATCAAGCGCGAGCTGAAGCTGGTCCGCAACGTCAAGCCGATCCTGACCCGGCTGGGGACGACCTTGGGCACCATCGTCGGCGGGGTCGAGATGTTCGCCACCAGCCTGCTGGGCGGCTTCAGCCTGCTCACCGGCTCGGGCACGTTGAAACACGGCAAGTCCGACGCCCAGTCGATCAAACCGGCGGCCGAATTCAAGCCGATCAAGTACCCCAAGCCTGACGGCGTCCTGTCGTTCGACAAACTGTCCTCGGTTTTTATCTCCTCGACCAACCACGAGGAGGATCAACCGGTTCACCTGGTCCTGAAGGACCCGCATATCCCGATCGACATCAACCTGGCCAAGTACGCCGAGCCGGCGCAACGCTACTGCCCGGCCGGGGTCTACGAGATTGTCGGCCAGGATGTGGGCAAGCCGCGTTTGCAGATCAACGCGCAAAACTGCGTTCACTGCAAGACGTGCGACATAAAGGATCCGACGGGCAATATCGTCTGGACCACGCCCGAAGGCGGCGGCGGTCCGAACTATCCGAACATGTAGGCGATACTGCGGAACGCCGGCGCGTTCCGCAGCGGTTCATGATCACCAGACGATGTGGCTGAGCACGTCGGCCTGCACGGTGTTGAGCACCGTAATCGTATTGCCGTTGCCCAGGTTGATGACTGTATCTGCGCCGATCTGGCTGACCCAGCCGGCATTGACCGCGCCGTTCGCGAAAGCATGGATATTGATGCTGTCGTTCTGGGCGGCCGAGAAGTCGGTGATGGTATCCTTGGCCGAGTCGAGTTCGAAGAAAAACACGTCCGCCCCCAGGCCGCCGGTCAGCCGGTCGGGGCCAGCCTTGCCGTTGAGGATATTATTGCCGTCATTGCCGACCAGTGTGTTGGCATTGGTGTTGCCGGTGGCGTTGATATTGGCCGTACCGGTGAGGACCAGGGTTTCGACGTAGCGCTGGTTCAGGGTGTAGGTCACTGTAGAGTAGATCAGGTCCTTGCCCTCGCCCCCCAGTTCGACGACGTTGTCACCGGCGTTCTGGATGTAGTAGGTGTCGTCGCCCAGTCCGCCGGCCAGGATGTTGGCGCCGCTGTTGCCGGTGATGACGTTGTTCAGCGCATTGCCGGTGCCGTTGATCGTCGCCGTACCGGTCAGGGTCAGGTTCTCGACATTTCCGCCCAGGGTCATGGCGATGGCGCTTTCAACTGTGTCGGTGCCTTCGTCAGAGTTTTCGGTCACAACATCCGAGATCGAGTGGACGACATAGGTGTCGTTGCCGCCACCGCCGGCCAGGGTATCGATGCCTGGACCACCGTCCAGGCGGTTGTGGCCGCCGTTGCCGGTCAGCAGGTTGTTGAAGGCATTGCCGGTGGCATTGATGTCGCCCGAACCGATCAGTGTCAGGTTTTCGAGGTTGGCTCCAAGACTCCAGCTGATGCGGGCTTCGACAAGGTCAATGCCCTCGTTGGCGTTTTCCGTCGTCACATCGCCCGCCGCGTCAACGACGTAGGTGTCATTACCGGTGCCACCGATCATGGTGTCGGCGCCGCGGCCGCCGTCGAGGCGGTCGTGTCCGGCCAGGCCGGTCAGCAGATTGATGCCGTCATTGCCGATCAGGGTATTGGCCAGGCCATTGCCCAGCGCGTCGATATTGGCGCTTCCGGTCAGCGAGAGGGTTTCGACGTAGCGGCCGGTCAGGTTGTAGCTCACGCTCGACCAGATCAGGTCGGTGCCTTCGCCATCCAGTTCGGTGACGTTATCGCCGGTGTTCTGGACGTAGTAGGTGTCGTTACCCAGCCCCCCCAGCAATAGGTTGTTCCCGCTGTTGCCGGTGATGACGTTGTTCAGCGCGTTACCGGTGCCGCGCAGGGCGGCGGTGCCGGTCAGGACCAGGTTCTCCAAATGGTCGGCCAGCCCCCAGTTGACGGCCGATTCAACCGTATCGGTACCTTCGCCGGCCTGTTCGACGACGATGTCGCCCGCGACGTTGACCACATAGGTGTCGTCGCCCTGGCCGCCGGTCAGGGTGTCGAAGCCCAGGCCGCCATCCAGCCGGTTATGGCCGGTATTGCCGTTAAGGGCGTTGGCGAGCGTATTGCCCATGGCGTCTACATTGGCGGTACCCGTCAGGGTCAGGGTTTCGATATAGCGCGCGGTCAGGCTGTAGCTGACTGACGATAGGATCAGGTCGTTGCCGTCTCCGTCGGCCTCGATCACAACATCGCCAGTGTTATCGACGACATATGTGTCGTTGCCGACGGCACCCGTCAGGGTGTCGGCGCCGGCCCGGCCATCGATCAGGTTGGCTGCGGCCGAGCCGGTGATGCGGTTGTTCAGACTGTTTCCGATGCCCCATTCAGCACCGGCCCCCAGCATTTCGAGATTTTCGACATAATCGCCAAGCGCATGTGTGACGAATGAACGAACCAGATCGACGCCACCGTCGTCGCCATCGCTATCCAGGTCCTCCGAGACGACGTCGCCGTCCCTGACGATATAAGTGTCGTTGCCGGCGCCGCCGAACATGATGTCGCCGCCGCCCAGGCCATCGACCACATCGTCACCGGCGAGGGCATGAATTTCGTCGGCATCGGCCGTGCCCGTCACGGTTTCGGAGTCGGGGGTGCCCATGATGATGTCGGGGACCGACAGGATTTGAACCGTTCGTGTCACCTCGACCGTACCGCCTTGGCCATCACTCAGGGTGTAGATGATGGTCAGCACCCCATGGAAGTCTGGCTCCAGCGAAAGCGTGAAGGCGGACTCATCCTCTCCGACCACCGTTGCATGATCGGCCGAAAGCGCTGTGACCGTCAGGCTTTCACCTTCGGGATCTGCATAGCCATAGGACAGCGGCCCCTTCCATAACGTGAAGGCTGTGTCCTCTATTCCGTCGATAAGCGTCGCCGGGGTCGTTACCAGTTCGGGCCAATCATTGACACCTGTCAGGGTAAAGGTGCGGGTCAGGCCCGGGACATCGGCCGTACCATCGCTGACCGTATAGGTAAGCGTAACGTCGCCGTTGTAATTCTCGTCCGGTGTAAACGTCCATCCGCCGTCTATGGCGTTCAGGGTACCGTGGTCAACCGAGATGGCTGTGACGGTGAGGTCGTCGCCGTCGACATCGCTCAGCCCTTCCAGCAAGGTCGCGGCCAGGATGGTCTGGGACGTGTCTTCGGTCCCGTCGGCAACCGTGCCGGTGAGCGTGCCCGAAGGTGCATCATTGACCGGAGTCACGGTATAGCGAGCGGTGGCCTCGACCGAATGCTCGCCGTCACTGACCGTGTAGACCAGGGCGACGTCGCCATTGTAGTCGGCATCGTTCAGTTCGATGTCATATCCAGCCAACGGCGCCGACAAGACACCACCGGACCCGGTGGCTCTGCCGATGACGTTGCCGGAGCCGTCGGTCACCGCGATCACTGTGATGCTCAGGTCGCTATCGACGTCGCTGACCACGGACAACAGATCGTCGATGGCGACATAGGGCATGGCACCTTCGGCCACATCGGGCAGTGACAGTTCGCCGCTGAACGCCGGCGCGTCATTGACGGCCGCCAGCGTGAAGGTGCGGGTCAGTCCTGTGACATCGGCCGTTCCATCGCTGACCGTATAGGTAAGCGTAACGTCGCCGTTGTAATTCTCGTCCGGTGTAAACGTCCACCCGCCGTCGATGGCGGTAAGGGTACCGTGGTCAACCGAGATGGCTGTGACGGTGAGGTCGTCGCCGTCGACATCGCTCAGCCCATCCAGCAAGGTCGCTGCCAGGATGGTCTGGGACGTGTCTTCGGTCCCGTCGGCAACCGTGCCGGTGAGCGTGCCCGAAGGTGCATCATTGACCGGAGTCACGGTATAGCGTGCTGTGGCCTCGACCGAATGCTCGCCGTCGCTGACCGTGTAGACCAGGACGACATCGCCATTGTAATTGGCATCCGCCAGTTCGATGTCATATCCAGCCAAGGGCGCCGACAAGACACCACCGGACCCGGTGGCGGTGCCGATGACGTTGCCGGAGCCATCGGTCACCGAGATCACTGTGATGCTCAGGTCGCTATCGACGTCGCTGACCACGGACAACAGATCGTCGATGGCGACATAGGGCGTGGCACCTTCGGCAACATCGGGCAGTGACAGTTCACCGCTGAACGCCGGCGCGTCATTGACAGCCGCCAGCGTGAAGGTGCGGGTCAGACCTGTGACATCGGCCGTTCCATCGCTGACCGTATAGGTAAGCGTAACGTCGCCGTTGTAATTCTCGTCCGGTGTAATCGTCCACCCGCCGTCTATGGCGGTCAGCGTCCCGTGTTCAACCGAGATGGCTGTGACGGTGAGGTCGTCGCCGTCGACATCGCTCAGGCCTTCCAGCAAGGTCGCCGCCAGGATGGTCTGGGAGTTGTCTTCGATCCCGTCGGCAACCGTACCGGTGAGCGTACCCGAAGGCGCATCGTTGATGGGGGTAACTGTCAGGTTGACGGTGGCCGGTGCGCTGTCGACGGTTCCGTCGTTGACCACGAAGGCAAAGCTATCGCTGCCATGGTAGTCTTCGTCCGGCGTGTAGGTGAAGGTGCCATCCGAATTGAGGTTCAGCGTGCCGTGGGATGGACCGCCGCTCAAGGCATAGGAAAGCCCTGATCCTTCGATATCGCTACCAGACAGGTTCCCGTTCAACGCCCCATCTTCTGAGACGGAGAAAGTCGCGGTGGTGGCAGACGGAGCGTCGTTAACCGCGCCCAGGATGAAGGTACGCGTCTGGCCGCTTAGCGTACCGCCATTGCCGTCGCTGACCGTGAAGGTTACGGTCACCGGGCCATTGTAGTTGGCGTCCGGCGTGTAGATCCATCCACCGGTCGTGACGGCCAGGGCGCCGTGATTAATTGAAATCGCCGACACGGACAGGCTTTGACCTTCCACGTCGCTGAATCCTTCCAGCAGGGTTGCTGCCAGGATGGTCTGGGCCGTGTCTTCGGTCCCGTCAGCCACAGTGCCGTTAGGGGTACCGGACGGTGCGTCATTGACCGCTGCGAACGAAACACCCAGAGTGGCGGCAAGGCTTCCGCCATTGCCATCGCTGACTGTGTAGCTCAACGTCACCGTGCCGCTATAGTTGGCCTCCGGCGTCAGGGTGTAGGTACCGTCTCCGTTGAGAGTTACGGTACCGTGGTCGGCGGTAATGCCCGATATGGACAAGGTATCGCCGTCAACGTCGGAATAGCCTTGTTTAAGCTGAGCCAGGGTAATGATCTTGGCAATATCTTCGGTGCCGGTGACGGTCGCCTTGGCGCTGGTCAGGGTCGGATTGTCGTTGACAGCGTTAACCGTGACGGTCAGCGAGCCGCCGTTGGTGGCATTGGCCGAACCATCCCAGACTGTATAGCTGAGTGTGACCGTTCCGTTGTAATTGGCTGCCGGCGTAATGGTCCAGGTTCCAGCGCTGCCATTGTAGCTGACTGTGCCGCTGCTGGTGGTGACGATGTTGTTGCGGATGGAGAGATTGGCGCCGGTGTCCGGATCGGAATAGCCGGCCAGGAGCTGGGCGCGGGTAACGACGATCGTGCCGTCTTCGTTGATCGCAGTCAGCGTCGTCGTTGCGGACCCGCGTGGCGCATCGTTCACCGCGTTGACGTTCAGGGTGGTCGAGATAGTCTTGGTTCCACCCTGGCCGTCGCTGACGTCATAGCTGATGGTCAACAGGCCATTGGTGTCTGCGGGGCGGGTAATCGAATAGGTATTGGTGCCGGAATTGAACGAAACCGTAGCCGTGCCGCCGTCGCCGGCCGCAAAATTGCGGTTCATCAACGCGTTGCCGTTGCCTTCATTGAGCCACATGACTTGGACAGAGCCATCCGCCAGGGTAAAGGCGTAGAGATTGCTGCTGAACACATTGCTCACATCGGTCGGTATGCCAGACGGCGAGCCCAACAGGTTACCCGAGGCATCATAACGGAACAGACTGAATTGCTTGCCGTCGGTCACGCATGACGCAATGACGAAACCGCCATCTGGCAGGGCCGAGATTTCGCTCGCCACGTAGGCCAGCGACACCGATTGATTATTCAGCCAGTGCACATAGGTGTTGGCCAGCGTCGTCTCCGTGCCAACCTTTACGCCGCTGGCGTCGTAGACCTGGAACTTGCGGGCCCAGGCCGTGTTGTCGGACCAGCTCACGACATAGCCGCCGCCGGAGAGCGCCGTCATTCGGACGCCATGTTGTTGGTTTGCTGTCAGCGTATTGACCACCGTCGCGTCACCCAGAGATGTCCCCGCCGCGGTGAACCGTTGGGCGAGAACACCGTAACCGCTGCCGTCGGCGCCGTCCTGTGACCAACTCACGACAATGGTGCCGTTGGACAGTTGAACGACCTGTGAGTTAACCTGGGCATTGCCGGCGCCGGATGTCGCGGAGACTTCCGAACCGGATGGCGTTCCATCGGCATTGAAGGTGCGGAACTTGACGACGGGGTTGCCGCCGGCGATGGGGTATTGCGTCCAGGTCAGGGCGTAGCCGCCGTCACTGAGACCGGTGGCGGCAAGATACTGTTCGTGGAAAGCCGAGCTATTGGTCAACGCGACCTGGCTGTTCAAAACGGTGCCTGTCGCGCTGTATCGGGTGGCGTAGGCATCGAGCTGACTGGAACCCGCGGCCGTCAGTATGACGAAACTGCCGTCTGCCAGCGCAACCATCGTACCCCCGGCATTGATGGTCGCAACCAGGTTGTTAGCGGTGTCATAGATCTTGCTGACGGTGACAAAGGCCCCGCTGTAATAGCGGTAGGACTCGACATAGTTGCCGCCGGCGAGCTTGATGCCGCTATAGACATTCGCCGTCGCCGCCGTACCCGCCGTCGGCGTCCCGCCGACATATCCGGCAGAATAGGTCGCAGCGAAGTTCTGGACGCTCAATGTGTCGCCGTCGACATCGGTAAAGCCGTTAAGCAACTGCGCGTTTGTCACAGTGTAAGCCACGTCCTCTGTGGCCGAGGCCAGGACGGGCGTTACGCCCACCGGCGAATCGTTGACGGAGGCCAGGGTGAAGGTGCGGGTCAGGCCTGACAGTGTGTCGGTGCCGTCGGTGACGGAATAGGTCAGGGTCACCGCGCCGTGGTAATTGGCCGCCGACGTAAAGGTCCATCCCCCAGTCGTGGCGATCAGGGTGCCATGATCCACCGAGATGGCCGATACGGTCAGGGTCTGGCCATCGACGTCGGTCAGGCCTTCCAACAGGAGGGATTCGAGGATGAGCTGGGCCGTGTCCTCGCTGCCGTCAGCCACCACTCCGGTGGGCGTGCCCGCCGGCGCATCATTGGCGGCATTCAGGCTGAAGGTACGGGTGAATCCGGAGGTGACGTCGGTGCCGTCGGTGACAGAATAGCTTAAGGTAACAGATCCGTTGTAGTTGTTGGTGGGCGTGAAAATCCACCCGCCGTCAGTCGTTGAAAGGGGGCCGTGATCGGCGGAAATGGCCGAGACGCTGAGGGCCTGCCCCTCTACGTCGGAGAGGCCCTGAAGCAGTGTGGTGGCCAGGATGGTTTGGGTGGTGTCTTCGACGCCGTTGGCGACCGTGCCCGTCGGGGTACCGGCCGGAGCGTCGTTTACGGCGTTGACCGCATAGGTCAGTGTGGCGGCGGTAGACTCCAGCCCGTCGGTTACTGAATAGGTAAGCGTCATGGTGCCGTTAAAATTCGCGGTCGGCGTCATCGTCCAGGTGCCGTCGCCATTATTGACCACCGTACCGCTGCTGGCGCTCAGGCCGGAGACATCCAGGGTCTCGCCATCCTGGTCGGTGAAACCCGCGACAAGCTGAGCCCGGGTCACGGAATAAGGCGAGTCCTCATTCCCGGCCGCCAGGGTGGTGGCTGTGCCGGTCAGGACCGGCTCATAGTTGGCCTGGAGATGTTTGCGATAGATTCCCTGACCGTCCCCGTCCTGGCCGGCGCTGGCCCAGGCCACGACGTAATCACCATTAACGAGGGTCGCCACGATCGGATTAACCTGCGCGCCGGACGTGGTGGTGTTGATGATGCTTTCGCTGCCCTGGGCGACGCCGGTAGCATTATATCGCTGGGCGTAGACCTCGTAGGATCCGGTGGTGTTCAGCCCGTACCAGGCGACGACGAACCCGCCGTCGCTCAGTGTCGAAATCCACGGGAAACTTTGCAAGCCCGCGGTCGTTGTATTGACGCGCGTCTCCGAACCCTGCGCGACGCCCGACGCGTTGAAGCGCTGGATGTAAATGCCGAAATCATCACCATCCTGATCGGAGCTTTCCCATACGATGACATAACCGCCGCCGGAAAGACCAATGGCCGCCGAACGGTACTGGTCTCCACTGGTGTAGGTGTTGACGCGCGTTTCGGAGCCTTGCGCCACGCCGGAGGCATTGTAGCGCTGAGCATAGATGCCAAAACCCGAGCCGTCGGTCCCGCTGGATTCCCAGGTTACGACATAGCCACCGTTACTGAGGCTGGCGGCGCCGGGATTACGCTGGTTGTTCGCGGTCGTGGTATTGACCGCCGTTTCGGCGCCCTGGGCGACACCGGAATTGTTGTAGCGTTGCGAATAGATGCCAAAACCTGAGGCATCCGGCGATTGCCACGAAACGACATAGCCCCCGCCGCTAAGGGCAGCAACCGCCGGGAAGGATTGTTCGCCCGCCGTCGTCGTGTTGACACGCGTTTCGGTCCCCTGAGCGACGCCGGAGGCGTTGTACCGCTGCATGTAGACGCCATAGGCACCGCCGTCCTGGTTGTTGCTGTGCCAGATGACAACGTAACTGCCGTCCGACATTCCCACTGCGGCAGGCCAGCTCTGGACATCCGCCGCCGCCGTGCTGACGTGGACTTCGCTGCCCTGGACAACGCCGGAAGCATTGTAACGCTGAGCGTAAATGCCGTAACCGTCCCCGTCCTGGCCGGCGCTTGCCCAGACGACAACGTATCCGCCGCCGGTCAGTGCGGCGATGTACGGATAGTACTGGTCGTTGGTAGTATAGGTATTCACCCGGCTTTCGCTGCCCGCGACGTAGTCAAGCGTAGCGGCTGGGGGCGCGGAGAAGATCGAAGCCTTTACGGAGGACGACAAGAGTTGCTGCGCTGCCATGGAAGGCACCGTGACATCGTTCAGTACCGCGCGTGTCTGCGGCGTTGCGGCCAGACCATCGGTTTCGTCAGCGCCGAAACCGAACTGCGTTTTCTTCATCGTAGAACTCCGTCATGATTGACGGGAGCCGGAAAAGCACGTGAAGACACAGGCTGGCCCAAACGGCGCGCAGTGAATTGCGCTGCACGCGTATCGAGCGCCGAAACCTGGCTTCAACCTTCACCGCCCCCCGCGGAGGGTTAAAGACTTACGAATGCGCGGCAACTTATCCAATTACCGCAACGAGACAAGCCTTTACCCGTAGGGTTACATCTGAATTGCGTGGAACCACGCCTCAAGAGTCAGGGTAACCCACTGATAGTTGAAGGGAACTGACCGGACGGACAGGCAGCGCTGTACATTCGTACAGTCGACGCACCCAAGACGAGATATTCAAAAGTCGGAGTCGCCGATAAGGCGATCCCGGACCGCCATGGCAGCGGCTTCGGCTCTGTTGGCGACGCCCAGCTTCAGGAGAATTGCGCTCACATGATATCGCGCCGTCGGTAGTGAAATATCCATATACCCGGCAATATCGGCATTGGTGTAGCCCTTGGTCAGCAGGGCGAGAACGCGTCTTTGCTGGACGCCCAGTCCGAACGCCTCAACGGTCCCGGCCGCCACGGGTTCCGGTGGCGCGCTGTCGTTATCGACCTTGATGACGATTTCGCCGGCATGGACCCGGAATACAGCGTCTGTCAGGTCGGCCGCCGACAGTGTCTTGGCCAGAAAGCCCCGGCCGCCGGCCGTCATGACTCGCTCAACGGACGCCGGATCGTCGAAGGTGCTCAGGGCAAGGATGCGTGTTTCGGGATAATATTTGCTCAGGGATTCGATCGCCGCGACGCCGCCCATGCCGCGCATGCGAATGTCCATGATGATGATATCCGGCCGCACTTTCTGACACAGAAAGATTGCCTCTTCGCCGTTGGCGGCTTCGCCCACGATCTGAAGCCCGGGCTTGGTGCTAATGACCTGGACCAATCCCGCACGAACCACCATGTGGTCGTCGACGATCAGGATTCGAATGGTTTCATTTATCATGGTCGGGCATCATGTTCTTGCGTCATGTTCTGGCAACCAGATCAGGGTCAGGGTCGTGCCTAGGCCGGGGGCGGAGGTGATGTCAAGTTCGGCGCCGATCCTGTCCGCCCGTTCCCGCATGATCTGCAAACCCAGATGCATTGAACCGACCGCCGAAGGATCGAAACCGCGTCCGTCGTCGCTGACGTTCAGAAGGGCCTGGGTGCCGAGGCCATCGAAACCTATTCTTACACAGGTCGCGCCAGCATGTTTGGTGATGTTATTGAGGGCTTCCTGCGCAAAGCGATGAAAGGTCGCATGAACCTCGGCAGGAAGGGCGGCGTCGCCGGAGATATTCAGCTCAACCGTGATGCCGTGCACACTTTCGAAATCACGCGCCAACCACTCCAGAGCGGGGCCCAGTGCTCGCTCCGCCGGTCCGGCGGTGCGCAGATCCGTCAGCAGGTTGCGCATTTCCGCCAGGGCGTGCCGGCTCAGCCCGCCCAGGCGCGACAGGGCCCGTTCACCCGTAGCAGGATCCTGGCGCATCTGGTCGGGCAGACTGTCAGCCAGCATGGCGGCGGAAAAAAGAGTCTGGCTGACCGTATCGTGCAGATCACCCGATAGACGGAAGCGTTCTTCCAGTCGTGCGTTGCGGGCGGTCATATCGGCAATCTGCCGGGTCCTTTCCGCGACTCGCTGTTCCAGCGTATCGATCAGGGCCTGCTGGGCTCCTGCCATGTCGTTGAATGCAGTGGTCAGAAAACCGATTTCATCATGGAAGGTTACCGGTACCCGCGTCGCCAGATCTCCTTTGCGGAAGGCTTCGACGCCCGTCAACAAGCGAATCAGCGGCTGGACCAGATTGCCGCGAAGGAAGGCCGGCAACAGGAGCAGGGTGAGCAGGACGGCAACCAGCAGGAACCCGGCCACCGGCGCGTAGGCCCGGTCAACATAGCGAAGAAAGTCTAGGTAGTGATCGACCATAAGGCCTTCGCCAGGCGCTGTGTGGACTGGCAGATTGCGCAAGCCGACGACTTGGACCCGCCCGCCTCCGGGCGTGATACCGACCATCCACGCGCTCAGGTTGGTCAGTGCCAGGTCGTAGTGCAGGGCCTGCGGCACCTCGGCATAGGACAGGTCGATGGCGCCGTCATGATACAGCGTCATCTGGAAGCTGTAGCGGTTGACCGGATTCATGGTTTCGGTCAGCCGGTCCCAGGTGACGACGACCTTGCCGTCTTCGGCCCTTGCCGTCAGGCTGCACGCGTCGCAGGGGGCGTCGAACCGGTAACCGCCCAGTTCTACCGCAACGGGATAGATGCCTGGCTGGCGGCCGTATCGAAACTGCGCCTCGGCCCAGGTGGTGACCCTTTCGAATCCCGCCATGCCGTCTTCGCGCACATAGACGGCATGGTAAGACTTGCCAAAAAAGGGAAAAGCGAACGGCAGACCGATCCGTCCGTTTGCCATGTCAACGGGTACGCCTTCGGTCGCGTCGTAGTGATAGGGGATAGCGGAAGCCCTGTACCCGCCTTGCCCATCCGGCTCGAAGCGGTAGGTCTGATTTGAACGGATACGATCGTCGCTGCGATAAGCGGCGGTGTAGGTCGGGGCCATCATCCATGACACCGCGACGATAACAGCCAGAACAATGGTCATGGTTCCGCCGGCAATCTTCACCTGAAACGAACTCTGTTCGGGCATGTAGTTCAGAAACACCAACGCATAACCTGACAACATGGCGAGCATGATCCACGTGACGGCAATTTCGGTGAAGTCGATGCCGATCACCGAATGGGCACGCAGGAAGTACAGCAGGACCTGGACCAGCGGCAGGAGCGCAAACAGGACATAGGCGCGGGCGGCCCAGGCATCGCGGCTCCGGGCCTGCCAAAGCATCAGCCTGACGCGGTGCAGTCCCACCGCCTGCGAAGTTTCAACGGCGGAAGCGCGAAAGAGCTGGCGTATCATCACCAGCAGGCCCCAGCCTACGCCGGCAACGACAGGATAATCCATGTACCCAGGTCGAAACCAGACATCTCCCCGCAGCGTATCAACGAAGCGCCATACGGCAACGACAGCTTCAAGACCGAAAAAGGCCAGCGAGAGACACTGTACACAACGCGCTTCCCACGGCGCCATCGCAAAGCTTTGCGGAAAGCGGTAAGCAAACTGTATGAAGGCGCAGATGGAAATTGCCCAGAATGGACTGATCCACGGCAGGGCGTAGGCCATCAGTGAAGGCAAGAGCGCCGACCTCAGGAGGTTCAGGGCGATGATGGGAACCAGGGCTGCTACGGTCCCGAACAGCCACACCAGAGTTGTCCAGTCCCTGCCTTGGCGCTTGGCCAACAAAACGCGACGCAAAAAATATAGCGATATGGCCAGGCTCAAAGCCAACTGCGCCAAGTAGCTGACCGCCGTCGGATTCCACATCAGCCAAGGCACGCTTCACGGTTTCCCTATCGACCGCTTTTTGACGTCACGGTCTTCCCAGGTAAGTGGATAACGCCGTATCGCCCGATGTCAAAGGTGATTTTCTTTCGCTGCGTGCCTGGGCTGGCGCGCAACCTCGCTGCATGGCGCGCTCATTCCAAACTGGACGAATCCGGCCAAACTGGACGAATCTGGTTCATCGGCGCATAAATCAAATCAAAATAACAAATCTTACGGGGATGTTTCATGCCTATCGATCGTCGCGCCTTCGCCCTGTCCGCGGCCGCCACCCTGGTCGGGTCACCTGCCTTGGCGCGAAGCAAAAAGACCAGTGCGCCCGAGCCCCTGGTGCTGACGGCGCGCAGCCCGCAACTGCAATGGGAAGGCCGTACGGCGGACATGCCTGACGGCGTGGTGCGCGCTGGCTTCCCAGGGGTGGAGTTGCGGCTGCACTTCGAGGCCGCAAAGCTGGTTCTGAAAACCTCGGCCTCAAGCGACAATGTCTATCTTGACATCTGGACGGATGGCGGGCCGGTGCGGACCGTGCATCTTGCCAAGGGGGCGCAGGACCTGGTCGTCTTCGAAGGTCCTGCCGGCGAGCACAATGTCCGCATTCTGCGCCGTAACGAAAGCTGGCAGGGCGTGTGGGATGTGTCGGGCGCATCGATCGACGCAGGGCGGTTTCTCGATCCGGCGCCGTTGCCGGCAAAGAAGATCATGCTGATCGGCGATTCCATCACCTGCGGCGAGGCCAGCGATGTCCCATTGGACGATACGCGCAACGACATTGCCTTCGCCAATGCCGGCAAGGCCTACGGCAAGGTTTTGGCGGCGAAGTTGGGGGCGCAGTGCCATCTGGTGTCGTGCGGCGGACGTGGCCTGATCCGCGACTGGCAGGGCATCCGCAGCGGGGTCAATGTGCCGCAGTTCTACGAACGCGCCGCGCCGGACGAAAACCAGCTCTGGAACCATCAGGGCTGGATCCCCGATGCGGTCGGTATCTGTCTGGGGACCAACGATTTCAGCCAAGGCATCCCCGACCAGACCGACTTCGTCCAGGCCTATGTCGAGTTCGTCGAAAAGATCCGCCGGGACGCCCCGAACGCCCATATCTTCGTGATCAATTCACCCATGCTGGGTGATGGGGGCATCCCGAAATTGTCCGCCTGCAACGCCTATCTCGACGAGGCGGTCAACCGGCTGAACTCGCCGAAGGTCACGCGTGCCAGGATCGGCCATTATCCGGGCCGGCCGGTCAACGCTCATCCGATCGCCGCGGAACATGCTGCCATGGCGGCCGAACTGGAGCCCTTGTTCCGCGATGCGCTGGCCTCCTGACCGCGTCCTCACGATTGAATCACGATCGCGCCGAATGGCTTTTCTATTAACAAATTTACCGTTATAAGTTTTCGGTAAGTTCTGAGGGCTGGTCATTTTTCTCATTTCGGATGCCTGTAACGTGAAACTGAGTTCGGTTCGTTTGCCCTCCTATGCCGTCCTTACGGCTGCCCTGGTCCTGGGTTCCTTTGCCTTTACCGCCGATGCGCGCCCCATCTTCGCCGATGCCCGCCGTCAACTGGGCGGCGACGTAAGTCCCTATGCCCACTTCCTGGTCGGGCGCTATGCCATGAACCAGGGCGATATCGGCACGGCCGCCGACGCCCTGGGCGCGGCGGCGCTCAGCGATCCTCAAAACGTCGAGTTGCAAGAAAAAGCCTTCCTGGTCGGTATCCTCAACGGCAATATCGACCAGGCCTCCCTCCTGGCGCCAGGCGTGACGGCGACCTCGGACACCAGCCGCTTCATGGTGCCGCTGATCGGCGCCGTGACGGCCGTCAAGGCTGGCAAGGCGCCGGTAGCCCGGAAAAACATCTACGCTGCCCTGGCCGTCAACAGCGATGGCCGTGCGGCCGTGCTGCTGAAGCCCTACATCCAGGCCATGAACGGTGACTGGAAAGGCGCCGTCGACACATCGGGCGATGGCGCCCTGGGCAGCGGTGACCGCGACAAGCTGCTGATCATGCTGGTCCAGGCCGAGCGCGCCCGCATCCATGAACTGCGCGGCCGCAACAAGGACGCCGAAACCATCTACACCTCGCTGTATCAGCCTGGCGCGGCGGCCTTCCTGTTCGGGCCGGACTATGCCGGTTTCCTGGAGCGCCGCGGCCGTAAGGCCGACGCCCGCGCTGTCTGGACCGAGGTCGCCGCTCAAACGAACGACCCCACGGCCGTCCAGGCCATCCAGCGCATCGATGGCGCCAACTACGCCAAGCCGCCCCTGCCGGACCTGAGGCAGAGCATGGCCCAGGCCCTGTTCCTGGCCGCGACCATATCCTTCAGCGAGCGCGATTCCGAAATGGCTCTGGCGACGCTTCGCCTGTCGCTGCACCTGGATGAAACACCGGAACGCAGCCGCATTCTTCTGGGCCAGATTCAGCTGGAACTGCGTGACCCAGGTGCGGCTGACCTCGCCTGGGCCAGCGTCCCGGTCAATTCCGCCTACGCCAACGAAGCCACCCTGCGCCGCATCTGGAATCTGCGTTCCAAGGGCGACAGCGCGGCCGCGCTCAACCTTGCTGACCAGGCCTTGGCGCGGGATCCGAACCATCTCGGTCTGGTCATGGAAAAGGCCTCGCTTCTGAACGAACGCCACGACGTCACCGGTGCCCTTGAGCTGTTGAACGGGCGCATCGCCCGTGTCGGCAGCGACGACTTCACCTGGCAGACCTGGTTCCTGCAAGCCATGCTGTATGATTCTGCCGATCAGTGGGACAAGGCCGAGGAAGCGATCAACAAGGCGCGCGCCCTGAATGGCTCGCGGCCGGAGGTTCTCAACTTCCTGGGTTACGGCTGGATCAATCGCGGCGACAAGGTCGCGGAAGGCATTGAACTGGTCCGCCAGGCCCTGGCGCTGAACCCGAAGTCCGGCGCCATGCTCGATTCGTTGGGCTGGGGGTATTACAAACAGGGCAATTACGACCAGGCCCTGATCTATATCGAACAGGCTGTCCAACTGGCGCCATCCGATGCCGAGATCAACGAGCATCTGGGCGATGTCTACCTGGCCCTGGGTCGCGATGTCGAAGCGACCTATGAGTGGCAACGCGTGCTGACCCTGGGCGCCAGCGACAAGCAGGCGGCTTCGGTGCAGAAGAAACTCGACGCCCAGGCAGCGGTCGCGGCCGCCGGCAACACCGTCAAGGTCACCGCGCTGAACGAAACGGCCGCTTCGTCGCAACGATGATCCGGTCACGCCTGGCGCCGGCCAAGGTCAATCTGTACCTGCACGTGGCGGCGCCTGATGCGCGCCGATATCACCCGCTGCAAAGCCTGGTCATGTTCGCCGACATCGGGGACGAGGTCACGCTGACCGGGCAGGGTGGCCTGACGATCGACGGGCCATTCGGCGATGGTCTGAGCACGGGCGAGGACAATCTGATCGTGAAAGCTGTCCGCCGTTTCGAGGCGGCTACGAGCGTGACGGTCGATACCGGCCTGCATCTGACCAAGAACCTGCCGGTAGCTTCGGGCCTGGGTGGCGGCAGCGCCGATGCCGGCGCGGCGCTACACCTGCTGCGCTGTGCGTTCGCGCCGGACATGCCGGATAGAGACCTGGAAGCCATCGCCGCCACGATCGGCGCCGATGGCGTCATGTGTCTGTGGAATAGATCAGCCTTTGCAGAAGGTTATGGCGAAATCCTCAGACCGGTTGTGATGCCGCAACTGCCCGGCGTCCTGATCAATCCGATGGTCGAATGCTCCACCGCAGCCGTTTACAACGGCTTCGATCATCTGGCGCGGTTCGATGAGATCGAAGCCAAGGCCCTGTTTGATGGGGCCGAAGATGTCGTTGCCACTTTGCGCCACACCCGCAACGATCTGGAGCCCGCGGCGATTCGCCTGCAACCCGTTATCGCCGATATCCTGACCAGCCTGGATGCGCAGCCGCAAACCTTGTTGGCGCGGATGTCCGGTTCGGGGGCCACTTGTTTCGCCCTGTGCGCCACCTCGGAGGCGGCGGAGATTTTAAGCCGCCGGATGCAGGCACTTTGGCCGACCGCCTGGGTGCGGGCGTGCACCCTGCGTTGAGGCCGCTGGCCGTTTCGAGCGCATGGCCATTTCGACCCTGACCTCCGGGTCGTTGAGGAATTTGCGGTAAGCCACCGAATCCATCGGATAGAGCGCGATCTTGCCGGAACTGTTGTAATGGGCGCCGAAACCGTACTGCTTGGTGAGGGGCGACGCCCGCATGCACGGATGGCCCTTGGAGAAGAAGGCCGCGCGGTGCAGGTCGCGCTGCTCGTCAGGCACCCCGTTGCGGCGGCAGAAGACTTCGAAGTTGAAACTGTCGAGATCGTATTCGTAAGGATGTTCGCCCAGCAGGTCGTAATGCAGGCGCGCCAGCGATGGTCCGCCGTCCTTAGCCGGTGGAATCGATCCCTGCGTCGCCCTGGTGTCGTCGGCGACGACGATGAACGTATTGGTAATCTTCATGGCACTTAATCCCTGTAATCCTTGAGATTTTTACGCCGGACTGCGCCGGGTTTTGCGTCATAAAACACCCGGACGACGTAAAGATACCATAGGAATCAGCGCGTGGCGAAGGCCCCTTTTTGTCGCAGGACGAGGCATAGAATCACGGTCGGAATCGCGAACGCCGCGGTGCTCAGGAAGAAGGCCGAATAGGCGTTGAACAGCCCCAGAGTCGGCGTCAGCACGTCGACCGCCATGCCGGTAAAACCTTTCAGAATTTTGCCGGTCAAAGCCGCCACGCTGTACATCAGGGCGTAGTGGGTGAGGGTGTGGTCGCGGCCAGTCATCCGCGTCATGAAGGCGACCCAGGCGGTCTCGGCGATACCGTTGGAAAAATTGTCAGCGACCAGGGTGAAGGCGAACACACCCAGGTTACCATGGGCCACCGCCATCCACGAAAAGCAGATATTGGACACCGGTCCGATCACGGCGCCCAGGATAAAGGCGCGCTGCAAGCCCAGCACCAGCAGGCAGGCGCCACCGGCGGCGATCCCCAGCAAGGACGCCCACAACCCGACTCCGGCGCGCATGGCGGCGATGGCGTCCGGGTCGATGCCGGTATCGGCATACATGGTTCCCGCCATATTGGTCAGGTAGTCGGGCAGGCGGTAAAGCGCCAGGGTCAGCAGAATCAGCCCCGCCGTACCCTTGTGTTCCTTGAAAAAGCTGACGAAGGGATCGACGACCAGTTCGCGAAAATTGCGGACCTGAGTTTTCACCTGAAGTTCGGCTTCGGTGCGATGGGCGAACAAGGTGGCGGCGATGCCGACCACCAGCAGGCAGGCGATGGCGGCGTAGGAGATGGGCCAGCCGACGCGCTTGGACAGGACCAGGATCAGGGAATCGGTGATCAGGATGCCGGCGCGCCAGCCATAGGCCCAGAAGGCGGGGTTCAACGCTTGATCGGCCTCGTTTTGGGTTTGCTCGACCCGCCAGGCATCGACGGCGATCTCCTGCGACGCGGCGGCAAAGGCCAGGAACAGCATGGCCGCGATGAAGACCCACAGGTGCTGCGGTCCGATAACCGCCATCAAAACCAACCCGGCCGCGACACCCAACTGGCTGAGCAGCATATAGCTGCGTCGTTGCCCCAGCCAGTCATAGAGAAACGGAATGCGCGCCTTGTCCATCCATGGCGCCCAAAGGAATTTCAGCCCGTAAATGATACTGACCCAGCCGACAAAACCGATAACCGTCAACGAGATACCGTGGCTTCTTAACCAGAAGTTCAAGGTGCCGCCCATCAGCAGGACGGGCAGGGCGCACGAGAATCCGAGGCCCAGCAAGGTCCATGTCGTGGGCCGTTTCAGCGCCGTCGCGACGTGGTCGAGGCGCGTTTTCAGGCTGGGTTTGACGTCGGCATCGGTCATGGAGCCATGAAAGACGGATTCTCCTTTTGCGGACAGCAAATTTACCGGGTTTTTGGCTTGCGGCTCAGGAGGCGTCCCTCTATGTTCGCGCCACATTTTCAGGCGATTTCAACACCATGGCCGACTCCGCAAAAGAGCCCTTATCCTTCCAGGACCTGATCCTGACCCTGCATCATTACTGGTCCGAACAGGGGTGCGTCATCCTGCAACCCTATGATGTCGAGGTCGGCGCCGGTACATTGCATCCGGCCACCGTCCTGCGCGCCCTGGGTTCCAAGCCGTGGAACTGCGCCTATGTCCAGCCGTCGCGCCGTCCGGTCGATGGCCGCTATGCCGAAAACCCCAATCGGCTGCAGCACTATTACCAGTACCAGGTCATCCTGAAACCCAATCCGGAGAACCTGCAGGACCTCTATCTCGGTTCGCTGAAGGCGATCGGCCTGGACGTCAACCTGCACGACATCCGCTTTGTCGAGGACGACTGGGAAAACCCGACGGTCGGGGCCTGGGGTCTGGGCTGGGAAGTGTGGTGCGACGGCATGGAAGTCACCCAGTACACCTATTTCCAGGGCGTCGGCGGCATCGAGGTCGATGTTGTGTCGGGCGAACTGACCTACGGGCTGGAACGCCTCTGCATGTATCTGCAGAATGTCGACAATGTCTATGACCTGAAGTTCAACAAGGCCGGCGTCACATACGGCGACGTCTTCCGTGAGCAGGAGCGCCAGTTCTCGGCCTTCAACTTCGAAGCGTCGGATGTCGCCACCCTGAAGCGCCAGTTCGAGGACATGGAACGCAACGTCACCCGCATCCTCAATACGCCGAACAGCCTGGGCTATCCCCTGGTCCTGCCGGCCTATGACCATGTGCTGAAGGCGTCGCACCTGTTCAACCTGATGGATGCGCGCGGCGCCATCGCCGTGGCGGAGCGCCAGTCCTATATCGGTCGCATCCGTGATCTGTGTAAGGCCTGCGCCCAGGAATGGGCGCGTCAGGAAGAAGCGGGCGTCGCCCAGACTGCGCGGGGGACGATCTGATGCCGCAACTGCTTATCGAACTTTTCAGTGAAGAAATCCCCGCCCGTATGCAACTGGGGGCGGCGCGTGACTTCGAACGCCTCTTCGGCGCCAAGCTGAACACATCCGGCTTAAGCTTTGACTCGATTAAGGCTTATGTCGCGCCACGTCGCCTGGCCCTGGTCGTCGAGGGCTTGCCCGCTGAACAGGCGGCCGTCAGCGAAGAGGTCAAGGGACCGCGCGAAGGTGCGCCGGAGCAGGCCATGGCCGGCTTCCTGCGCAAGGTCGGCCTGACCCAGGACCAGCTTACCGTCGAAAACGGCGTATGGATGGCGCGGATCGAAAAGCCTGGCCGCCGCACGATCGACGCCCTGCCGGACATGCTGCGCGAGGTCATCCTGGCCTTCCCGTGGCCGAAATCGATGCGTTCGGGCGTCAGCAGCTTCCGCTGGGTGCGGCCGCTGAAGCGCATCCTGTTCCTGTTCGACGGCCAGATCGTGCCGTTCGAGCTGGAAGGCCTGACGGCGTCCAGCCTGACCGAAGGCCACCGCTTCCTGGGTTCGGGCAAGGCGCTGAACGTCGGCGATTTTGCCAGCTATCACAAGGCCTTGGCCGACAATTCCGTCATCCTGGATCATGCCGAACGTCAGGCCTTCATCCTGAAAGAAGCCATGGCGATTTGCGAAGACGCCGGCTGCGAACTGATCGAGGATCAGGGCCTGCTGGAAGAGGTCGCGGGCCTGAACGAGTTCCCTATCCCCATCCTGGGCGACATGGATCCGAAATTCCTGGCCCTGCCGCCGGAGGTCATCAAGACCTCGATGCGGACGCACCAGAAGTATTTTGCTGTCCGCGATACGGCGACGGGCAAGATGGCCTCCCATTTCATCATCGTCGCCAATATCCGCGCCACGGATGGCGGTGTCGAGATCAAGCGCGGCAACGCCAAGGTGCTGTCGGCGCGTCTGTCCGACGGCGTCTTCTTCTGGAATGAGGACAACAAGCCCGGCAATTTCGACGGCTGGCTGGAGCGTCTGAAAGGCACCACCTTCCACGTCAAGCTGGGCACCATGGCGCAGCGGGTCGAGCGTATCACCGAACTGGCCGACTATGTCGCCAGCCATATCGGCGCCGATGTCGCCCTGGCGCGTGAAGCCGGCCGCCTGGCCAAGGCCGACCTGGCCTCCAAGATGGTTGGGGAATTCCCGGAACTTCAAGGTGTTATGGGCGGTTATTACGCCGATGCCTTAAAGCTGAAGCCCGAAGTCGCCGACGCCATCCGTGAACATTACAAACCCCAGGGACCATCGGACTCGGTGCCGGCCGGCAAGGTTAGCGCCGCGGTGGCCCTGGCTGACAAGATCGATACCCTGGTTGGATTCTTTGCCATCGGTGAAAAGCCGACGGGCTCGAAAGATCCCTATGCCCTGCGCCGTTCGGCCTTGGGCATCCTGCGCATCATCCGTGAGCAGGGCGTGACCCTGCATCTGGGCGGCCTGGTCGACGCCTGGTATCGTAGCCGCGGCGAACTGCCGGTGTCCGTGCAGGAGGTCGACACTGTCCGTCCCGAGGTGCTCGATTTCTTCGCCGACCGTCTGAAGGTTCAGCTTCGCGACGAAGGCCGCCGTTTCGATGTTCTGGAAGCGGCCCTTGGCAGCGACGATGTCGTCAACACCATCGGCCGCATCGCCGCCGTGGAAGAGGTCATCGCCACGCCCGAAGGTGAGGATCTGCTGACCCTCCACAAGCGCGCCGCCAACATCCTGGCGGCCAGCAAGACAGACGTATCGCACGTCTCGCCTCAGGCCTATGACGGCATCGACCCGCTGGAAAAGACCCTTCTGGAGGCTCTGAACACAGCCCGGACAACGGTCGCTTCTCACATTTCGGAAGAAAATTACGCCGGGGCCTTGAAAAGCATTGCTGCATTGCGGCAAAATGTTGATAGCTTCCTGGACGGAGTACTGGTCAATGCGGAGGACGAAAGCGTCAAAGCCAACCGCCTGGCCATACTGCGTGGGATATGCGACCTGTCGGCGCCGATCGCGGATTTGAGCAAAATCGCCTGACGTGGCGGCCTGACAAAAGAACTAAATGGAACAAAGCGTTCCATGCGTGCCTGAAACAAAAAAATAAACATGAAGAGGGAAAGTTTCATGTCTAAGCACTGGGTCTATGCTTTCAAAGCGGGTCAGGCCGACGGCGATGCGTCTATGAAGGCGCTGCTGGGCGGCAAGGGCGCCAATCTGGCGGAGATGTCGTCGCTGAACCTGCCGGTTCCGGCCGGGTTCACCATCACGACCGAAGCCTGCGTCCACTATTATCAGAACAATTCCGAGCTTCCGGCCGGATTGGTTGACGAGGTCGAGACCAGTCTCGCCCACCTCGAAAAGACCACGGCCAAGGGCTTCGGCGATGTCGGCAACCCGCTGCTGGTCAGCGTGCGCTCGGGCGCCCGGGCCTCCATGCCGGGTATGATGGACACCGTCCTGAACTTGGGCCTCAACGATGCCACCGTTGAAGGCCTGGCGACCCTTACCGGCGACCGCCGGTTCGCGCTGGACTGTTACCGCCGCTTCATCACCATGTATTCCAATGTCGTGCTGGGTGTGAACCACCACAGCTTCGAAGACATTCTGGACGACCATAAGGATCGCTTGGGCATTACGGTCGATACCGACATCACCGCGAAAGACTGGGAACGCATCATCGCCGACTACAAGGCCATGGTGAAATCCGAATTGGGCCGCGACTTCCCGCAGGATCCGAAGGACCAGCTGTGGGGCGCCATCAAGGCGGTCTTCGGGTCGTGGATGAACGACCGCGCCAAGTTCTATCGCAAGATGCACGACATCCCCGAGGATTGGGGCACCGCTGTCAACATCCAGTCGATGGTGTTCGGCAATATGGGCAATACCTCGGCCACCGGCGTCGCCTTTACCCGCAACCCGTCGACCGGTGACAGCGACCTCTACGGCGAATTCCTGCTCAATGCCCAGGGCGAGGACGTCGTCGCCGGCATCCGTACGCCCCAGGCCCTGACGCGCAAGGCGCGCGAAGACATGGGCGAGCGTTCGCCGTCGATGGAAGAATCGCTGCCGGAAGTGTTCGCCCAGTTCAAGTCGACCGTCGACACGCTGGAAAACCACTATCGCGACGTCCAGGACGTCGAGTTCACGGTCGAGCAGGGCAAGCTGTACATGCTGCAGACCCGCAACGCCAAGCGGACCTCGAAGGCGGCGCTCAAAATCGCCGTCGACATGGCGCGCGAAGGCCTGATCACGGCGCAGGAAGCCCTGATGCGCATTGATCCGGGCACGCTGGACCAACTGCTGCACCCGATGCTGGACCCCAAGGCCGACAAGACCGTCATCGCCAAGGGGCTGCCGGCCTCGCCAGGCGCGGCCTCGGGCAAGATCGTCTTCACCGCCGAGGACGCGGTGCGTTACGCCGCCGCCGGCGAGGACGTCATCCTGGTCCGCGACGAGACCAGCCCCGAAGACATCAAGGGCATGTATGCCGCGAAAGCCATCGTTACGGCGCGCGGCGGCATGACCTCGCACGCCGCCGTGGTGGCGCGCGGCATGGGTCGTCCCTGCGTTTCCGGCGCCGGCGAGATGCAGATCTATGCCGAACGCGGTGAGTTCGCCTCGCGCGGCCAGACCTACCGCCATGGCGAAATCATCACCCTGGACGGTTCGACGGGCGAGATCATGAAGGGCTCGATCCGCATGATCGAGCCGGAATTCTCGGAAGACTTCCATCAGATCATGGCCTGGGCCGACGAATATAAGCGCCTGGATATCCGCACCAATGCTGAAACCCCGGCCGATGCCCGTACCGCCCTGGGCTTCGGCGCCAAGGGCATCGGCCTGTGCCGCACCGAACACATGTTCTTCGACGAAGACCGGATCACCGCCGTGCGCGAAATGATCCTGGCCGACGACGAGGCCGGCCGCCGCAAGGCCCTGGCCAAGATCGAACCGATGCAGCGCAAGGACTTCACCGAACTGTTCCAGATCATGGACGGCCTGCCGGTGACGATCCGCCTGCTGGATCCGCCGCTGCATGAATTCCTGCCGCATACCGAGGAAGACATCGCCCATGTCGCCGAAACCTCGGGCGTCGGCGCGGACAAGCTGTACAAGCGCACCAAGGAACTGTCCGAAACCAATCCGATGCTGGGCTGGCGCGGTTGCCGGCTGGGCATCACCTTCCCGGAAATCTACGAAAGCCAGTTGAGCGCCCTGTTCAATGCGGCGATCGACGTGGTCGAAGGCGGCGGCAATCCGCTGCCGGAAGTCATGCACCCGCTGGTCGCCACCAAGGAAGAAATGGCCAATCTGTCGGCCCTGACTCACCAGGTGGCCAAGGCGGTGTTTGCCGCCCGCGGCAAGACCCTGGCCTATAAGGTCGGCACCATGATCGAACTGCCGCGCGCTGCCCTGATGGCGGATAGGCTGGCCGAAACGGCCGAGTTCTTCTCCTTCGGTACCAACGATCTGACCCAAACCACCTTCGGCATCTCGCGCGATGACTCAGGCCGCTTCCTTAACCCCTACATCGAAAAGGGTATTTTCGAGAAGGACCCGTTCGTCAGCCTGGACCAGGATGGCGTCGGCGCCCTGATCGAGATTGCGGTCGCCAAGGGCAAGGTGACGCGTCCGGATATCAAGCTGGGCCTGTGCGGCGAGCATGGCGGCGATCCGGCTTCAATCGCCTTCTGCCATAAGGTCGGCCTGGCCTATGTCTCGTGCTCGCCCTATCGCGTCCCAGTGGCGCGTCTGGCAGCGGCACAGGCTGCGATTGCGGCGGGAAATCAATAGTCAAGTTGGCCGGGTAGTGGGCAATTGCGCCACACCCGGCCGTCTCATTGAAATTTGTCCCTCACGGGTTGTTTTGGCTGGTTGCCGACCTCGGTCAAACGCGATAACCTTTAGTTAACAAAACAACGCGTGGGGTGCTTGCATGAAAGCCGGGGCCGTTTGGGTCGTGGGTCTGACCGGGCTGGTCGCACTGGGTGTGGTCGGTCTGTACAAGACCCTGCCGGGCGTCGAAAACGACGTCCGCGCCAGCGTTGTCAAGGCTTTGGCCGACAACGGTTTCAGCGATGTCCGCGCCGAGGTGTCGGGCCAGACCGTGACTCTGAGCGTCGGCGATACGGTCACCGATCCCAAATCGCACCTGGAACAGGCCAAGGCGGTTGTCGCCAAGCTGGACGGCAAGGTCTCCGAGGTCCGTTTCGTGTCGATGACCGAGGGTACGCCGGTTCAGGTCGCTGCCGCCAATCCATCGGCCCTCAAGGTGCCGGGGGAAGTCATCAAGGGCGAGAAGGCGACCACCATCGTCACCGCTCAGGCCAACCTGCCGGCGGTCGCTGGCGACAACGCCCGCGACGCCGCCATCGAAGTGGCCCGCACCTGCGATGACCGCATCTCCGCCACCATGGCCAAGCGTAAGCTTGAATACCGTTTCGGCACCTACGAACTGATGGCCGACAGCGAGCCGCTGCTCGATGACGTCTCGAAGGTCCTGGCCGAATGCCCGACCGGTGTCAAACTGATCGTTGCCGGCTATACCGATGCAACGGGTGACGCCAAGGCTAACCAGTTGATTTCCCAGGCTCGCGCCCAGACCGCCGCCGATGGCCTGGTCAAGCGCGGCGTGTCCGCCGACCGCATCCTGGTTCAGGGTCTGGGTGGCGCGGCGCCTGTTGCTGACAATGCGACGCCTGAAGGGCGCGCCGCCAACCGCCGTATCGTTATCCGCGCGACAGCCGGATAGGGGAAGCAAAATGCTGCATCTGTTATTTGAACTGCGTTTCCTGCTGCTTGGCGCGGCTTTTCTCGGTCTGGCGACAGGCTTCATCGCCCGTAAGGTGAGCTGATATGCCGTCGCTAGTCCTGCAATCCGTTCTCTTCCTGGCCGGCGTTTTCGTCGTTTTCGCCGTGATCGGCTGGCTTATGGCCGGCAAGCGCAAGGCGCGGCCGATCCGTTCCTACGAAGCCGTTGACTGGTCCGTGCCCGAACCCGTGGTCGAGCAACCGGCCGCGGTCCGCCCGCAACCTGTGACCTATCTCGATGCCGCCGCCGAGGCCTTTACGTCCGGTGTGGTCAAGGCGCCCGAACCCGACCGTTCGCCCTACATGCCGTTTAACCCGTCGTCGCAGCAGTTGGCGCAGAACGGCATGGCCATGCATCAGGTCGACGATTTTGGCAGCGTGCGCCGGGTCTCCAGCCTGGCGGCCATGACGCCAGAAAGCGTCGAAGCCGCGGTACAACAGGCCGGTTCAGGTCTTGAACCGGTGCGTCTGGGCGCGCCGCAAGGTCCCGTCGACGATCTGACGGTGATTTCAGGCATCACGGCCGACCAGCAACTGCAGTTGAATTCGCTGGGGATCTTCCATTTCTGGCAGATCGCCGGCTGGTCGCCGGAACATGTCGCCTGGGTTGCCAACCGCTTGCCGACCTCGCGCCGTATCGCCCGTGAAAACTGGATGTCCCAGGCGGCGCGTCTGGCGCGCCTGCACTGATTGATTTCGGTATCGGCTGACCTTGCCATAGTTTCGTATACGATATAACCTGTGTTCATCAACATGGGGGAAGACGTATGCGGTACGTGCATGGATTGATCTGCGGCATCGCCGTGATCTTGTCGGGATTTCAGGGCTTGCCCGTTAAGGCTCAGACGCCGGATGAGGGGGCTTCGGATTCGGTTGTCACTATCCGGGGGCAGTTGCCGAAAAAGAAAAAGCCCGTCCAAACCCTTGAGGTACGTCAGTCAGGCAATCTGCGCAGTCTGGCCGATCAGGCGGGCTATGACGGTGCCGTTGACGCGCAGATCGTCTTTGTCGTACCGAAAGACGTTGTCATTATGGGCGCGCCGGATGGCGGCACGGCCCTCGACACCGGTACATGGCCACAGGGCGTGACCCTGGGACTGGCCATCAACGGAAAGGTCTACGGCGGCGGTGGCCGCGGCGGCGATGGTGGCCCCAGTCCGGGGCCACGGAACGGCACGAAGGGTGGCGACGCGATCGTCGTGCGCTCGCCGATGACCATTGCCGTGGCCGAAGGCGGCGCAGTCGAAAGCGGGGGAGGCGGCGGTGGCGGGGGCAGCACCAGTGACGGTACCGCCGGCGGCGGAGGTGGTGGCGGCTTTCCCAACGGTCCTTTCGGCGTAGGAGGCATGGGCAACAGCGGTTATGCCGACTCCGGCCGACCGGGACGGGTCGAAGGTGGCGGGCAGGGGGGCAACAACACCGGCGTCGGGGGTTCTTTTGCCCAGTATCAATTGCCACCCAGCCGGCCGACCATGCTGGCGCGCCCGACCTATGGCGGCAACGGCGGCATGGGTGGACGTCCCGGCGATGTTGGTGGCGCCGATCGTGGCGCCGGCGGTGGGGAGCCCGGCCTTGCCATTCGCGCCGATGGTAATCGCGTCGAACTTTACCTGTCGGGCCGGATGCGCGGCGAAACGGACTAAGCCCGCGGCAGGCTCAAACCGGACGACGGACTGAAGCGGAAACGGTCGCGGTCATAGCGGTGAAGTTCCGCCGGCCGGCCGCCGGTGTCTTCACGCATGGCGCCCAAAGGTTCAACAAATCCCGTGCGTTCCAGGGCTCTTCTGAAGTTCTGCTTGTGCAGTTTGACACCGGTCAGGGCTTCCAGCGACTTCTGAAGTTCCAGCAGGGTGAACCGCTCCGGCATCAGTTCGAAGATGACCGGCCGGTACTTCACCTTGCCGCGCAGTCGCGACAGAGCGGTAGCCAGGATGCGGCGATGATCCGACGCCATGGGCTCGCCGCTGTGCACCGCCATACCGTCGCGTTCGGCTTCGGCGATCAGGCCGGCTTCATACAGCAATTCGTACCGGTCGAGCACACGCTCTTCATTCCAGTTGTCGAAGTCGGCGGGAAACAGGGTATCGACCCGGCTTCGGCGCAGATCGGTATCGGCCCAGCCATCCAGCGCCGGCCGCAAGGCGTCCAGCGCCGCATTACTCTCGCCGCTGCGCCAGTCTTCCCACGGGAAGAAGCGATGGAACGGCACCCAGTCGGCATTGATCCGGCCCTTGAAATCGCCGCCGGGGGTCAGGGCCAGGTAGCCGATCGAAATCACCCTGTCGGCGCCGGCGACCGCCATGGTTTCCCGGCCTTCGTCGCCGAAACTGTAGAGCTGTTCGACATAGCCGAGATCGAAACCGGTCTGGTCGCGCACGAAGGCGCGCAGGGCCAGGTCGAAGGTGCGGTGGCTTTCCGGGGCGAAGGGACCGGACGGCAGGGCACGCGTGGCCGACCCGCCGGCCGGCAGGTTGAGACACAGGACCATGGCCTCATTGGCCCGCACCGTCACCACCACTGCCGACAGTTCGATCGCCAGGCCCATGGATTACGCCTTCATCTGACGGATCAGAGTGTCGAACCGCGCCACGAAGGCTTCGGACGCCGCCCGTGACGGCAAGGACTCCAGTCGCAGGACATAACCCTCCGGCGGTTCGCCGAAATATTGCCGCGCCTCGGCGTCGTTGAACCCGGCCAGTTGCGTTGCTTCGAAATAGGCGCAGGCGTGATCGGCCTGTTTGATCAGCTTTTTCACCGCCGCCGGCATCAGGGCCGGCAGGCCGAAACGGACATGGATCGCCTGTTCCAGCTGCGCTTCGAAGCGTTTGTAGTCCAGCCCCAGCGCGGCCTTGAATGGCGAGATCATATCGCCGATGACGTATTCCGGCGCGTCGTGCAGCAGCGCCATCAGC
Source organism: Asticcacaulis sp. AC460 (assembly GCF_000495795.1). Classification (GTDB taxonomy): domain Bacteria; phylum Pseudomonadota; class Alphaproteobacteria; order Caulobacterales; family Caulobacteraceae; genus Asticcacaulis. The sequence continues at coordinate 108,219 of NZ_AWGD01000009.1, forward strand.
CGGTGCGGCACGGTGATGTTCGCATCGATATGGCCGCAGATATCCTCGACGATCAGGCTGTGCTGGGCGACGGAAAAACCGTGCTCGCCCAGGGTCTGGCCATTCCACCGCGCCACCCGTGACAGTCCCAGCGCAATGTCGTCGATCTCGATATCGATGGCGTGAGGGTCCAGAAGGTCCAGCCGCCGGCCGGACAGCATGCGTTGCCACGCCCGCGGCGCAGAATCGCGGACGTGCTTTCGGGCAGTTTTTTTCGCAGGGACGGCGGGCATGGTATGTCGCATGGGGAATTTATCGCCGATCCTGTATAATGCGGGCCTCGACCGCCGTCGCGGTCTGATTCTGTCTATGCACAAAAAACGGAGGCACTTATGACCGTTGCAAAATCCCAGGCCTGGTCGCGCATCAGCCTACCGGTCAGCGGTGCGGCTACCGAAACCACCGTGCTGGAACTGGGGGCGCAGATCGCGTCTGCCTTTGGCGCCCGGCTGAACGTGCTGTTTGCCCCGCCCGATCCGGCCGAACTGGCGCCGTGGCTGGGCGAAGGTTTTATGGGCACGGTCCAGATGTCGACCATCGACAGCCTGAAGGTGGCTGCCGAGGAAGCTGAAGCGACGGCCCGCGCGCACTTCGGTGCGGTTGGCTATGACGCCAAGACCTTTACCGTTCTGCATTCCCCGGTGTGGCAGGACCTGGCGCTGGAAACCCGCCTGTCCGACCTGGTGGTCTTTGGCGAGACCAGCGCCAAGGGCCAGGGCCTGTTGTCCGAAGCCTTCCAGCAGGTGCTGATGGAGGAGCGGGCCGGGGTGTTCATCGCCCGCAAGCCGCTGGATCTGGGCGGCACCGCCCTGGTGGCGTGGGACGGCAAGGAACCGTCGTCGCGCGCCGCCCGCCGCGCGGCGCCTCTGCTGAAAAAGGCCGGCAAGGTCGTCATCATCGGTGCGCCCATCGGCGACAGCCCCGCCGAACTGAGCCGGTTGGCCGACTACTATGCCGCCCACGGCATCGCGACCGAGGTCGATCCGCTGCCCAAGGGCGATATTGTGCCGCTGTTGCTGGATGCCAATGAGCGCCACGGCGCCAGCTATATGGTGGCCGGCGCCTTCGGGCGCTCGCGGTTGCGCGAATTTGCCTTCGGCGGCACCACACGCGCGCTTCTGCACAACACCCTGCTGAACCTGTACATGGCGCATTGATGAAGGCCAAAAAGCCAGCTAATTTAGCGGTATGACTGCACAGACCGACACCCCCGAACAGGACCTCAACGACACCATCGCCGAGGTTGCCCCGCCGCCCAAGCCGTTATACCGAAATCTGGCGCCGGGCGATCCCGCGCCGTGGTTTCATCAGGTCTGCACCAGCCATCCGAACTACGCTTTTTCGTCGGTAGGCGGACGCTATGTCCTGATGGCCTTCTTCGGCTCGGCCGGCGATCCGATCGCGCAGAACGCCATGGCCGCGGTGATGGCCCATCGTCACCTGTTCGACGATACCAAGATCTGCTTTTTCGGCATCAGCATCGACCCCCAGGACCGTGAACAGCAGCGGCTGAAGGAGTATATGCCGGGGCAAAGGCATTTCTGGGATTTCGACGGTAATGTTTCGCGCCTGTACGGAGCCTTGCCGCAACAGGGACCTCTGAACTATCGCCGCTTCTGGATGCTGCTGGATCCGACCCTGCGCCTGATGAAGGTGTTGCCGATCACCGAGGATGGCGCCAACCTGCCGGGCCTGTTTGCCCTTCTGGACGCCCTGCCGGCGCCGGAACGCTTTGCCGGCACCGAACTGATGGCGCCGGTCCTGTATCTGCCGCGGGTTTTCGAGCCGGAATTCTGCCGCAAGCTGATCGGCATCTACGAAGCCGGCGACCATGAAGAAAGCGGCGTGATGCGCGAAATCGACGGCGTCACCAAGCCGGTTCATGACCACAGCTTCAAACGCCGCCGCGACGTGACCATCGAGGACCGCGAACTGATCAAACAGCTCCAGGCCCGTGTTATTCGCCGCATCGTGCCTGAGGTGAAGAAGATCCACAATTTCGATGCCACGCGCATGGAGCGCTATATTATCGGCTGCTACACCGAAGAGGATGGCGGCCATTTCCGGGCCCATCGCGACAATGTCACCAAGGGAACCGCGCACCGCCGGTTCGCGGTGACGATCAATCTCAATGAGGAATTTGAAGGCGGCGAACTGAGCTTCCCGGAGTATGGCCCGCGCAGCTTCAAGCCGCCGGTCGGTGGCGCCGTAGTGTTCTCCTGCGCCCTGCTTCACGCGGTGTCAAAGATCACCAAGGGCCAGCGTTATGCCTTCCTGCCGTTCCTGTATGACGATGCGGCGGCCAAGGTCCGGGAAGGCAACAACGCCTATCTCGATCCGGGGATGGAACCCTACAAGGCCTAAGCCAACTGGCTGAGACCTTGCCGAATCGCCGCAAACGCTTGCGCCCAGTCGCCCGGCCCGGGCGTTTCGAAATAGAGGACCTTCGGGTACCAGGGGAAAGGCTCCATACCCAGCCGCAACCAGCTATGTTTGCCGCCCAGCAGCCAGGTCTGTGCGCCGCAGGCCGCAGCGATATTGGTCGTGGCGTTGGACGGCCCGATGACGACATCCAGGGTGGAGCACAGCGCCGCCAGGTCGTCGAGATCGTCCTTCAGGTCGATCCCTTCGGGCGTATGGACCATCAGTCCGGCCGCCCGCGCCGCCGCCATTTCGGCCGACGAATCGCCGTACTGAACGTTGACGAAGGTAACGCCCGGAACCGTCAGAAGGTCTTTCCACAGGTCAAAACCGGCGAAATAGCGGTCGCGCTGGGCGCCGGTTTTCAGACTCTTCCACAGCAGGCCAGCCTTCGGCGCATCCCCCAACCGGTCGAGATATTGCCGCCAGAACGCCTGGCGTTCCGGATCGGGCGTCAGAAAGGCCCTGGGATGCGCGAAATCCTCGGGGCTGCGCCGCAACACCGGCAGAAAGTCTCCGGCCAGGGCATAGGTATCGAACGGTTTCGGATCGAAACCCGGGAAGTCGCGGATGATGCGGCCGTCCAGGGTGCGTGTACGATGAGCGACCACCTGGACATCGGGAAAGCTGCGCCGGAACAGCGAAACCAGGCGGGGCTCGACCCCTATGCCCAAGCGGCCATGCGGGCCGATGGCGGCGGCGATATCGGGCAGCAGCGAACCGAACAGGATTTCGTCGCCCAATCCCTGTTCGGCGGATACGAACAGGTGCTTGCCATTGAGGCTTTCCCTCGCCGTCAGCGGCCGCAGCTTCAGGTCATAGTGGACTTCTGCCTGGGTGCCGCGCTTGTGCCGGGCCGTGAACCAAGCCCAGCCGTTTTTCAGGTCGCCGGTGGCCAGAGCGGTATGGGCGCTGACGAGGCCGGCGCTGACCTTATTGCCCGGATCGCGGAACAGCTCGGCGCAGGTGCGCACGTCGGCCAGGCCTTCGCGCAGTTCGCCGGCATCGATCAGGGCGCAGCCGCGATTGAACAGGGCGTGGAAATTCTGCGGATCCAGCCGCAAGGCCTCGGCAAAAAAGATCTGGGCGGTGGCCGTGTCGCCCTTGGCAGCCATCACCGAGCCCAGGCCTTCCCACAGGGCGGATTCCTCTGGGGACTGCCCCAGCAAGGTTTTCAGCAGATCTGTGGCCTCGTCGTAGCGTGATTGTTCGCGCAGGGTCGCCGCGTAGGCGGTGACGGTGACGGGATCGCGCACACCGTGGAGAATCAGGTGGGCCAGCAGCTTTTCGGCCATGTCCCAAAGGTGCAGGCGAAAGGCGAGGTCGGCCAGGTGACGGCCGATCTCGATCGATTCCGGGGACTCGGCCAGGGCCTGCTGCCAGGCATCCAGCGCAGCGGGCAGGTCATGCGCCGCCTCATACTGGTGGGCCAGGTGCCGATAGTCGGGGCGAGAAGCGGCTGCGGTCATGGGAGGAGGTTCGAATGATTCGTCTTGATGATGGTTTTACGCCTTCGCCGATCCATCGTCACGCGGTTCTTGCCGCGTCTGCAAGACGATGGCGACCTTCGGCCAAGGCCGGGCTTGATAATTCCCGTGGCAGGCCTAAATGGGCCTCATGACTGAACTGTCGAAATTCGGCGCACTTCCACCCGACCATTGCGTTCCCGACGTCCTGGCGCTGGACCTGAAGGTGGTGTTCTGCGGCACGGCGCTCGGACGGGTGTCGGCGCAGTCGAAAGCCTATTACGCCCATCCCGGTAATTTTTTCTGGCGCACACTCCATGCCATTGGGCTGACACCTGAGCTTATCGCCGCCCGGGATTATCTGCGTGTGTTGGACCATGGAATCGGCCTGACCGACCTGTGCAAGCTCCATTTTGGCAATGATAACGAGTTGCCGTCGGATGCATTCGACGTCTCAGCTCTTCGCGACAAGATTTTGAAATATCAGCCTAAAGTCCTGGCCTTCACCAGCAAGACCGGAGCGGCATCTTATCTTTGCCGGCCGACCGGCACGATTCCCCTGGGCTTCCAGCCGGAAACGATCGGTGCGACGCGCATCTGCGTCCTGCCGTCGCCGTCGGGTCAGGCGCGCATCTTCTGGAACCAGCAGGCCTGGCAGGACCTGGCGGACGCTGTCAGCTAAGGAACTCCTGAACCAGCGCGTCACGCATGGCCTGCATGACCGGCTGCCAGTCCAGGGCGTTCTGGGCATAGAACATGCGCGTATCGGCGTACCAGGGCAGGCGGTCCGTCCCGAGACTGATCCAGGTGTTAGCCAGGCTGGCAATCCAGATTTTCACGCCGGCGGCCGCCGCAATGTTGCTGGTGGCGTTGGCCGGGCCCAGGATACAGTCCATGGCCATGCACAGGGCGCACAGGTCGTCGAGATCGTTCTTCAGGTCGATTCCCGGCGGCGTCCAGATGTCCAGCCCCATGGCACGGGCCTCTTCCAGTTCGGCTTCGGTGTCGCCGTACTGCAGGTTGACGAACTGGATTCCGTCCAGGGACAGAACGGTCTGCCAGTCCTCGAACGGCGAATAATAGCGGTTGCGGCGCGAATGGCTGATGGCCGATTTCCACAGGACACCGACCTTGGGCTTGTCGTTCAGGCCGTTCAGCATGGCCTTCCAGTAGGCGACCCGCTCCGGATCCGGGTGGAAGAAAATCTGGTCCGTCGGAAAATCCTCAAGCGCCGGGCGGTAGCGTTGCAGGAAGTCGCACATCAGCGCGTAAGTGTCCCAACCGCTCAGGTCCGACTGTTCCGGGAAGGCCCGTACCGTGCGGCCCTGGTGCTTCACCGTGTGGTGACGAACCACCGTACATTCCGGGAAACCCTTCTGGAACAGCGGAACCAGGCGCTTTTCGACGGCGATGCCGACATGGCCTTCGGGGCCGACTTCACGGATCAGGTCCGGCAACAGACTGCCGAACATGATTTCGTCGCCCAGTCCCTGTTCCGCCGACACGAAGATGCGTTTGCCCTTCAACGGCATGTCCGGTGTCCAGCGCGGACGTGAAACCAGATAAACGGTCTCCTCGGCGGTATTTTCCTTGCCACGCGTCCGGTACCATTCCCAGCCGTTCTGAAGGTCGCCATCGGCCAGATAGGCAAAGGCCAGGCTAAGCTTGCAGGTATGGACGTTCATCGGATCGGTGAAACGCGGCAGGGCGTGCGTCAGATGCCGGCGGGCTTCCTCGAAATGGCCCAGCAAAGTCAGGACATTGCCGAAGTTGTAATTGCCGTGACAATGGTCCGGGTCAAACTTCAGCGCTTCCTGGTAGAAGATCGCCGCGGTCTCCGAATCACCGCGCGCATTGACCACTGTGCCGATAGCGTTCCACAGTTGCGGATCGTCCGGCGAGGCCGCCAGCGCCGACTGCAGCACCTCGACGGCGCCGTCCAGATCGTTCTTTTCACGCAGCACCGAAGCCAGGTTGTTCATGGCTTCGGCGTGATTTGGAAAGCTGGCCAGGAAGTGCAGGAAGAACTTTTCCGCCAGGTCGTTAAGCCCCAGGCGAAAGGCGAGGCGGCCCAGATCATTGGCGATATAGACGTCTTCCGGCGAAATGCGCAGTGCTGTCTCGAAACAGGTAATGGCCGTCTTCAGGTCGCCGCATTTTTCGCGCGAAATCGCCAGCACATGCCAGGCCTGGGCGCTTTTCTCGTCGACATGCAACGCTTTCAGCGCCAGCTCACCGCCCTCTGCCCATCTGCCGCGCTTGAACATCACAAGCGCTTCCTTGAGCAGGACCAGGGTGTCGATCTGCTTGATGTGGTCGGTGCTGGAGATCAGGCGCTTCAGCGATTCGGATGAGGCGGAATCGCCGAGAATTTGCGCCGCCGGATTAACCAGGCCCACGCCCTGGAGCGCTACGGCCTCCTCAGCGCCCAGAGGAATCGCGGTTGCGGCCTCCTTGGGGCTAAAGGCTGTTTTGCCTGCGCTTTTGTCAGCCCTTTTCTGGGGATGTCTCAGATAGTTGGACACGACTCCTCCACGCACGCGTTTCGTGTCATGGTTAATACGAGATTCGTTTAATTGGCCTTAAGAAATTCGTCACCAAGGGGGCGGATAGGGCGGGCCGGCAACCTGATGTTAACTCCGTGTGATCTATAAGCCTTAAGCATAAGGTTTGCGGGTCGCACCAGCAGACCGAGAGAAAGTCAATGCCGTTAAAACTGTCGCTGAAGCCTGGGGAAAGATTCGTCCTGAACGGTGCCGTCGTGCAAAACGGCGATCGCCGCTGTTCGCTGGTGCTGCAAAACAAGGCGTCCGTCCTTCGCGAGAAGGACATCATGCAGCAGGCCGAAGCCAACTCCCCGGCGCGCCACGTCTATTTCCCGGTCATGATGATGTACCTGGATGAGGCCGGCGCCGAAAAATATTACGACGAGTTCCTGCGCCGCATGACCGAGTTCATGAATGTCATCGCCAATCCGGCGGTGCTTCAGGAATGCGTCGCCATTTCCCGGTCGTTAATGACCAAGGAGTATTATAAGGCGCTGATGGGCTGCCGTAAGCTCATCGACTACGAAGACGAACGATTGGGGAGAACCGCGAGCTCCAGCTGAGCTTGAGGTTCTGTCGTAACAGAAAGAGTCCTGATGTCCCTTAAGGCGTACCAGACCACAGCCGCCCGTGCGGAGAATCCGCGCCAGACCGAGTACCGCCTGTTCGGCCAGGTGACGCGCGCGCTAATGGAGGCGGAAAAGATGGACCGCTCCATGATTCGCGAGCGCATGGACGCCCTGGACTGGAATCGCCGTATGTGGTCGGCTCTGGGTGCCGACTGCTCGGTCGACGGCAACGGCCTGCCGGACATGGTCCGCGCCAATATCATTTCGCTGTCGATCTGGGTCAACAAACACACCTCGCTGGTCATGCGGAACCAGGAAGAGATCGCGCCGCTGATCGAAATCAACCGCATCATCATGCAGGGCCTGGCGCCGCAGAACGAGGACGCCTCGGCGACACGCCAGATGGGCGGCAGCTTCTAAGCACCTTCGCGAACAAGATTTAAAAGCCCGGCTGTCACGCCGGGCTTTTTTGTCAAAAGCGCAAGCGTCCGCCGGCGGTCAGGCTGTAGCCCTTGTAGTTTGCGCCGATACGGGCATCACCACGAACATAGAATTCGCCGCCCCCAGCATAGCGTGCACTGACCCCGGCGGAGACCTCTGCAAAGTCTCCGGCGCGCGAGGCCGTGAGGCTGACGTCGCCGGCACCGCCGACGGGGGCGAAGGTCGTCACCGCCTCATCGGCGAATTCCCGGCTGGCTGCCACCGCCACGAAGGGCAGCCAGGTTATGGTCTCGCGCGTTTGAACAGAACTGATCCTCAGGCCCGCGCTGGCGACGCGGCTTTCGATGGTGTTGAACCGCAGTGCGCCGACGCCGCCATTGAGCGTCAGTGTATCGAGATCGGTATCGGAGGCGACATAGCTCAGATAGGGTTCGACCCCAAAGATGCCGGCGTGGCGCGGCAATGACAGGGTGGCGGCGACCGTATCGGTTTGGCCGTTCAGCCGATCGGGGCTGAGAAACGGGTCGGGCGACAGGGACAGGTCGTGATGGCGGACCTGGACCGCTGCGGTTACGTCGTTATTGGCGAAGACGGCGTATCCGCCGTAATAGGGCAGGTGATAGTGGGTTGCAGATGCCGGATTGCGCGCCTTTACCCGTGCTTCCAGCCAGCCGCCGGTGACGCCGACACGTAAGCGCATGGCGTCGCGCGTCAGTGACAGGTCGCTGCCCAACTGGACGCCGTCATAGGCCAGCCGCAGATAGGCTTCATCCACCGGCGAATACGGATCCGAGGCGGTCGAGGTGACCGTGGCCGTGCGGCCACCGGTCGAGGCTCTCATCCAGACCTGGCCGCGCCAGGTGTCGTCGTCACCCGGCTGGCCCATCAGGTCGTGGGTGTCGGCCAGGACGCCGCTGTTCAAGGTCGTGGTCAGGGCGGCGGTCTGGCCGGCGACACTGCCGGCCTGGGCGGTATTGAGGCTGGCGATGATGCCCCAGTTTCGGCTGCCGGTGATCTGGTCGAAACGGTAGTCGACAATGCCCTGGGAGGCGAGGGCGGCCTGGGTCAGGGCGTCGGTGGCGGCGGTAAAGCGGCCGTCACCGCCCTGGCTGGCGATCAGGACGATGGGGACGTCGAAATAGACCTTCCGATCGCTGATATTCTGGAAGGTAACGGTCGTATGTCCCGTCGTCGTGGCAGCCGACAGGCGGTCCGAAGCGCCGTCATTGACTCCCATCACAGCGTCGAAGCTTAAGCTCGACACCCCGCTTCCACTATAGGCGCTGGTCAGGTTGATCCTGTCGCCCGTGCGGCCGTTCAGCATGACGACCCGGCCGGAATTGTCCAGACCGGCGGCGCCGAGCTGTCCGTTGGCGGCAGAGGTCCCGATCAGGATGTCCCCGGCATTGGTCATCTGGCCGAGTCCGCTATAGTTGTTGCCTTCGATCCTGAGCCGTCCGCCGGCCAGGTTGTCGAACCGGCCGCCATTGCTGGCCAATGCACCGGTAACGACGAACAGCCCGGCACTGCGGCTGTCGCCCTGGAGTCCGCCGGCGGCCATGACCGTGCCGTCCGCGGCGTTGTCGATGCCGCCCGTCACCATGCCGGTCGTGGTCAGGCTGGCGGCGTTGTTGAGGCGGCCATTCCAACGGCCCTGGTTGAGCACCCTGCCGCCGTTGCCGTTGCCCACCAGGTTGCCATTCCACACAGCACCGGTCGCATTGACGATCTCCGCGGCAGGGCCGGTGTTCATGGCATTGCCGTTATAGATACCGTTATTGTTGACCTCGCCCTGGTTGGCGAGACCGGTCGCGGTCAGGCTGGCCGCGGAGGCGACTTCGATCGTGCCGCTGTTGGCTATGGCGGCGGTGAGCTGATAGTGCCCACCGGTCACGGTCAAATCCGCGCCGCCGGCATTGCTGAAACCGCTGTCGGAGGTGAGGTTGGCATTGACGACGAAATTGCCGCCGGTGCGGTTGGTGACACCGCCATTGACGGTTCCCGCCGCGGTGGTGGTGCCGAAATTGTCGAGCCCGCCCCAAAGCGTTCCCGACGTCACCAGGGTGCCGTGGTTGGTAACCAGGCCTGCAACCTCGCCGAGATTGCCGAAGCCGGCCTGGTCGGTCACGGTGACGGCGGAGGCAAGACTGCCCGTCGCGCCCAGCACCAAGTCGCCATCGCTGACGGTCAGCAGTCCCGTGAAGCTGTTCCCGCCGGTCAGGACCAGGGTGCCATCGCCGGTCTTTTCCAGCGGGCGAGGGCCATTCAGCTCGGAAGTGCTGCCGGCCTGGGTGGCGGTCACGCCGTCAGCGGTGTGCAATTGGGTGGTGTTGGAATCGATCACCACGGCATTGGCGATCGTCACGCCGTCACCATAGTCTATGACCGAGCCCCGGGTGGTGATTGCGCCTGTGCCGGCGGCCGTGCTCGACAAAAGGCGGAACGTCCCGTCCATCAGGACCGTGCCGCCGGCGTAGCTGTTATTGCCGGAAAAGGTAATAACCTTGCCGCCCGTCAGGATCAGTCCGCCCGGGCCGGATATATCGCCGCTGAACACCAGGTCGCCATGGACACTGTCGATCGTGCCGCCGGGCGCGTTGACAGTAAAGGCCTGGGTGAAGGTCCAGCCCTGGCTTGGGCGCAAGGTGCCACCGTCGAAGACCGACGGGTTTTTCTGGGCGGCTTCATCATCCTCGGTGAAAAAGTCCTGCTCCAGATTGATGGTCTCCGGCACGAAGGCCACGACGACATTGTCCAGTCCGAACCAGGTGTCCTGCAGGTTGCGGAAGGTGACATAACGCAGTCCCTTCCAGCTCTCGTCGAAGGCGACATAGGTATTGCAACATACCGGCAGATCCAGAGTCCGGGTTCCAACGACATTGCCGTGCCGGTCGTAGCCGGTGATGTACTCGAACAGGTGATTATCGAAGGCCGAATTGATATTGATCGATTTGAGGCGGAAGCTGCGGCCGCTGGAAAAGGCCGCATCCTGGGCGTTGCCGTTATAGGCGACGTGCCGGCCCGAAGCCGCCGCCGTCTGATAGCCGCAACAGATGCCACCGAGGTAATCGACATTGATCTGGCCGAAATTGTCCCAGTTCAGGCCGCCATAGCCGGCCGGAACGCTGCGGTCGCTGACGACGTCGTCGGGTTCATGCGTAGGAAGGTCGTCGAAGGTGATGGTGACATCGGCGGCCTGAGCCGCGGCGCCGGCCAAAACGGCCAGGGCTGAGCCCAGGACCAGGGCCGCGCGAAGCGGCCGGCGGCGGTACACAACACTGGAAATCATGGTCTCAACTCCCCAGCCTGCTTGTTGTTGCGCGAAGTAAAGACACGGCGGACCGTGGGGCGATAGGGCATAGTCAACCGTGGATTAACTATGTTTTGGCCTGTGGTAACAATGTTACGCAGAGCCTTTGTGGCATGTTACCGCGGAGGCGGTAGCATGCTGCACGTCGGTAAAAACGCTCCGGTGGATCGTGCCGGTCAGAATTTGCCGGGCTGGGCAGGAATTGCCGTGAAATCATGACCGGTGTGCGGGCGCGCCGCGTGATTCATTAACTTGGCAAGTGAAATAAACTCTTCATATTCAATAAGTTAAATTAATTTTTACCATATCCCTTAATTGGCATCGTGTTTGCTTTCATGAGGGCAGGCCAAAATGGCTACACGGCAAAATGTCCGTTTGAACCCGACCAGAATGGTAAGGAAAATCAAATGTCTCTTTCGATCAACACCAATACTGGCGCCATGGTGGCGCTGCAAAACCTGAACAGCACGAGCAGCCAGCTGGCGGGGACCCAGACCCGGATTTCTACGGGCCTGAAGGTCGCCTCGGCAAAGGACGACGGGGCAGCCTATGCCATTGCGCAAAGCCAACGCGCATCGGTTGCCTCGCTGGACGCGGTGAAGGACTCGCTGAACCGGGCCACGTCGTCGATCGACGTTGCCATGTCGGCGGGCGAAAGCATCTCGGACATGCTCACTCAGTTAAAGGAGAAAGCGCTCGCGGCGTCCGACACGTCTTTGGATACCACCTCCCGGGATGCCCTGGCAGCCGACTTCGAATCGATTCGTGACCAGATCACCAAGACGATTACGAATGCGGAATTCAACGGCATCAATCTGATTGACGGCAGCATCACCAGCATCGGTGCGCTGGCCAATGCCGACGGCTCGTCTACCCTGACCGTCGACACCGAAAATCTGAGCCTGGCAGGCACCATCGTTACCCTGGCCACCGACGCGACCTTCGCGACGGCGACCTCGGCCAATACCCTGCTGACCACGCTGGACTCTTCGATCAGCAACGTCTCGGCGGCTCTGGCGCGTATGGGTACCGATTCCAAGGCCGTTTCGGCCCACATGACCTTTATTGGTAAACTCCAGGACTCGCTGGAAGCGGGTATCGGCAATCTGGTCGACGCCGACATGGCTAAGGAAAGCGCCAAGCTCCAGGCTCTGCAAACCAAGCAGCAGCTGGGTGTCCAGGCTCTGTCCATCGCCAACCAGGCTCCGCAGACGGCCCTCAGCCTCTTCCGCGGCTAATCCGGACAACGGCCGGAGTGGTTCATCCACTCCGGCCTTTTCTTGTTCAGAACCAGCCGAACAACCTCACATACACCCAGAAGCCCGGACGGGATGTCCGGGCTTCTTCGCGTCTGACGGGGCGCCGGGCGCGGCAAGCCATGGAGCGGGCGGTGGCTGGCCAGAGGGGCCTGGATCAGCGGGCAGGGGGCGTGCGCTTTCGTGGGGCTTGCCAAGGGGGCGGTAAGAATTGCCGACCCGGCAAAATTTGCCGCAACTGGGCAAAAAGTGCCGCCTTCGCGGTCTGTGCCGTGGGTGAATTGTTAATGAAATCAGTGGTATAAATATCGAATGATGCTTGGGCTTTGTGGCCCGGATTTTGCATCATGACGTACAGGCAAAATGCCACCGGTCGACAAAATGTCACCGGAACATTCTAGAATGAAGGAAATAGACACAATGTCTAGCATCAATACCAATGTCGGGGCCATGGTTGCCCTGCAAAACCTGAATCGCACCTCCAGCGAACTGGCCTCGACCCAAAGCCGCATCTCGACGGGTTTGAAGGTTGCCAGCGCTAAGGACGATGGTGCGGCCTTCGCTATCGCCCAATCCCAACGCGCCACTGTTTCGTCGCTCGACGCCGTCAAGGACTCCCTGTCCCGCGGCGTTTCGGTCGTCGACGTGTCGATGTCGGCCGGCGAATCCGTCTCGGACATGTTGACCCAGCTGAAGGAAAAGGCCCTGGCCGCTTCCGACACCTCGCTGGACACCACCAGCCGCGACGCGCTGAAGGCGGACTTTGAATCGATCCGTGACCAGGTCACCAAGACTCTGTCGAACGCGACCTTCAATGGGATCAACCTCGTTGACGGCACGAACACCGAGATCGCGGCCCTAGCCAATGCGGACGGTTCCTCGACCATCACCGTCGCCGGCGAAGATCTGTCGCTGGGCGGTACGGTCGTGACCCTGGCCTCGGACGATACGTTCGACACTGCCACGTCGGCCAACAACCTGTTGACCACGCTGGACACCTCGATCAGCAACGTCTCGTCGGCCCTGGCCCGCCTGGGTACCTCGTCGAAGGCCCTGGATAACCACATGACTTTCGTGGGCAAGCTCCAGGACTCGATCACTTCCGGTATCGGCAACCTTGTCGACGCCGACCTGGCCAAGGAAAGCGCCAAACTCCAGGCTCTGCAAACCAAGCAGCAACTGGGCGTTCAGGCCCTGTCCATCGCCAACCAGTCCACTTCGACTGTCCTGAGCCTGTTCCGTTAATCGGAAGGAGGGGCGGTCGAAAGTCCGCCCCTCTCTCATTTCGCCGCGTAACTCCCAGTACGTACAGTTTTTGAAGGAGGGCGTCCGCGCCAAAGGGCCGGGCGTAAAGTGGAGATGATCAACAATATAGTCAGTTTCCCCCAATTGCCGGATGCGACCCAGGTCAAGCCGGTTAACGAAACCGCTAAGCCTGTCGCCGCCGCCGAGGCCTCTTCGGCCCCGAAGGAACAGAATCAGGGCAACGATCTGTCGCAAAAAGGCCAGGATAAGGGGCCTGCTCCGGAATATTCCCTGCGTCTGACCGTCGACAAAGACCCCAATACGGGGGACTGGGTCTATAAGGCCATCGATCGCTACACCGGCGAAGTGGTTCGTCAGTTACCGCGTCAGGAACTTCTGGACATGAAAAAGTCCGGTAACTACCAGGCCGGTTCGGTTATAAAAACAGATATTTAAGCCTTAGACTTAAGGTCAAATTTTAGAACTTATCCCGTGCATTATATTAATGCGCGGCGAAATGCGTTTGCGCTTGTTAACGCTTTGCTTACCATAACCGTTAAGACTTGAGTGAGTCGGCAAGTCCTCGGAGGTTAGCGAACCATGCCCGCAAGCGTACATACAAATACTTCTGCGATGATTGCGTTACAGAATTTGAACGCAACCAATCGCAACATGGACGAAGTCCAAAAGCGGATCAGCACCGGTTTGGAAGTCTCCACAGCCAAAGACAATTCGGCGGTCTATTCGATCGCCCAGAGCCAGCGGGCAGACCTGTCGGGTTTGAACGCTGTCAAGGACAGCCTCAATCGGGCAAATTCCATCGCTGATGTGTCGATGGCCGCCGGTGAGTCGATCTCCGACCTGATGAACGAACTTCGTGAGAAGGTCATTGGTCTGAAGGAAACTTCGATCGACCAGGCGTCGCGTACGGCGTTGAGGAACGACTACACCGCGTTGATTAGTCAGATTAAGCAGATATCTAGCAACGCGACGTTCAATGGGACAAACCTCTTTGACGGCACTGTCACTGCCCCCATATCGTTTATTGCAAACGCTGACGCTAACTCCGCCTTGGAGTTGGATGTCTTTGACCTTAATTTTAATTCGGCCGGCAACAACACGGGTATCATAACGCTGTCTTCAGCGGCTGACCTGTCGACCGCCACTCTCGCCAGTGCGGCGTTGGGCTTTTTGGATGCGTCCATTGACAATCTGAACTCTTCTTTGGGTAAGCTTGGCGCCCAGGCCCGCCAAATCGAAGGTCACCTCAGCTTCGTCGCCAAGCTGGACGATGCGATCAGCGCCGGTATCGGCAACCTGGTCGATGCCGACATGGCCAAGGAAAGCTCGCGGCTGCAGGCCCTTCAGGTCCAGCAGCAACTGGGGACGCAATCTCTCTCGATAGCCAACCAGGGACCGCAGCAGATACTGTCCCTGTTCCAGGGCTGATCCAGAACCTTCTCCGAAATCCGACTCCGACGGGAGAAAGGCGGGCGCAAGCTCGCCTTTTTCTTTTGCGCCAAGGCGTTAACCGCGAAAAGTTTACGCTTCTTAAGCTTTATTGCCGGATACTGAGGCCGACTCAACCTCTTGACTCGGCAAGATTTTCCCAGTGATCTCGTTCGACAGCTCCTTTCTGACGAGTTACTACAACGCCAAATCCGGCGTCAGCGGCGGTGCGTCCGGCGTTTCCGGCCTGGTTCTGGGCAAGACGACCTCTCCCACCGGCAGTGCCGCGGCGCCCCGGACCCCCTGGGGGACCGGCTCAGGGATGATGGACGACAAGGCCCTGGTCAAGAACGTCCTGGCCGGCCACCGCTTTATCAATCCGAATGCCTCCGTCTCCGACGTCATTGGTTCGTCGCCGGACTATACCAAGCTGTTTACTCTGTATCAGGGACTCAACGCCCTGGAAGGCCTGGCTCACAAGGCCCAGGACAGCTCGACCTCCGACCTGCAGATGGCCGCGGTCCGTCGCCGGTTCCTGACCGGAATGAACGAGGTCCAGACCTATATCCAGGACGCCAAGTTTGACCACCTCAGCCTGACCCAAGGCAACCTGACCGAAAAGCTGAAGAACGAGGTCGGGGTCGGTCGGACCAATTCGACCTATACCGGTCCGGCTTTCCATACCGGTTCGGCGACCAGCTCGGTCAAGGCCTTCGAGGGCGACGTCAAGTTCAGTATCGCGGTCAAGAAGATCGGTACCCAGACGCCGTTCAATGTCGATATCGACCTGAACGACATGAGCGGCACGCGGTCGATGTCGAACGTCGTCGGCTACATCAATTCCAAGCTGAAAGAGCAGGGGCTGGCCACAAAGTTCGTGGTCAACCGTACCCCGGCTGTGGCCGAAACCCAGGTCGTCAACGGCAAGACTATCACCCTGTCGAAGGGGCTGGACAGCTACGGTCTGAAGATCCAGGGCGTCTCCTACGAAGACCTGACGATGAGCGCGCCGACCACGGCCGATTCCGTCTATGTCGTCCAGACCACAGGCGATCCCGAAAAGAAAACCGTCGTCAAGGGCGAGGACGGCAAGACCAAGAAGGACGAAAACGGCAAGATCGTCTACGAAACCGGCAAGGATGTCGGTTCGCAACTGGTCAAGTTCCAGGACGACCCCAACGGCCTGGTTGCCGACCCGGCCTCCAAGGTCGGCACCAAGTTCTGGACGGAAGGGCAGGAGGCCAATGCCGCCCTGTCGCCGAACATCACCGCCGTGCGCCAGACCGTGTCGGGCGCTGACGGCTCGGTCTATGTGCTCGCCGACGTCGAGGGCGATATCAACGAGCAGACGATCAAGGGCAACAAGGACGTCGCCGTGATCAAGTACGATTCTGCCGGCAAGGTCGTCTATACCCGCACCCTGGGCGCGTCCGAAACGGCGTCGGGCTACGCCATGTCGGTGTCGGACGACGGACGGGTCGCCATTGCCGGCTCGGTAACCGGCGCCTTCAACGTTTCCAAGACCGAGACCAAGACGTACGGCACCGGCGACAAGGCGACGACCGTCACCAGCACGACCAATGTCAGCACCAACGGCGTCAATGAATCCCTGAGCGACAGCTTCGTCACCGTCTTCGACAAGTACGGCGTCGAGGAATGGACCCAGCGCCGCGGCGCCACCCAGGAAGACCAGGCGACGTCGGTCGCCTTCGGCGATGACGGTTCGGTCTATGTCGGGGGCAAGACCAAGTCCCTGATGACCGGCGCCGCGGGCACTGCGTCCGGTGGCTATGACGGCTATATCATGGGCTTTTCGAAGACCGGCGACGCCCGCTTCTCCGTCCAGACCGGCACGGCGAACAGCGACAGCACCTCGCAGCTGGTTGTCGATGGTTCCACCGTCTACGCCGCCAGCCTTGAGGACGGCAATGCCGTCGTGAGCAGCTATGACGTCAGCTCGACCACAACAACGACCGGCGGCAAGACCACCACCACCTGGGCGGCAAATGTCGCCAACACCCGTAACCTGGGCGGCATCGGCGGCGGCAACATCACCGGCTTCTCGCTGATCGACGGCAAGATCTATCTCGGCGGCTCCACCGGCAACGGCAAGCTGATGGAAACCACCGCCAGCGTCACCAAGGCCTATTCCGGCGGTCAGGACGCCTTCGCCCTGTCGATCGACGCCGACCTGACCAATACCGCGGAAGACAAGGTCGCCTACTATGGCGGCGCCGGCATCGAAAAGGACGCCCAGGTCAGGTTCACCGACGACGGCAAGGCCTGGATTTCCGGCAATACCGACGGCGAGATCGCCGGCACTACGGCGACCAGCACGCGCAAGGGCGTCAAGGACGCCTTCCTGGCCAAGCTGGACATCGAAAACGGCGATGTCGAGTTTCAGAAGCGCTACACCGGCCAGGACGGTGTCGTGTCGCCCAATGCGATCGCCATCTCCAAGGGCGGTTCCAGCGTGCTCGACCGCATGGGCCTGCCCCAGGGCGCCATTCTGCAGAAGGATCTGGGCGTCGACGTCAAGGGCAAGATCGAAGCCAATACCCGCGTCGTATCGTCGACCGCCGTCCGCACCGGCGACCAGTTCTACATGGTCGATCCGTCGTCGGGCGCGCGCAAGACCATCACCATCGACGCCGACGAAACCCTGGAAACCCTGTCCAAGAAGATCGTCCGCGCTTCGGGCTACCGCCTGAAGGTCGACATCATGAAGATGACGGGCCAGCCGCTCAGCCAGCTCAACATCCAGCCCTCCAACAAGTCCAGCAAGATGGAATTCGTTGCCGGGCCGTCCGGCCGGGATGCCTTGGAAGGGCTGGGCCTGGCGCCGGGCATCGTGTCCGCCGACGCCAACAAGGTGATGGACGCCAAGGCCAATAACTACACCGAGACCCAGAAGATGATGGGGCTCGATTTCGACGGTTCGCTCAACCTGGCGACCGAGGCCAATGTCAAGACTGCCCTGGAGTCGCTGCAGGCCGTCATGAAGAACGTCCAGAAGGCGTACAACTACCTGAAGTACGGCGATCCGCAGGAAACCGACAGCAAGAAGAAGGGCAAGTCTTCGGGGCAGGCGCCGGCTTACCTGACCAACCAGATCAGCAATTACCAGGCCGCCCTGAACCGCCTCACAGGTGGCGGTTGACCCCTTTCCGAGCCCCTTGACAGCCGCCGCATTCCAAGGCCTTTAGTCATCCTGACGAACGGGCGAAGTTTTGCTTCGCCACGTCGCCTGACGGTTGATTTAGCGGCATGGGAGGGGGAAGGTTGTGGCGATGAAGGGTAACAAAAACTGGCAATTCATTGCCATCGGCGCCGTTGTCGCCATCCTCGCCGCTGTGGGCGTCGGCCTGATGCTGAACAGGGGGCATAAGGACGACCCCAAGATGAACGGCGAGTTGCCCAGCCTGAAATATGACGTCAGCGATCCCACGCCGCAGATGGACCCCAAAAAGCCTTTGCGCTGTTACGTCAACGGCGCCGATGTCGGCGAACTGACGGTCGCGGAATGCGCCCAGAAGAACGGCATCGCCCAGGGCCAACTGGACGTCGGCGTCGACGACCAGGGCAATATCGCCGCGGCGCCGACCGGTTCGCTGGTCCCTGTGCCGGCCGCACCGACGCAAACCGCGCCCACCACCCCGACTCCGGTGACTCCGCCGGCGACGCCAACCGTTGTCGAAACCCCGACGGCTCCGGTTGCTGGCGCGACCGCGACCTGCCTGCGCTTCAATTCCGGCAGCTGGAACCGCGAAGCCGACAATCTCACCCTGGGCGAGTGCGTCGAGCAGCTTTACGATGGCCGTTGCATGTCGCCGGGCAAGGCGTCCTACGGCAGCTGGGGCAAGAAAACCCTGCGGCTGGTGCCGAACCGGGTTGAGGTTTCCGACGACAATACCAATTTCCGTACCCTGGTCGACCAGGGCAAGGGCTGCTCCGTCAAGGCGCAGTGAAGAAGGATCTACACATGAAGTGGAAGCTTATGGCCGCCATGGCCTTTGCGGGTACCGCCGCTGTCGGCCTGTCGGGCTGCGAGAAGCAACTGAAGGCGCCGAACGAGCGCGGCGTCTGTTTTTCGATCGGGCATCCCGCCAGCGGCGAGGTCAAGTTCAACGTCGTCGCCCGTGATGTCGAATCGCTGGAAAAATGCGCTGTGCATATCTACACCCTGCATCGGACGCGCCTGGGCACCGGAACGGCCGGCGAATGGACCGAAGGCAGCTACGGCGGCAGTTTCCTGTGGGCGAATGCCCGCGAAGTGAGATATTCCCAGCGTTATGAGGGGCCGCGTATGCCGTTCCTGGTGCGCGCGCCGGGCAATCGCCTGGTTCAGCCCGGTTCGATCGTGCAGGAAGAAGACCTGCCCACCGGTCCGATTACGGTGGAAAGGCCGGACTATCTCCCGACAAAACCCGCCGAGCCGGCAAAGCCGGCCGAGCCCCCCAAGCCCTGATCGACGACGACAGGCCCGTGAATTCGCGGGCCTGTTGACATTATTGGAACATAATGAGAACATAAATTGTAAAGAGCTGTTAACACCTGCCCGCGTGCCGGCCGTAAAGCTTGGCTTGGGCGGTAGAAGTCTTTAATGTTCCCTTCAATGAGTCGTTGCCGCTCCGCCGCAAGAAGCGCGGAAATCGTGCGGTAGAGAGAAGAAAGCGAAAATCCCATGGCAGGCAGTGTCAACAAGGTCATCCTTATCGGTAATCTCGGCAAGGATCCGGAAATCCGTACCCTCAATTCGGGCGACCGCGTCGCCAATCTGACCGTTGCGACCTCGGAACAGTGGCGCGACAAGATGAGCGGCGAACGCAAGGAAAAAACCGAGTGGCACCGGGTTGTCATTTTCAATGACAACCTCGCCAAGATCGCCGAACAGTATCTGCGCAAGGGCTCTACCGTCTACCTGGAAGGCAGCCTGCAGACCCGCAAGTGGACAGACCAGAGCGGCGTCGAAAAGTACTCGACCGAGGTGGTGCTGCAGAAGTTCCGTGGTGAACTGACCCTGCTGGGCGGTCGTGGCGACGGCGGTGGCCGCAGCGAGAACAGCGGCGGTGGCGGCGGCTACAACGACTACGAAGACAATGGCTACGGCGGTCCGCCGGCTTCCGCAGGCCAACGCGCCCCGGCCTCCGGCCCGGCGCAGAATTTCGATCTGGACGACGAGATTCCGTTCTAATAGATCAGTCATAACCCAGAGTAATCCGTGGAGGCGGACGGTACGACGCCGTCCGTTTCTCCACAAACCCAAGACAGTGACTAAATGAACGATACGACCAACGGCGATGATGAGCTCCCCGTGCCTTCTTCCGGAGGCCCTTCTTCTGGAGGTATGGCGCCTGCGCCGCAGGGCATCGCCTATATTTCGATCGAGGATGAGCTCAAACGCTCCTATCTCGACTATGCCATGAGCGTCATCGTCTCGCGGGCGCTTCCCGATGCCCGCGACGGCCTGAAACCTGTGCACCGGCGCATCATCTATGCCATGCACGAGGAAGGCCGGACCTCGGACAAGAAGTACGTTAAGTCGGCCAACATCGTCGGTGACGTCATGGGCCGCTATCACCCGCACGGTGACAGCGCCATCTATGACGCCCTGGTCCGCATGGCCCAGCCCTTCTCGATGAGTCTGCTGCTGGTCGACGGCCAGGGCAATTTCGGCTCCGTTGACGGCGATCCGCCGGCCGCCATGCGTTACACCGAAAGCCGGATGACCAAGGCCGCCGAGGCCCTGGTCGCCGACATCGAAAAACAGACGATCGATTTCACCGACAACTACGACGGCAGCCGTCGCGAGCCGTCGGTCCTGCCGTCGCGCATTCCCAACCTGCTGGTCAATGGCGCCGGCGGCATCGCCGTCGGCATGGCGACCAACATCCCGCCGCACAATCTGGGCGAAATCGTCGACGCCTGCCTGGCCGTCCTTGACGACCCGTCGGTGTCGATGGAAGACCTGCTGGTCATTGTTCCCGGACCGGACTACCCGACCGGCGGCGAGATTCTGGGCCGTTCCGGCGCCCGCCTGGCGCTGATGACCGGCCGCGGCTCGGTCGTCACCCGCGGCAAGGCCAGTATCGAAACCATTCGCAAGGACCGCGAAGGCATCGTCATCACCGAGATCCCGTATCAGGTGAACAAGGCGTCCATGATCGAACACATCGCCGAGCTGGTCCGCGACAAGCGGATCGAAGGCATTTCCGACGTCCGCGACGAATCCGACCGTCAAGGTATGCGCGTCGTCGTCGAACTGAAGCGCGACGCCTCGGGCGACGTCATCCTGAATCAGCTCTATCGCTTTACGGCTTTGCAGACCTCGTTCGGCGTCAACATGCTGGCGCTGGACCACGGCCGGCCGCAGCAGATGGGCCTGCGCCGTCTGCTCGATATCTTCCTCGACTTCCGCGAAGACGTCGTCGTCCGCCGCATCCGCTTCGAGCTGAATAAGGCGCGCGATCGCGGCCACGTCCTTGTCGGCCTGACCATCGCCGTCGCTAATATCGACGAAGTCATCCACATCATCCGCTCCTCCGCCGACCCCAGCGAAGCGCGTGAGCGCCTGTGCGCCAAGACCTGGCCGTCGGGCGACATGGCGCCGCTGATCGACCTGATTGCCGACCCGCGCTCGATTGTGCTGGAAGGCGCCCAGGTCCGTCTGACCGACGAGCAGGCTCGCGCCATCCTGGCCCTGACCCTGTCGCGCCTGACCGGCCTGGGCCGTGATGAAATCGGCGACGAAGCCAGGGCCCTGTCCGATGCCATTGCCGGCTATCTTGAAATCCTGTCGTCGCGCGAACGGATCATTGGGATCGTTCGTGAGGAACTGGTCGAGATCAGGGCACAGTTCGCCGTGCCGCGCCGGACTCAGATCGCCGAATCCGAAGGCGACATCGAAGACGAAGACCTGATCCCGCGTGAGGACATGGTCGTGTCCGTCACCCATTCCGGTTACGTCAAGCGCACGCCTTTGTCGATGTACCGTGAGCAGCATCGCGGCGGCAAGGGCCGCTCCGGCATGACCATGAAGGACGAGGACGCCATTATCGGCGTCTATACCGCCTCAACGCACCAGCCGATGCTGTTCTTTTCGTCGACGGGCAAGGCCTTCAAACTGAAGGTGTGGCGTCTGCCCGTGGGCAACCCGCAATCCAAGGGCAAGGCTTTCGTCAACCTGCTGCCGATCGAGCTGGGCGACAATATCAGCAACATCCTGGCCCTGCCCGAAGAAGAGGCCGGCTGGGACAAGCTGGACGTCATGTTCGCCACCAGGTCCGGCGATATCCGCCGCAACAAGCTGTCGGACTTCGCCAATGTCAATCGTGCCGGCAAGATCGCCATGAAGCTGGAGGAGGGCGACGCCATTGTCGGCGTAGCCATCTGCAGCGACGATCAGGACGTGCTGCTGTCGACCTCGGGCGGGCGGGCGATCCGTTTTGCCGTCGATGAGGTCCGCGTCTTCAAGGGCCGCGATTCGACCGGCGTGCGGGGCGTCCGACTGCTGGGCGACGACACGGTCATCTCCATGGCCATCCTGAAGCGTTCCGATGCCGTCGCCGCCGAACGCGCAGCCTATCTCAAGCGGGCTTCGGCCGAACGCGCTGCCGCCAACGGCAATGCCGACGACGAAGCACCGGCGGTCGTCGAAGACGAGGCCGAAGAGACCTCGGACATCGCTGAACTGACCGACGAACGCTATGCCGAACTGAAGGCCCAGGAAGAGTTCATCCTGACCATTTCGGATGTCGGCTTCGGCAAGCGCAGTTCCTCGTTCGAATTCCGCCGTACCGGCCGGGGCGGGCAGGGCATCGTCGCCATGGATATGAGCAAGCGCGGCGGCAAGCTGGCGGCCTGTTTCCCGATCGAGGCAACGGATGGCATCCTTCTGGTCACCCAGGGCGGGCAACTGATCCGGACCAGCGTCAAGCAGGTGCGTATCGCCGGCCGCAACACCCAGGGCGTGACCATCTTCCGCACGGCGGGTGGTGAACGCGTGGTGTCGGTCGAACGTTTGCCCGACAGCGGCGAAGATGAAGCCGGGGCCGAAGAGTCGCCCGTGGCCACAAACGAAACGTAAAACCCAACACAGGGGCGGCGCATGCGGATCGGACTTTATCCGGGAACCTTTGACCCGATCACCAACGGCCATACCGATATTATCGGCCGGGCGGTGAAACTGGTCGATAAGCTGGTCATCGGCGTGGCGTGTAATCCCGGCAAGGGACCGACCTTCAGCCTGGATGAACGGGTCGAGATGATTGTCGAACAGACGGCACATCTCGGCAATATCGAGGTGCGGCCGTTTTCCAGCCTGTTGATGCACTTTGCCGAAGAGATCGGCGCCTCGGTGATTATTCGGGGCCTGCGCGCCGTTGCCGACTTCGAATATGAGTTCCAGATGACGGCGATGAACCAGCAGTTGAACCGCGATATCGAGACGGTTTTTCTGATGGCCGACCCCCGTCATCAGGCTATTGCGTCACGCCTGGTCAAAGAAATAGCTCAATTAGGGGGCAGTATCCGTCCCTTCGTGGCGGAAAGTGTTGAAAAACGCCTCCTCGCCAAGGTAAGAAGCTAGTCGAACAGTCACAGCGGGACGAAATATGTCAGTTTTGAAAAAGGCGCTCTTGGTGGGGGCGGCGGCCTTTGCGGCTCTTGCTGGTACAGTAGGCGCCCAGACCCTGGAACCGGGCTACCGGAATCTGGACGCTGAGAACACGCTGGTCATCGATACGACCAAGGGCCGTGTCGTCGTTGAAATGTCGCCGCAACTGGCGCCGGGCCATGTCGAGCGCATGAAGACCCTGACCCGTCAGCATTTTTATGACGGGCTGATCTTCCATCGCGTCATGGAAGACTTCATGGCCCAGACCGGGGACCCGCAGGGTACCGGCCAGGGCGGTTCGGAACTGCCGGACCTGACGGCCGAATTCACCACCCGCCGCAATAGCGCTTTCCCGCTGGTGGTTGCGGCGACTCCGGTCGGTTCCCAGGTCGGTTTTGTCGGCGCCATGCCGGTCAAGTCCCAGGTCAACGAACTGATGGCCATGTCCGCCGACGGCAAGGTCAATGCCTGGGGTCTGTTCTGCCAGGGCGCTCTGGGCATGGCGCGCGACTCGCAGCCCAACTCCGCCAACAGCCAGTTCTTCCTGATGCGCGGCACAAGTTCTTTCCTTGAAACCCGCTATACGGCGCTGGGTACCGTCGTGTCCGGCCTGGATGTGGTGCGCAAGCTGAAGATCGGTGAGCCGCCGGTCAATCCGGACAAGATGATTACGGTCCGTATCCTGGCCGATATTCCGCAGGCCGAACGCCCCCAGCTCATCATCATGGATACCAATTCACCTCAGTTCAAAACCATGCTGGACGGCGTCCTGAAGGAAAAGGGCGACGGCTTCTCGGTGTGTGACGTGACGGTACCGGTCAAGGACCTTGCGCCGCCGCCGGCCGCTGCTCCCGTAGCGTCCAACTAAGACTTAGAAGGCGGGCCGACGGTCCGCCTTTTTCATGCCAGTTACCTCCTGGGCGAAGCGCTTTAATCCCTGTGCGCATTATGTGTCGGCAGGCACGCGTTGACGCTGTCCATCTGACTTATCTGGCTTATCTGGTGCGCCCCGAAGGCGCGGTTAAACACGTGGGTGCAAGTCCCACCCGGGCAATGGTCGGTTGGCCCGGAAGCTGACAGGCGGTTTTGTTGGGTAACCGGCATGACTGAAGCCCTGTGACAAAGGTCTCTTATGGAGATTTAGCGAAAGATGGGCTGTAGTGTGAGTGAAGTCTGAGCAGGCCTCGAAAGGGAAGTCGTGGACTGCGCCTCAGAGGAAATCAGTCGGAAAGCCGGATGCGGGAAAGCCGCACGTCCGGTTTGATGAGCGGGGAAGGGAAACGGAACCATGAGACACCCTCCAAGCCGCGCCTTTCCTCGACTCTACTGGACAACCCTTCTTACGTCGCTTTGGACAGACTCAGACCTTTCCGCTACACTCTCAGCCATGTCCGAAATCTACCTCGAACTCCTCCGCAACGGTAATTTCCTCAAGTGCACGGCCATCGATGCGGCCACCGGTGAGGAAGCCATGGCCATAGGTCCGCTCAACGACCCCGAAGGTGTCAAACGCCTGGCCGTGCAGAAGCTGAAGAACAAGCTGGCCGCCCGTAAGCCGCCGCCGAAACCCGGCATCACGGTCTAAAACGCGAATCCACTTCCGCTTTTAACCACATCGACATATGCTCACCTACCGCTGGGGAGGCGTCATGTCGGAAGCGTTTCATATCGCTGAATACACCAAACTGAAGGAAGAGATTCTGCTCAAGATGAAGCAGGTCGACGACTCTTTCCGGTTCATGCTCATAGCTGTGGCCGCGACCATGACCTGGGTGGTGTCCAACTATAAGACCTTCAATGACGGTCTCTATCTCATCCTGTTTTTCGTGCCGCTGTTCATCTCGGTTTCCTTCACCCTCTATATCATCGGGTTGAACAAGTCGGTGCTGTGGCGCACGGCCTATATCCGCGAACTGGAACGGCGCTATGGCGATGAGGGGCATGGCTGGGAAAGCAGCCCGCAGCACCAACGCTTTGCGATCAAGCGCACCAGCTACGCCACGGCGCGCGGGCTGATCTACTCGCTCAACGTTATCGCCTTGCTGTTTGCAAGCTATATGCTTATCCAAAACACGACCGTGGTCGAGCAGGTGAGGGCGCTGGCCGGCCTCTAACTCCCGGCGTGGTGCGCCAGGAACTTCTTGCCATGGGTCAGCGCGCTTTGCAGCGTATCGTGGCTCACACCGGCCGTGGTGGCATTGGGTGAAATTCCGGTACACAGGGTCTCGACAATAGCCACGCCGATGCCTGACGCGACCTGCGGTGCCTGATCTTCGACGATGGTCTGCAATACCGCGCCGGTTTCATCCAGAAAGGTCTGCTTCGTGGTCCACATGCTGCTGGCGTTGCAGTCGGCCTTCACCCGCGCCAGAAGGTAGATGTTGCGACCGCCATCCTTGCGAATCGCAAACAGCACATCGCCCTCGGCGATATCGCCGTTCTGCGTCACTGTCGCCTGGTCGAGGAATATGATGCGGTCTGTTGACGCATCGACCGCCTGGAACGGCGCGGCCACCGCTGGCGCAGCGGCCAGACCCACACCCAAAGCCAGCAGAAATGTACGCATAACCCCATCCTCCCTGTAAGTCGCTTGCCCTCACGGCCCTGAAAGCGTAAACGCTGCCACATCTCCCGATCCTTTTCCAGTTACAGGACTTGTCATCTTGAACGCTCCCGCCAATGCATCCGCTTTTCGCCCCGAGGGCTTCTTCCACAATGACCTGGCTACGGCCGACGAAGCCGTGCTGCACGCCATCAAGGGCGAACTGCATCGCCAGCAGGACCAGATCGAGCTGATCGCCTCGGAAAACATTGTTTCGAAAGCGGTTCTGGAAGCCCAGGGCTCGGTCCTGACCAACAAATACGCCGAAGGCTACCCCGGCCGCCGGTACTACGGTGGATGCGAATATGTCGACGAAGCCGAGAAACTGGCCATCGAACGCGCCAAGCAGTTGTTCAACTGCGCTTTCGCCAACGTCCAGCCGCACTCCGGCGCCCAGGCCAACCAGGCGGTCTTCTTCTCGCTGCTGCAGCCCGGCGACACCTATATGGGCATGGATCTGGCCTGCGGCGGTCACCTGACGCACGGCTCGCCGGCCAACCAGTCGGGCAAGTGGTTCAACGTCGTGCCCTACGGCGTGACCCAGGGCGACAACACCATCGACTACGACCAGGTCGCTCAGCTCGCCGAACAGCATAAGCCCAAGCTGATCATCGCCGGCGCCTCCAACTACCCGCGCCATATCGATTTCAAGCGCTTCCGCGAGATCGCCGATTCGGTCGGCGCCTATCTGTTCGTCGACATGGCCCACTATGCCGGCCTGGTCGCCGGCGGCGTCTATCCGGATCCGCTGCCGCACGCCCATGTGGTCACCACCACCACGCACAAGACCCTGCGCGGTCCGCGCGGCGGCATGATCCTCAGCAACGACGAAGCGCTGGGCAAGAAGATCAACTCGGCCGTCTTCCCGGGTCTTCAAGGTGGCCCGCTGATGCACGTCATCGCCGCCAAGGCCGTCTCGTTCGGCGAAGCCTTACAACCGTCGTTCAAGGCCTATGCCCGCCAGGTCGTCACGAATGCCCAGGTGCTGGCCGACACCCTGATCGAGCGCGGCTTGGCCATCGTCACCGGCGGCACCGACAGCCACGTCATGTCGGTCGACCTGCGCTCCAAGGGTCAGACCGGCAAGGCGACCGAAGCGGCTTTGGAAGCGGCCTTCATCACCTGCAACAAGAACGGTATTCCGTTCGACCCGCAGCCCTTCACCATCACTTCGGGCGTCCGTCTGGGCACCCCGGCGGGTACGACCCGCGGCTTTACCGAAGCCGAGTTCCGCATCATCGGCAACCTGATCGCCGATGTGGTCGACGGTATGAAGTCGAACAGCGGCGAGCCCGACGTCGCCGTCCAGGCCAAGGTCCGCGAAGAGGTCCTGAAGCTGACGGCCCGGTTCCCGATCTACGGCTGATCCTAAAAGGATTTCCGACATGAAGCCCTCGCTCCGGCGGGGGCTTTTTGTTGCCGCTTGACTCCACGTAAAAGAACTTTATAAATTAAAGTACTTTCTAACAATGGAGATTGAGTCGTGCTTTCACTTGCTGCCGCCGCCCTTATGTTCGCCGCCCAACCGGGCACGGTTACCGTCCAGTTCACCAGCCTGACGCCCGACAAGGGCACGGTCATGGTCCAACTCTGCGAAGCCGCCGAGTTCTCGACCTTTACCTGCCGCCGCCGCCAGGGAATCGCCGTCAAAGGCAACACCGTCACGGCGACCTTCGATAATATTCCGGCCGGCCGCTACGCCGTCACCGCCTTCCAGGACGAGAACAATGACGGCCGCCTGGCGCGCAACCTGATGGGCGTGCCGACCGAACCCTGGGCCTTTTCGGGCAAGCCGGAATTTCTGATGGGCCCGCCCAGCTTCGACTCGGTCGCCATCGATGTGCCTGCGACCGGCAAGTCCCTGTCGCTGAAGATGCAGAAATAACCATGAGCAACGTCTCGATCATCGGCTGGGCTCACACCCTGCTGACCGTACTTGCCCTGGTCTGCGCCATCGTCATCATGGTGACGCGCAAGGGCACGGCCCGCCACCGCCTGCTGGGCGACATCTACGCCATAAGCCTGTTCGTCGGCAGCGCGCTCAGCCTGACCATCTACCGCACCGGCGCCCTTTTTCTTCCCGCATGTGCTGGCGATCGCGACCATGGTCTTCATCGCCATCGGCTGGGCGGCCGGCCGGTTTCATCAGCCGAAATGGCTGTGGAAGCCCATCCATCTGACCTGCATGCTGCTCAGCCTGTACATGATTATCGGCGGCGGCATCAACGAAGCCTTCCTTCGCGTCGCCTGGCTTCGCGAACACGGAAAAGCGATATGGATAGGCCAGGCTCACGCCTTTACCTTGCTGGGATTTGTGCTACTGATCCTCCTCCTAAATTTCGTGCAGTTGTATCAGTTCGTGCGCGCGAGGTTCATTAAAAAGGATAAGGATGCGCTGCCCGTTCTGCGGAAATCTTGAAACCCAGGTGAAGGATTCGCGCCCGTCGGAAGACGGGGCGGCGATCCGCCGGCGGCGGTCGTGCTCGGAGTGCGGCGGCCGCTTCACCACGTTCGAGCGGGTGCAATTGCGCGACCTGATGATCGTCAAACGGTCTGGCCGGCGCACACCCTTCGACCGCGCCAAGCTGGAACGCTCGGTCGCCATCGCCCTGCGGAAACGCCCCGTCGACCAGGATCGGATCGATCGCATGGTGTCGGGCATCGTCCGTCAGCTCGAAAGCATGGGCGAGACCGACATCCCTTCCGAAGCCGTCGGCGGCCTGGTCATGGAAGCCCTGCGCAGCCTCGATGTCGTGGCCTATGTCCGCTACGCCTCGGTCTATCGCGACTTCCGCGAAACGTCCGACTTCGCCAAGTTCCTCGGTGATGAAGGCCTGAACCATAACAACGGCGCGCCCCCCAAGGCGACCCCTGTGCCGCGGACCGAGGCCAAGGATCCGCCAGACATCAAACGTGGACTGGGTGAGCAGGACCTCTCGCCGAGTGACGACGCTTAAGTGAGACCGCAGGTAACCCTAAAACTGGCCACGACTCTCGACGGCCGCATTGCCACCGCTTCGGGCGAAAGCCGCTGGATCACCGGCGAAGAAGCGCGCCGCTGTGTCCACGAACTGCGCGCCGGCCATGATGCCGTCCTGGTCGGCATTGAGACGGCCATCAAGGACGATCCGGAACTGACTGTGCGTCTGCATGGCTACGAAGGCTATCAGCCGACGCGGGTCGTGCTCGATTCGAAAGGCCGCCTGCCGCTGCACGCCAAGATGGTTCAGACGGCGCGGATCATTCCGACCTATGTCGTCACCACAGGTGAGCTTTCCGGTGAGATGCTGGCGGCCCAGGTCAAGGCTATCAAGGTGCCGTCGAAACACCAACGCGTGGACTTGGATGCGGCGCTGGCAGCCCTGTCCAAGGTCGGCATCGAACGTCTGTTTGTCGAAGGCGGCGGCGTTGTGGCGACGGCTTTTCTGCGCGCTGGCTATGTCGACCGACTTGAATGGTTCCGCTCCAGTACCATCTTGGGCGGAGACGGACGACCGGTGATCGGGCATCTCAATCTGGACCGGCTGGACCAGATGTTCCGCTTTACCCGGCTGGGCGTCCAGGCGGTCGGCGACGACCTCTGGGAAAGTTACGAACTGGCATGACGGTGGATCAGGATCTTTGGCGCTATTCCGTCAGGTTGCTTATCCGCCACCCCACGATCGATCCCGAGGCGATTTCTTCGGCCTTGAGCCTGGCCCCATCCAGATCGTGGCGGGTCGGGACGCCCCGGATGGGGCCAAAAGGCGACCCTTTGCCGGGAGTGTATCGCGACACAGTTTGGTCTTGGCGGACGAAGCGTGAAGATCGTGAGTTTGTGGCGTCTCTCCGCGAGATGTTGATCGTATTAGAGCCCCAGAGCGAGTTCCTTGACATGCTTATCTTATCGGGTGGCAGGGTGAGTTTGGTTCTTGATCTGTCGGGCCTGCACAATACCGGTGACGTATTGAAAGCGGATGACTTGCAACGCCTGGCAAGACTCAATATCGAATTTAGTATCGAAGTCTTTCCCTGACTTCGGCAAAAAGGACGGAAGACGTGTTTACGGGCATTATTACCAGCATGGGAACAGTGGCGGCGCTGGAGCGTTCGCCGGGTGGCGTGCGACTGACCATGAAGGTCGGTTTCGATCTGTCGGATGTGGCGCTGGGCGCCTCGATCAGCCATGCCGGCTGTTGCCTGACGGTCGTGACCATCCGCGAAGACGGCTACGACCTCGACGTCTCCAACGAAACTCTGCAAGTCACCAACCTGAACACCTGGGAGGTCGGCACCCGGGTCAACCTCGAGCGCGCGCTGAAGATCGGCGACGAACTGGGCGGCCATATCGTTTCCGGCCATGTCGATGGCCTGGCGGAACTGATCAGCGTCACCCAAGACGGCGACAGCTACCGCCTGAAGTTCCGCGCACCGCCGCCGCTGCACCGCTTTATCGCGCCGAAGGGCTCGGTCGCGCTCGACGGCATCTCGCTGACGGTCAACGAAGTCGAAGGCGATATCTTCGGCGTCAACATCATTCCGCACACCTGGCACTATACCACTTTGTCGCAGACGAAGGTCGGAGGCCATGTGAACCTTGAAGTCGACCGCCTGGCGCGCTATGCCGCGCGTTGGTTCGAAACTGAGTAGTACAATATGACTCTCCACAGCGTCCCCAGCGATCTCGACAGTCCGATTTCCTCCATCGAGGACATCCTGGAGGATGCGCGTAACGGCCGGCCGTACATCCTGGTCGATGCCGAAGACCGCGAGAACGAAGGCGATGTCGTCATCCCGGCCCAGATGGCCACGCCCGACGTCATCAACTTCATGGCGCGCTTCGCCCGCGGCCTGATCTGCTTGTCGATCACCGGCGAGCGCGCGAGAACCCTGCGCCTGCCTCCGATGGTCCACGACAACGGCGCCCGTAATGGCACGGCCTTCACCGTGTCGATCGAAGCCAAGGACGGAATCTCGACCGGGATTTCGCCGCGCGACCGCGCCCATACCATTGCCGTCGCCATCGACCCGACCAAGGATTCGCGCGACATTGTCTCGCCGGGCCACGTCTTCCCGCTGGTGGCGCGCGACGGCGGCGTCCTGGTTCGCGCCGGCCATACCGAAGCGGCCGTCGATATCTCGCGCATGGCCGGCCTGTCGCCCGCCGGGGTGATCTGCGAGATCATCAATGACGATGGCACCATGGCGCGGCTGCCGGACTTGATCAAGTTCGCCCAGACCCACGGCATGAAGATCGGCACCATTGCCGACCTGATCGCCTACCGCCGCCGCACCGAACGCTTTGTCGACCGCGTGCTGGAGCGGCCGTTCAACAGCCAGTGGGGCGGCCAGTTCCGGCTGTTCGTCTATCGCAACCAACTGGACGGTTCGGAGCACCTGGCCCTGGTTACCCATCTGCCCCAGGCCGGCAAGCCGACCCTGGTGCGCATGCATCAACTGGATCTGGCTTCAGACGTCCTGGCCGGCTTTGGCGACAGCATGCGCGCCGGCTATGTCGAAAAGGCGCTGCAGATCATGGCCGAGCACGACGGACCGGCGGTGATGGTGTTGCTGCGTGATCCGGATCCGAAGGTTTTATCGCAACGCTTCGGCGACGACTCGAGTGGCCCGGCCAGCCGCGGCCTGCGTGACTATGGCGTCGGCGCCCAGATCCTGCTGGATTTGGGCGTGCGCGACATGATAGCCCTGTCCGGCACGCGTCCCAAGCCAGCCGCTCTGGAAGGCTACGGCCTGTCGATCATCGACTGGAAGACTTTGTAAGAGTTGGGCGCGTTTCCCTTATCCTCCACCGCTTGCGGGGGAGGTGCTGAGCAAGCAAGCCTTCTTCAGGCGAAGCGCGTCGAAGCGGAGGGAGAGCCGTGAACTCGGAGCTTGTCACGCCCCCTCCGTCTCGACGCGTTTCGGCCCGTAAGGGGCCTCACTTGCTCGACACCTCCCCCGGCCTCGCCGGCAGGCAAAGCGGTGGAGGATAAGGGCAGCCCACTATGTCTTCACCCAAGTTTCCGGTCCAATCTCGCGAATTTGGCTTTGTGCCACAAGCTTTAGGCGTTATTGAGCGCCTCTTCACTTCTGTTCAGTCAGGACGACTCGCTTGTCTCAGGAAAATCCGCTCCGTATTCTGATCGTCGAAAGCCGCTTCTACGACGACATCTCCGACGAGCTTCTGGCCGGCGCCAAGGAAGCGCTGGAGGCCCACGACATCGCCTATGACGTCGTCACCGTGCCTGGCGCCTTCGAAATCCCGGCCGCCATCGCCATGGCCGAAGACGCCGCCCACCGTCCCATGGGCAAATCCTATGACGGCTATGTCGCGCTCGGCTGTGTCATCCGTGGCGACACGACCCATTACGACTATGTCTGCCTCGAATCGGCGCGCGGCCTGATGGACCTGTCCTACAAGCAACGCCTGGCCATCGGCTACGGCATCCTGACCGTCGAGGACGAGGACCAGGCCTGGGTGCGCGCTCGCCGCGCCGAAGGCGACAAGGGCGGTACAGTCGCCAAGGTCTGCCTCAGCATGATCGCGCTGCGCAAGTCGCTGCTGGAGGGCTCGGTATGAGCGACGCCAAGCCGCAAAGCCTGAAAGCCGTGATGGACCAGCTCAACGCCGAAACCGGTGCCAAGCCGCTGACCCAACGTGACAAGCGCGCCCGCACTGTGGCCCGCCTGGTCCTAGTCCAGGCCCTTTACCAGATGGAAATCACGGGCACCGGCGTCGAAACCGTCATCCGCGAGTTCGCCGATCACCGCTTCGATTCCGATCTGGAGGGCGAACCCCTGGCCCAGGCCGACGAGGAGTTCTTCGCCGAGGGCGCCCGTTCCGTCGTGCGCGAACAGGGCGTCATCGACCCGCTGATCACCAACCGCCTGGCCTCGGGCTGGCGGCTGGAACGTCTCGACACCACGGTCCGCGCCATCCTGCGCGCAGGCGCCTGGGAGCTGAAATTCCGCCCCGATGTCGGCCTCGAAGTCGTCATCAACGAATATGTCGAGATCGCTCGCGCCTTCTTCGGCGAAACCGAAGCCCGCTTCGTCAACGGCGCCCTGGACGGCGTCGCGCGCGACGTGCGCAAGTAACGGCTTTTTGCGCAGGCGAACTCGCCTTAATGGGGTAATATCGTCACTTTAGAGGGCCGGAGTTCGCTTATGAGTGAGCATCAGCATGACGAGTTCTCGATCATCGACCAGTTGTTCAAGCCGCTCGCCGGGCTTGCCAGGGAGGCGAGGGGGCTGATCGACGACGTCGCTGTGATCGCCGCCGACGGCCATCATGACCTGGTGATCTCGACCGACGCCATGGTGGCCGGGGTCCACTTTTTCGAACACGACCCGCTGGACCTGGTGGCGCGCAAGCTGATGCGCGTCAACCTGTCCGACATTATCGCCAAGGGCGCCATACCCTACGGCTATACCCTGGTCACCGCCTGGCCGCGCGGCACCACCTATTCCGAAAAGCAGGACTTTGTCCGCGGACTGAAAATCGAACAGGATCGCTTCGGCCTCGACCTGTTCGGTGGCGACACGGTGTCGACCTACGGCCCGCTGCACGTCTCCATGACCATCTTCGGCCGCGTGCCGCCGGGCCGCGCCCTGTCGCGCCTGGGCGCCCGGCCGGGCGACAAGCTCCTGGTCAGCGGCTATATCGGGCAAGGCTATCTCGGCCTGAAGGCGCTGCAGGGCGAATTCCTCGGCGTCACCCATGCCGACGAGAACGACATCATCAGCGCCTATCACCTGCCGGAGATCCGGCCGGACCTGGCGGTCTGCGTCCGTGACCATGCCCGCGCCTCGATGGACATTTCCGATGGTTTGCTGGCCGATGCCGACCATATGGCGCGCGTCAACAAGCTGATGATCCGCATCGACCTGAACAAGGTCCCGACCTCGCTGGCCGCCCGGACGGCCATGGGGGCAGGGCTATCGCCGGTCGAGCTGGTCACCGGCGGCGATGATTATCAGATCCTGTGCGCCGCCGACGATGAGGGCGCCAAGGCCCTTGTCATGTCCGGCTTTTACGAGATCGGCACCTGCCTTGGCCTGTCCGAGGACACCCCATCCGGGGCCGAACTGTGGGCTGACGGTCGGCGTATCGACGTCGCCGCCAAGGGATATTCCCACCCATTGTAATACTTATGGCTAATTTACAAAACAGGAGGGCTTTCCACCCTCCCGCCAGATTGTTTCCTGAGCAACCTGATCCTACCTTGATACGTATGTGGCGACTCTCGCCGTTGTGGAATTTGCGTTTCTCCCGGGTGAACTCATAACCCTCCGGACCTTTGATCCGGAGGGTTTTTTCTTGCCGAAAACTTACGGTTCAAAAGGTTAATACACCGGCGGGCCAAATTGCGCAGACAGGGACGCGGTCCTAGCATCCGATCATAAGCGAGGCCCCTTGGGTTGGCTTCGATAAGGATCGGAGTTTGGCTGATGACACGACTATTGACCCTGACCGCCGTAGCCGCCGTATTAGCGGTATCAACGGCTGTACCGGCTATGGCCGGTGACGACTACGGCTATTCCCGCCGCGAAACCTGCTATGACCGCGACCAGGACGCCACCGGCGGCGGCGTTGTCGCCGGCGCCATTGTCGGCGGCGCGGTCGGCGGTCCGGCCGGCGCGGTCGTGGGCGG
>NZ_AWGD01000010.1 GCF_000495795.1 Asticcacaulis sp. AC460
TTCGTAGGGAGGAGGGAGCTTGGCACTCCCAAATGCTATAACCCTGGTACAACGGAGTGGGAGAT
Source organism: Asticcacaulis sp. AC460 (assembly GCF_000495795.1). Lineage (GTDB taxonomy): Bacteria > Pseudomonadota > Alphaproteobacteria > Caulobacterales > Caulobacteraceae > Asticcacaulis. Next base: position 66 of record NZ_AWGD01000010.1, read on the forward strand.
CACAGTTAGACCCGTTTTGTACCAAAGAAGGCGTCGATGGCGTCGGTGGCCGCGTTGATCAGGCGCGGGTCGTCGTAAAAATCGATCTGGCCCTGGGACTCCAGCCACAGCTGTTGCTTGTCACAGGTCAGGCGGGCGAAGAAGGCTTCGGCCAAAGCCGGCGCCAGGGCGTTGCGCGAATGGACGATCAGGGTTGGCACCCGGATATCGGCCGCCAGGGTCTGGACGTCGAAGTCCAGGGTATAGAGCCGCGACTGGACGGCGAAAGCGTTGACATAGTTGGGCACCTTGCCGCGCGGGGTGCCGTAGTAGTCATAGGCCTCCTTCAGCGGCATGGCGACATCACCGAGGTCTTCGGCGACGGCCGGGATGGTTTCGGCCTGACCCGTGGCGTCGAAGCGGGCCTGGGCGGTCTGGGCGCGGGTCTTGGCGGCGTCATAGCTCTCCCCCATCCAGGCGCGGGTCTTGTCGCGGTCGCTGTAGACCCCGGCGACGCCGGCAAAGCCGGTGAAGCGCGGGTCGTGGGCTACGGCATGGGCCATGTAGCCGCCGCCGGCGCAGACACCGACGCCATAGACCTTTTGGCCCGCCAGTTCGGGCCGCGCCAGCAGGGCGGTGACGGCCGCGGAGACGTCTTCGGCCTTGGCATAGGGGTTTTCGAGCTGGCGCGGGACGCCGCCGCTTTCGCCGAAGGTGCGGTGGTCGAACGCCAGGGCTGTGTAGCCCCGCTCCGCCATCGCCCGGGCATAGACGCCCGCGGCCTGCTCCTTGACAGAGGTCAGGGGACCGGTGGTGACGACGATGCCTTTGGAGGCCGTGTCGGGCACATACAGGTCGCCGACCAGTTCGATATCGTGGCTGGTAAAGGTGAAACGGGTTTTCGGCATGGTCATCCTCCGGTTGAGAGCCTTATCTAGGAAACGCCCCGCCATTGCTCAAATGGATATTCGGAACTATCTCTATTCACATGGTGAATATTGCAGCCTTCGATCTGAATCTGCTCAAGGTGCTGGCAGCGGTGCTGGAGCATCGCAGCCTGTCGCGCGCGGCCACGGCCATCGGGCTCAGCCAGCCGGCCACCAGCAATGCCCTGGGCCGGTTGCGGCTGGCGCTGAAGGATCCGCTGTTGGTTCGGCGCGGCCACGTCATGTATCCGACGCCGCTGGCCGAGAGCCTGCTACCGCAGGTGCGCCGGGCGCTTGACGATATCGCGGCGGCGCTCAATCCCGAGGCCGGGTTCGATCCGGCGCGCCAGGCGCGGCGCTTCCGCATCCTGGCCAATGACTATGCCGCGACCACGGTTCTCCTTAAGCTGTTGGCGCAGGTTTCGGCCTGGCCGGTTTCGTTCGAAATCCTGCCGTTCGAGGACCGGTTCGAAGAACGGCTGAACCAGGCCGATTACGACCTGGCCATCCGTGACGACTGGGCAATGCGGACGTGGGCGTGGCGCGAGACGATCGGCGAGGATGAACTGACCGGCATCTGTCGCGTGGATCACCCGCGCATCGGCGCGGCGCCGAGCCTGGATCAGTTCCTGGCCGAGCGGCATGTGTTGATTTCACCGACCGGCGCCAGTGTCGGCATGGTCGATGCCTGGCTGCGCGACCGGGGGCTGACGCGGCACATCGACACCTACCTGCCGCAGTTCGCCGCCGCGCCGGCCCTGATCGCCGGCAGCGACCGCGTCATGTGCCTGGCCCGGTCCATCGCCGAGCATTTCGCGCCGGCCTATGCGATCCGGACCTTCGCCCTGCCCCTGCCGCCCCAGCGGTTTCACCTGGCCATGGCCTGGCATCCCCGCGCGGCGAACGATCCGGCGGGGCTGTGGCTGCGAGACCGGGTAAAGGCCGCGGCGGGTTAGCCAAGCTGCGGCAGACCGCACGCCCGCAGGAAGTCATAGGTGCCGTCATAGAAGGCCGGCGGGCGGGTCGGATCGGCTTCGTCGCCGCGCGGCACGAAGATCACCATGCCCTGGCGCGCCCGGGTCAGGATGACGCGATAGGCGTTTTTGAGATACAGGCGCCGCATCGGGTCGTTAATCTGTTGCCAGCGCGTGCCTTTGAAGCTTTGGGCGCGCCAGTCGTCGAGGTAGCGGAAATCGGCGTCCCAGCACACCGCCATCCAGTCCAGCTCCAGGCCCTGGACATCGAATTCGGTGGCGACCTCTTCGAGGTAGAAGGACGAGCGGACATCGCTGCGGTCGTTGAGGAACCACACCGGCGGGTCGATGCCGGCCTTGATGTGCAGGCCTTCCGGACGCAGGCGATGGGCGCCCGACGACGCGACCAGACCGTAGCGTTCCGAGCCGCGCGCCTGTTGCCGCAGCCAGTCGCGCGCCTGATCGAGGTCGCGGGTCAGCACGAGGGGATAGTGGTCCAGCCGGGCATGGGCGGCGCGGGCGGCCTCGGCATCGCCGTTCAGGAGGTGCGAGATAAAGTCCGACAGGGTCTCGGCGCGGAAGGAGCGCATGGAGACCCCGAGGTGCAGGTCGTCGTGGAGGGTCACCTGGTCGCCTGAGATGAAATCGCGGGCGTCGTGGTTGAGGTCGTAGTCGGGCTGGACGATCTGAGCCGAGGCATGGACCTGCCAGTGCGGGAAGCGGTCGCGGATGGCGGCCATCCATTCCGACAGGCCGGCCTCGCCGACATTGATCTCCTGGCCGCCGCCGACCAGGCAGACCACCGCGCACCAGTCGGGATGGCGGTCCATGACACCAAGCAGGAATTCGGGCTCGGACATGTCGAAATCGGCGACGGCGCGTTTGGTCTGCATGAATTTCGACGCCTGGGCGCGGGTCCAGGCGCGCTGGGCTTCGTCGAAGATGACGATGTGGTCGGACGGTGGGCCTTCGTCACGGACATATTCGTCGCGGAAGTGGTGGATGTTCTGGATAAAGGCGTGGACGTTGCGGTGAGCGTCGGACTTCCTGGCGTTGCTGCGTGAGGCGTAGTCGCGCGCCAGGGCTTCCCGCAGGACGTCGACCAGGGGACCGTTGCCCGACAGGAAGGTGGCGTGCTGGTCGTCGCGGCTGGCGCTGCGTTGGGTGGCGACGTTCAGCCCGGCCAGGGTTTTGCCGGCGCCGGGCACGCCGGTGACGAAGCAGACGGCCTTTGTGCCTTGCGCGCGGCAGGCGTCGATGACGGTGTTGAGCACGGTCTGGGTGCGACCCAGGTTGATGGCGTCGGCGTCGCTGCGGGTAATGTCAGTGACGGCGTGGGTGGCGTAGAGATGGGTTGCCGCCTGGATGATGGTCGGGGTCGGACGATAGCCGCTGCTCAGCCATTGGGCGGTGTCGACCTCGTTGTTGTGGCCGCGGCTGATCAGGCGGATGGCCTGAGCCAGGTCGGCGACGGCGATCAACAAAGGTTTCGCCACCTGGTCGAGCGCCAGTTCCAGTTGGTAGGGTTTGGACTCCGTCACCCAGGTCGGCACGAGGATCGGCACGATCGACAGGTGGTGGCTGCCGTGGTGGAAGTTCTTCAGGTCCAGGGCGTAGTCCTCGACCTGCTCGATGGCATGGCGGTCGTACTGGTCGGAACCAACCTTGAACTCGATGACGAAGACGCAGCCCCGCACGACCAGCACCACGTCGGCACGCTTGCCCATGCGCGGGATGGCGAACTCGAAATGGAGGGTGAAGTCGTCTTCGTCGAGGAGGGCGGTCTGCAAGACCCGGATTTGTTGCTGCCAGGCGCGTTTCTGTTCCAGGTCGAGCGCGAAATGATGGCCGCGCGTCAGCTCGCCCAGGATATGGTCAGGCGTGTCGGCGTAGAATTTGTCGCGATCGGCGGAGTAGTAGGCGCGCATTCTTCCCCCTGGTGGTGTTTGTTAGACCAGGTCACGCCGGCCTTGCCAAGCTGTATCGCCACCCCAATCTAGGAACAGGAGGCTGCCATGACCGTCGAAACCACCCTGAACGGCTTTATCCGCCGCGACCTGAAACCGGATGGCCCGGTGCAGATCCGCATCAAGCCGCCGTTCGATTCCATGCCGTGGGCGGAGACGCCGCCGGTGACCATCCACGATGCGCGGGTGTTGCAGGCCGGGCGGGATGAAGCGAAGTTCCTGGATGCGCAGGGGTTTGTGCTGCTGGACCATGTGTCGGCAGTCCACGACTGGGATGCCGGTGGCGCGGCGCCTTTGGAGAAGAACGAGATTGCCCGCGTCTATATGCCCGAGGTCGATAGGCTGATCCGGGAGCGGTTGATGCCGGGCCAGCGGCTGGAGGTCGAACAGGGGCCGTTTTTGATCCGGCGGGGGCCCAATACCGGGAATATCTACGCCAACGGGGTGCATCAGGACTATGGTTTGACGCCGGATGACTATCAGGAAAGTTTGGAGGCGTTTTCGTCGCCCGAGTATGCTGCGACGTGGCGTGAGCGGTTCGACCGGCCGGAGGTGGCGGGGTTCGTGGTGCTCGATTTCTGGCGGCCGGTCTATATGGAAAGGCCGCTGCGGCATATGCCGCTGGCGGTGTGCGATCCGCATTCGATCGCCATGGAGGATGTGGTGCCGGCGGCCTTGGTCGGGTTTGCCCCGTCGGGCAAGAATACCAATCAGTTGTCGCTGAAATACAGTCCGGAGCAGAGGTGGTGGTACTATCCCGGCATGACCACTGGTGAAGTGCTGGTGTTCAAACTGTTCGAATATTTCAAGGATGGCCGCCGGAGCGGGCTGCAGACCTGTTTCCATACGGCGTTCACCGATCCGGGAACGCCGGAGGACGCCGAACCACGGCAGAGCTGCGAGCATCGGGTCGGGGTGTTTGTGATGGACTAAATCTTCTTCGCGTCTTCGCGTCTTCGCGTGAAACCTTCTTTCTTCATGGTGCTCCGGACACACCGTCACGCCGGAACAGTCGCATAAAATTTCACGCGAAGACGCGAAGGAGAAAAGGAGCGCATGTCTTGCCTTCGCAAATTTACCTGACTAAAGTCAGATAATGTTAAATCAAATCGACCAGGTTCGCCGTTTCAACCGTATCGTCTCCCAGCGGGCGGGGACGCTCGACCAGAGCTATCTCGGTCAGGGGCGGCCTCTGGGTGAGGCAAGGCTGCTGTTCGAAGTCGGCCATGACGGCGGCAATGCCCGTGAGCTGCGCGATCGGCTGGGGTTGGATTCTGGGTATTTAAGCCGTTTGCTGCGGGCGCTGGAAAGCCAGGGGATGATCACAGTGACGCCTTCGGAGGCGGATCGGCGCGTGCGCGATGTCCGGTTGACCGAAGCCGGCCGGGCACAGGTCGAGACCTATGACCGGCTGTCGGACGATCTGGCGTCGTCGATCCTGGCGCCGCTGGATGAACGGCAGAAGCTGAAGCTGGTCGAGGCGATGGCGCAGGTCGAGCGCTTGTATCGCGCGGCGGCCGTGACCGTGTCGGCGGAGTCGCCGGCGACGGTGGATGCGCGGGGGTGTGTCGATCTGTATATCCGCGAACTGAACCAGAGGTTCGATACGGGCTATGATCCGGATACCGCCGGGCCTTTGGACGACAGCGAGTTTCTGCCACCGGATGGCGTGTTCGTGGTGGCGCGGCTGGACGGCAAGGCCATCGGTTGCGGTGGTTTGAAGCGATTGGATTTTGAGACGGGTGAGATCAAGCGGCTGTGGGTATCACCGGAGGCTCGCGGGTTGGGATTGGGCCGGCGGCTGCTTTGTGAGTTGGAAGGTTTGGCGCAACAAAGGGGTATGGCGAAGGTCTGCCTTGATACCAACGGGACTTTGGTTGAGGCTCAGGCACTGTATCATGCTCAGGGGTATGTCGAGGTGGCGCCGTATAACGACAATCCGTACGCACAGCATTGGTTTGAAAAGACGGTTTGATTATTCAGGTCATAGCGCAGATCATGCCCAAGCCGTGATCCGTGCATTTGCGGCAATAAGCACGAAGGCTATCGAAGACGTCGCCGAATTCCGCCTTGAGATCGTCCAGGTCTTCGTCCCAGATGTCGGGATAGATGTCATTTTCCCGCATTTTCGCCGGGATCAGACGTTCCAGAAAAGCCGCGCGGTCCAGCGCGTCGAGGAAACGGGTGAAGTCGGCCGTTTGCGACACGCTCAACGCATTGGCGGGACCATAGCCGACATCCTCCTCACCGATCGGCTCATCGCCGAGCAGGCTGGCTGCGGGCAGGTCGCCGCCATCGGGATCGCCCGACAACATGAAGTGCAGCCCGTGCCAGAGCTTGAAGGCTTTGAATTCGTCGTCGAATGGGTAGACATCAAAGGGGATTTCGACCCGCGGCGGTTCAGGCGGCAGGTCCAGTTGGCGCGCAATGGACGCCTGTTTTGCCAGGTATTCCGCGCTGCGGGCCGGGCGGCCTTTTTCCAGAAATGCATGAATAGCTGCAGGCGTTTCGTGCAGTCGTGCGATATCCGTACTCGATGCGCGCTTTAGTGTCAGATTGATGCTCATGGTCGCCCCGTTCGAAGATGGCCTTGATACACGAAAGAAAGGCGCCCAACCACCACATCTCCTCCTTCGTTTCACTCAGTCGTCGTCCGCTCCCCCTCCCCGCGCAGGCGCAGGGAGGTATAAGAAAAGGAGGCGTTAACCAATCTTAAGGCGTCGTTCACTATAATCGCCGGCATGTTGGATCTCGTTCAGATCGCCAAGACCGTCGAACCCCTGCGCGTCTATGGCCGGGTCGCCGTCGTCAATGGCCTCCTCATCGAAGCCAAGGGCGGGCTGTCCTACATGCAGGTCGGGGCGCGCTGCGAAATCATCCGCCGCAATGAACCGCCCCTCCCCGTCGAAGTCGTGGGCTTCCGCGAAGACCGCGCCCTCATGATGCCCTTCGGACCCGTCGAAGGCGTCACGCCCGGCGCCGAAATCCGTATCTCCGCCGAAGGCTCCAAGGTGTTTCCGACCACCGCCTGGCTGGGGCGGATTGTCGACAGTTTCGGCACCGCCATCGACAGCCACGGCCCCCTGCCCCAGGGTCCGGACGGCTATCTGCTGAAAGCCGCGCCGCCGGCTGCCCATACCCGCGCCCGGGTCGGGGAGCGGTTGAATCTCGGCGTGCGCGCCATGGATGTCTTCACCACCTGCTGCCGCGGCCAGCGCCTGGGCGTTTTCGCCGGCTCCGGCGTCGGCAAGTCGGTGCTGCTGTCCATGCTGGCCCGCGAAGCCACCTGTGACGCCGTCGTCGTCGGGTTGATCGGCGAACGCGGCCGTGAAGTGCGCGAATTCATCGAAGAGACCTTGGGGCCCGAGGGCTTGAAACGCGCCATCGTCGTGGTCGCCACCTCGGACGAGCCGGCGCTGAAGCGGCGCCAGGCCGCCTATATGACCTTGGCGCTGGCCGAGTTCCTGCGCGACCAGGGGCTGGAAGTTTTGTGCCTGATGGACTCGGTGACGCGCTTCGCCATGGCCCAGCGCGAGATCGGGCTGGCCACGGGTGAGCCGCCGACCACCAAGGGCTATACCCCCACCTGTTTCGCCGAGCTGCCCAAGCTTTTGGAGCGCGCCGGGCCGGGACCGGTGCTGGAGGACGGCACCCAGGCCGGGCCTATCACCGCTTTGTTCACCGTCCTGGTCGACGGTGACGATCACAACGAGCCGATCGCCGATGCCGTGCGCGGTATCCTGGATGGGCACATCGTGATGAGCCGGGGGATTGCCGAGCGCGGGCGTTTCCCCGCCATCGACGTGCTGAAGTCGATCTCGCGGACCATGCCCGACTGTCAGACCATCCCCGAACGCGAGGTCGTCCGCCAGGCGCGCAAGGTGTTGTCGGCCTATACCAACATGGAAGAGTTGATCCGCATCGGCGCCTATCGCACCGGCGCCGACCCCGATGTCGACCGGGCCATCCTGCTGAACCCGGCGGTCGAGGATTTTCTGCGCCAGGGTAAGGATGAATACACACCTCTTGACGAGTCCTTTACCCTTTTGGCGGAAATCTTAAGCTAGGCTTGATTATAGGCGCGAACCGCCTCAAGTCGGGCAGCGAACCGATTTTCGCAGGAGCGTAGACCATGACGAAGTGGGCCAAATCCCTTATCCGCCTTTCCACCTTCGAAGTCGAAACGCTGCAGAAACGCCTGGCCGAGGTGGTCACACGCCGCACCCATGTCGAGATGAAGGTCGCCACCCTGGACGCCGAATTCGAACTGGAATGCGTCAAGGCTGGCAACGATGTCGGCATGGCCTACAGCCTCAACGCCTATAAGCGCGGCCATAAGGTCCGCCGCGACGACGCGATTGCCGAGCTGGAACTGATCGCCCGTGAAGAAGACGGGGTCCGCGACCAGCTGGGCCTGGCCTTCGAAGACCTGAAGAAGTTCGAGCATGTCGCCGAGGTCACCAAGCTGCGCCGGGAAGAGGCCTTCAAGAAGGCCGAAAACGCCGCGCTGGACGAAGCCGCCTTGCGTATGAAACGTGCGTGATGCCGATGGCATCACGCATTTTTTAGCTCAAGCGCCGCATGGCTCCTCGCATAAGCTCGGACGGGCAGTCGCCCTTGCCAGGCCGCTCACGGCCTGGAAGGATGGATCGGCGCGCGCTGTTGGCGGGCGCCGGTGCCCTTGTCTTGACCACGCCGGCCTGTGCGGCCTATCCGCCCCAGGTGCCGGCGCTTAAATCCGTAGCCCCCTACCCGCTTGGCGTCGCCGCGCGCCATCTCCACCTGGCCGATCCGGACTGGGCGAAGCTCGCTGTCGCCAACTTCTCCCAGCTCACCGCCGAGTGGGAGATGAAGATGGAATATATGCTGCGCGACGACGGGTCGCTGCAATTCGACCGCGCCGATGCCCTGGCCGCGTTCGCGCGCAAATACGGCATGAAGGTCCATGGCCATACCCTGGTGTGGTATGCCCAGGACGGGCTGACGTTCCAGCGGCTGAAGGGCGATCCGGACGCGTTTCTGAATGCCTATGTCGGCTATATCCAAAAGGTGATGGGACGGTATCGCGGCATCGTCCGCGGCTGGGACGTGGTCAATGAGCCCGTGTGGAACGACGGGCGGGGGCTGCGGCCGTGCCTGTGGCGTGAGGTGCTGGGCGACGACTATATCGGGTTGGCGTTCGAGGCGGCGCGGCAGGCCGATCCGGCGGCCGTGCTGTTTTTGAACGACTATAATCTGGAGCTGACCCCGGCCAAGCGGACGACCTTTTTGCGGCTATGCGAGACGCTGCTGAAGAACGGCGCACCGCTGCAGGGCATTGGCACGCAGATGCATATCAGCGCGGACCTGGCGCCGGGCGCCGTGACGACGGCGATCCGCGACATCGCCTCACTGGGTTTGCAGGTGCATGTTTCGGAGCTGGATATCTCGCTGCGGGGCGATCCGCTCGCCAATGTGGTCGAGCCAAGGCTGAACCAGTTGAAGGTCTTCGAAGCGGTGATTGCGGCCTATAACGACGTGCCGGCGGTGCAGCGGTACGGCCTGACCGTGTGGAGCCTGCGCGACAAGGATTCGTGGCTCAATTCGGCGCGCGAACGCAAGGGGCCGATCCCCGACGAACCGGCCCTGTTCGATGATCGCGGCCGGCCGAAGGCCATGGCCGAGCGGTTCGTGGCGATGATGCGCTGATCGACGCGGGTTGACTCGCAGAGGCTTCTGGTCAGAATAGGTCCGTTGCGCCTTTGGGGAGGGAGCTATGGCTCGAGGCAGGATCGTATGGGCTGCGGCCGTCATGGCGGCCATGGTCGTGGGGGTTACCGGATGCGCGACCGCCGGTCGGGACCCGGCGCATGAAGCGGCCAGGCCACCCCAGGAAGGCCCGCTGAAGGGCTATGCGACGGGTGCCCTGTCCCATCTCGAAACCTTTGAGACGCCCCGCCCGCTGGTCGAGGTTCCGCTTTTTGACAAGGACCAGCAGCCGGTACGGCTGGACGACCTGCGCGGCGACGTCGTGGTGGTCCATATCTGGGCCACCTGGGTGGCGCCTTCGCGCTTCGAAGTGCCGAAACTGGCGCAGGTGCAGCAGCGCTACGCCGGACGGGGGTTGCGCGTCGTTCCGGTCAGTGTCGATACGCCGGACCAATCCGGTAACGCCAACGCGTTCATGCAGCAGAATCCGCCGCTGGAGGCCTGGTTCGCCCCGGACCTCAGTTCCGCAATGACCGAGTGGGGCGTCTGGGGGTTACCGGCGACGATTTTCCTCGACCGCGAAGGACGTGAAGTGGCCAGGATCGACAGTCAGGTCGACTGGAATACGCCGGAAGTCACAGCCCTGCTGGACCGGCTGGTCGCGGATTAGGTCGCCGGCAGGCGTCAGATGTCGCGGCGTTCGAAGCGCGGGCGGAAGAAGGGATCTTCGAGGATGTTGCGTTCGTCGTCCACGGTCGGCGCTTGTCCTGGCGTTGAGGCCGGAGCCGCCGCCTGTTCCGTCTGGACGTCGTACTCGGCCTCGGCCTCGGCGCGCGGTTGGGGTTGGGGCTGAGGGGCAGCCTGGGTGTTCGGCTGCTCCAGCTTTTCCTGATAGGCGCGCAGGGCGCTCAAATCCTCGGCGATGCTTAAGACCGCCAGGAAGAATTCGCACGCCGCACGCCACAGCATGATGCAGATCAGGATCGACAGCCAGCCGATGATCAGAACCGGCAGGGACAGGACCCAGCCCATGACCGAGCCGTCCTTGATCGCCTGGCCGATGGCCACGCCCAGCACGCCGCAGGCCGAGATGAGCAGCAGCCCCAGGCCGCACCAGTAGATGATATGAACGATCGGCTTGGACAGCAGGCGGTTGAAGGTGAACAGGTCCAGCCAGATGTCGCGCGGCCGTGTCGAGCCGAAGACTTGTCGGATAACCTGTTTCATGTACCTAGCCTTATACGCGAATTGGGCGAACTGTGTTCGTCTAGAAGGCGCTATGTCGCGGAAATGTCAAGGGGTTTGCAGGCGTTGGCCGATCAGATCCGCCATTGTATCCGTCACGCCCGCCGCCGCCGCGAAATCCCGCCATCGGCGAACCGCGGTGTCGACCTGTTCCAGAATCACTTCGGCGGATTTCACTCCATGCTTTTGGGCGAGTCGACGCAGATGTACCATGCCCGGTGCGCGCCCCTCCCCCATTACGGTCGTGCTCTGCTCGCCGCCCGGCCCCGCGGAGAAGGTCAGATCGTAGGCCGGCGACAGCCGCCATTCACCACCGGCGTCCATGAGAAAGGCGAAGTTCTTGCTGTGGTCATCCCGGTTGTGAGCCAGCACATTGAAACAGGCCAGGGCGAAGGCGCGCTCCATCTCACGCATGTCGCGGGTCAGGCCGGCGGTGACACGCAGGACCATATCATAGTCCAGGCTTGGGACCCGGTGATCGGCATGGAGCAATCCGCACAGGGAGTGCATGTGCACGCGCCGGCCTTCCTGGCGGTCGAAGCGTTGGATGCCGAAATAGCCCCCTTTGCCCGTCAGGAACAGATGGGTGGGCGGCATGTCCAGACCTGCTGCACGTGCCATCAGGCTGTAGGCATATTCGACGGCGCCGATGTCATCCGGGTCGCCCTGCGCGGCGAACTTGATTAGCCAGGGTTCCAGACCATCACCGGATTGGGCGGAAATCCGGTGGCGATCCGGGCTGACGCCGACGGTGATTTTCGGCCGCGCCCCCTGGGACGATCCATTCAGAGCCAGCAAAGAATCGATAACGGTTTCGGCTTCTCCCGAAAGCACCGCCCGGGCGTCATGGGCGAGACTGTCCAGATCGACGACCGAGGGCCGGTCGGCTTCACTCAGGTCGGGTTCATAGACCAGAGCGCCCATGCCATCGCCACCGACAAAAGCCAGCCGGTCCAAAGCCGTCAGGGTCCTGTGGTCGATACCCTGCGCCCGCGCGCGGCGATCCAGCAAAAGCCGGCCCCAGCCGTCGGGCAGACTGTCATTGAACAGCCCGAACAGGCCTTCGAAACCGTCATCCGCCGTCCTTATACCAAGCCCCAAAGGTAATTTGTACGGGGAAAGCTCCAGGCCAGTGGTGACGAAGTCCGGATCATATTCAAATCGGATGCGCCGGTCTCGCAAGCCCAGCCGGCCGACGCGGCGACGCTCGGGACCGCTGTCGAGAAAGACATTCAGCGCATTCGACGGCGAGAAGGTCATGTGCGCCGCCCCCGGCGGGGAGGTGGCCCCTCATCGAAATCATCAAGAGTCCGTTGCGACGGAGGCGCCAGGGTTTCGGCGAAGCGGTGAAAGTCGTCCAGACGCCCCAGCACCAGGGCCAGGCGCAGCAGACTGTCGAAATTAATCTGGCCGTTCGTTTCGAAACGTTTGAGCGATCCAAGACTTACGCCTGATCGCATAGCCAGCCCCTCCTGGGTGAGACCGGAGGCCAGACGCAAAGCTTTGAACCGTTGGCAGACTTCCGTCAGGACGTCTTGAGGCGTATAGAGAGATATAGCCAATATATTATCCCTTATAGCCTAAAACATACCATAATGGATAACATATTATCTGTTAAATGAAAAGGACCACAAGCCTTTCCAGCCGGCTATGGCTTGCGCGATGTGGCGTAGACCAGGATGCTAAATCCGAAAAACAGAGCCATCTGGCCCAAAAACCACGGTTGGGTATCACCTCCGGCCGCCTCGATACGTTTGGTGTAGACCAGAAGGCCGATAAAGGCGGCAAAAAAACAGAGGGTAAGGCCCCAGCCCACGGGACTCCACGGCCATACGCGCCCCCAATGGCGGGCAAACCAGGCCCGCTTCGGTGATTTACCGTCCAGCTTGTTCTGATCCATGCGCCCCTCCGTCACGGAAGGTTAACACAAAGCGCGGCCTTGCCTAGACCTGACCAACGGTCTTCAGGCGCACCTTCGGGTGGATTTCATTCTGGCTCATCACCACCGTGTTGGCGCGGAAGCGTTCGATGATCGAGCGCACGAACGGACGGATCTGCGGCGAGGTTAGAAGCACCGCTACCTCGCCGTTCATCGACACGCGTTCGAACACGTCGCGGACCGAGCGGATGAACTCCTGCAGGTGCGACGGCGCCATGGTCAGCTGGCGGTCCTCGCCCTGACCGACCAGCGACGCCGAGAAGGCGTTCTCCCAGTCGTGCGACAGGGTGACGATCGGCAAGGCGCCGTCGTCGCCGCGGTTCTGCCAGCATAGCTGGCGCGCCAGGCGCGAACGGACGTGTTCGACCATCTGGCTGATAGACTTGGTGTGCGAGGCGATCTCGCCCAGGGCTTCCAGGATGGCCGGCAGGTCGCGGATCGAGACGCGCTCCTTCAACAGGGCCTGCAGCACGCGTTGCACCGTCGCCGTCGAGACCACGGTCGGGACCAGGTCGTCGACCAGCTTCTTGTCGTCGCCTGGAATGTCGCGCAGCAGCTTGGTTAGCTCGGCGTAGGACAGCAGGTCGGACATGTTGTCCTTTAGGATCTCGGTCAGGTGCGTGGTGATCACCGTGGCCGGATCGACGATGGTATAGCCCAAAAAGGTCGCCTCTTCGCGCAGGGCGTTGTCGATCCAGGTCGCCGGCAGGCCGAAGGCCGGCTCCTTCATGTGTTCACCCGGCAGCTCGACCTGGCGGCCGGACGGGTCCATGGCCATCAGGGCGCCGATGCGGACTTCGCCGGCGCCGGCCTCCATCTCCTTGATGCGGACGCAGTAACCCTGATTGGCCAGGCGCATATTGTCGAGGATGCGTACCGACGGCATGATGAAGCCGTACTCCTGGGCTAGGGTACGGCGCAAAGCCTTGATCTGATCGGTCAGTTTTCGCCCGTCCAGGTCGTTGATCAGGCCCAGAAGCCCCAGGCCCAGCTCGATCTTGACGTCGTCGATGGCCAGGGCCGCCGAGATGGGTTCCTCTTCCGGCGGCAAGAGGCTTTGTTCGGTGGCGGCGATTTCCTGGGGTGTCGGCGGTTTCGGCGCCCGGCCGACCTTCCAGGCCAGCAGGCCGGTAGCGATGGCGATGGCGGCGAAGAACAGGATCGGCATCCCGGGGATGAGGCCCATGACGCCCGAAGCCGCCGAAACCATGCCCAGCGCCACCGGATTCATGGCCAGTTGCGTGACCAGGGCCTTGTCGGCGGAACCGTCGACGCCGGCCTTCGACACCAGGAAGCCGGCGGCGATCGAGATGATCAGGGCCGGGATCTGGGTGACCAGGCCGTCACCGATGGTCAGCAGCAGGTAGGTCTGGGCGGCGACGCCGGCCTCCATGCCGTGCTGCAGGATGCCGATCAGCATGCCGCCGACGACATTGACCAGGGTGATGACGATACCGGCAACGGCATCGCCGCGCACGAACTTGGAGGCACCGTCCATGGCGCCGAAGAAGCCCGATTCCTGTTCGACCTCCTTGCGGCGGCGCTTGGCTTCCTCGGTGTCGATCAGGCCCGACGACAGGTCGGCGTCGATGGCCATCTGCTTGCCTGGCATGGAGTCCAGAGTAAAGCGGGCGGCGACTTCGGCGATACGGCCGGAACCCTTGGTGATGACGACGAAATTGACCAGCACCAGGATGGCGAACAGGATGCCCCCGATGATGTAGTTGCCCTGGGTCATCATGCTGCCGAAGGCATGGATAACCGCGCCGGCTGCCTCCTCGCCTTCCTGGCCGTGGGACAGGATGATCCGCATCGAGGTGATGTTCAGCGCCAGGCGGAACAGGGTGGTGACCAGCAAAACCGTCGGGAAGGAGCTGAAATCCAGCGGCTTCTTGATGAACAGGCCGGTCATCAGGATCAGGATGGCCGAGGTGATCGACAGGGCCAGCAGGATGTCCAGGATCAGCGGCGGCATCGGCAGGATCAGGATCACGATGATCGAGATCACGCCGACGGCCATGATGATGTCGCCGCGTTTGATCCACCCGAGGATTTCGGAGAACTTGAACGGCACGGCCGCAGCGTTTGCCACTAAAGGACTCCAGACGCGTCTACGGGAAAAACGGGCGCAGCTCCGCCAAGGGCAGAGCGCTAGGCAAAATCTACCCGGTCGATGGTGAACAAGCGGTTAAGAAGCGCCGGTTATCCGTCTGTAGGCTCGGGCTTGGGCTTGGGCGGGGGCGGACGGTCGCCGGTCAGGCCATCGATCTTGAGGTAGAATTGCGGACGTTTGTAACGGACGGCGGCGTAGCGCGGCGCATCATTGCCTTCGTCCCGTCCGTGCTGGAGCGCCGGGCGCTGGTTTTCGTCCCCGGTGTGAACGGAAACATCCGCCTTGCTGGCACGGGCCGACAGGCCCTTGGCGAGGGAAACCTCCGCGGGGCCGTGAGATTTCTGTCTCATAGGCTGCCTTTTCGCTTGAAACGCGATGCGGCATGACGATCACACGGCCCACGGTCGACTACATATGGGGACGATGGCAGGGTATTGATAGCCCTGCACCGAATTACCGCCCGTTATGCCGCGCTGGCGCCCGATTGCGGGGCCGGTACAGAGATGCCCGCCGCCGAGTATTCGTTCAGCTTGTTGCGCAAGGTCCGGATCGAAATCCCCAGGATATTCGCCGCATGCGTCCGGTTGCCCAAACAATGCGTCAGCGTATCCAGGATCAGCTTCTGTTCGACCTCGGCCACCGTCGAGCCGACGAAGGTGCGCGCCGCGCTCTCCGCCGCCAGGCTGACCCGGCCGACATAGTCCGAACCCACCGGCGCCACCGGATTCAACGGCTGGCCGTCCGGCAAACGGATGGCTTCGGCATCGATCTCGGAGCCCGACGACAACAACACCGCCCGGTGCATGGCGTTTTCCAGCTCACGGACATTGCCCGGCCACGGATGGGCCTGCAGCCGGCGCCGGGCCTCCAGACCAATCGGCTTGAGGGTAATGGCGTTAGCCTCGGAATATTTCTTGGCGAAGAAGTCCGACAGGGCGACAATGTCCGCCGGGCGTTCACGCAGCGGCGGGATCGCCAGGTTGATGACGTTCAGGCGGTACAGCAGGTCCTCGCGGAAGCTGCCGTCGCGCACCGCGGCCGCCAGGTTGCGGTTGGAGGTGGCCAGGACGCGGATATTGACCGGCACCGGCTTGGCGCCGCCGACGCGGTCGATGACCCGTTCCTGAAGCGCGCGCAGCAGCTTGGCCTGGAGGCGGGCGTCCATTTCCGAGATTTCGTCCAGCAGAAGCGTGCCGCCGTCGGCCTCTTCAAACTTGCCGATGCGCCGCGCCATGGCGCCGGTGAAGGCGCCCTTTTCGTGGCCGAACAGCTCGGATTCGAGTAGGTTGTCGGGAATGGCGGCGCAGTTGACCGAGATGAAGGGCTTGGTGGCGCGGCGCGACTTTTCATGGACGTAGCGTGCCATGACTTCCTTACCGACGCCGCTTTCGCCGGTGATCAGCACCGAGGCGTCAGAGCCCGCAACCTGGTCGGCCAGTTTCAGCACCGCCTGCATCGACGGATCGTTGGTGACCAGCGGCCGCGAGTCGTCCGACACGGCGGCCAGGACGGCGGCGATCAGCTCGGCGTCGGGCGGCAGCGGAATGAATTCCTTGGCCCCGGCGGTAATGGCGAACGCCGCCTTGCGCGGGTCCGGATTGACGCCGCAGGCGATCACCGTGATGAAGATATGCTCGCGCTCATTGGCCTCGATCAGGCTTTTGATATCGAGCTCGTAATCGACCATCAGCAGGTCGGCGCCCTGGCCACGGCGCAGCGCGTCGGTGGCTTGCGTCGGGGTATCGACATGGGCGACCTTGGCGCCGGTGTCCATGGCCATCTTGACCGCGACCGACAGCTGGCCGCTCAGCTTTCCTACGACTAGCAGTCTCATGAGTTGGAGTCCTCGCTCTTGATGATTTCCGTCATGGTTACGCCCAGGCGATCGTCCACCACGACCACTTCTCCGCGCGCCACCAGGCGGTTGTTGACATAGATATCGATCGCCTCACCGACCTTGCGGTCCAGTTCCAGCACGCTGCCGGCGCCCAGTTTCAGCAACTGCGACACCGACATGTAGGATTTGCCCAGCACGGCCGAGATGTTGACCGGCACATCGAAGACGGGGGCGAGATCGGCCGCGGCCTTGTCGCCTTCGTCGTCGTGGCCACCGTGTGGACCGGTATCCTCGAAATCTTCCAGACCCAGATCGGCCATGGGGTTTTACACCTTAACTATGTGCGCCGTGGGCGCGGGATTGATGATACGCATCGGCTTCGAGCGCTTCGTGCAGCGCTTTTTCGAGCGCCTCGGTGACCTGCTGCGGATTGAACTCGGCGCGCCCTTCCGACCACAGGATCTCGAAGGCGCCCTTGGGGAAGGCGGGTTTGTCGCGGAACTGGATCTGGCCGGCGAAACCGGCATAGGCGCCGGCCTCCATGGCGGCGGCCTTCAGTTCCTCCGACGGGTTGTTGGCATGGACGATCAGGCGGGTCGTGGTTTCGATCTCCTGGCCCAGGGCTTCCAAGGTGGCGACGACCGGGGCCTGGGGGAATTGCGCCAGAGCTTCGGCGGCGATTTTCTGGGCGCAGATCAGGGCCAGGTCGACGCAGGCCTGTTTGTAGTGGTTGACGGCGTCGTTGATCGAACCAAGTCCTTGATGCGCAGCGTCGGCCAGGGCCTGGATCGCCGCAGCCTGGGCCATCTGGGCGCGGGCCAGGGCAGAAGCCTCGCCGTCGGCATAGGCCTGGGCGCGGATGGCTTCGACCTCATCGGGGGTGAAGGCTTTCTTTTCGCGTTGCTGTTCGGCCAGGACCCGGCCACCGTCGCCGAAGACGGTGCCGAATTCGAACTTCTTGTGCTGGATGGGGGCGCTAGTGGGCATGAGAAACTCCGGCGTGCTTATCCTCCCCCGTTGCACGGGGGAGGTGCTGAGCAAGCAAGCCCAAAGGGCGACGCGCGTCGAAGCGGAGGGGGAACCGGAAGCTCGGAGCTTGTAACGCCCCCTCCGTCTCGACGCGCTTCGCCTGAAGAAGGCTCGCTTGCTCGACACCTCCCCCGCAAGCAGGGGAGGATAGGAAGGTCGCGACCTTAATAGATAAGCTCATCGTCGCCTCCCTGGCCGGCCAGCATGATTTCGCCCTTGGCGGCCAGGTCCTTGGCCACCTGGACCATGGCCATCTGGGCCGCGTCGACGTCCTTCAGGCGCACAGGGCCCATCGAATCCATGTCGTCGCGCATGATCTTGGCGGCGCGTTCCGACATGTTGGACATGAACATGTCGCGCAGGCTGTCCGAGGCGCCCTTCAGCGCCAGGGCCAGCTGGTCCTTTTCGACCGCGCGCAGCAGAGTCTGGACGCCGCCCGGATCCAGCTTCGACAGGTCTTCGAAGACGAACATCAAGGCCCGGATGCGTTCGGCGGATTCGCGGTTGCGCTCTTCCAGGGCGGCGACGAAGCGGCTTTCGGTCTGGCGGTCGAAATTGTTGAAGATTTCGGCCATCAGTTCGTGGCTGTCGCGCTTCGAGGTCCGCGCCAGGTTGGACATGAACTCGACGCGCAAGGTCTGTTCGATCTTGTCGAGGATTTCGCGCTGGACCGGCTCCATCCGCAGCATGCGCTGGACGCATTCCAGCGCAAAGTCTTCCGGTAGGGACGACAGGACGCGGGCGGCGTGGTCGGCCTTGATCTTGGACAGGACCACCGCGACGGTCTGCGGGTACTCGTTCTTCAGGTAGTTGGCCAGCACCGCTTCGTTGACGTTGCCCAGCTTGTCCCACATGGTGCGGCCGGCCGGACCCCGGATTTCCTCCATCAGGGTTTCGACTTTTTCCGGCGGCAGGAACGAGCCCAGCAGGCGCTGGGTCTGTTCGAAACTGCCCATGATGGTGCCGGACGAGGACAGGCCGGCGACGAATTCGACCAGCAGTTCCTCGACCACATTGGCGGCCACCGTGCCCAGGGACGACATGGCCTGGGAGATTTCCTTGATCTCTTCTTCGTCCAGAGCCTGCCACAGGGCGACGTGATCTTCGCCCAACGCAAGCAGAACCACCGCGGCCTTTTCGACCCCGGTCAGACGCTTGCTGTCATCGATGATGGATTTTCTCATGGCTTAGCTATCATGGAGCCAGGAGCGGAGGATGGAGACCGACTCTTCCGGGTGGCGGTCGACGAACTCCGAAACCTTCTTGACCGAGGACGCCTTCACCTGGCCCTCGATGCGGGCTATGTCGATGCGCTGCTCCTGTTCCTGGGTGGGAACCAGGCCGGTGGCGGCGATATTGTCGGCCGCCTGGTAGCTGATCGAAGGACCGGTCGCGCCCGCTCCGGCCAGGGCCGCCTGGTTGCCGCCATTGGCCGCGCCCAGGAAGGTGCCGCCGGCCACGCCGCCGCCATTGATGAACTTGAGCAGCGGGCGGGCGATCAGGAAGATGACCAGCAGGGCGACGATGAACAGTACCGCGACTTCGATGGCGCGCATGATGTCGTTCTTGTCGAAGTCGAACAGGGGCGGCTTGGCGTCGGTACCGGCGGCGAAGTCGCCGCGGCTGAAGCGGATATTGCTGACGCGAACCTGGTCGCCGCGGGTCTGGTCGTAACCGACCGCCGCCTGGACCAGTTCCTGGATACGCTGCATGTCCTCAGCCGAGCGCGGCGCATAGGCCGGCGGCGCCTTGCCGTCGGCCGACGGGGTTTCGACACCGTCGACGACGACCGCCACCGACAGCTTCTTGATCTCGCCCGGGCCCTTGACCTCGGTGGTCTTGGTGGTCGAAATCTCGAAATTGGTGACTTCCGAATCCTGCTGGGAATTGTTGCCGGTGGTGGCGATGGTCGGCGCCTGCTGGCCGCCCGGCATGTTGGCCGACACGGTGGTATTGCCGGCGGAGTTGGGATCGGCGGTGGTTTCGGTCCCGGAATTGGTGCTGGTCGAACGGACGACCTGGCCGTCCGGGTTATATTCGACCTGTTCACGGGTGGTGGCCGTCTGGTCGATCTCGGCCGTGACCATGACGCGGGCGGCGCCCGGGCCGACCACACCTTCGACGATTTCCATGACGCGCTTGCGGACCGAGTCCTCGATCTCGGACTTGCGCGCCGAACCGGCGGCGCCCATGGCGGTATCGCTTTCGCCGCCGGCGGCCAGCAGGTGGTTGCGGTCGTCGACGATGGTGACGTTGTCAGACTTCAGGTTGGGTACGGCGGTGGCGACGACGTTGCGGATGGCGGCGACCGATTCGCTGCTCAGAGCGCCGCCCGACAGGCCCAGAACGACCGAGGCCGTGGGCTGGCCGGCGGCGTCTTCGAACAGTTCGCGCTTGGGCATGACCAGGTGGACGCGCGCCGAGCTGATGCCGCGCAGGGTGCGGATGGTGCGGGCCAGTTCGCCTTCCAGGGCGCGCTGGTTGTTGATGTTCTGGACGGCTTCGGTCTGGCCCAGGGCCGGGGCGTTGTCGAAGATTTCATAGCCGACGCTGGCCTGGGTCGGCAGGCCTTTGGAAGCCAGCATCATGCGGGCGTCGGCGACCTGGTCGCGGTTGACCATGATGGTCGATCCGTCGCCCCTGGCTTCATACTTGATGCCGCCCTGGCTGAGGGCGGTGGTGATCTCGGACGCTTCCTTAAGGTCGAGATTGGAATAAAGCAGGGCCTGGGGCTGGGCGCTGATGTTCAGCACGATCGCCAGAATCACGGCTGCAATACCGGCCGCTGCGCCCAGGATCGCCGTCAAGCGGCCAATACCGAACCTTTGCAAGCCGTTAAAAAAGGACTCCACGTGCAACCACCCTGATCACCAAATAAGCGGGACGTCGCTATTCGCGTCCCGCTGACTAGGCAGTAATTTCCCAGTGCTGAGTTAACAGCGGCTTAAGAGGCTGCGTTAAGGTTCAGGAAATTTCCGATATTTTTGCGCGAGTTGCGTGCACATTCTAAACCCTGGGCGGTTTCCGGGACGCTAAGGGTTAAGGTAAATACGCGCTTTGGCTTACTTTGCCAGCGGCGGTGGCGCGGTCGATTCACGGACGACAAGACTGTAGTCCAATCGCCGGGCCGTCTTGGTCCGGTCCGCCAGGTCACCGCCCAGCCCCGCGACCAGAAGATCCACCGCCGCTTCGCCGATCTCCTCGATCGGCTGGCGGATGGTGGTCAGGGGCGGCCACACACTTTCCGAGCCGGGGCTGTCGTCGAAGCCGACCAGAGACAGGTCGGACGGAATGATCAGGCGATGCTTGGCGGCCGCGGCCATGACGCCCATGGCCAGGAAGTCCGTGGCGGCGAAGATCGCGGTCGGCCGGTCCTTGCGCGTCACCAGCTCCTCACCCGCCCGGAAGGCCGTTGCGCTGGTCGTCTGCGGCAACTCCGTGCGGGGATAGGGCGGCGCCAGCCCCTTGTCGCGGAAAAATCGGGCATAGCCGGCGTAGCGCTCCGCGCTGGCGCCGGTATCGCGAAACCCGAGATAGGCGATCTGGCGATGTCCCAGGCCCCACAAATGATCCATGATATCGTATGACGCGTCCTGGTCGTTCATGAAGGCGAAGGGCGCCCGTTCCAGTTCGACCGTGGGCGAGATGCGGACATAGCCCATTTCCATGTCATCGAGGATGGCCATGATCTCCGGCATGTCGCTGACCGGCGGCGCCAGGATCAGGGCGTCGAAATGCGAGGCACGCAGGCGGCGGACAAAGGCATCCTTGCCGTCGGAGACGAAGTCCTCGATGGTTTCGAGCACCATATGATAGCCATGCCGGCGGCAGGCCCGCATGACGCCGGCGTGCAGGCCATTGAAATAGTAGTGACTGTAGATGCTGCGCGTCAGAAAACCGAGATTGTAGTTTCGTGCCCCCGGCAAGGCGCGCGCCGCGGCATTGGGTTTGAAATCGTGGGCCTTGATAATATCTGCCACGCGCGCCCGCGTCTGCGGCCCCACCCCCGCCTGATGGTTCAGAACGCGCGACACGGTTTTGATGGAGACGCCCGCTTCGCGCGCGACATCGACAATGGTGAGTTTTCGCACAGGCAGTCCGATCGATCCGAAGCGAGATACTATTCCCCGGACCGGGCATATGTAAATCCGCGTCTGCCGGTTTGGCCGGCAGACGCGGATCCGGATTACTTCCGGGCCGGCAGTTTCGCCAGGTCGTCGTCGATCCTGGCCAGGAGTTCGTCCGTCAGCGCCGGCAGATAGGCCTGCAGAGCCAACAGGGTCATGGCGCGGCCCATGCCGATATTGGGGCTGTTGATGACATCGGGAATATAGGTATTGAGGACGGCCTTGGCGGCAGCATCGTCCAGCATATCGCCCAGAGGCGTCACCTTCGATGCGTAGTGACCATCGGCCGTGCGCGTCGGCGCGGGCGGTGGCGGCGGCAGGTCGGCCGCCGCGGCGGTGACCTCCATCCGCGCCTTCCACGGATCGACCTGCGCCACCGGCACGCCTTCCGGGGTGAACACCATCAGGATGTCAGCCGCGGGGTCGTATTTCGGCCATTGCGGCAGACCCGCGCCGTTGGGATTGCCGGTCTTGGCGAAGTTGGCCCAGTAGCTGTTGGTCTGATCGGCGATTCTGGCGTCCGTGGCAGTCAGTTTGTCGCCGTACTTTTCCTTCACCGTGTCCATGACATAGGGAATTTCGGTGGCATGGGGCGTGCCCGTCTTCCACTCGGACTTCATGGACTCAGCGACGTAGCCGAAACGGAATTCGTAGGCCGGCAGCCCCTGCTTGGCCAGCGTCGCGGCAACGAAGCGCGACGGCTCGATCATCATCTTGTCCATGGCGATCTCGGCATTGATCTGCGGCAACGGCTTGGTGCCGTCCGGGTCGTAGGCCGCCTTCGCCTGGTCGGCCAGCGCGCCGAATGCGCCAAAAGCAGCCTCCTTGGTCGGGGCGAAGCCAAAGCCGATATCGGCGGTGTCGCCGCCGATCATGAAGGGCACCTTGGCCTGGCGCCCGGCCTCGTAGACCGCCTGGGGCGCTTCCGCGACGATGCGGCCATCGACCATCGGGCCGCCGTAGGTTTCACCGGCCTGCCCCATGGTCATCATGCCGAGGCCGTCATTGACCTCTTCGGCACTCAGCGCCCGCAGACTGGCCAGGGCCGCGGCATCGCTTCCCTGAACGCCCTTGCGGCGGGCGAAATTGACCCCAAGCGTCTCCGACGACGGCAGGTTGGGCTTGTCCGTGGTCAGTTCGCGATTGCCCATCAGGTTGCCACGGCCGCCGCCCGACTGGACGATGGCCTTGGCGAAGAGCCCCTGCGATTGCGTAGACGTCATCAGGGTGTGCACCGATCCGCCGCCGGCCGATTCGCCGAAAATGGTCACATTGGCGGGATCGCCGCCGAAGCCGGCGATATTGGCCTGGACCCATTTCAGCGCGGCGATCTGGTCCATATAGCCGTAGTTGCCAAGCAGGCCGTTGTCCTTGTTCTCGGCGCTGAGGGCCGGGAAGCCGAAGAAGCCGAAGCGCCCCAGCCGGTAGTTGAAGCTGACCATGATCACGCCCTTGCGCGCGAAAGCCGAGCCGTCATAGACCGGGGGGGAGGAGCCTCCGTTGACGAAGCCGCCGCCATAGATCCAGAAGATCACCGGCAATTTGGCCGTCGGGGAGACGCCGGCCGGACGCCACACATTGATGACCAGGCAGTCTTCCGCCGGTGTCGTCCCCAGCGGCGCGGCATCGCCGCCGAAAGGCGTCTGCATGCAGTCATGGCCGAACGTATCGGCCTTGCGAACACCCGACCATTTGGCGGCCGGTTGCGGGGCGCGCCAGCGCAGGTCGCCGACCGGCGGCGCGGCGAAGGGGATGCCCTTGAACGACTCGACGCCGGCGGCGGTCACGCCCTCCACCTTGCCGGACACCGTTGCGACCGGCGTAGCGGCCATGACCGGCAAGGCCAGCATGCCGGCGGCGGTTGCAGCCGCCGCAGCCACCAGATGGCGGACGGATTTCATAGATTTAAGGCTCATATTTCCCTCTCCCGGTCCAATTCTGGACGCATGCCCTGCGGCCCTGACACGGGCCACTCTTGTTCTCCTCAAGCTGCTGGATAGGGACAACGTTGTCAATGCCCTCGACGACAGATGCTTGGCGATGCCGTCAAGCGCATATCGGCGATGTGTGCGAAGTTATTGAATATATTCACTATGCCACATATCCGCTTTGGCTGAAAACTTTTTATGTCATATCAACGATTTTGCACTGCAATAAGGCGGTGGACTTCGTCACTTGGCGCGCTGTCCGTCATCGTGTGGCGGAACGTTCGCGGCATGCTTTCGGGCCGGCGGTGACGGCTCTGACGGAGATGGGCGTGTTGACTTCCGCAAAAAACGTGAGAAATTACGACAACGTTGTCTCAAATCGTGGATCACCCTGCGACGTGCGGCCTCAGGCGGTTTCAGCCGCCCAATAAACAAACCCCAGGGATTCGACCATGACATTTGGAACCTCCTTCCGTTCGGCGCTCAAGGCCGTGGCCGCCACGGCGCCGCTTCTGGCCCTTTTGAGCACACCGTCTTTCGCCCAGACCGCCCAGCCGTGGCTGAACAAGGCCTTGAGCGCCGATGAACGCGCCAGCCTTCTCGAACAGGAGCTAACCCTGGATGAGCGCATCGGCCTGGTTCATGGCCCGATGGCCTTGCCCTTCTTCTTCAAGGACGGAAAACTACCGGACGGCGCCATGGCGGCGGCGGGCTATATCCCGGGCATTCCGCGTCTCGGCATTCCGGCCCAGCGGGAAAGCGATGCGTCGCTGGGCGTCACCAACCCCATGGGCGTGCGGCCGGGCGACTTTGCCACCGCGCTGCCGTCATCCCTGGCGCTGGCGGCGACCTTCAATCCGCAGATCGCCTATGACGGCGGCGCCGTGGTCGGCCTCGAAGCCCGCGTGAAAGGCATCAATGTTCAGCTCGCCGGTGGGGTCAACCTGGCGCGCGATCCCCGCAACGGCCGCAACTTCGAATATGCCGGTGAGGATCCACTGCTGGCCGGCACGCTGGTCGGCGAATCCATCCGGGGCATTCAAAGCCAGAATGTGGTCTCGACGATCAAGCACTATGCCCTCAACGGCCAGGAGACCGGCCGCAACGTCGCCAACAGCGTTATCGGCGAACAGGCCCTGCGCGAGTCCGATCTGCTCGCCTTCCAGATCGCGATCGAAAAGGGCCAGCCCGGATCGGTAATGTGCGCCTATAACCTGGTCAACGGCGCCTATGCCTGCGGCAACGACTTCCTGCTGAACAAGGTGCTGAAGGGAGACTGGGGCTACAAGGGCTATGTCATGTCCGACTGGGGCGCGGTCAAGTCGACCGACTTCGCCGTGAAAGGGCTGGACCAGCAGTCCGGCGAGCAGTTGGACAAGGAAATCTGGTTCGGCGCGCCACTGAAGGCGGCCGTCGAAAACGGCACCGTCCCCGCCGCCCGACTGTCCGACATGACCCACCGCATCCTGCGCTCCATGTTCGCGGCGGGATTGTTCGACACCCAGGCCCCGGCCAGCTACGACGCGGCGCGCCATGCCGGGGTGGCCAAGGCCGAAGCCGACGAGGCGATCGTGCTGCTGAAAAACGACGGCCAGATCCTGCCGTTCGCCCGCACGGCGAAGTCGATTCTCATCGTGGGCGGCCATGCGGATGCCGGGGTGATCTCCGGCGGTGGATCGTCGCAGGTCACGGCGGGCCCGGATCAGCTCGTGATTTCGCCGGGCGGCGAAGGCCCGATGGCCATGTTCAACCGGGTCAACTACCATCCCTCCTCGCCGCTGAAGGCGCTGCGCGCCCGGCTGCCCGACACCCGCATCGCCTTCGACACCGGTCAGTATCCGGAAGAGGTTGCCCGCAAGGCGAAGGCCTATGACCTGGTCATCGTCTTCGCCACGCAATGGGCGGGCGAGGGCGAAGACGTTCCGTCACTGGCCCTGCCCAACGGGCAGAACGCCTTGATCGAGGCCGCGGCGGCCGCCAATCCCAAGACCATCGTCGTGCTCGAAACCGGCAATGCCGTCAGCATGCCGTGGCTGAACAAGGTACCGGCCGTGATTGAGGCCTGGTACCCCGGCCAGCAGGGCGGCGAAGCCATCGCCGACATTCTGACCGGCGCGACCAACCCGTCGGGCCACCTGCCTGTGACCTTCCCGGCGTCGATCGACCAATATCCGCGCGTCGATATTCCCGGCCTCGACCTGGGCCCGACGGAACAGTTCGATGTTGTCTATGAAGAGGGCGCCGACGTTGGTTATCGCCGCTTCGCCAAGCTGGGCATGAAGCCGTTGTTCCCGTTCGGTCACGGCCTGAGCTACACCCAGTTCTCCTACGGCAATCTCCAGGTCTCAGGCGGCAGCACGGTTTCCATGACCTTTACGGTCACCAATACCGGCAAGGTGAAGGGCAAGGATGCGCCGCAGCTCTATCTCAATGCCACGCCCGGCGGTCAGGCGAAGCGTCTGATCGGCTTCTCCAAGGTCGAGCTGGCGCCTGGCGAGAGCAAAACCATAAGCCTGGCCGCCGATCCGCGCCTTCTGGCCAATTTCGATACCGCTTCCAACAGCTGGGTGGTTGCGGGCGGCACCTATACAGTCGCCGTTGCGGAAGACGCCGGGCAGGCCGGCATCGCGGGTACGGCCACGGTGAAGGCGCAAAAGTTAAAGCCTTGACACGGCCCCGGATAACCGAAAGGCGCACTCCGGACAATCCGGAGTGCCCCAGCTCTAACCGGCCCGGGAGCGGACATCGCCCGGCGAAGCGTCGAAGCGGCGCTTGAAGGCACGGTAAAATGACGAAACATCGTTAAAGCCGCAGCGGAAGCCGATCTCCGTCGTCGGTGTCGCCGCAAACGCAGGGTCGGTCAGCAGAACCCGCGCCCGCTCGGCACGGAAATCGCCCAGTTGCCGCGAAAAACTGGTCCCTGCCTGCTGCAGCACGTGCTGGACCATGCGCTCGGAAATGCCCAAGCGCCGGCCAATGCCTTCCGCCGTCAGGCCCTCGGTCGTGCAGTCGCGCCGCATCAGCCGCCGGATGGCATGCAGCCGCGCCTCCCCTACCGCCGGGGCATGGCGCTCGGACTCCTCGTTCATGTCGATTGCGCCGAAACCGGCCCCCAGCAACAGCGCCATGTGCCGGGTCGAGGCGGCGATCAGGCCCAGGTCCTGCGCGCGAATGGACTGGAACAACCGGGCATAGGGCACCAGAAGCTGAAGCGCCGGATGGCTGACCGGGACCGTGCGGCCGGCCAGGTCCTCCGGCGGAATGCGCCACGACTCGGTCAGGTGACGCGGGACGGTAATGCCCAGAAGACCGGTGCCCTCGCCCGTGGTGAAATCGATGGCGGCATTGTGCACCCCGAACGCCGCCTCACCCGCCGCAACAGTATAGTCCCGGCCGAGATGCCCGCCGTAAATGGACGTGGTGCCCAGGTTAATGTGCACGACCAGCGCATCGTCGCCGTCATTGGCGATATGCCGTACGCCGCGGTGACAGTCGATGGCCAGTCCCGACAGGAAGGCGACAATCATTTCCGGCGTCACCGTCAGATCGAATCGGCCGTCAAGACCGGCATTTCTGGTGCTGATCATGTCGCAGATTGTCCCCACCGAATCGCGGAAACGGGCATTGATCTCGCGTTCCCGCCCGTCCTGGTCGGTCCGTGTCAGATCTTCCGTGGTGAATCCGGCAACGTGCAGCATCACGGCACGCTAACATATCCGCGATATTTGCATAGGGCGCAAAGCGGTTGCGCCATAGTCATTGAGCGCGCTTCCGTCGCCGGTCCACAATGAACGGACCCGTGGGACTTACCCGGACTGGCTTTTCTCCAAAGCCGTGCGCCGAACCAGGTCTTTCACATTTCTGCGATGTCAATGCCGGGCCAAGAAGATCCGAAGGCATGTTTCGGAACTTTCGGCATAGGCCGTACGCAACGTAGCCACGCCCCGGGCCCCGGGACGTGGCTACGATTTTTTAGCAGTTTATTTGACGCCGTCACGTTAGTCCAAAAAGTGGCAACCACTTTTTGGCGTGAGGCTTGTGATTAACGGTACTGCTGGATGCGCGTCGTGCGCAGGCCCGCCATGCCGTGGTTCTCGATGGCTTTCTGCCACGAGAGGAATTCTTCGGAAGTAATATTGTAGCGCTCGCAGGCGTCGTCGAAGGACAGCAGTCCCCCGCGCACTGCGGCCACAACCTCGGCCTTGCGGCGGATGACCCAGCGTTCCGTGCCCGGAGGCGGCAGATCGTTGAGGGTCAATTTTGCACCCGTCGGACCAATCACGTACTTTTCGCCCTTTGCGTCGCGGCGTTGCTCTTGCAGCATGGCATTTTGCCTTGTGTTACCATCACCAATTGAAGTGACTATAACGCGCCAGTTTAAAGATCAGCTTAATTGCCTTAGTAAAAATAGTCCTAAGGAAAAGCATTACTGACGTATTAACTTCATTGACAATGAACTGACGGCAAAACTCCAAGATTAACGCGAATTAACTATCTTATTTTACTTTGTGTTTACCGCTTGAGCGCCAGCAGTTCCTGCAGCATTTCGTCCGAGGTCGTGATGATCTTGGACGCCGCCGAATAGGCGCGCTGGGTGGAGATCAGGCCGGTGAACTCCTGGGCCAGGTCGACCGTCGACGCCTCCAGGGTTTCCGGCGACAGGTTGCCCGATCCGCCTTCGCCCGGCTCACGCAGGGTGAAGCCGCCCGATTGCGACGACACGGTAAAGGCGTTACCCGAGACGGGGGTCAGGCCGTTGGCATTGATGAAGGTGGCCAGGGCCACCTGGGCCAGGGGACGGGTATTGCCATTGTTGTAGATGGCGGTGACGATGCCGTCCTTGCCGATCTCGACCTTGGTCAGCAGGCCGAATTCGGTGCCGTTGGCGGTCATGCGCGTCGTCGTCGAGTCACCGGCCCGCTGGGTGATCTGGGAGGTGGCGCCGGTGCCGCTGAGAGACAGAGAGAAGGTCTGGTCGTCGGCGACAAAGCTGTCGCCCCAGCGCGGCGTCGTCGTGCCGTTGGAAGCGCCGATAGCATAGTCGGTCGTAAAGGCGACCGGGGCGCCGGTGGCATCGTTGGTTGTCGAGTTGGCGATATCCAACTGGCCATTCGAGTCGAACGCCAGGATGCCGGTGGCAATCTGGTTCGGGCCGGTGGCAGAGCCAATGATGTCGGGCGACCACACTTCATACGACCAGCGCGCGGTGTTGGTGACCGGGTCGGGGTCCATCTTCAGCAGCGACATGGTGACCGTATGCTGCTGCCCCAGCGAATCCGAGACCGTCATGGAAACGGTCGAATCGGGCTTGGTGCCGACACCGGCCGTGGCGTCATAGACCGACATGGCTTCGGTCGCGCTTTCGGGATCGTAACTTCCACCCGCAGCGGCGGCGGTCGAAACATCCGTCGACGGATCCAGGTTGGCGGCGAAGCTGACGCGCGTCGTCGATTCAGCCTGGCGGGCGATATTGGCGACATTGATCGGCCCCAGACGGGTCATGTCGGTCGAGGACGGGTTGATATTGCCGCTGCTGTCGGCCGGCCAGCCTTCCAGGTACAGGCCGGCGGCATTGCGCAGATAGCCATCGGTGTCGGTGCTGAACGAGCCGTCACGAGTGAACAACATGCTGCTGCCCTGGTTGATGGCGGCGGAGGTGTCGGAGGTGACGAAGAAGCCCTGGCCGTCGATGCCCAGGCTGTAGCCGGCGGTCGAATTGTTCAGTTCGCCGCGGCTGGTCAGGTCCTGCTGGACGGCGGCGGTGACCCCGTTGGAGGCATAGGTCGACTGCCATGACGAGCCGCTGACCAGGTTGGTGAAGTTGGTCGTGACGCGCTTGTAGCCCGTGGTGTTGGCGTTGGCGATGTTGTTGGAAATGGTCGACAGGGCCGCGGCGTTGGCGGCCAGGGCGGTGACGCCCGATTGCATGGCGCGATTGATGGTCATGGCGTTAAATTCCCCTTAGGACACTTTGGTGATGAGCGAGAGCGGCACGTAGGTGCCGCCGACTTTCAGGACGACGGCGCCGTCCCGGATTTCGGCGGCGTTGGCGACGCCGGTGAGGTTGACGGAAGCGGTGACGTCGCTGCCCGCGGCGTTCGTCGCCTTGATTTTCAGCGTGTAGTCGCCGGAGGTGACCTTGGTGCCGGTGGCGGTTTCTCCATCCCAGGCTACCGTGTGGCTGCCCTGGCCGGTCTGGTCGGAGGTGCCGGTCCACACAACCGCGCCGTTCTTGTCGACCACGGTCAGGTTGACGGTCTGGGCGTCGCCGCCCAGGGTATAGTCCCAGGCAGCCTGGCCGTTGGCGAAGGTCGCCGTGGCCGTGCCGGCGCTGACCGTCTTGCCGATATAGTTGACGGCGGTATCGATCGTGTCGCCGGCGTCCAGCGCCTTGGAGATCTTCTCCAGATAGTCATTACCCTTCAGCTGCTGCTCGACCGAGGAATACTGGACCAGCTGGTTGGTCCATTCGGTCGTATCCATCGGCGACAGCGGGTCCTGGTTACGGATCTGGGCCGTCAGCAGGCTGAGGAAGGTTTCATAGTTGGCGGCCAGGGTCTTGCTGTCCTTGGCGGCGGTGGTCTGGGTCTGGGTATTGGAGGTGACGGCGTCAACCATGGTGGGTTCCTAGACGGTGAGATCGAGCGCCAGCCGGCCGGAGCCGGGGCGTTGGCGAAGTTGAGCGAGGGCTGCGTCGAGATCGGCCTCGGCGGCGTTGGCGTCGGCGCGCTTCAGGGCACGGGTGGCCTGGCGGGGGTTGGAACGGGGCTGCTGGCCGGTGTGCGGATCGGTAAAGGCGGCGAAGGTTCCAGCCTGGGCCTGAGCGGGGGTCGTCTGGTTTTGCACGGACTCGGCCGGCCGCGACGAGAAGGTCAGGGCGTCGTCGTCGAGCTTGAGGCCCGCCGCCGTCAGTTGCTGGCGCAGTTCGCTTTCGCGCGCGGCAAAGGTGGTGGCGGTGACCGGGGTGTCGAACGCCAGGTGGGCGCTGACCTTGCCCTGGGCGGTGATGGTCAGGGCGACGTCGATGCGACCCAGGTCGACGGGCTTGAGTTCGAGCTGGAACTTGGTGGTGCCGTTGCCGAGGCGCTTCTGGATGGCGACGCTGACCTGGGTCATTTGCTCGACGGCGGCATGGGACAGGGTCGAACCCTGGGCGCCGGGTTGGGCCGGTGCCTGGGCAGGTGCCTGCTCCGGTGTCTGGTGCGTTGCGGGCATGGCGACGGTGGCCGCCGGCGTGTAGGGCGCGGCCGGGGCGTCCGGCGTTACCGGCTGCAGAGAAAAGGGCTGCGCGGTGGCGGCTGGCCGCGCGGTGTCCGCCTTTGCAGTGTCCGTCTTTACCGTTTCCGGCGCGGCAGTTTCCGGCAGGGCGGACGTCACCGTCGCCGGGAGCTTGCTCTTTATAAAGTCGACGCCCGGTGTTTTGGCAGGTTGCGGCGTGCCGGTGCGTTCCGCCGAGGTCGTGGCGTCGTGTTCCGCCGGAGCTGCCTCGTTACCCTGGGAGTCGGACGGTTCCGGGCTGGGTGCGGCCGCCTTTATCATGGCGGGGGCTTCGGGCGGGACCGTCGGGGCGGTGGTGGCGACCGCCGCCTCCGGGCTTTTCGGCGCGATGGATTGGCCAGCCATGGGCGGCGCCACGATGGCCGCAGCGGCCGCGGCTACGGTCGGATCGGGCGCGGCAGACGCCGGTTCGTCAGGCTCCGCCGGCGCCTTTGCGGGCAAATTGGCCTCAGGCCGGCGGGGGCGCGCCGGCGCCGCGGCAGCCGGTTGCGCCATGGCTTCGACAGATCGCGGCGCGGCTTCGGGTTGATCGGCTTGCTCGGTCTCGACCTGGGGGGTGACGGTCGCCGTGGCAACTGCTGCTGCGGCCGACGGTTCGACGCGTGGCCCGGCAGCGTCGATTGCCGGGGCGGTTTCCGGCGCGGCGGTCGCAGTAGCGACGACAGCGGGCTTTTCGACGCGCGGCAGCGCGACGTGGACTGCCGGGGTGGTTTCCGGCGCGACCTGAGGTGTGACGACCGGTGCAGAGACGATGGCCGCAGCCGGTGCGGGGACGGCGCGGGCGGCTTCGGTTGTGACCGGAGGTTCCGCTTCGACCTGCGGGGCGATCATCTGGGTGGTCACGGCAGCCGAAGCCAGCGGCTCGGGCGTCCTTTCGGTCTGGGCGGCCTGCGGCGCCGCAGTTGCGGTTTCGGTTTCAGTGGCAGGCGCCATCATTTGCGCCACCAGGCCGGTGAACACGGCCGCGGCATCCTCGTCCTGCGCCGGCATGGCTCCGCCGTCGGCCGAAACAATCGGCGCTGAGACGAGTTGAAGCAGGGTGGCGGCAGGGGTCATGGGACTCGCAAAAGGGTGAACGCCGCATCCAGGGACGCGGAAAATCTGGGTTCACGCATTTTGCGCAAGGGGAGAGTTCACCCTGTGCAATCCGGGGGCCAGATGTTAATTCGTTGATTTTATTGATATTAAGAAATTGGAAAGCCGGGAGAACTTGCCGTGCTGCGGTCAAATTTGCCTAACGCCCAGCCCAAACTTGCCGCCCCTTCCCTTTCTGATACCTCCCCGCGTTCTTCTCGCGGGGAGGGGGACCGCACGAACGAGCCAGGCCAAAGGCCGCCAGCGAGTGAGATGTGGTGGTGGGGCGACTTACTTATCGCTCAATCGCGTTTTGACATAAGCCCAGACACTCTCGGCGACTTCATCCGGATTGCCGAACACTTCAGCCGCATGGATGCGATAAACTTCGATTCCCTGCGTGTTCAGCCATCGATCACGGCGTTCATCCTGGTCGGAATCATGAAGAGCGCCATCGATTTCGACGCAGAGCCGTACCCTATGACAGTAAAAGTCGAGGATATATGGGCCTTTGGGATGTTGTCGACGAAAGGCAATGCCGTCACCGTCGCGACGTTTTAAGCGCTCCCACAGCAAATACTCCGGCGTCGTAAGCTGACGCCGCATTTGCTTGGCTAAAGCGAGTTTCCGAATGTCGCGCTTCATGACGGCAAGCTATGCGCTTACAGCGTTTTCGTAAAGCCGCCCCACCACCACCCTTCGCCTACGCTTTGCTTCGGCTTCGGGCGGTCCCCCTCCCCACGCAAAGAGGCGCGGGGAGGTATCAGATTGGAGGGGATCAGAAAGGGCGTGGCACGCGACTTGCGACCCTGTTTGCATATATCAGGGCGCCCCCGCCCGCGGAATCGTCAACCCTATGAAACCCTTAGGTTTTTCAAAGTCAGCCCCCTCGCCTACCCGGCAAATTTCGCCGGGCAGCGTGAATCCCTTGCCTAGGAAGGGCGCCTCCGCATGTCGCTGAACTCGATCATGAACATCGGCGTGTCCGGGCTGATGACCGCCCAGGACCAGTTGCGCGTCACGTCCGACAACATCTCGAACGTCAACACCCCGGGCTATATCCGCAAGGTCGCCCACCAGACCGCCGTCAATATCGGCGGCAAGGGCATGGGCGTCACCTCCGGCCAGGTCACCCTGGCCGCCGACCGCTACCTCCAGGCCGCATCGCTGAAGGCCACCTCGACCTCAGCCGCCGCCGACGTCACCTATGAACTGCTGGACCAGATCCAGTCCCAGTTCGGCGACATCACCGACACCTCCAACCTGTTCAACCAGGCCGCCAGCGCCCTGTCGTCCATGGCCGAAGCTGCCGAGGACCCGACCTCCAACGCCAGCCGCCAGCAGACCCTGTCCAACCTGTCCAGCTTCCTGTCGGAAGGCGGGCGTATCGCGGCGCGCATCCAGACCATCCGCGGCGACGCCGACGCGCGCCTGGGATCCGCCGTCAAGTCGGTCAACGACCTGCTGAAAAACATCAGCGACCTGAACGCCACCATCTCCGCCGCCACGGTGGCCGGCGACGACGCCACCGGCGCCCAGACCACCCAGGCCAGATATATCGACGACCTGTCCAAGATGATGGACGTCAACGTCACCCAGAACGAGAACGGCGGCGTCACCGTGCGCACCGGGTCGGGCATGTACCTGAGCGGCGACAAGTACGCCACGCTCAGCTACCAGCCGACCGCCAATGTCGACGCCACCACCAGCTTCGGCGCCATCGTGGTCACCGGCATCAACGGCGAGAAGCGCGACCTGGCCGACAACATCCAGTCCGGCGAGATCAAGGGACTGATGAACGTCCGCGACACGGCCTCGGTCGCCGTCAGCGACCAGCTCAACCAGTATATGACGCAGTTCACCGAGCAACTGAACGCCGCTCACAACCAGGGCTCATCGGTTCCGGCGCCGGCCTCGATGACCGGCAAGACGCTCAGCCTGACCCAGGAAGAAGCCGTCACCGGCTTTACCGGCCAAACCAACCTGGTGACCCTGGATTCGTCGGGCAACATCACCCACAGCGTGCTGATCGATTTCAACGCGGGCACCTGGTCGCGGGACAACGGTTCCGACTCGGGCACCTTCACCCCGGGCAGCTTCGCCAGCGACATCACCGCCGCCTTCAACGGCGACGCCACGGTCAGCTTCACCAATGGCCGGATGAGCCTGAGCGTCAGCGGCGGCAATGGCAATGACGGCATCGCGGTGGTCGATCCCGCGGCTTCGTCGACCGTGACCCCGTCGGGCAAGCAGGGCCAGGGCTTTTCGCACTATTTCGGCCTCAACGACCTGGTCACCAGCAAAGCGCCGACCAACTATCGTACCGGCCTGAACGCCACCTCGGATTCGGGCTTCTCCAGCGGCCAGGTCACCTTCCAGCTCAAGTCGCCCAACGGCGCCTCCCTGGCCAGTGTCGACTTCACGCCGGCGGCCGGCCAGAGCATGGCCGACATGGTCAATGCGCTGAACAACACCACCAGCGGCGTCGGCCGCTACGGCACCTTCTCGCTGGATGGCAATGGCCAGCTCAGCTTCCAGGGTTTCGGCAGCCCGTCCAACACCATGTCTATCAAGGCCGACTCCACGTCGCGGCTGGGGACGGGCGCGTCGTTCGGCACATTCTTCGGCGTTGGCGGCACCCCGTCCACCGTCGCCTCCGGTCTGGCCATCCGCAACGCCGTCTATAACGACCCCAGGCAAATGGCCCTGGCCAAGGTCGACCTGAACGCGACGGGCGGCCTGGGCGCCCTGGTCAGCGGTGACGGCGACAACGGACTGGACATGTCGGATATCGGGTCGAAGACCACGATCTTCGCCAAGACCGGCCTGAACAGCGGCGGCGCCTCGACGCTGGAGCGCTACGGTTCGGACCTGGCCGGCCAGGTCGGTAACCTGGCCGCAGACGCCAAGAGCCAGAAGGAGAGCAATGAAGCGCTCCTCAGCGAAGCCCAGTCGCGCCGCAGCGCCTATGAAGGCGTCAATCTCGACGAAGAACTGGTCAACCTCACCGTCTACCAGCAGGGCTACAGTGCCGCCGGCCGCCTGATCCAGGCCGCCAAGGACATGTACGACACCCTGCTGCAGATGGTTTAAGGAGTAACCCCATGCGTGTCTCCACCGCCGCTACCTGGTCCAACGCCCTGAACAACCTGATGAGGTCGCAGGAGCGCCAGAACAAGGCCAACGACCAGGTTTCCACCCAGAAGATCGCCACCGACCTGATGGGTTATGGCCGGTCATCGGAAATCATTGCCGCCTACCAGGCCTCCGCCTCACGCGTGAACAGCTATATCGCCGTCAACAAGTCGGTGGCCGAACGGCTGAATACCCAGGACCTGGCGCTGACCACGACCAGCGATGCCGCCGGCAATGCCAAGGAGTCGATCATGAACGCCCTGGCGTCCAACAGCGGCGCCTCGTTGATGGAAACCATGCAGGGGGCGTTTTCGATCGCCCTGCAGGGGCTGAACATGGAGCATCACGGCCAGTATCTGTTCGCCGGCGGCAATGACAGCCAGGACCCGGTCACGGTCTCGACCCTGTCGGAACTGGCGGCGACCAATATCGACGACGTCTTCGCCAACGGCACGGTCAAGAAATCCTCACGCATCGATGCCAGCACCACGCTTCAGACCGGTTTCCTGGCGTCGGACCTGGGACGCGACATGATGCAGCTGTTCAAGGACATCCAGGAATTCAACAGCGGTCCCGACGGCCCGTTTGGTACCCAGCTCACCGACGCTCAGAAGACATTTCTGACCGAAAAGTCGACGCAGTTTTCGGCGACCTATGACGAACTGGTCGAACAGACCTCGCTGAACGGCACCCTGCAGAAGCGCGTCGAGACCAGCCAGTCCGCCCTGGAAGGCCAGGCCAGTTCCCTGTCCGAGCTGATCGGCAACCGCACGGAGGCCGACATGGCCAAGGCCTATTCCGACCTTCAGCAGGCCCAGGTGTCGGTCCAGGCCTCGGCACAGGTCCTGGCCGACCTGCAGTCGTCGAGCCTCTTGAACCTGTTGCGGTAATTTTCCTTATACCTCCCCGCGCTCTTCGCGTGGGGAGGGGGACCGCCCGAAGCTGTAGCAAAGCGAAGGCGAAGGGGGGGGCCTCCCCGCTCGCGGGGAGGTATCAGAACGCGCTACATCATCTTCGCCAGCAGCATCTGGGCCTGGCCGCACACCCACATTACGGCTTCGACGACGTATTTGAAGAAGATCACGACCCAGGCCATCGCCCCCGCCGCCACCGGGATCGACAACAATATGAACAGACCGTCGCGCTGCAAGACACCAAGGCCCGTCAGAACCACCGCCACGCCCGGAATGATGTTGGCACCCGGCATCGGCAGGATCAGGATCAGCGCCATCACCAGGGTCTGGACGCCGGCATAGATCATGGCCGGCCGGCGGGTCATGGCGCGCATCCGCGGCTTGGCCAGGACCTCGATCTTGCGCAGGATCGCCCCGCACGCCTTCAAGGCGCCGCGCAGGTGCTCGCCCTTGAAGCTCCACTTCTTGACGAAGCCCGGCATCCAAAGAGACTTCGCGCCAAAGATCATCTGCAGCGCCGGCCCGATCAGCAACAGGCCGAAAAGGGTGGAAATGCCCGGAACGTTAGGAATGCAGATCGGCAGGGACAGGATCAGCAGGATCAGGCCCAGGGCACGGCCTTCGAGATGGCCCAGCAGGTCGCCGACGGACACACGGTCGCCGTCCAGCCGCGCCACCAGTTCGGACACGATCCTGGACGCCGGCACATCGTCCGAACGCATCATATGTTCCGTAAACCCCATGCCGCCGCATCTCCCTTTGAGCCGATTCCCCTCATAGGGTATATGAAGCGGCTATTCGACCTAATTATTCAACAGGGAACGGCAGGTGTCATGCAGGTCACACAGCTCGACTTCGAGGATGCCGCTCTGGTCCGTCTCGCCTTGCCGGGCGGCGACCTCAACCTGGTCCGCGGAATCGGCTCCGGCCTGACCCTGGCGCACGACGGCACACTGTGGGGACTGGGCGACCGCGGCCCCAACCTGAAGGTGCCTCTGGCGATCGCGCACCACGGGCCGTCCGGGCTGGAGCCCCTCGCCGGGCTCAGAGGCGCCAAGGTCATGCCCCTCCCCGCCGCGGGTCCGGCCCTGGCGCGGCTGCGGCTGGAGGGCGACCGTGTCGTCTGCGAGACGGTGCTGTATTTGCGCGACCGCAACGGACGGCCGCTGTCGGGTCTGCCGGTCGCCGCCGGCATGGGGGAGGTCGCCGTCGACCTGGACGGCCGCGAACTGGCGCCCGACCCTGGCGGCGCCGACACGGAGGGCGTGGCTGCCCTGGCCGATGGCGGATTCTGGGTCACCGAGGAGTACGGCCCTTCGTTGTTGCGGGTAGCGGCGGATGGGGAGGTGCGGGTGCGCTGGGTGCCGGCCGGGACGCAAGACCTTTATGCCGGCGCGGCCTATCCCGTGGCCGGCGTCCTGCCCGCCATCGCGGCGGCGCGCCAGTTCAACCGCGGCTTCGAAGGCATCGCCCTGTCGCCGGACGAAACCCGGATATACCTGGCTTTCCAGAGTCCGCTGGCCCATCCCGATGAAGCCACCCACAGCCAGGCCCGTCATGTCCGCCTGTGGACGCTGGACGCTTCGACCGGTGCCCTGCTGGCGCAGCACCTCTATCCGCTCGATCCGCCGGATAGCTTCCGTCGTGACCTGGCGCAGGGTCCGGTCGCGTGGTGCGACCTCAAGATCAGCGAACTGGTGACCCTGGCCTGCGACTGCCTGCTGGTCCTGGAGCGCGGTTCGGCGACGACCAAGTTCTATACCGTCCGTCTTGACGGGCCGGGGCTTGCTCCCGACCATATTGATCCGGCGACGCGGCCGACCGCCGAGCAGTTGAGCGCCGCCGGAGCGGCCGTGCCGGAACTGGCCAAGACCGTGGTGTTTTCAACCGACGATATGCCGCAGATCGGTCACGACCTGGAAGGCGTGGTGAAGTTGGGGCCGCGTAGCCTGCTTCTGGTCAATGACAACGACCTCGGGGTCGAAGGGGTCGCCACCCGGTTCTGGCGGGTCGAACTGGACGCCGATCTGTAAGGTTTTGGCGGCTCCTCTGGCAATTTGACCGGACTTCCCTTATTTACGCGGCATGAAGGCCTGTCCCATCCCGCTGATCGAATCCGCCGACCTCGACGCCGCCATTGCCGCGACGCGCGCAAGTGTCGGCCTGCCCGCCGGCGCGCGCATCGTCGCCGCCATGTCCGGCGGGGTCGATTCCACCGTGGTCGCCGCCCTGCTCGCCGCCGCCGGCTACGAGGTCATCGGCGTGACCCTGCAACTCTACGACCACGGCGCCGCGCTGAAGAAAACTGGCGCCTGCTGCGCCGGCCAGGACATTCACGACGCCCGCATGGCATCCGAAAAGATCGGCATCCCGCACTATGTGCTCGACTACGAAAGCCGGTTCCGCGACCAGGTGATCGAGGAATTCGCCGACTCGTACCTGCGCGGCGAAACCCCGGTGCCGTGCATCCGCTGCAATCAAAGCGTCAAGTTCAACGATCTGCTGCAGGTGGCCAGGGACCTGGGCGCCGAAGCCATGGCTACCGGGCATTATGTGGAGCGTTCCGATGAGGATGGCGTCGTGTCGTTGCGCCGCGCCGCCGACCAGAGCCGTGACCAGAGCTATTTCCTGTTCGCCACCACGCGCGAGCAACTCGATTACCTGCGGTTCCCGCTGGCCGGCATCCCCAAGCCCCAGGTGCGCGATATCGCCGTTCAGCTGGGGCTGAAGGTGGCGCAGAAGCCCGACAGCCAGGACATCTGTTTCGTGCCGGAAGGCAAGTACACCAACCTGATCGACCGTTTGCGGCCGCAGGGGCGCGAAAAGGGCGCCATCCGCCATATCGACGGGCGGGTTTTGGGGACGCATGACGGCATCACCGGCTATACGATCGGCCAGCGCCGCGGGCTGAATGTGGCGGTCGGTGAGCCGCTGTTCGTGGTCAAGATCGATCCCGATGCCAAGGAGATCCTGGTTGGACCGCGCGAGGCCTTATTGACGCGTGCCCTGACCTTGAAGGAGACCAACTGGCTTGGCAGCGAGGCCGATGTCGCGGCGGCGGCGGATGCGCGCAAGCCGGTGCTGGCGCGCGTCCGCTCGACCCGTCCGCCGGTGGCGGCGCGGCTGGTGGCGGGCGTATCGGGCATCGAGGTCGAGTTCGACGACGCGGAAGAAGGCGTGGCGCCGGGCCAGGCCTGCGTCCTGTACGATGTCGAAGACTCGGGCCGGGTGCTGGGCGGCGGCTTTATCGCGGCGACACGCGCGGCGGTTTAGCTTTCGGCGGCTTCGGGCGATCGCTCGTACAGTTCGCCGATCGACGGCGCGTCGGGATTGAGCTTTTCCGTCACATCGCCGCGCTTCAGGGCTTCCTGGCAGTGGGCGCAGTGCGACACCGGATGCAGCTCGTGGCCGCAGCTATGGATCAGGCCGGTTGCCGGCACTTCCTCGCCATAGACGTTACGCTTACCCCAATCCAGCATGTGCAGGATCATCGGCCGCAGCTCATGGCCCTTGTCGGTCAGGAGATATTCGTGGCGCTTCGGCCGGTCGCAATAGATGCGCATCTCGAAGATGCCATGCGCCACCAGGTGCTTCAGCCGGGCAGCCAGCACATTGCGCGCCATGCCCAGTGAGTCCTGCCATTGCTCGAAACGGGCAATGCCTTTGAAAGCATCGCGAATAATCAACAGCGTCCAGGGCTCTCCGACTATGTCGAGAGTCGCCGCTATGGCGCAATTTTGCTTACTGTAGTCTGCGGAACGCCCC
Source organism: Asticcacaulis sp. AC460 (assembly GCF_000495795.1). Taxonomy (GTDB): domain Bacteria; phylum Pseudomonadota; class Alphaproteobacteria; order Caulobacterales; family Caulobacteraceae; genus Asticcacaulis. The sequence continues at coordinate 39,984 of NZ_AWGD01000010.1, forward strand.
ATGGTCAGTCGGTACTCATCTACTTTTATGTTGTTATAAACGTCGGTTTTGCTCTTGCGGCAAACCTTATACGCCATACCAATCTAAATCCGTCGCAAGGCCACAATAAGGCCGCGATCATGACCGGTCTGCAAAATTATCCGTGGACGGAGGGGAAGGGTCTTAGGGGTTGAAGGCCAAAAGACCGGCCAGGGCGCGCACAGCCGTGGCGTCGTCGCGGCGGACGAAGTCCTGCTCGAAGCGGCCATCCTGCCAGTGGACCAGGACGCTGGTCCCGCCGTCCAGCCCCAGAATCAGGCTGTCCTGGCGGGTGACAATGGCGCCGCCGCAGTCGCTGGCATAGTCGCCGCAATCGCTGTCGAAGGCGCCCGGCGCCACGACCCGCAGGTCGGGCGCGGTATTGGCAGGGGCTTCCAGGCTGGTAATGCGCAGGTCACGCGTCCCGTTCAGACGGACGTGGACAGCGACGCGGCCGGAGTCTTCGGCCACCAGGTACAGGTCGTCGGTCTGGCCGTTGCCGTCGAAATCGCCATCGCGCAGTTGGCTTTCATGGGCGGCATGCAGGGGATTCAGATCCGGCGTAAAGGTCGCTGCCGTCGCCGAACCCGTGGCCACAGCCAAAACACACACCGCCGCGATCATCCGCAACATCCGACACCCTCACCTGTTTCCTATGCGGCGCCGGAATGTTCGTAAACGAGACATTAACGACTGCCGTGCGTGGTTGCCACGCAGGTTTGGTGCCAGCTTTGCCATAAGGCGGGGAAAGCATCAATAAGAATTTGTTAACCAGTTACATCGTTGATAATATTGTTATTTTCTACATCATCGCGGCCGGCTTCGGCCAGCGGTGGGCCAAACAGCAGCCAGGACAGGTCTGGGCCCTTCGTCTCGCGGTGGGCCGACTGAAGCAGGCTGACCAATACAGCCGGTCCGAGACTCAATAACAGCACGATACGCTCCTCATGATGCGATTGAGAATAAATCGCAATTATGAAAAGGCAAGCGCCAAACTGTCACGTGTGCGTGAAAGGATCAGCTTCGACCTAGGCCTATCCAGCTCCCGCGCGAAGCGCCTTCATGCCAAACTTCATGACGTTCTCCGCTTTAGGCGGCTACGCCCTGAATTCCGTGTTTTCCGTGTCGCCGCGCAGCGGCCTCAGTGTTTTCCGTGTTCCGACTTTTTGTCTCAGCGCGCTCCCCGCCGGCCGGCCGGCCGCCAGCATTTAAGAGGAACACGGAAAACACTGAAACGCCGCCTATGGCGGCGCGCACGGAAGTCACGGAATTCAGGACGTGGGCGAGGTCAGCGGGCAACCATCACATTGAGGGCGCTTCGCGCGGGAGGTGCCGCCCCTACTGCAGCTTCAGCGCACCGATCACGGCCGGGGCGGGTTCCGGATTGACCGCATTGCCCTGGCCGTCCAGGTTATCCCACTGGCTGCGGGCGACGAAGATGAAGTGGTCCCCCGTCACCAGGCCTTGCGTCGGCTGCGACAGTTCCTTCGACCGCAGCACCGTCTCGACCTCCACGATCTGCGACCAGTCGTCCGACATGCGCAGACGCACCACGCGGTTGGGCTCGAAGCCGTTCTGGATGGCGATGATGTCGTTGCCATGCCGCGAGATCGACGAGAAGCCCAGGGTCGAGCCATTGTCCGGCGGCAGGATCCGCATCATGCTGCCCGCCGCCAGGTCGACACGGTAAAGGCCCGACACGAAATCGGCGACGATCAGCACGCCGGCCTCTTCATTTTCGACGATCCCCATGGGCGAGTCGAGATAGCCTTCGGGGATCAGCACCTGCAATTCGCCCTGGTAGCCGTTCAGCCGCAGGATCTCGCCATGGGTGATGTCGGCGACATAGAGATCGTCGCGACCCATCAGCATGTGGCCGAAACGGCGATCGTCACCGGCCGTGAAGCTTTGCAGGATCTGGCCGTTGGCCGGATCGATCACCACCACCTTGGAGCTGATGGTCAGTTTAGGATCATAGGTTTTGGTCTGGCGCGTGGCCGCCGTGGTCGCCCACAGCCGGTTGTCGCGCAGGCCCAGTCCGTAGGCCGCCACGCCCGGGCGGAAGCTGACGACGTCGCGACTGCCGGCCGCCGTCAGGGCCGTCACCTTGCCGGAGCGGACATGGCTGAGGAACATCTGCTCGCTGGTCGGGGCATAGGCGATGGCGTCGGTCAGGGTGAAGCCCGACAAGGTCGCGGTGACATGCATCTCACCGACCCCGCTCTGGTTGCTGGCCAGCTGGTCCTCCAGGTCGGCGTCCCAGATGGCATTGAAGTCGGGATGGCGCGCCAGGTCCAGGACATAGCCCCGCCCCAGATACTCGGCCATGGTCTTCCTGGCCTCGGTCTTGCGCTTCTGTTGCAGCGACACCTGGGTCCGCAGCAACAGGACCGAGGGCGAATCCGGCATGATGACCCCGGCCTGGGCCAGGCGTTGCGACGCCGTCGCCAGGTCGCCGCCGTCCAGAGCCGTCATCCCGGCGGTGCGGCGGTCGCGGAACTGACCCAGTTCGGAATTGGGATCGACAGTTTGCGCACCGGCGCCGGTTGCCCCAAGAACTGAACATGCCGCCAAGGTCGCGGCCAGAAGCATTCTGCTCACGTGGCGTTTCATCGTCCCCCCTCCCGGGCGACCAGTTTCGGTGGATCCTTGGCGTCGGGCTGCAAGGTCAGGCGGATCGGCACGGCGGTGGTCGAACGCACGGTGCGCATGACGATGCGCGACTCGACGCCGGAGACCAGGTCCGAGGCCAGCAGCTTGTCGCGCAGGAAGTCGTCATAGGCGTGCATGTCGCTGGTCATGACGCGCAGCATATAGTCTTCGTGGCCGGTGACCGTGGCGCAGGCGACGACCTCGGGCCAGTTGGCCAGGCAGGCTTCGAAGGCTTCGAGATTGGTCCGCGACGGCAGGCTGAGCTTGACCGAGACATAGACTTCGAAGCCCAGGCCCAGCTTGTCGGCGTCCAGAACGGTGACGCGCTTCTTGATGACGCCTAAGTCTTCGAGCCGCTTGATGCGGCGCCAGCACGGCGACGGCGACAAACCGACACGTTCGGCCAGGTCGGCCACGGAAAGAGATGCGTCTTCCTGGATCAGGTCGAGAATACGCGCATCCAGTTCATCAATCAAATCGGACAAAATTTACCCCGGCAACGCGATACAATGGCACCCCACAGCACTATAGACCGCAAAATCCGGAAATTTCTACCCCGTTCAGAAAATATGCCGGGCTGTGGTGTGCAGGGTGCAAATTCCTGCGCGGGAGGGCTTGAACCCGTGGGGCTTATTGGCTATACGCGGTCCCCTTCGTACGGGCGTTCAACGCAGCACGACAGATGGTTGGGTAGCTCAGATGGTTAGAGCGGTGGATTCATAACCCACAGGTCGGCGGTTCGATCCCGCCTCCAACCACCAATTTCTGCGAAATTGGATTCTTAGTTGGCGCTCAGAGGCTTCGCCTCTTGGCGGCGCGCAGCCTGCGCTCCCGCTTGGTCGCTAGGTCGCTTCGCTCCATTCTTTGTTTGGCGCTCAGAGGCTTCATCGCCAAACGCTACGGAGGTGGTACGCGCGACTAGGCCGATCAGCCCCTCACCTGAGCCATGTCCATAAGCCGCAGATGCTGCTCCAGTTGCGCCGCCGACATCCGCGCCGCCGGCTTGAACCGCACCACCTTCGTTTCGCCCGGCAGGACGTCGAAATAGTTGTCGTCGAACCGGCCGTCGCCTTCGTCCAGGCTGAGGTACAGGTTCTTGATCAGGCTGCCCGCCGTCACCGCCACCGCCAGTTCGTCGCCTACGGCCTTGACCTGGGTCACATATTCGGGCGCGGGCAGGACCAGGTCCTTGACCGGCTTGAAGTACAGGATGTTCTGCGACAGTAACTGCCCCTCCTGCATGAGACGGACGTGCAGCAGGGCCGCTTCCGGCGCCACGCCGTTCAGCAAGGCTCCCACCGCCTCCGAGGCGACCTCCGCGCTGGTATTGGCCTTCAGGGTGATGACGTCGTTGCGTTCGAACACGATCCCGCCGACGAAATCCAGCACCTGCAGCGACAGGACCGCCTTCGTGTCCGTCAGCCGGTCGCTGACGGCCGTGACCGTCACCGTGTCGCCGTCCAGGCGCGGCGCCACCAGGACCGGCGTAAAGGCATGGCGGGCAAAGTACTGTTGGGCCTTCCAGCGGCCGTAATAGTCGATGCTGCTCCACGAGGCGACCGGCCAGCAGTCGTTGATCTGCCAGAACAGCGAGCCCATGCAGAACGGCATGCGGCTGCGGTGGGCCTCCATGGCGACCTTGATGCCCTCGGCCTGGAGGACCTGGCCGACATAGAGGAACTGGCGGAAGTCGGAGGGCACGCGATAGTCGCGTTCCATGTAGTTCTTGATCGTGCCGTTGCCGATCGAGGAGCGCTGGTGGGCCTTCATGACCTCCGAGAAGATATCGTGGTCGCCGGGTTCGGTATAGGCTTGAACCGTTTTGAATTCCGGGAAGGACTGGAAGCCGTATTCGCTCATGAAACGGCCGATAACTGTGCGGTATTCGGCAAAGGGCTTCTGGCCCCACCAGACATCCCAGTAGTGCAGGTCGCCCGACTGCACCTTGGCCAGGTGGTCGGCATGTTTCACCTTGTTCCCGCCCTCCCAGGCGGCCAGGGGCGAGGACGGCCAGTAGAAGGTCTGCGGGTCGTGGGCCGAGACCGCCGCCGGCAGGATGTCGTGGAAGATGGCGTTATAGGCGGTCGTCAGGCGGTCGCGCTGGGCTTCGCTCAGGGGCTGTTTCCAGCCCCAGCCGCCGTTGGGCACATCGGCCTGCCAGGCGCTGTCGATCTCGTTATTGCCGGACCACAGGGCGATACAGGCATGGTTGCGCAGGCGGCGGATGTTCTGGACGGCTTCCTGGCGGACATTGTCGAGGAAGGCTTCGTCACCCGGCAGCATAGAACAGGCAAACATGAAATCCTGCCAGACCAGGATGCCGTTGCGGTCGCAGAGATCGTAGAAATAGTCGTCTTCATAGACGCCGCCGCCCCACACCCGCAGCATGTTCATGTGCGTATCGACGGCCGAGGCGACCACCTTGTCATAGACGTCGTGCGTCACGCGCGGCAGGAAGCTGTCATTGGGAATATAGTTGGCGCCCTTCATGAACACCGGCACGCCGTTGAGCTCGAAATAGAAGCTGGCGCCGGCGGCGTCGGGTGTCTGGATGACCTTGATAGTGCGCAGGCCCGTCTTGACCTTGCGCGTGTCGGCGCCGCCGGCAGCGGTCAGGCGGCCTTTCAGGCTGTAGAGGAAGGCTTCGCCCAGGCCGTTGGTCCACCACAGTTTCGGTTTGGCGATGGTGAAGGGGACCGAAATCGTGTTCAGGCCGGGCTTGAGGGTGGTTTCGGTCTTGGCCGCGATGGTCTTGTCGCCGGCGCTGGAGACGTCGAGCACGGCCGTCGTTTCACGCGTGGCGGTGACTTCGAAGACGGCGGTCAACTGCGCGGCGTCGGGCGTGAGACTGTCCTGGACGATGCGCAGGTCGTCGATGCGCGCCGTGCTCCAGGCGCGGACGGTGACCGGACGCCAGATGCCCGAGGTGACGAAGCGCGGGCCCCAGTCCCAGCCGTAGTGGTAACCGGCCTTGCGGGTGAACAGGCCGACCTTCTTGTCGCCAAGCCCCCCGGTTTCGCTCTGGTCGTTGGGCGAAGGCACCGCGAAACCGAAGGCGTCCAGCGCCGCCAGGCCCTTCGCGATCGGGGAGTGGAAATAGACGCGAAGGCTGTTGGCGCCGGGACGGGCGTGCGGCTTGATGTCGACCGTCCATTCGCGGAACATGTTGTCGGCGCTCAGCACCTTGACGTCGTTGACATAGACGTCGGCGTAGGTGTCGAGACCGGCGAAATGCAGCTCGACATGGTCGTGGCTGAGGGTCTTGGCGTCCAGGGTCAGGGTGGTGCGGTATTCCCAGTCCTTCTTGTCGATCCATTGCTGGTCACGTTCGTTGACGCGATAGAAGGGATCGGCGATCTTGCCGTTGCTCAGCAGGTCGGTATGGACCGTGCCGGGCACGGTCGCCTTCAGCCAGTCGGTACCGTCGGCCTGGCGGAACTCCCAGGTCAGGGCGGGCGCGGCGTCGGCTTTCGGTTTGGCGCCGGCTATGGCGGGCGCGGCCGCCGCGGCCCCGGCAGCGGCAGCGGCAGCACTGGCGGCAATCAGCAGATGACGGCGATGGAGATGGGGCATGACGCACTCCCTATTTATTTTTTCAAATTTCTTTATTGTTTATAGGGCGGGGCGGATTTTTCAAGTCTGAAAAACCTCACCCGGCCACGGGCACGGTTTTGCCCTTCGCAAAGGGCCGGAACATCAGAGCCATCAGCACGGCCAGCATACCTACCATAGCCGAACCCGTATAGAGCCAGCTATAGCTGCCCAGCCGGTCGTAGATCAACCCGCCGACCACCGGCCCGCTGGCCATCCCCAGACTTCCGGCCATGGTGGTGGCGCCGATGATCGTCCCCAGCATTTTCAGCGGGAAGTTCTCGCGGATCAGCACGGCATATAGTGGCATGGTACCGGCATAGATGAAGCCGAATACGGCGGCGACGGCATAGAAGGCGATCAGGTCGCGCACGAAGACATAACACAGCACGCCGACCGACTGGGCCAGCAGGCCCGCGACCAGCACGCGTTTGGCGCCGAAGCGGTCGCCCATGAAGCCGAAGGCGACCCGCCCGCCCATGCCAGCCAGGCCCTCGACGCTGTAGATCGATACCGCCAGGATCATCGGAATGCCGCAGGTCACGGCATAGCTGACCGTATGGAACAGCGGACCGGAATGGGTGGCGCAGCAGAAGAAATTGGTCAGGACCAGGACGATGAACTGCGGCGTCCGCACCGCCTGGGCCACCGTCATGCCGGGTTGCGCGTCATCAGACGGCATGGCGGCCTGACCTGCCAGGGCGGGCGGTCGGCGGACCAGGAAGGTGGCCGGGATCATCACCACCGCCGCAATGCCGGCGATGATCAGCATGGCGGTGCGCCAGTCATAGACGGTCACCAGCCAGGCGGCCAGGGGCGACATGGTCATCGGCGCCATGCCCATGCCGGCCGAGACCAGCGAAACGGCCAGGCCGCGCCCGGTCTCGAACCAGCCGGTAACGCAGGCCATCATCGGCGCGAAAATGGCCGCCGCGCCGGCGCCGATCAGCAGGCCGAACACAAGCTGGAACAGGAGCAGCGACCTTACCTGGCTGGCCATGACCAGCGCCGCCACGATCAGAACCGATCCGCCCAGCACCACCGGCCGCGGCCCGATGCGGTCGGACAGGCTGCCCCAGAACAGGCTGCCGACCGACATGGCCAGAAAGCCGAAGGTCATGGCGCTGGAAATGCCGGTGACCGACCATCCGGTGGCCCTGGCGATCGGCTGCAGGAAGACCGGCAGGGCGAACATGCAGCCGACGGCGATGCAGCCCAGCAGGCCGCCCGCCACGACGATGATCCAGCGATAGGGAACTTGGCTCATGACAGACCTCCTGTCGAGGATAGAGCCTGACAGAAAAACCCGAAAGAGTCAGTACGCCGGTTTAGGGCGTGGCACGCGCCCGGGCGCGCAGCTCGGCCGCCTTTTGCGCGTCGGCGGTAACCCCCTGGCCGGACTCATACCTGTCGGCCAGCATATCAAGTGCCGCCGGCAGCCCCAGGTCGGCAGCCCTGGTCAGCCAGTACAGATCCATGACCGGGTCCATGGGCACGCCTTCACCGAATTCATAGGCGGCGCTGAGCTCGTACATGGCCTGGGCGTCGCCGGCATCGGCGGCCTGACGCATGAGTTCGACGGCTTTGACATCGTCCTCCTCGACACCGCTGCCATAGGCATAGTTCCAGGCGATTTGAAGCGTCGTGAAGCCGCCGGCCTGTTCGACGGCGGCATAGTGCTGCGCCGCCTTGATCGGATTGACGGCGGTCCCCTTGCCGGCGGAATAGAGGTTACCCAGCGCCCAGTGTGCCAGTTTGATATTGTGGCCGGCGGCCTTCTCATAGGCCTGGAGCGCATTCTCGTAGCTCTTGTCGAGGTACTGTCCGCTCAGATACTCGTTGCCGAGATAGAGATAGAGCTCCGGCCTGGTTTCCGCCGCGCGCAGGATCCAGGTGACGCCCTGGGCCTGATCGCGCTGAATGCCATGCCCGGAAATCAACAGGCGTCCGACCTCTTCCATGGCGGCGACGTCGCCGGCAACAGCCCGCTCACGCGCCAGGCTGAGTTGCTCCGCCTTGCCTTCGCGCCAGGTGGGTTGCTGGGCGTACCCCATGGCGGGCGCCAGGGCCAAAAGCCCCACGACGATGACAAACACTGCGCGCATAAGATGGCCTCCCGACACCCTTGGTCGATCGGCAGGATCAGGCCATAGCCGGCGAAACGCTACTTACAAATGGCGTTAGGCGGCTTTCGACATGGCCGGGCGGTGGGTGCGCACGCAGTTGCGCCCGCCCGCCTTGGCGGCATACAGCGCCACATCGGCCAGTTCCACCAGGTCGGCCAGGTTGGGCGCTTCGGTGTTCGACCAGTGAATGCCGAAGCTGGCTGTTACCTGGCCAGGCTTTACCTGGTTTGATTGGCCGAAGTCGAAGTTTTCGATGCAGTCGCGGATCTTTTCGGCGACGCGCTGCGAACCCCTGCGGTCGATATCGGCGCAGACCACGATGAACTCCTCGCCGCCCCACCGCGCCACCATGTCGACGACGCGGACATTGCGGCTGATCACGGTGGCGATATCCGACAGCACCCGGTCGCCATAGCTGTGGCCGAAGGTGTCGTTCAGTTTCTTGAAGTGGTCGATGTCGATCAGGATAACGCCCAGCGACACCGGTCCGCGCCTTTGCCGGACCACGTCGTCGAAACGTTCGGTCAGGCCGCGGCGGTTGAGGATGCCGGTCAGGTGATCGTGGCGCGCCGCTTCGCGCGCCTCGCTCAGGTTCAGAGCGGCCAGGACCTTGCGTTCGTGGTCGGCGCGGCGCAGGTTGCTGACGCGGTAGCCCAGATAGAGCACGATCATGATCGCCCAGATGCCGAGGATCAGCGAGTAGAACTGTGCTTCGCTGAGGATGGTGGTGCGGATTTCGATGTCGCGGACCTCGAATTCATGGTGGCCCAAAGGCGCTTCGGTACCGGTCTCAACGATCAGCGAGGTGATGTTGTCGAAAGCGACGCGGCCGAATTCCGGCGCCAGCTTGTGCTTGCGCATCCACCAGTCGGCGACGCCGAAGTCGGCGGCGATGAACTCGGTCCGTTGCAGCACACCCGGCGTGGTGTCGGCCTCGACGCGGAGATATTTCGGCGACTCATCATCGGCGCGCACGCTGTAACGCTTGTCGAAATTCTTCATGTGGAGGCGGAACGAGGTCGACTCACCGCGATACATCATGGTGATGGCGACCGAGCGCATATGGCTCAGGTTCAGGCCGTGGCTGCCCTTGTTGGCGTCGGTGAACAGCTCGTAGCCGCAATAGGGATAGGGATGGCCGGCGCGCAGGTCACAGGTCCAGGTCAGCGGTGCCGTGACATCGATCGTCGACTTGCCGCCGGCATCGCTGTCGACGAACAGGACGCGGCCGCTCTGGGCCGTGCTGGCCGGGGTGAAGTGCTGGGTGCGTTCCAGCAGCCTGTCCTTACCCACGACAGCAGCGGCCGTCAGCAGCAGCAGGACCAGCAGCGCCAGTTCGAACTTGGCATGGGCGAGCAGGCCCAGACCCGGCACCGTGAAACCTTTTCCTTTGTGTGAGCCCTCAGTACGCAAGGCCATCCAACCCTATCTTCAGGTTATTACTTCCGGGCAGGATGGCACAGAAACCTGAGAAAGCCGTGAAGGCACAGGGTTAACGCAGGTCTTCGCGCGACGGATCGAAGCCGACCACCTCGCGGATGACGATCATGGTACGGAAGTTACGGATGCCGCGTTCGGAGGCCAGTTCACGCTGGGTGAAGACCTCATAGGCCGCCATGGTCGGCACGGCCACGGTCAACAAAAAGTCCGTCTCGCCCGTCACGTCCCAGGCGCCGCGCACCTCCCTGGCCGCCGCCATGGCGCGCTTGAAGGCGTCGGTCACAGCTCTCTCCTGGCTGCGCATGATGACCAGGACATGGATCAGAATGTGCGGTTCGATCCGCGCCGGATCAACGATGGCGATGTCGCGGACAATCACGCCTTCGGCGCGCAGCCGCCGCAATCGGCGCAGCACCGCAGATTCCGACAGACCCACCGCCTCAGCCGTCGTCCGCGCCGCTTCCAGCGTGTTGCGCCGGACCCGCTCAAGTATGCGGCGGTCGAAATCGTCCAGCGCGACCAAATCCGTCATATTATTCTCAATAATGCTGTTTTCCGGCACAGATGTGACGGAAATCGCCGGGAAACGCAATCGCGAAACGTCTATGTTGCAGCGCATGATGACCCGTTTCGCCTCCCCCCGCCTCACCGCCCTGTCGCATTCCGCCGCCCCCTACCTGGCCCTGCTGGCTGGTATGGTCGCGCTGGCCTGCGGCACCTCGTTCGCCAAGAGCCTCTTCCCGGTGCTGGGCGCTGAAGGCACGTCGGCCATGCGGGTCGGCCTGGCCGCCCTGATCCTGCTGGCAATCTGGCGGCCGTGGCGGTTCGGTTTCAGCCGCCGCGACCTGACCGCCATGGTGCTGTACGGCGTGGTCACCGGCGGCATGAACCTCATGTTCTACATGTCGCTGCGAACCATTCCGCTGGGCCTGGCCCTGGCCATCGAATTTACCGGTCCCCTGACCCTGGCCTTGGTCCATGCGCGCCGGCCCATCCACTTTGTGTGGGTCGGGTGTGCCGTGGCCGGCCTGGTTATGCTGCTGCCGATCGGGCGCGGCGCCATCCAGCTCGACCCGGTCGGCGTGCTGCTGGCGGGGATGGCAGGCGTGTGTTGGGCGCTGTACATTGTCTTCGGCAAGCGCATGTCGCACCTGCCGGCCGGACCATCGGTGGCCATCGGCATGACCACGGCGGCCCTGGTCATCCTGCCGTTCGGCGTGGCGCGGGCGGGGCTCGAGCTGTTCAATCCGGCCCTGCTACTGGCCGGACTGGCGGTAGCTGTCTTTTCCAGCGCCCTGCCCTATTCGCTGGAAATGATCGCCCTGCGCCGGCTGCCCGAGCGGACCTTCGGCGTGCTGACCAGCGGCGAGCCGGCAGTCGGCGCCCTGGCCGGGCTGCTGTTCCTCAGCGAGCAATTGAGTGGGCTGCAGTGGCTGGCCATCGCCGCGATCGTGGTTGCGGCCTCGGGCTCCATCGCCACCGCCGGTTTCGGTGACCGGGCAGCCGTTACACCGGCGCCGGCGGAGTAGACCGTCAGCAACCGCCCGGCGCCAATTGGCAGAAGGGGGCCGCGGGAAGGTTGCGCAGAACCGTGTAGACCGTCACGACGACGAGGAGGGCGATCACCAGCCTATAGCCGTGCACCGCCATGACACGGCGTACGGCGGCAGGCGGCGGCAGTTCCAGGGCCGACAAGATCATCGCCGGCACCAGAAAGGGCAGGATGACGAAGCCCAGGGGGTTCTGGCGGAAGGCCGTCCACGGCTGGGCGTGGGCCAGGTAATAGAGCATGCGCGTGCTGCCGCAGCCGGGGCAATAGAGGCCCGTCAACGCATGCACCGGACAGGGCGGGAAAAATCCCGAACTGCCCGGTGTCCAGATGGAGACGGCGACGAACCCCGCAAGCAGGACGGCCAGGCCGCCCAGGCTCACGGCGCGTTCGACCGTCATAGGGATCAGTTGCCGCTGGCCGCGCCGGCCAGGATCCCCAACATCATCAGCAGGATGTAGAGGACGATACAGACAATTCCGGCCACGACCGACCCGATGACCCAGTTCTTGGCCGTGTTCGACGCCTGCATGGCGCCTTTGTAGTCGCCCCGGGTCTTGTAATTGTTGACATTGGCCGACATGACGATTGCCACAATGCCCAGCGGCAGGCAGCAGAACAGGGTCGACAGGATCGACCACACCAGATAGGTCGGCACGTTATGGATGTCCGGATGGCCGCTGCCGCCGCTGACGGTCGGACCGCCCGTTCCAAACGCCGACAAAGGCCCTCCGCATGAAGCGCAGAACTGTGCGCTGTCTTCATTCTGCGCACCACATTTTGGACAATACACTGCACCCTCCGATCAGTTGATAGCCTGGTTGGCTTGCTGGGCAGTTCCACCGTCCGCATCAAGGATCAATCCCTCCTCGATCGTGCCGGCCTTGCCCCCCGATTTGGCCCCCGGCCTGGTTCCTGAGTCAGGTGCCTGGGTCCGATTCACATAGGACGACAATGTCAGCACGAGTCAAGTCTCGGCGCAACTTCGACACGTCCGCCATTGCCTCTTTTCCCCCGCCTGCGCTTCGTGTAGTCAGACCCAACCCGGACATGAACTACACCTGACATGGGGTCAGGTCATCTGAAGGTCAGATACTATGAGCACAATCGATACAGCCATCGCCCTGGCGGCGAAGGTTCACGCCGGCCAGGTAGACAAGGCCGGCCAGCCCTACATCCTCCACCCGCTGCGCCTGATGCTGCGGATGACCGCCACGGAAGAGAAAATCGTCGCCGTCCTGCACGACGTCGTCGAAGACGGCGGGATCACGTTCGACGACCTGCGGGCCATGGGCTTCGCGGAAGCGGTCATCGCCGGCGTCGACGGCATGACCCGACGAACGGAGGAGAACTACCAGGACTTCATCGTCCGCGCCGCGGGCCATCCCCTGGCGCGCGCGGTCAAGATTCAGGATATCCGCGACAATATGGACCTGACGCGGCTGAACTCGGTCAGCGACAAGGACCTGGAGCGGGTGGCGAAATATCACCGCTCGCTGCGTTATCTCGAAGCGGCGTCATAGACATTGCGCCCGGACCTCGTCCGGCAGCAACTTCGACGCTTCGCGCAAAGTCGGGCGCGGCAAAACCTCGCGATGTCTTTGCAGAAACGCCATCAAGGCTTCCGGCGAAGTCTTGCCGGCTTCGCGGGTCCATGACGCCACCGCCTTCTGGATATATGTGTCTGGATCACCGGCCAGCAGAGCGGCGACCCGAAAAGTCCAGTCCGCATCCTTACGGCGCAGGAAGGCCCAGGTCGCCACGATCGCTGTTCGCCGGCGATGCGGATCGGGCGATCGCGCCAGGTCCAGCAGCAGGCCGCGATCACGGTTCAGCAGATATTCCCCGACCACCCACGGCGCGGCGCGGTCGACCAGGTCCCAGTTGTTGATCCGGTCATGGCGGCGCAGATACAGATCGAACAGCGCCTTGCGCCCGTCGTCGCCCATCTTCTTTTCCCGCGCCTGGAAATCCATCACCGCCATGGCAGCCATGCGGACCTCATAGCGCGCATCGTCCAGCAGAGCTTCGACCTGGTCCAGCGGCAGCCCCGCGAACCCTTTGGCGACCGGGAAGATCGCACCGATCGACACGCCCATCACACGCGTGTCCGGATCGCCACCGGCATAGAAGCGCGCGACCTGCGGAATGACCTTCGGGTCGGCCAGGGCTTCCAGTGCGGCGATGAGTTCGGCGGCGGTCATCCGCGAAGATTATGCCAACCCGGCCGACGCGGCAACGGACTCAAGATGATGCGGCTACGGTCAAAACCTTGGCGGCCATCTGCTGACCATGCTAAGCTTGTGGTGCTTTTCAGGGGGGACATCATGAAATTTCCAGCGCTGGCGTTTGGCCTGCTTCTAAGCCTCCCGGCCACATCGGCCGGCGCCGTCGAGCCACCATCTTCGATGGAAAGACTGACCATGGCGCCCGCCCAGGCCAGGGCCCAGGCGGATGCCGACCTGCAATCGCTTCTGACCCCGCCCAGCCGCTTCGTGAAGCAGGGACGCCGCTTTCGTGAGGCCGGTTTCCGGATCCAGCCCTTCGGCACCGGCTTGAAAGGCGTCTGCCGCCAGGACGGCCTCAAACTCCTCTATGCACCGGTCAAGCGTGGCGACGCCAACGGCGATTTCGGACAGAAGCCGTACACGGCCGAGATGGTCACCCGATATCATGTCAGCCACCCGGAGCAACCCACGCAGGTGCAGGCAGGTGATGAACCTCTGTGGGATCCGCATTGCCGCGGCCTCGATCCTGACGCCGCCGGCTGGTTCACGGCCGCCACTGCGGATCAGGCCGCGCAAGGCCTGCGCACGCTTTACCTGGCAGTCGCTGAGGTTCAGGCCGGCCGCCTTCCGCCGTCCGGTTGTGACAATCTGTCGGGTATGGCGATGACCTGCCGGGACACCGTGGCCACCTATGCCGTCCCGGCGCAGGTGACCTATGTCGTGACCTGTCCGGCGCCGGACGGTAGGCTGTGCTATCGGATCGAGGTGGGCGCAAATATCCAACTGACCATTACCGCCCAAGGCGACAAAACGACGCTGGAACCCGGCCCCGTCCTGTCGATGGGCATCGAACAGATCATCATCATGAATTAACGCTCAGCGCCGCCGCGAACCCGTCCGGCGATACCGGGCCATACGCCATGGCGGCGCGGTGGAAGGTCTTGAGATCGAAGCCGGAGACCTTCGCCGCCACCGCCCGCCGTTCGAGGAAGCTCAGGGTCGACAGGCCCTGGGCGGCATTGGCGCCGGGCGTCAGGCACATGCGGTCGATATCCTCGTCGATGGTGATGAAGTAGATCGGCCCGCCCTGCAACCGGGTCAGGGTCCTTACCGCTTCCTCGCGCGACCAGTCCTCGGTGTGCAGCCCGATATCGGCGACGATCCGCGCCGTGCGGAAGGCCTGCCAGTGCAGGAAGCCGATGCGCGCCTCCGGCCACAGCTCCAGGGCGCCGATCTCGGCCGCCACGGTTTCGGCATAGATCGGCCAGCCCTCGCCCCAGGCCGAGGCGCCATAGCGCCCCTGCAGCGCCGAGGCCGGCGCCGGCCTCACCGCCGGCGGCAGCATATGGCCGGGATAGAGCTCATGATGCACCACACTGGGCAGGGTCCACACCGGACGGTCGCGGGTGCGGCGCTGATCGATGATGTAGCTGGTGCCGCTACGCTTGCCCTGGACGCCGGCCAGTTCGTCGGCCGGCGACATGCGTTCGACCTGCGAGTCCGGGATGTCGACCGGATCGAAGGCGTCCGGCAGGCGTTCGAGCACGTCGTCCAGCATCCGGTTCATGTCGGCAACCATCTTGCTGCGGCCTGTGTCGGACTGGGGATAGAGGTAGCGCGGATCACGGGCGAAGCGTTGCAGCCGTTCGTGCGCCGGGCCGGATTTCAGCCCCTGACGTTTCAAAAGCTCGTCCAGCTCGTCCCAAATGGCGTCCAGCCTTTGCCGCGCCAGCTTCATGCCCGCCTTGGGATCGACGGGGCTCGACAGGGCCAGGCCCAACTGCGCAGTGTAGTAGTCTTTGCCCCCTGGCAACTGCCCGACACCCGGCCGATCGCCGGCCACAGCCAATTGCGCCGTCAGGGCGACGATCTGGCTTTCCAGCGCCGCCTGGACCTCGCCTTCGGCTTTGAACTGCGCCGTCTCGACCGCCGTCAGGGCACGCTTGAGCAGGAAATCGGGCTGGAGGATGCCGTTGGCGGTGTCGGCGGCGATGCGTGCCGTCTCATTGTCGATCTCGGCGGCCGAAGCCTTACCTGCGGTGACCTGAGTGTGCTGGCCGGAGCGGTAGGTGACCGGATAGACACTACCGCCGTCGCCATAGGCGAAGTCGGCCAGGCGGACCTCGCTGCGGGCACCGTGAATCACGCTGGCCAAAACGACACCGGTGTCACCGGCGGGCGTCTGTGCCATCGCCGTTTCCAGAGCGGTCAGCCGCGCGCGCGCTGCCTGGCGCCTTTCCTGGACGGATTCGACGCCGGCTGAGTTGGTGGGATCCTTTGCCAGGGCTTCCAGGTCCGGTGCCACGGCGGCGCGGGCAGTACCCGCCACCGCCAGGGCGGCAGCACCGGTCAGAACGGTTCGGCGATCAACGGGGCTCATCATGGAGTCTCTATACCACCGACGTCAGGCCGCCATCGATATAGATGATCTGGCCGTTGACAAAATCCGAGGCCGGCGACGCCAGGAAGACGGCGGCGCCGTGCAGGTCCTCCATCCTGCCCCACCGGCCGGCCGGTGTGCGTTTGCGCAGCCATTCGTCGAACACCGGATCCTCGTACAGGGCCTTGTTCAGCGGCGTGGCGTAATAGCCCGGACCGATGGCGTTGATCTGCAGGCCGTATTTCGCCCAGTCGGCGCACATGCCCCGTGTCAGGGTCAGCACGGCCCCCTTGGAGGCGGTGTAGGGCGCGATGGTCTGGCGGGCCAGGTGGGCATTGACGCTGGCGATATTGATGATCTTGCCGTGGCCGCGTTCGATCATGTGCCGGGCCACGGCCTGGCTGACATAGAAGACGCTGTCGAGATTGGCGCGCATGACCTCGTGCCAGGTTTCCACCGGAAACTCCTCCAGCGGCCGGCGGCGCTGGATGCCGGCATTGTTGACCACGATGTCGATGGCCGTGCCGTGGCTTTCCAGGTGGTCGATGGCGGTCCTGACCGCGTCGGCGTCGGTGACGTCGAAGGCCGACAGGACGACGTCGGCGCCGTGGCCGCGCAGGGTCGCGGCGGCGGCTTCCAGACGGGCCTCGGTGCGGCCGTTGAGGATGATCCGCGCCCCGGCATTGGCCAGGGCGGTGGCGATGGCCAGACCGATCCCCTGGCCTGAGCCGGTAATCAGGGCCGTGCGCCCGGAAAGGTCGAACAAGGCCATGGTGGTATCTCCTCCTGTTGTGCAGGTTGTCTTTCCTGGCAAGCCTACCCGATTCGCCGCGCGATGCCGCAAAAGGATGCGGTCTACTCCGACGCCACCGGCACCGCCTGCCCGCGCCGGGCATCCTGCCGGGCCTGACGCGCGGCGATGGTGCCGATCAGCAGGGCCAGAAGACCACCCCAGCCGAGCGCCGTAACCAATGACAGATAGATCCGGTTGCTCAGCCCCAGGTCCAGCAGCACCACACAGTGCAGACCAATGCTGACCACCTGGCACAGTATGGCCCATTTTGACCAGGGGTGCGGGGATTTCCAGGCAACGACGCATAGCCCTTGCAGGATCAGCGTGTCGGTGACCAGCATGTACAGGGCCGTATAGTTGCTGGAGATATATTTGGCCAGGTAAGGCAGATCGCTGTCCAGCGAGATCAGGCCGAAGCCGAGCGTCAGGGCATAGGCGGCGACATAGATGACCGCGCCGAAACGTTCGCGCCAGCTTCCGGCGATCAGGGCGTAACCGCAAATGACCAGCAGGGCCACGGCGCTGAGCTGCGTGATCCAGGATTGCAACATACCGGTCCGTCCCCTGATGCCCGACGATTCGATGCAGGCCGATAAAACAGGGAAAGGACCGGCATGGCAAGCCGACCGCCGTTATTTCAGGCGCCCGCCGTACCGGACGGGGCGTCAAGTCGCGAATTGGTCACACCGCCGCCGCCTCCACCGCCACCGCCACCACCGCCACCACCTTCCGGCTCCTTGTCGTAGGGGTGGACACCGGCCACCGGTTCCAGACGGAACTGTTTCTGAAGCCGGGTCAGCTCGCGATGGGCGTCGGCCATATGCGCCTGGGCGTCCTGAAGCGCCTGCATCGCCTTGATGGTGCTGTCATTGACCTTTGTACCGACCATGGTCGACATGCGGATCGTCCGGCGCGAGGTGATGCAGGTTTCAAGCAAGGTGGCGGCCTCGGTCAAAGCGCTGTCAATGGCCTCTTCGGTAATGTGGAGCTGGCTCGTCACCGTGCCGGTGACGTTAAGACGTGTCTCTCTGGACATACGGTATTCCTTATGGCTTTACACAAAAGTCCCGGAACGCTGGACCGTGGGCCAAGTGTTGCCAGCGAAATAATTGCAAACCGTGAAAATACACTCTTAACGTGATCTTAACCACAATGAAACACTTCCTGCTATTCTACGATTTCGTCGACGACTATCTGGAACGCCGGGCCGAGTTCCGCGGCGTACACCTGAACCTGGCCTGGGCGGCGGCCGATCGCGGCGAACTGGTGCTGGGCGGGGCGCTGGCCGGCCCGGCCGATGGCGGGGTTCTGCTGTTCCTGGGGGCCGATGCGTCGGTCGCCGAAAGCTTCGCGCAAGCCGATCCTTATGTGGTGAACGGCCTGGTCAAGAGCTGGAAGGTCCGCGAGTGGAGCACAGTGGTCGGCGACGGTGCCGCCACGCCGGTGCGGCCCTGACTGGGTTTTTATCGCGGGACTCGTCTTTTTGATCGGGACCGGACACAAACGCGCTTTTGTCCCACCGAAACCTTACGCGACAGAATTTATCATGCGTCTCACCTTGTTTCACGTGAGTGACTGCCATGATGTCCGCTTCTCAAACCTGGACCGATCAGGTCGATTTCCGTCCCGCTCCGTATGCGCCAGATCCGTTGCGCCACCTGATGAAGGCCAGCCTGATCACCGGGGGCATAAGCCTGGCCCTGGGCTTCTTCATCATCGGTGGCAAGCTGGCCAGCCTGCCCGATATCGATCCTATGGCCGATCCGGGCCTGGTCGTCGACTATGCCGCCCAGCCGCCGGCCGACCGCGGGCTTCTGGCGGTGAACCCGGACATGCCGGCCGATGCCCGCTATGCCCTGGCCAGCATGCCCGCGCCTGCAGTCCGGGTACGCCAGGTGAAGGCCGAGGTCTACATCCCCGACATGCCGGAAATGCCGGCCTATACCGCCGGCGATATCGCCGCGCCGGAGGTGGTGGCGGTGGCCATGCCGGAACCGGTCAAGGTCGAAAGCGGCCCGCGTCCGTACTACTCCCTGGCCAGAGGCGACTAACCGCGATAGTCGTGCGTGCCGATCTCGCGCAGCATCTTCAGCCCGCCATCGGCTTCGCGCCGCCATAGCCTTATGCCGCCACCGGTGACCGTGCCGCCGGCCGTCCCGGCCCGCCAGTCGACGTGGAAGCGAAAGTATTCCAGTACATAACCGTTTCCCAGGTCCTCAAACCCTTCGTTCCACACCTCGACCTTGTCGAAGGTCGCGCCTCGGCCGTTGTTAACGTATTCGGTCAGGAACGGCCGGATTTCCGCCATACCGGTTTTCGCCGCCATGCTGTGCGGCATGATCACCGCATCGTCGGTATAGAAGCTCAGGCGCTTTTCGAGATCGTGCTCACGCACACCTTCCGCATTGCCGGCGTTCAGGGCCGCCAGTTCGCGGCTGAGAACTGAGTCCGCCATCGCGGGCGCTTGCGCCTCCGGCATGGCGACAAAAAAATCTTCCGGTTTTTTCAGAGGCGCCGTCCAGTTGCGGACATCGGACTTCAGACGCAACGATCCATCCGGTTCGCGTCCCCAGACATGGAGATACTTGCCCTCGGCGGCATCCGTCTCCCAGGCGATCGAAAAGCCGCCGAATTCCATCACGGTGTCGCCGAAGTCGAAGACCTCACGGACCACCGGTTTATAGGCGGTCACCCGGCGGCGTTTCGTCACCTCTTTCTGCCACGTCCGGATCTGATCCTTGCCGATCAGGCGCGGCTGGCCGTCGGGCAGGCTGCGGGCATCGTCACGGTACAGTTCCAGTATACGCGAAGTGTCATTGGCCGTCATGGCTCGGGCCAGTTCGCCGTGGGCGCGGAGCACCGCGCCGCCGGACGGGTGCGCCCCTTCCCAAGACGTGTTGGGAGGCATCAGGACGCGAAGGGACGCCCCGTCCGGCAACGCTTCACCCGAAAAGGACATGGCCGGATATGCGGCCCACACACACAAAGCTCCGATCAGGCCGCGCCGGTTCATGCCCTTGTCCTCCGGGGTTGCGCAACGAACCTGACCTGACGTAAGCCCTTAGGCCAGCCGGTTTTCGCCGGACGGGAGGCGGTTACCGCCGAACGGGATGGGCCGGAGCGGTCCAATATGCTAATAGATACAGATACAACGGGGAGCCAGGATGCAGGAGACCAAGACGCGGCCGCTTTTGCGCGCCGCCACTATTTTCGGCATCTGGATGATCGTCGCCGCGCTGACCGCCGGCCAGTGGTACGTGTATGACCTGACCTATGGCTCGCTCAAGCCCTGGCACCACTATGTCGGCCCGGCCATTCTCGCCAATGTCCTCTGGTCCTGCCTGACCCCCGGCGTCGTCTTCATCGCCGGCCGCATCACCTTCGACCCGCGCCGCAAGGTCCGCTTCGTCCTGACCCATTTCGCCATCGGCCTGCTGGTCAGCGTCTGCCACAGCCTGATCTTTGTCCCCCTGCTGGGGCTGCTGGTCGGCAACTGGCAGAACATGCTGTGGCAAAAGCTGGCCGGCAGCCTGCAGGTCAATGTGCTGATCTATGCCGTGATGGTGGCCATCGTCACCGCCGGCCGCGCCTTGCGCCACCTGGGTGACCGCGAACTGCAGTCCGCCCAGCTCGAAACCCAACTGGCCGAGGCCGAAACCGCCTCCCTGCGCGCCCAGCTCCAGCCGCACTTCCTCTTCAACGCGCTCAACGCCATCTCGGCCCTGGTGCGCAGCGAGCCGGTCAAGGCCGAGCGCATGATCGCCCGGCTGGGCGAATTGCTGCGGCTGTCGATCGACGGCCATCGCGGCCAGGAAAGCAGCCTCGGCGACGAGCTCGACTTCACCGAGGCCTACCTGGCCATCGAAGAAGCGCGGCTGGGCGACCGGCTGACCGTGATCCGCAACATCGCCCCCGAAGCCCTGACCGCCACTGTGCCGTCCCTGCTGCTCCAGCCCCTGGTCGAAAACGCCATCCGCCACGGCATCGCCGGCCTGCCGCAAGGTGGCACAGTGACCATTACGGCCGCCATAACGGACGCCTGCCTGCATATCACCGTGTCCGATGACGGCGCCGGCGCCGCTTCGGTGACCGAAGGCGTCGGCATGGCCAATACCCGACGGCGGTTGACACGCCTCTATGGCGAACGCCAGTCGCTGACCATCGACACGGCGCCCGGCCAGGGCTTCCGCGTCAAGGTCAAGGTGCCGTTATGTACCGCACCCTGATCGTCGACGACGAGCCCCTGGCGCGATTGCGCCTGCGCACTCTTCTGGAACCGGAAGCCGATTTCGACCTGATCGGCGAGGCCCATCACGGCGAAATGGCGGTGGCCATGATCGAGGCCCAGCGGCCGGACGTGGTCTTCCTGGATGTCCAGATGCCGGCCATGACCGGGTTCGAGGTCATCGAGGCCATCGGCTTCCGCGCCATGCCGACCACGGTTTTCTGCACCGCCTATGACGAATTCGCCGTCAAGGCGTTTGAGGTCCAGGCCCTGGACTACCTGCTGAAACCGTTCGACGATATCCGCTTCGGCCAGGTGCTGGAACGGGTGCGCAAGGCCCAGCCCCAGGCCAAACGCCTGCAACAGGTGATGGAGATCATCCAGCCTCCGCCCCGGCTGATCGCCCGCTCGCGCGGCGTCGTCCGCATCATCGGCTATGACGATATCGACTGGGTGGCGGCGGCCGGCGACTATGCCGAGGTCCATACCGGCGGCCGCGCCTGGCTGGTCAACGATTCCATTACCGCCTTGACGGCCCGCCTGCCGGAGGCGGACTTCGCCCGCATCCATCGCGCCGCCATCGTGCGGCTGGACCGCATCGCCGAGATCCGCCCCGGCAGCCATGGCGACGGCGTGGTGCGATTGACGACCGGCAGCGAACTCCGGTTCAGCCGGCGCTACCGCGTAGCACTGGACGCCTGGCTCGTGCGTTGACAGCCGGGCCCGGGCAGGCCAAGTTACGGCACCCAATTGCGAGATCAGTATGAGACGTCATTTCCTCATCGGTTCCCTGGCCGCCACGGCGGCGACCCTGGTGGGTTGCGAAAAACCGCAACCGCCGGCGCCACCGCCTCCCCCGCCCGCACCGCCGCCTACCCCGCCTGAGGCTTCGGCCTCGGCGTCAGTCGACCCGGAGCGGATCGACTGGATGGCCAAGATCACGCCGGACAATATTCCGGCGACGTCACGGGTCAGCGTCAAGACCGACAAGGGCACCTTCATCCTGGAACTGAACGGCAAGGCGGCACCGATCACGGTCGCCAACTTCCTGCGCTATGTCGAGTCGGGCAAGCTGACGGGCGCCGACTTCTGGCGCTCGGCCAACTACAACGGCACCGGCTTCGTCCAGTGTTCCATGAGCGGCACACCGTTTCCGGCGATCCCGCACGAGCCCACCAGCAAGACGGGCCTGTCGCACACCGACGGCGCCATTTCGATGTCGCGCTTCGAGCCCGGTACGGCGCGGGCGGATTTCGTCATCTGCTGCGGCGACCAGACATCGATGGACGCCGGCCGCGAAGGTTCGAACGACAAGCTGGGCTATGCCGTTTTCGGCCGCGTGGTGAAAGGGATGTCTGTGGTTCGCGCCATCCTGAACGGGCGGATCAGCAAGGCGAAAGCGAAGCCCGGCCAATGGGACGGCCAGATGCTGGCCAACCCGGTGATCGTCACCGAAGGCAAGCTGGTCGGCTAAATTTACTCTTCGCTGAACAGCAGGTCGGCGATCGCGTCCATCAGAACCGCCGGGGTAAACGGCTTGGCGACGTGGCCGTCCATGCCGGCGCGGCCACACTGGGCGACTTCGGCCTTTGAGGCGTTCGCCGTCAGGGCCAGGATCGGCACATTGGCGCAGGGGCCTTCGGACAGGCGGATGCGACGTGTGGCTTCGAAACCGCTCATCACCGGCATGTTCATGTCCATCAGGATGATGTCGAATTCCTGGGTTTCCGCCATGGCCAGGGCCTGGGCGCCGTCGATCACCGTCGTCAGAACGACCTTTTCACGCGAGAGCAGGATGGTCAGCAGGTCGCGAACCATCTCGACGTCTTCGGCGACCAGAACGCGCAATCCCGCCAACGACGGACGGTGACGCTGGCGGGCCTGGCGCTTCGCCAGATCGTTTTGGCCTAAGGAATTCGGATTGGTCATCGAGGTACCACGAACAGATTAGGTTCGCAGCCTACCCCAAAATGGTTACATAGTGGTTTGCGAGTTCAACTGTCACGATCACGTTCGCGGCGCGCCTGTTCCTGGCGCTTCCAGAACTGCCAGTCGCGTTTGTGCTGCTGAGCGACCGCGACGCGCGGCGGCGGCCCCTGATAGTCGCGTTCACGCCATTGACGATACGCCCAAGAGGCCTGCTGACGGCGTTCGCGCTCGGCCCCCAGTTCGCGCCGGTGCTGCGCATCCTGGCGATCCTGATAGGCGCGCCAGGCGGCGACACGCTGACGATCCTGCACCCAGGCCTGACGGTCCTGCTCGATGCGCTGCTGGCGGCGGGCCCAGTTGGCGGCGGCAATCTGCTCGCGGTCGTCGCGCTTCGCCGCCTGTCTCAGCGCGCGGGCGCGGCTGTAATAGCGGCTGGCCCAGTCGGCGCGGCGCTCGGCTTCGTAATAGTCCAAAACCCGGCCGCTGCGGTCGAAGACATTGACCAGCCGGCCGTCGTCATAGGCGTAGGCAAAGTCACGGTCCCGGACCAGGTAAGGATCGTCCTGACCCGGTTCGTAGAAATAGTAGCGCTCACCGTAGGCGGTCGGCTCGACCATGCGCCAGGCGTCACCGGCGGTGCGCCACACCCAGGGCTGGACACCGCCATAGTCGAAGCCATAGTCGGGCGGGGCGTCGCCAAAGGCTTCGTCCATTTCATAGGCGTCCTCGACATAGCGATAGACCGGCTGGGACGGCGCGGCGTGGGTCACGGTCACGCGCTTCTGCGCTGTCGGAAGAGCCTCGACGGCCGGCGCCAGGGTCACGGACGCGGCTTCACCGGCGACGATCGGGGTGAAAGGCACCTCCGCCATCCGGGCGGAGTCGTCGCGACAGGCGGACACGCTGGTCACCGCCAGGGCGGCAAGGGTCAGCGCCGCGGCGGATCGGTAGAATCTATGGGCGGGCATTGGCGCACCTCCTTTGGCGCCTGTCCTCAGACGCCGCTGCAGTGAACCCCGTAAACAACCCGGATCAGGTCCCGAAACGCCATAAGACCACAATCACGATGAACCGGGCATGAAGCGAAAGGTCATAAAGACCTGACCTCGCACATGATTGGTTTGACCTCTCTCGTTATCGGCATTAACCTTTGCCAAAAAACAGAGAGAGGATACCCAATGATCGACCGCCGCCGCTTTTTGCTGGCCGCCGGGAGCCTGCCCCTGCTCGGTTCCGCCGCGAACGCTGCCACACCGCAGGCCGCCGGCCAGCCCCTGCTGGGCAACCCGAAACTGCCCCAGCCGGACAAGACTACGCGCTGGGCCATTGTCGGCCTCGGGACCTTCGCCACCGGCCAGATGATGCCGGCCTTCCGCAGCGCGTCCAACAGCCGCGTTACCGCGCTGGTTTCGGGCAATCCGCAGAAGGCGCGCGATCTCGGCGCCGCCTACGGCGTCTCCAAATTCTATGACTACGGCAATTTCGACACCATCGCCGCCAATAAGGACATCGACTGCGTCTACATCGCCCTGCCGCCGGGCCTGCACGCCGAATACACCATCCGCGCCCTGAAGGCCGGCAAGCATGTGCTGTGCGAAAAGCCCATGGCCTCGACGGTGGCCGAATGCGAGGCCATGATCGCCGCCGCGAAGGCCGCCGGCAAGCAGTTGGGTGTCGCCTATCGCTGCCATTTCGAGCCCAACAATGCCGACGCCGTCCGCCGCCTGCAGGCCGGCGAGATCGGCAAGCTGCGCCATGTCTCGGGCGATGCCGGCTTCGATCTGACGCCACAGCAGTGGCCGCCGCACAAGTGGCGCGCCGAACAGGCCCTGGCCGGCGGCGGCTCGATGTACGACATCGGCATCTACGCCCTGAACGCCGCCCTGTGGGCCGCCGGCGAGGATCCGGTATCGGTGACCGCCGTCTATTCCTACCCCAAGGACGATCCGCGTTTCGCCGAGGTCGAGGGCGGGGTCGAATGGCGCCTGCGTTTCGCCTCTGGCATCAGCGCCCAGGGCTCGTCCTCCTACTGCTACACCTACAGCAGCCGCCACCAGTTGTTCGGTAGCGAAGGCAATATCCTGCTGTCGCCGTCGATGGACTACGGCAATATCCCGATGACCCTGACGAAGAACTTCGTGTCGTCCAGCCCGCGCGCCGGCAGTGCCTCCAGCCAGTTCGCCAATCAGATCGAAGCCTTCTCCGAAGCCGTCCTGGCCAACCGCCCCCACGCCACCGGCGGCGAGATGGGGCTGCGCGACGTGAAGATCATCCAGGCCATGTACCAGAGCGCCGCCAATAACGGCGCCGAGGTGAAGCTATGAGGGCGCTTCTGGCGCTGGCCCTGCTGGCCGCCACGCCCGTCATGGCCGAGCCCACACGCCCGCCGATCACCGGGGTGTCGCATATCGCCGTCTATGCCGATGACCTCGCCAAGACCAACACCTTCTACACCCGCGACCTGGGCGGGGTGAAAAAGCCCGACGCCGAGAACCCGGCGGGGGCGCGCTACCACTTCGCGCCGGCCCAGTTCGTCGAGGTCCTGCCGCTACCCGCCGGCGAAGGCATCAACCGGCTGGACCATGTCGCCTTCGTGACCACAGACGCCGAAGCTTTACGCGCCTATCTGGCCTTCAAGAAGGTCACCGTGCCGGCCAAGGTCAGTACGGGCACGGACGGCAGCCTGTATTTCTCGGTCACCGATCCGGAAGGCAATGTCGTCGAGTTCGTCCAGCCGCCCAAGGCCCTGCCCGACATCCCGGTCAATCCGCTGTCGCACCGCATGATGCATGTCGGCTTCATCATCCATAACCGGGCGAAGCAGGACACGTTTTACCGCGATATCCTGGAGTTCAAGCCCTACTGGGCCGGCGGTTTCCAGGAGGATGTCCACACCTGGATCTCGATCCAGGTGCCGGAAGGCCGCGACTGGCTGGAATATATGCTGGTCAGCGGGCCGGAGACCGAAGGCATTCCGCCGAACATGAGCCAGAAGATCGCCGGCATCCTCAACCACTTCGCTTTGGGCGTACCCGATGTCCGCGACAGCTACACCCTGTTGTGGAACGAGAACCGGCTGACCGGCCAGGAGGAGCTGCCCAAGATCGGTCGCGACGCCAAGTGGCAGTTGAACCTGTTCGACCCCGACGGCACCCGCGCCGAGGTGATGGAGTTCAAGGCCATCGGGAAGCCGTGCTGTTCGCCGTTCACAGCCGAGGATCCGGAGCCCTAGACGGGTGCCAGTCCGGCCTGGACCTTTTTCGACAAAGCCGCCCGGATCAGCCGGTAGGACGCCAGGACCCTCTCGCGGATTTCATCTTCGGGCAGGTCCCACGACAGGTTGACCCATGACCGGTGCATATAGGCGGCCTTGCGCGCCGCCCCGGCCTCGATCAGCATCTCGGCGGTTTCGACGTCGGGCGTCTTGACCGAGACGCCCTCGGAGATGGCCCCCATGACGGCGAACATCTTGCCGCCGACCTTCCAGCAGTCGTGACCGCCGCCCCACGGGTCGGAGTTTTCCGCCCCCGGCAGGGCGCCACAGATGGCATTGACGGTTTCACGTGACATGACGGGAAGGGTACCAGCCCATTTCCGCCTTCACAAGTCCTACCACACCATGTGGGCCAGCACGTCCGCCTGGCTGGCGTTCAGCACTGTCACGGTATTCCCGCCGCCCAGATTGACCAGGACATTGGCCCCCGCCTGCGTCACCATGGCCGCATTGGCTGCGCCCGCTGTATAGGCGTTGACATTGATGGTGTCGTTCTGAACGCCTGAGAAGTCGCTGACGGTATCCTTGCCGCTGGCCGCTGTGAACAGGAAGATGTCCGCGCCCAGCCCGCCGGTCAGCATGTCGTTGCCGGTGCCACCGTCCAGAGTGTTGGCGCCAGCGTTGCCGGTCAGGACGTTGGCCAGCGAATTGCCGGTCGCGTTGAGATTGCCCGTTCCCGTCAGTACAAGGGTTTCCACCGCCCGGCCGAACAGCGAGTAACTGACCGATGAAATGACGGTGTCGTTGCCCTGCCAATGCGTTTCGGCGACATTGTCCTGGACGTGGTCAACATAATAGGTGTCGTCGCCGAGGCCACCGGTCATCTTGTCGGCGCCCGTCCCGCCATCCAGCAGGTTGTTGCCGCTGGTGCCGGTCAGGGTGTTGTTGAGCGAATTGCCGGTCGCATTCAGGTTCCCCCCGCCGGTCAGGATCAGGGTTTCCACCGCGCGGCCGAACAGCGAATAGCTGACGCTTGAACAGACGGTGTCATTGCCTTCGCCGTGCTTCTCCTCGACGCTGTCGCCGGCATTCTGGATGTAATAGGTGTCGTCGCCCAGGCCGCCGGACAGGATGTTGTTGCCGGCATTGCCTGTCAGGACGTTGTTGAGACCGTTGCCCGTGCCGCTCAGGTTCGCGCCGCCCAGCAGGACCAGGTTTTCGACGTTGGCCGCCAGCGTCAGGCTGACCACGGTCCGCACCGTATCAGTGCCTTCGCCGCTCAGTTCGTCGACGGTTTCGCCGGCCGAGTTGACCACGAAGGTGTCGTCGCCCAGGCCGCCGTGATAAGCGTCGATGCCGGAACCGCCGTCCAGCCAGTCATTGCCGTCATCGCCATACAGGGCATCGATGCCGCCGCTGCCGCTCAGGGTATCGGCGCCACTAAGGCCATGGATGGTGTCGGCGCCGCCCAGGCCGTCGATATTGTCGGCGTTCGCGTCGCCTTCCAGGTCGTTGGCATTCTCGTCCGGAAAGGGGACGGTGATCTGGAACTGGCGTGTCATGAGGGCCGGGTGGTCCGCAGCGTCACGATAGTTCCACACCACGAACAATGTGTCGCCATCCGAGGTGATCTTCGGGCCGGACTGGCTGCCTATGGTTTCGTCGGCAATTTGGATTTCGCCACCGATCAGGTGACCACTGCTGTCGATCAGTTGCAGGTAGGCGCCGTTGCCGTCGCCATCCTGAGGGTTGCTGGTCCACACCACGGCGAACTTGCCATTGTCGAGCGCCGTGATCTCGGGTGTGCTCTGCGATCCGGAAGTCGTGGTGTTGACACGGAATTCGCTGCCGACCTTTTGGCTGCTGCCGTCGAAAACCTGTCCGTAGACGCCCAGCAGGGAGCCGTCCTGGAGGGTGCTTTGCCAAACAACGATATAGCCACCCGTCTCCGTGGCGACGACCGAAGGCGAACTCTGGCTGCGTGTCGTATAGGTATTGACCTTGACGCGCCCGCCGACAGCCGCGCCGGAGGCGTCGAAGGCCTGGCTGAAAACGTCGAAGCTGGTGCGGCCGCCAACGCTGCTTTCCCAGTCCTGAGCGGCATACACCAGCACGACCTTGTCCCCGAGCGTAAGAATCTCCGGCTGGATCGCTTCCGCTACCGCATGGAAGACGGTGCCGGTGATCTCTCCGGCGTCATCGACGAAGGTCAGTTGAAACCCTTCGGAGCCATTGGAACTGGTTTGCCAGGCCAGGACGAAACTGCCGTCGTCCTTCATGGCGATCAGGGGTTCAAGCCCATCCGCCGACAGGACGACCTCGCCGGTATCGCCGTCCGGATCAGCCAGCAGGTTCACCCGCAGGCCGGCCGCATCGTAGCGTTGCGCCATGATGGTCGACGACTGGATGATGAACTCTTCGGAAACAATCGATTCCGGCACATAGGTAATGCTTGTCCACAGGATGACGAAACCACCGTCGCCCAGGGCAATCGCCCGCGGCTGGCCCTGGTCCTGTTCCGTGGTCGTATTGACCAGGAACTCGCCGCCCAACCTATTGCCGTCGGCGTCGAACATCTGGGCGTGAACATCTTCCCACCACTGACCGACGCCCTCGCCATAGTAGGTGCCGGCCCGCCAGGTCACGACATAGTTGCCGTTGGTGAGAAGGGTTATGGTCTGGCCCGTGATCAGGTCGCTGTTCTCGGTATTGACCTGCGATTCGGCTTCAGCTTCGACGTGCAACATTCCGGAAATCCCCCGCAATCCCTCCGGCGTGCCCCCTTGGCCACCGTCCGGTCACGCAGACCATAATGCGGCGGCCGCCGCCTGTACAGACCCTGTGCGGCGCAGGGGAAAAAGACGAAGGCGGGCGCCTGGAAAGGCGCCCGCCCCGGAGATTATCGCAGGACAATCCATCCGCCCCTCGAATTACCAGACCATGTGGGCCAGGACGTCGGCCTGGCCGGCGTTGAGTACGGTGACCGTGTTGCCGCCGCCAAGGTTGATCAGGACATTCGCCCCGGCCTGTGTGACCATGGCCGCATTGGCTGTGCCGGCCGTGTAGGCGTTGACATTGATGCTGTCGTTTTGGCTTCCGGAGAAGTCGGTGATCGTATCCTTGCCGCTGGCCGCCAGGAAGACGAAGACGTCCGCGCCCAGACCGCCGCTGAAGGTGTCGTTGCCCACGCCGGCTTCCAGACGGTTGGCGCCCGAGTTGCCGGTGAGGATGTTGTTCAGGCTGTTGCCCGTGGCGTTGAGGTTCTCCGTCCCCTGCAGGATCATGTTCTCCACCGCCCGCCCGAACAGGCTGTAGGTCACCGTCGAATAGATGACGTCCGTACCCTGGAAGTGCTGCTCCACGACGAAGTCGTTGACATTCTGGACATAGTAGGTGTCGTCGCCCAACCCACCCGTCAGGATGTTGTTGCCAATATTGCCTGTCAGCACATTGTTCAGGGCATTGCCGGTCAGGTTAAAGTGCTGGTTGCCGGTCAGGGTGGCGTTTTCGGTATTGTCGCCCAGGGTCCAGGTCACGGTCGTAACCACCGTGTCGATGCCCTCATTGGCGTTTTCGATCACGCTGTCGCCGGCATTCTGGACATAGTAGGTGTCGTTGCCGCCGGCGCCGCTCAGCACATTATTGCCGGTATTGCCGGTCAGGGCATTGGCCAGGCTGTTGCCGGTGGCATTGAGGTTGTCGGTTCCCATCAGGAACAGGTTCTCGATCGCCCGCCCGAACAGCGAATAGGCCACCGTCGTATAGACCGTGTCGGTGCCTTCCCAATGTTGTTCGACAACGAAGTCGTTGACGTTCTGGATGTAGTAGGTGTCGTCACCCAGCCCGCCGGTCAGGATGTTATTGCCGACATTGCCGATCAGCACATTGTTGCCAGCGTTACCGGTGGCGTTGACGTGGTTGTTGCCGATCAGGGTCAGGTTCTCAACATTGGCCCCCAGCGTAAAGGTGACGTTCGACAGCACGGCATCCGTGCCCTCGCCCACGCCCTCGGCCACAGTGTCCGTGGTGTTCTGGACATTGTAGGTGTCGTTACCCAGACCGCCGCTCAGGACGTTGACGCCTGAGTTGCCCGTCAGGATATTGTTCAGTTCGTTGCCGGTGCCGTTGTTCGCCGCGGTTCCGGTCAGCAGCAGGATCTCGACATTGGCGCCCAGGGTCCAGCTGACACTGGAGCGGACCGTATCCGTCCCGGCGCCTTCGGCTTCGGTGGTGACGTCGCCCGCGGCATCGACGACATAGGTGTCACTGCCCAGACCGCCCACAAGCGTATCATTCCCGGCCGCGCCGTCCAGCCAGTTGACCGCGTCATTGCCCGTCAGGGTGTTGTTGAGGGCATTGCCCGTCCCGGTGTTGGCGCCGGCACCGGTCAGGACCAGGTTCTCGATGCTATTGCCCAGGGTGTAGGTGCGGGCGGACAGAACTGTGTCCGTCCCCTGCCCGTCCAGTTCGGTGACGAGATCGCCGTCGGAATTGACGATGAAGGTGTCGTCGCCCAGTCCACCGGCCATGGTGTCGTTGCTGGCTCCGCCATCCAGCAGGTTATTGCCGTCGTTGCCCGTCAGGCGGTTGGCCGCGAGGTTACCCGTGCCGGTCAGGTTTTCCGACCCCGTAAGGGTGAGGTTTTCGAAATTGGTCAAGAGCGTGTAACTGAACGCCGTCACCACCGTATCCGTACCGCCGCCGGCCTGTTCGACCAACGTATCGCCCAGTTGATCGAGATAGTAGGTATCGTTGCCGGCAAGGCCGCTCAGGATATTGACACCCGCATTGCCCCGCAGCGCGTTGTTCAGCCCGTTGCCCGTGCCGTTGATCGCGGCCTCCCCGGTCAGGGTCAGGTTTTCAACATTGGCGGTCAGGGTGTAGGTCCGGCCGGACAGGACCGTGTCCGTACCCTGGCCGGCCTGTTCGCTGACCACATCGATCGCCGCCTCAACCACGAAAGTGTCGTCGCCCAGCCCGCCCATCATGGTGTCGAACCCGGCGCCGCCGTCGAGATAGTCGTTGCCGTCGCCGCCGGAAAGAAGGTCCTGGCCGACACCGCTCTTCAGCGTATCGTTGCCGCCACCCCCGCTCAGATTGCGCTGCAGCACCGTGGTCGTGGCGCTGGCGTCATAGCCGTCATCGTGGACGCCGCCCTTGAAGGCTTCGATATCGTCCTCGCCGCTCAACACCCACTTGATACCCACGCTGGCTTGGGTCATGTCGATGGTGTCATAGCCGGCGCCGCCATAGAGCTCGACGAGGTTGCCGTCCTGACGGCTCCAAATGACGAAGACGTCGTCGCCGTCCTCACCGAAGGCAAGATCGTTGCCGAAGATCTGGAAGGTGTCGTTGCCGATACCGCCGATCAGGGTATCGACGCCGCTGCCGCCGAAGCCGCTCAGGTTGTCGTCGCCGGCGCCGCCCTGGATGCGGTTGGCTTCGTAATTGCCGTGCAGGGTGTCGTTACCGGTGCCGCCGATCAGGTTTTCGATGCCGGAATAGGTAACAATGCCGGAACCGATGATATCCCAGGGCTGGTTCAGGATGATGTTCACGCCGTTGACCAACTTGGTGAAGTCCATGGTGTCGATGCCGTCGCCGCCCTGGATGGTGTCATTGCCGTCACCGATCACATCCACCGGCGCGGTCGACCCCCAGAAGAAGGTATCGTCGCCGGCGCCGCCGACCAGGGTCTCGTCCTGGAAGCTGGTGTTATAGATCACGTCATTGCCGTCGCCGCCGTCCATGTAGTTGGTGCCGCTGCCGCCGGACAGGAAGTCGTTACCGCCCATGCCGTAGAAGGTGTCACCGCCGCCGGCGCCATCGGCCGGAGCCAGGTCGAACAGACGGTCGCTGCCGGCCGTGCCGCTGATGCTGTCGGCATAGACCGAGCCGAAGACGCCGATTTCCTCGAAATTGGCGTAAGACCCGCCAGACGCCGCGGCCAGGGTAGCAAAGGCATCGCCCGTCGACAGATCCAGGTTCAGGGCAGAGCCGCGGCCGAAGAAGGACACGAAGATGCGGTCGATGACATTGACCGGCTGGCCACCGCCGTCGGCGCTGTCGCCCAGGCCGACATAGAAGGTGTCGCCGCCCATGCCACCGATGAGGGTGTCGGCGGCATTGTCTTCCACCGCCAGGCCGGCCGTCTCATTGGCCGCATGCCACACAACGCTGCCGCCCGTGCCGACATTGATGGTGTCCGCGCCGCTGCCGCCCCATACGCGGTCGAAACCGTTGCCGGTATTGATGACGTCATTGCCGTCCAGACCGTGGACAATATCGTTGTTGTTGCCCGTGGTGATCGTCAGTGCCTCGATGTTGGCGGCGGTCAGGCCCGCACCGGTCCAGGTGATGCTGTAACCGCCACCGGCGTTTTTGTCAGCGGTCACCACCGTCAGCTTGTCACTGAGATCGATCACCAGCCTGTCCGAACCCGCGCCGCCGTCGACGCTGTCGCCCTGACCGCCGTTCAGCACGTCGTCGCCGTCACCGCCGTTCAGCGTATCATTGCCGTCGCCACCGGTCAGGGTGTCGTTGCCGCCCAGGCCATCGATCGAGTCGTCACCGGCCAGGCCGTCAATGGTGTTGGGGGCGGCATCGCCTTGCAATGTGTCGCTACCGGCCGACGGGATGGCGGCATTGGACATTGTGAATTGACGGGTGAAGATACTGGGATGACCTTCAGCGTCCGGTCCGGACCAGGTAACGACGATGGTATCGCCATCGGACGCGACCTTAACGCCGCGTTGAGACCCCACCGTCTCGTCGGCGATGCGGATCTCCTCGCCAATCAGGTTGCCGAGGCTGTCGGTGATTTGCATATAGACGCCCCAGCTGGAGCCGTCCTGAGCGTTGCTTTGCCACACCACCGCGAAATAACCGCCATCCAGCGCGGTAACATCCGGAACGGTCTGCGAGCCGGTCGTATAGGTGTTGACCCTGAATTCGGACTGGACGCGGTTGCCATTTGAATCGAAGACCTGGCCATAGATTCCGTAGGACGACCCGTCCTGGTTCTGGCTGGCCCAGACCGCGACAAAACCGCCGTCGTCGGTCGCCGCAACATCCACCAGGTACTGATGCCCCGGCGTGTAGGTATTGATCAGGACAGGCGTCCCCACCGCCGTGCCCGTGGTATCGAACTTCTGGCCGTAAATATTCATACCGGCCCCGGCGACGAAGACGGCATAGAGCAGCATGGCGCCGCCCGCGCCCGCGTTGTCGAGGAAGGCGAGTTGCGGCGTTACGTCCTCATGGGCCACCGCGTGGAAGGTGCTGACGGCGACATCACCTGCCTCATCGACGTAGCTGAGCTGGAAACCCGCAACGCCTCCGATCTCCGTCTGCCAGGCCATCAGGAAGCCACCATCTTCCGCCACGGCCACTGTCGGCGCCCACCCGTTCGGTGCCAGGACCACTTCACCGACGTCGCCGCCGGCTTCGTTGTACAGGTTGACGCGGGCGCCGGAAGCGTCGAAGCGCTGCGCCAGGATCGACGTGCCGGTGACGATATAGGTCTTGTCCAGGATGCTGGCCGGATCGTAGAACGTCGTCTGGTAAAGGACGATAAAGCCGCCGTCGGCCATGGGGACGACGCTGGCCAGGGCCTGATCCTGGTCGGTCGCGGTATTGACCATGAACTGGCTTCCAACCTTGTTCCCTGCGGCATCGAAAATCTGGGCATGGATGTCGGCCCAGTACCACTCCGTGTTTTCCGGCGTAAGATTCCCGCCATTCCAGGTAATGACATAACCACCATCCGCCAGGTAGGTAACGGTTTCGGCGGACATCTGGTCGAAGTCGAGGCCGTTGACTTCGGATTCGACGCCGTTTTGGAGTTGCAGCATATGGAAAGTCCCCTGTAGGCGCGGCGCATACGTTTCGGCCGCCTGATGCGGCCGCCCCCACGGCGCCGCTTTTGTGACATTAGAAATCATCGATAGGGCTTCAAGCGCATACCCAATATTGGGTAGGAAACGGCGAAAAGACCGGTCGCAAAGCGTCCCAGGCGAATTCGAACGCAACCGGTACGCGATTTACAAGTAACTGAGTTATTTGAAGTTTCTTTACATGATGGCCGTTCCGTCATTAACTCTCCGCACGATGAGACCTCGCTGCACGAGGTTCAGGGGAATGACGTGTCAATCAGCGAAGCCGCGGTCGCGGCAACGATCGAGTCCTTCCAGTCCGCCGCCCTGGGCGGATCGTGGATGTCCGCGTTGGAAAACCTGGCAGCGGCCACGCATTCCCATGCCGGCCAATTGATCGGACTGGGCGACAACGCCGCCGTGCCGTTCAACTGGCTGAGCGGCCTGCCGCCGCAAGCCATCCCCGAATTCGTCCTGGCCGGTGGTGGCGATGTCCGCGTCAATTCGCGCGTCCGCATCGGCAGCCGGGCGGCGGAACTCCAGGTTCTCAACGAGGACGCCTTTACCACGGCCGAGGATTGCCGGCGCAACCCTGACTTTGGGGCGTGGATCAAGACGTACGAGGTCGAGATCACCTGCCTCAGCCCGTTGCTGCGTCAGGACGACATGCTGGTCGGCATGGCGGTCGGCCGCAGCGAAAGCCTGGGGCTCTACGACGATGAAGAAAAGCGCGCCTACGCCGCCATCGCCGCCCATGCACGCGCCGCCGTGCGCACTCAGATGGCGATCGAAGGACAGAGCTTGGGCCTAGTCCACAGCCTGCTGGACGCCATGGCGGCGGCGGCCTTTGTCTGCGACGCCTCGGGCCGCATCCGCGCCATGTCACCGCGCGGCGAGGCCTTGCTGGCCGCTGGCCGCTGGCTGAAGGTGGCGCGCGGGCGGCTGACCACGCGCAACGACGCCTATGGCCGCCGCTTCGACTACGCCCTGGCCAGTGTTTCAGGCATGGACCTGACGGCGCCGCACCGGCCGCCCGACGCCATGGTGCTGCGCGACGACACGGGTGGCGACTATCTCCATCTCGAATTCACCGCCATTCCGGGCGAGCACCGCCGCTTCGGTTTGTCGGCCATGGTTATCGCCCGCACCATGCGCCATGAGATCCGCCGCACGGCCGAACTGGCGCGGCAGTTGTTCAATCTGACTCCGGCCGAGGCCATGGTCGCCGCCCACCTGGCGGCCGGCCGCGGCCCCCAATCGATTGCCGACGAAACGGGCAAGTCGATCGGTACGATCCGGACGCAGATCCGCAGCATTTTCGACAAGGCCGGGGTGCAGTCACAGCTGGAACTGGTGGCAGCCTTGACGCTGGACTAGTTGCAATTGCAACACACTGTGTGGCGCCGATGTGTGACATGAAATTTTTCTGTTGCGTCATGCAACGATTTTAATTATCTCCCCCGCTTGTCGCGGCTTCGGCCGGGACGCGCCGCAGTGGCGCAGACAGCGATTACATCGTTAACCCATAGGTCGCCGGTTCGAATCCGGCCGGGGTCCGCCCCGTAGCTCAGACTGGTAGAGCAATGGAGAATATCGCTGCCGACCTATTCCCTGCGGCGAGCCTTCGGTGGCGCAGATATCGCTTACTTCGTCTTGAAAACGCCCAGTGCGATATCGTCTTTTCCCCGAATGCACATCCCGTGGGGGGATCAGTTTTCCGTGGTGGTGGCCGCGATTACTTCGTAGCACAAACCCAGACAGTCCTTGCCTTTGCAATGGTGGCAAAACGGCATGTGTGCAGCGATATGAACAATCGCCTTGGCTGTAAGAAGTGTGGCCGGGAGTTCCCGGAAGATTGAAAAAATTTGTTGCACTACGCAACAAGTTTCTGTAGTAACTTATAACTTCGGACAGGCCCGATCAGGGAACCATCCGGAAACCTTAAGATCCAGGTGGCGCAGGAGTCGGTTACTTCGCCTGTCACGCGGAAGAAGCGGGTTCAAATCCCGCCACGGTTTCGACCGTGTAGCTTAATCGGTTAAAGCGCCTTCCGTCTCCGTCCATACCCCTGGATCTGCCTAACCGGCAGCAGCGTGACGCGTTCCTAGTCACGCCCGGCGCCTTTATCTCCACTGCCCTGGCCGGAAAGTTCCGCCGCCAGCGCCCCAGCCCATATTTTCACGCGTGATGCCGCCGGACATGGGTCCGGGGACCGGATCGTCACGCCCAGATGCCAGAAGAGGTGCAACCATGCGGTTGAACATTTTCCAAAAACGCCCCGGCATCACGCATGAGGGCGCCCCCGCGCGGGAACTGACGGCGGCACAAAAGCTGCGCCGTTCGGTCCTGTCCTGCCTGTTGTGGGAAAACGAATTCTACGAAGACGGTCAGTCCATCGCCGACCGTATCCTGAGCCTGGCCGTCGAGGCCGGCCCCCAGACCGTTGCCGCCCTGGCCATCGAGGCGCGCGAACAGATGAAGCTGCGCCATGCGCCGCTTTTGCTGCTCGTCGCCCTGATCCAGGCCGGTGGCCTCCTGGTGGCGCCGACCATTGAACGCGTCATCCAGCGCGCCGACGAGCTGACCGAACTGGTCGCGCTCTATTGGCGTAACGGCAAGCGTCCGCTGTCGAAGCAGATGAAGCTGGGCCTGGCCCGCGCCTTCGTCAAGTTCGACGCCTACGCCCTGGCCAAGTATGACCGTGATGGCCCGGTACGTCTGCGCGACGTGCTGTTCCTCAGCCACGCCAAGCCGAAAGACGAGGCGCAGGCCGCGATCTGGAAGCAGCTGGCGGACCGCACCCTGGCGTCCCCGGACACCTGGGAGGTCGCGCTGTCGGGCGGGGCGGACAAAGGTGAAACCTTCACCCGCCTGTTGGCCGAGCGCAAGCTGGGTTACCTGGCCCTGTTGCGTAACCTGCGCAACATGGACCAGGCGGGTGTCGACGAAGCCCTGGTCACCGAAGCCATCCTGGCGCGTCGCGGCGCGGAACGGGTTCTGCCCTTCCGTTACGTGGCGGCGGCCCGGGCGGCGCCGCGCTTCGAACGCTGGCTGGACGAGGCCCTGATGGAAACCGTCCTGGAACAGCCGGTATTTGCCGGCCGGACCATCGTGCTGGTCGACGTCTCCCCGTCCATGAACGTGCCTTTATCGGCGCGTTCGGACCTGACGCGGATGGTGGCGGCCGCGACCCTGGGCGCGATCATACCGGGTGATCTGCGCGTCTTCTCCTTCTCGAACGAGGTGGTGGAAGTGCCGGCGCGCCGCGGCATGGCCGGTGTCGATGCGATCCTGCGGTCGCAGCCCTACAACGGTACGCTGCTGGGCAAGGCGATGACCAGGATCAACGCGATCCCCCACGATCGCCTGATCGTCATCACCGACGAACAGTCGCAGGACCCCGTGCCCGATCCGGTCGCGGCCAAGGCGTACATGATCAACGTCGCTTCCAATCGGAACGGCGTCGGTTATGGCCGCTGGACGCACATCGACGGTTTTTCCGAGAATGTGCTGAGCTATATTCGCGAACATGAGTCGTTTGATTGTGTGAACGAAGAAAGGGTCTGACGGCATGAGCGCCGAGGAACTGAGGCAGGCGGCCATCCTCTTGTTCGGCGAACGCGGCTGGATGTCGCGTTTGTCCGAAGCCTTGGGGGTGGACCGCTCCTCGGTGTCTCGGTGGTTCGCCGGGCTGCCGGTCCCCGGACCGGTGGCCGCCGCCGTCGCGGCCTGGCTCAAACTGTATGAACTTACGGGCGAAACTCCCTATGAGATCGAAGGTCTGATCGATCCGAAAGAATAGTATAGATCGATCATGCTCCTGACTCTCTCCACCACGCACCAACCGGCCACCGATCTCGGCTTCCTGCTGCACAAGCATCCCGAGCGCCTGCACAGCCAGGAATTTTCGTTCGGCGAAGGCCATGTCTTCTATCCCGACGTGCGCGACGACCTGTGCACGGCGGCGCTGGTGCTGGACATCGATCCGGTCGGCCTGATCCGCAAAAAGGGTCCGGCCAATGACGGCTTTGCGCTGGACCAGTATGTCAACGACCGACCCTATGCCGCCTCGTCCTTCCTGAGCGTCGCCATCGGCCAGTTCTTCCGTACCGCCATGACCGGCCGGTCGAAGGACCGTCAGGACCTGGCCGACGCCGAACTCCTTTACGAAGTCCGCATTCCCGTCCTGCCGTGCCGCGGCGGAGAAATCACCCTACGCCGGCTGTTCGAGCCGCTGGGCTACACGGTCGCGGCCACGCGCCTGGCGCGCGACGAAGCCTTTCCGGCCTGGGGCGACAGCGCCTATTACGACGTCACCCTGACCGTCACCGCCCGCCTGGCGATGGTGTTGAAGCACCTCTATGTCCTGATCCCGGTGCTGGACGACGACAAGCATTACTGGGTCGGCGACGACGAGGTCGACAAGCTGCTGCGCCAGGGCGAGGGCTGGCTGGACGGCCATCCCGACAAGGACCTGATCGCCCGGCGCTACCTCAAAAACATGAGGAGCCTGACCGAGCAGGCCCTGGAACGGCTGTCCGATGGCGAGCCCGAAGCCGAGCCGGCCGTCGAAGACCCGCAGGAGGAAAAGCTCGAAAAGAAGATCAACCTGAACCAGCAGCGCCTGGACTGGGTGGTCGCCACCCTGAAGGCGCGCGAGGCGAAAACCGTGGTCGATATGGGCTGCGGCGAAGGTCGCCTGGTCGGTATGCTGTCCAAGGACCTGGCGTTCGAAAAGATCACCGGCTGCGACGTGTCGCTGCGGGCGCTGGAGATCGCGCGGGCCCGGCTGAACTTCGGGCGCATGCCGGAGTTCCAGCTCAAGCGCATCCAGTTG
Organism: Asticcacaulis sp. AC460; assembly: GCF_000495795.1. GTDB lineage: Bacteria > Pseudomonadota > Alphaproteobacteria > Caulobacterales > Caulobacteraceae > Asticcacaulis. Next base: position 78,840 of record NZ_AWGD01000010.1, read on the forward strand.
CTGCAGACCTCGCTGGTCTATCGCGACAAGCGCCTGGCCGGCTACGACGCCGCCACCGTGATAGAGGTGATCGAGCATCTGGAGCCCGAACGGCTGGAGGCGTTTACGCGCTCGATCTTCAAGGATGCAGCACCCGGCCTGGTCATCCTGACCACGCCCAATGCCGAGTATAACGCCCTGTTCGAAAACCTGCCGCCGGGCAAGTTCCGCCACCACGACCACCGGTTCGAATGGACGCGGGCGGAATTCGAAACCTGGGCCCACACGACGGCGGGGCGTTACAGCTACACCGTCGAATTCGCCGCCATCGGCGATCACCATGAAACCCTCGGTGCTCCGACCCAGGCCGGGATTTTTTGGAAGTCATGAACACCTTACGCAAGGCGCTGTTTCGGGCGCTGGAAAAATCCGACCTGAACATGCTGCGCGCCGTCCTGGCGCAGGGTGTATCGCTGGCCTACGAGGCAGGTGACCCCGATCCCGTGTGTTTCGCCGCGGCGCATACGGTCTCGGACCTGGCGATGCTGCAATGCCTGCATGACGCCGGCGCCGACGTGAAGGCGCGCGAACCCCAGTACCAGGACAGCCTGCTGCACTGGGCGGTTAAAGCTGAGGACGACCGGATTCTGCCGTGGCTGATCGAACAGGGCCTGGATGTCAACGCCGTGAATGCGCGCAGCAGAACGCCGCTGTTCTTCGCTGTTCCAGCAATGGCGGTGTATGCAGAGCCCGATGAGCTGATCGTTTCGGTGCGTGATATCCAGGTACTGCTGGCGGCGGGCGCGTCGGTCAACGTCATCGACGCCGACACTTCGACACCGCTGCGGCAGGCGGCTATCGCCGGCGCTGCGGAGGTTGTCGCGGTGTTGCTTTCCCACGGCGCTGACGTTCATGCGCGCCGTGCCGACGGCTGTACCGCCCTCCACCTGATCGGGTTGCTGGCACCGGACGATATACGCGACAGTCACCTTGCCGTCATTGACCAACTGCTGGCGACCGGTGCCGACCTGGAAGCGCGGGACGAAGACGGCTGGACACCGCTGATCGCCGCCGCCGCCCACAACAATCTGCCTGTTTTCGAGCACCTGCTGCAACGCGGCGCCGATCCGGAGGCCGGCGATGGCAATGTGCTGCGCCTGCTGATGATTGAAGGGAGCGACCCATTGCTCGACAGATTGTTGGGAGAGGACGTTGCCATTGACAGGCCGTTCGGGGACGAAGTTCTGAGACCACTCGGCGTCGCAGCGCATAACGGTTATCTCTACGGCGTCCAGACATTGCTGGATCGTGGCGCCGACATCGAAGCCGAGACGATCGACGGCGAAACCGCCTTGCTGATGGCCGTGCGCAAGCGCGAGCACGACGTCGTGGCGCATCTCCTCAGCCGCGGCGCCAATCGTCATCACGCCGACCACTACAACAACACGCCCCTGAGTTGGGCCCAACGGCGCGGCGATGCCCGCCTGATCGAACTGTTATCCGCATGACCGATATTACCCTTCCCGACCTGTCCCTGGTGGTGCTGATCGGCGCCTCGGGCTCCGGCAAGTCGTCCTTTGCCCGCAAGCATTTCCTCCCGACCGAGGTCATCTCCTCGGACTATTGCCGCGGCCTGGTCAGCGACGACGAGAACAACCAGGCGGCCAGCAAGGACGCCTTCGAGGTGCTGCACTTCATCGCCGGCAAGCGCCTGGCCGCCGGCCGGCTGACGGTGGTCGACGCCACCAGCGTCCAGCCGGAGTCGCGTAAGGGGCTGGTCGACCTGGCACGGCGTTACCATGTCATCCCGGTGGCCATAGTGCTCAACCTGCCGCGCGAGGTCTGCCATGCCCGCAACCAGTCCCGGCCCGACCGCGACTTCGGCAAGGGCGTGGTCTGGGGTCAGACAGATTCGCTGCGCCGGTCGCTGAAGGGCCTGAAAAAGGAAGGCTTCAGCCAGGTGACCGTCCTCGATTCCGTCGAGGCGATCGACGCCGTGCGCATCGAGCGCCGCCCGCTGTGGCCCGACAAGAAGATCGAGACCGGCCCCTTCGATATCATCGGTGATGTCCATGGCTGCTTCGACGAACTGCACGCCCTGATGCTGAAGCTGGGCTATGTCGTCAAAGGCCGCGAACCCTACTGCGTGTCCCATCCCGAAGGCCGCCAGCTGATCCTGGCCGGCGACCTGGTCGATCGCGGGCCGAAAACGCCCGAGGTGCTGCGCATCGTCATGGACATGGTCGAATCCGGCGTGGCCTACTGCGTCAACGGCAACCACGACGAAAAGCTGAAAAAGGCGCTGAGCGGCCGCGACGTCAAGGTCGCCCATGGCCTGGCGGAATCCCTGGAACAGCTGGCGCTGGAAACCCCGGAGTTTCGCAAGCGGGTGGTCGATTTCCTCGACGGCGTGGTCAGCCACTATGTCTTCGATGGCGGGCGTCTGGCCGTATCCCACGCCGGTCTGAAGGAACATTATATCGGACGCGGATCGCCGCGCATCCGCAGCTTCGCCATGTTCGGCGAGACCACGGGCGAGACCGATGAGTTCGGCCTGCCGGTGCGCTACAACTGGGCGCGGGATTATCGCGGCTCTACCATGCTGGTCTATGGCCATACGCCGGTGCCCGAGCCCGAATGGCTGAACCGCACGATCAACATCGACACCGGCTGCGTTTTCGGCGGCAAGCTGACGGCGCTGCGCTATCCTGAAAAGGAGATCGTGCAGGTCGACGCGGCGCAGGTCTATTGCGAACCCGTGCGGCCGATCGGCCATGGCCGCGACGAACGCGAACCCGACATGATCGATATCGAGGATGTCACCGGCAAGCGCGTGGTCGAAACCGCGCTGACCCGCAACATCGTCATCCGCGACGAGAACGCCATGGCGGCGCTGGAAGTTATGAGCCGCTTCGCCGTCGATCCGCGCCTGCTTGTCTATCTGCCGCCGACCATGTCGCCGCCGGAGACCTCAAAGCTGGACGGCTGGCTGGAGCATCCGATCGAAGCCTTCGACTATTATCGCCAGAACGGCGTGACCCAGGTCATCGCCCAGGAAAAGCATATGGGTTCACGCGCCGTGGTGGTGCTGGGGCGCACGGCGGCGGCTGTCGAACAGCGGTTCGGCATTTCGGCCGGCCTGGGCACGGTCTATACACGGACGGGACGCGCCTTCTTCAACGATCGCGCGCTGGAACAGGCGTTTCTCGCCCGCCTTGGCGAGGCCGTGACCAAGGCCGGCCTGTGGGATGACCTGGCCAGCGACTGGCTGTGCCTGGACGCCGAGATCCTGCCATGGTCGGCCAAGGCCATGGCGCTGCTGGAGCAGCAATATGCTCCCGTCGGCGCCGCCGCGACCCATGTGTTGCCGGTGGCGGCGGAACTGCTGGCGCGCGCCGGTCAGGCCGAGCTGGCGGCGAAGATGACGGCCCGCGCCGATATGGCCGGCGCCTATCGCGAGGCCTACCGGCATTATTGCTGGGAGGTCGGGGGACTCGACGACTACCGCATCGCGCCCTTCCATGTCCTGGCGCATGAGGGGTCGTGCAATATGGACCGCGATCACCTGTGGCATATGGAGGTCATCGACCGGCTGTGCGCGGTTGATCCCTTCGTTAAGGCGACCGAGCGCAAGGTCATCGACCTGGCCGACGACGCCCAGGTGGCTGAAGCCACCGCCTGGTGGGAAGCGCAAACCGCGGCCGGCATGGAGGGCATGGTGGTCAAGCCTCTGGCCTTCACCGTGAAGGGGCCGAAGGGCCTGGTCCAGCCGGGCGTGAAGTGTCGCGGGCGGGAATATCTGCGCATCATCTACGGCCCGGAATATACGGCGCCGGAGCACCTCAAGCGGCTGAAGGCGCGCAATGTCGGCGGCAAGCGGGCTTTGGCCGGGCGCGAATATGCCCTGGGTTATGAGGCGCTGACCCGCTTCGTGGCAAGGGAGCCGCTGTATCGCGTCCACGAAGCGGTGTTCGGCGTACTGGCGCTGGAAAGCGAACCGGTCGATCCGCGGCTATGATGCAAGCGGGCCGTTCTTGACCGGCTCGCCGAAGTCGGGCGTGCCGTCGGCCTTGTACGTGACCAACTGCATCCGCGTATGGCGGTTGGGATCGTGCAGCGGCTCGCCGTCGATCTTCTGGTAATCGCGCGCATGATAGACCAACACGTCGCGGCCCTTTTCGTCGACCGTAAAGCTGTTGTGACCCGGGCCCCAGACATTGTTGGCGGGTGAACTTTTGAACACCGGCACCGGCGACTTGGTCCACGATGCCGGGTTCATCAGGTCGGCATCCTCCGATGCCGTCAGCATGCCCATGCAGTAGTTCTCGTCCGTGGCGCTGGCCGAATAGGTCAGGAAGATCCGGCCCGTATGAACCAGGAAGGCCGGGCCTTCATTGACCTTGTAGCCGATGATTTCCCAGTCGAGGGTCGGTACGGTCAGGCGCGCCGGCGCGGCGGCCAGCTTGATCGGCGAGGCCAGCGGCGCCAGGTAGATGTTGCTGTTGGTGTGGATGCCCGGCTCGGATTGCGCCCAGCACAAGTAGCGCGTGCCGCGGTGCTCGAACAGGGTGGCGTCCAGCGTAAAGGTGTCCCATGGCGTCTCGACCTTGCCCAGCAGGCTCCAGTTCAGGTTCAGCGGATTGGCGTCGGTATTGGTCAGGACGTAGGTGCGCACCCGGAAGACATCGCCCTTGTCGCCGGCGCCGAAATAGATGTGCCACTTACCGTCGAAATAATGGATTTCCGGCGCCCAGATATAGCCGCCCATCTTGCCTTCGGTCGGCCGGCGCCACAATACCACCTCTTCGGCATCCGCCAGACCCGCCAGGGTCTTGGAGCGGCGTCCGACCAGGCAGTCGAAGTCCGGCGCCGTCGCCATCAGATAGTAATAGCCGTCCGTGTGCTTGTAGACCTGCGGGTCGGCGCGCTGCAGCACCAGCGGATTGACGATCGCGTGGGCCTCTCCGGCCAAGGCAGAGGTGGCGGCCAAACTTGCTGAGGTAAGGCCGGCGGCGGCCGAGGCGGTCAGGACAGTACGGCGGGTCATGTGGGGCATAGCTGGCTCTTGGAGGGCAATTACACCCTATATATGTCGGACAAATAAAGAAGGCCAGCGCAAACTTGCGTGACCAATTGGTCACATAATTCGTCACATTTGCAACAGACTCTTTCCCCGCACCCACGCCTGTGTTATTGGCGCACTCGGCAAGAGCGGCGGCTTCCCCCTTCATCCTTAAGCAGTCTCCTCACCTGTCCTGTCGGACCGGACGGCGGTTTGCGGCCATCATTCAACATACAAAATATGAGAAACGAGGTTTTCCCATGGAAGCCGCGCACATCCTGACTCCGTCATCCCTGGCGCCGTTCCTGCTCAACATCGCTCCGGTCATGCCCGTCTTCATCTGGGGCCCGCCGGGCATCGGCAAGTCCGCCCTCGTCCGCCAGTTCGCCGACGACGTCGGGCTGCCGTGCGTGTCGCTGCTGGGATCGCAACTGGCGCCGGAAGACATTATCGGCGTGCCACAGATCGTCGACGGCCGCTCGCGTTTCTGCCCGCCGACCCTGATCGCGCGGGACGAACCCTACTGCCTGTTCCTCGACGAACTGAACGCCTGTTCTCATGAAGTCCAGAAAGCCTTCTATTCGCTGATCCTGGACCGCCGCGTCGGCGAGTTCGAGATGCCCAGGGGCAGCATCATCATCGGCGCCGGCAACCGCGCCGAGGACGCCGCCATCACCCGGCCCCTGTCGTCGGCCTTGATCAACCGGCTGATGCACATCCAGCTGAAGGCGTCGGCGCGCGACTGGATCGACTGGGCTGGCCAGGCCGGTATCCATGAACGCGTGCTGACCTATGTCATGCAGCGGTCGGATCACCTGTGGTCCAAGCCGCCCAAGCACGAGGAGCCGTTTTCGACGCCGCGCGCCTGGGACATGCTGTCGACCGCGCTGAAAGCCTATGGCGAGAAGGTCACGCTGGACGACATCACCGTCCTGGCGTCCGGATTGCTGACACCGGCCCATGCGCGCCAGTTCGTCGCCTTCTGCAAGCTGCAGGAACGCGCCCGCGACCTGGCCGCCATCCTGAAGGGCGACCGCGGCTGGCCCGACAAGCCGGAAGAGCGCGATATCCTGTACTTCCAGGTGCAGCAACTGCGCGACCGTTTGATCAAGGAACTGCCGGACGATCCGGACAAGGCCGGGCGCGATGCCAAGGCCTTGGCGGCGCGCGGCAAGGATTTGATTGTGTCGCTGGCGCGGATATCGACCGAACTGGCGCAGCTGGTGGTCACTGAAACGGAAAGCGGAGCAACCCTGCCGTCCTGGTACACGGTCGAACTGGCCAAGGCCTTGCCGCGCCTGGCGGCGCAACGGAAGTGATGTCATGGCCAAGAAGCTAAAAGGACCGCCGGACGACAACATGCGGGCGATCAGCGCCGGCTACGACCTGCTGTCCGGGCATCCTCTGTTCGCCCGGCTGGAGTGGGTCTATGTCATTCAGACCACCGGCGAGAGCCTGACGGGTGAAGCCTTCGCGCGCCTGCGCAGCGCCGCCGACAAGCACAGTTGGACCGCGTGGTCGGAAGGCGAGGTTTATTACACGGTCGAGGTCAATCCGTGGAAACGCCTGACGCCGGCGGAATGGGCCAATGTCATGGCCCAGGCCGTGCTGCACCACTATTTCTGTCACGCGGCTTCCTCGCGCACCGGTTCGGTGCACGACCTGGCCTGCGCGGTCATGGCCTACGATTTCCTGTGCGCCATCGGCGTCGGACAACGTCCCCAGGCCCTGACACCTCCGGAGGCGCCGCGCCTGGGGCACGACCTGACCACCGTGACGCAACGCCTACGTGACGGCGGAGCGGACCTGGTGGCGCGTTATGCTTGTCTCGGCATCAATGGCCGCGGCAACAGCCCGTTTTATTTTGTGGGCGCCGTTCCGGCCGTGACGGCCCAGGTGCGCAGGCAGCGCGAGGACGCCTTGGCGATCTCGATCCGCGCCAGCGTGGTCAAGGCCATCGACGACGCCGGGGAAACCGTCCGTGGGCCGGCGACGAAGACGCGCAACCCCAACTCGCTGGCCGAGCGCGCCCGGTCGTGGTTCGTCGCCAATTTTCCGCTGCTGGCGGCTCTCGCCTCGGGTTTCGAGATCGTCGAGGACGAAGAGCTGTGCCAGAGCCTGGACATCGCGATCGCCGCCGTCGATGCCGAACTGGGGCGGGTCTATATCAATCCGAAGCGGCCGTGGAGCTATGAGGGCATGAAGTTCGTCATCGCCCACGAACTGCTGCATGTCGGTCTGCGTCACGAACCGCGCCGCCAGGGCCGCGATCCCTGGCTGTGGAACGTGGCCTGCGACTATGTCATCAACGGCTGGCTGGTCGAGATGGGTGTCGGCGAGATGCCCGACGACGGCCTGCTGCTGGATCCAGAGCTGATGTTCGAAAAGGAGTCGGCCGAGGCCATCTACGACCGCATCACGCGCGACCTGCGCCTGGTGCGGCGGCTGGCCAAGACCGCCACCTTCCGTGGCCGTGGCGTGCCGGACATGATCGGGTCGCGGCCGCCAGCGTGGTGGAACGGGCCGGGCTGCGACCTGGACGACTTTTACCGCCGTGCGTTAAGCCAGGGGCTGGATCTGCACCTGGCCCATGGTGAGCGCGGCCTGTTGCCCGGCGATATGGTCGAAGAAATCCGCGCCCTGCAACAGAAGCCGATTCCTTGGGATGTGCGCCTGGGCCAGTGGCTGGATGCCTTCTTTCCGCCGCCGGAAGCCAGGCGGTCGTTTGCCCGGGCTAGTCGCCGCCAGGCTTCGACGCCCGATATCGCCCGGCCGGTATGGATGCGGCCGGACGACCTGATGGCGTCGCGAACCTTTGGTGTTGTGCTCGATACGTCGGGGTCAATGTCGGCGCGGGTGTTGGCCAAGGCGCTGGGGGCGATCGCCAGCTATGCCCTGAGCCGCGAAGTATTGCGGGTGCGGGTAATTGAGTGCGACGGCGGTATCCACGACATGGGCTATGTCGCCCCGGAAAGCCTGCTGGGCCGAGTCGAGGTGCGTGGCCGCGGCGGCACGGTGCTGCAGCCGGGGATTACGCGACTGGAAATGGATCGGGATTTCCCGAAGGATGCGCCTGTGCTGGTCATCACGGATGGCTATTGCGATGCCTTAAGCCTCAAGCGCGAACACGCCTTCCTGATGCCGGAAGGCGCGCGAGTGCCGTTCAGCAACCGCGCGCCCCGGTTTGCGTTTGAGAGGGAGTAGGGTTTACCGCCGCCACGCCAGGCCGACATAAAAACGCCGGCCGGCGTCGTATTGCACTGTGCCATCGCCACCGCGGGCGATCTGGATGTCGCTGTCGAAGGCATTAGCCACCCGCCCCGACAGGGTCAGATGGTCGTTCAGGGCATAGTCGGCGCGCAGATCCAGCCGTTGGGACGGTTCCAGAACGAGGGAATTGAGGTCGTCCTCGAAGGCTTCGCCGTCGAACACGATATCGGCGATCAGCCGCAGGCGCGCGAAGTCGGCGTCCATGCCGATGGCGGCGCTATATTCGGGGGCTTGAGCCGGGCGGCGGCCATCGTCCGTGCGGGTATGGGTCCAGGTGGCCGAACCGGTCAGCGATACGTGCTCGGTGACGGGATAATCGCCGCGCAGTTCGGCGCCATAGGCGGTGATCTCGCCGCCGTTACGGCGCTGGCGCAGGACACCGCCCGCCGGGATAAAGCCCGCCGCTGGAAAAACCCCGGGACCGACGCCGATCGTGACGTTGGTCACCGGGTCTTTCAGGATATTGTAAAACAGGCCGAGATCGACATGGTAGCCGCGCACCCCGACCTCGACGCCGCTGAGGGTTTCGGGCTTCAGTTCGGCATTGGCCTCGGTGACGTCATTGCCGACACGGAACGGCCGGTACAGTTCGTTCAGCGACGGCGGCCGGAAGCCGTTATAGGCAGCAGCGCGCAAGCCCCGGCCTTCAGCGATCTGCCAGGTCGCGCCAAGGCGGGCCGAGACCACGGTGTAGGTGCGACTGTCGGGACGCAGGTTCAGCACCGACGCGCCATTGCTCAGGTCGGTTTCGCTACGGTGGCCGTCATGGCTTTGCCACTGGTCCAGGCGGACGGCGCCGGTCAGGCTGATGGCGCCGTAGTCTTTGGTGGCCTCGCCGTAGAGGCCGGCCAGGGAGGTTTCGCCGCCGGCCACGCGGAACCGCGTCGGCGCGCCGCCCATGTAGCGGTAATATTCCTCCGACTGGCCGTCATTGAGGCGGGCATCGAGGCCGATCTCCCATTCCAGATCCGGGCTTTGGTGGCGTATGGCGGCCAGGACCCCGGTGCCCGAGGCCGGGGTCGCCACCTGGTCGTTGGCCAGGGCGGTGGTCGCCCTGCCCGCCCCGACCGAGACCGAGCGGTTGGCGAGGTCGGAGGTGCGGCGCCAGACCTGGAGGCGGAAACCGTTGTGCTCGGCGGTGGCCGGGCGGGTGAAGCTGGCCGACAGGCTGTTGCCTTCCGAATTGGCGATGGCGCCGTCCAGGCCGGTGTCACGGCGGCTGTCGTAATGGCCGGCCAGCAGGTCGAGTTGGCCACAGACGCCTGGGCAGATTTCGCGGCGATAGTTGGCGAGATATGCTGTATCCTCGCCAAAGGTCGGCCGATCAGCGGCGCCACGTTGCGGTGCGTGCACCGCCGGATCGCCGTTCAGGATCCGGGTGACGTAATGCAGGCTGAGGTCACTGATGGCGCCGCCCAGGGCGACTTCATGACTGCCGCGTTCGCCGGCTTCGAGGCGGACATAGTCGTTTTGACCGCGCGGTGAGGTCAGGCCCAGATCGATGACACCGGTGAGCGCTCCGGCGCCATAGGCGCCGCCGCCGGCCCCGCGCACGACATGGGCGCCGTTGAGCGCGTCCTGCGGCAGGCCGGCCCAGATCACCCAGCCGCCGAACGGGTCGTTCTGCGGAATGCCGTCCAATGTCACCAACGCCCGGCCGGCGCCGGACGGGGCAATCGCACGCAGGCCGATACCCTGCACGGTCGGATTGGCGGTCAGCGAGGACGAACGGCGGAACAGGGCCGCCTGGGCTGTGCGTTTCAGGCTGAGATCGATCGCCGGCGACCGCGCGACATCGTCACGGTTCAGATCAATGGCGGAAAAGGCAGCGTCACCGCGAAAGACAGCGAAGCGGTTGGCCTGGATGACGACTTCGGGCGGTTCCGGTGCGGTTTGGGCCTGGGCCGCCATCGGAAACAGGGCTGTGGTCAGCAGCAGGTAACGCATGGACGGCTCCAACGGAATTTGTTGGATTGCGTGCACGGAAAGCCGTAGGATTTCAAGCGTGATTCCGGGGTCTCGCATGGCAACTATTCAAGATGTGGCAACAATGGCAGGGGTATCGACCGCGACCGTGTCGCGCGTGCTCTCCGGCTATGCCCACGTCTCGCCCTCGGTGCGCGACCGCGTCACCGGCGCCGTCGAAAAGCTGGGCTATGAGCCCAACTATGCCGCCAAGTCGCTGCGGACCTTGAAGACCTCGCGGCTGATCGTGACCGTGCCGGATATCACCAACATCTTCTTCGCCAACATTATCCGCGGCGCCGAGGAAGCCGCCCATGCCGCCGGCTATGCGGTGCTGCTGGGCGACACCGGTACCAATACCGACAGCGAAGAAGCCTATGCCGGCATGCTCAAGCGCAAGGAGGCCGACGGGCTGATCTTCCTGGGCGAGGCCCTGCCGCCGGCCCTGGCCGGATTGGTGGAACGTCCGGGCGCGCCGGTCGTCAATGGCTGCGAATTTAGCGAGGATCTGACGGTCAGTTCCGTCCATATCGATAACCGCGCCGCTGCAGCCGAGGCGATGGATCACCTGTATGGGTTGGGCCATCGCCGGATTACGGTTATCACCGGCGCGGTCGACCGGCCGATCAGCCGCCAACGCCTGGAGGGAGTTTTTGCTTCGGCGGAACGGCATGGGGCAGAGGTCCAGGTGCTGACCGGGGACTTCTCTATCGAAAGCGGCGTAGCGGCGACGGTCAAGGCCTTGAAAGGCGCGCGGCCGACGGCCTTCTTCTGTTTCAGCGACGAGATGGCGATCGGGGCGTTGTCGGCTTTACGCCAGGCGGGTTTGCGTTGCCCGGAGGATGTGTCCGTCGTGGGGTTCGACGACATCCATATGGCGCCCTACACGTCGCCGGCTTTGACGACCGTGCGCCAGCCGATGCACGAGATCGGCCAGCAAACGGTGGACCTTTTGATCGGGATCATTGAAGGGCGGGTGAGCGAGCGGGTCAACCTGACCCTGCCGCATCAACTGGTGGTGCGCGATAGCACGGCGGCGCCAAAGTAGGTTACTTCCCGTCGAAGTCGCCGACATAGAGGTAAGCCGCCGTCTCTATCACGACATAGCGCAACAGACGCTTGGACGAAGCCGAGCTGAACGAGAACTGGATGAAGTCGGGGTTGCCCGCGGCATCCATATAGACGTCCTTGATTCGGAACTTGCTGGTGTCAGCGCCCTCGCCGCCATAGGTCCCCGTCAGCGCCACAGGACCGGTCAAGGGCGAATCTGCTTCCCCCGTAATGGCGCAGGTCGCTGCGTCGATCGTGAGCGACCAGTTGCCGCTGACATAGTCCGGCCGGCCGCTGTTGGCGGCGTCCTCACGCTTGTCGACATTGAAGCGGCCACCATGTTTGCCCGCGACTTTTTCACAGGCGGCAAAGGCGGGTGTGGCAAGGCAGAGGGCAAGAGCGACGCCCAGTGTGTTGAGTAAAGGTCTCATGTTTCCATCTCCGAATTTTCGGAGACGATGCCATGCGCTCAATTCCGCGACAACGCAGCCCGGCCTAATGGTAACGTATTCATTTTATACGGATATATTCAGCACGCGACCGGGCTCTACCGCTTGGGCGGAGGTCGCCGACGCGGCGGACGATGCACCTTCGAGGCCGCTTAGCCTGCCGCCGAACCTCACAGCCTGGTTGCGCGTCGGATCGGTGTCGGCATTGACGTCGAATGGGCCGGACTTCGGATGCGCGGGATCGATATGCTTCTTGGCATTCTCGACGTCGGTGCAGTTCTTGCAACTGAACCCGTTGACGTAGACCGGTTGAGGATAGTCGCCGCTGATGGCCATGCTGTTCGCCCGTATTGCCCATAGGGTAATACGTCAGTGTCAACAAAACGGTTACAGCGTTACGGCAGACTGTAGACGATAATCTCGCCGCCCGGCTTGACCTTGGGGTTCTTGCCGCCGCCGGCCGCGACCGCGACATACTGCTTGCCGCCGACAGAATAAGTCGCCGGCGTCGCGATGCTCGAGGTCGGCATGACGGTCTCCCACAACAGCTTACCCGTCTTCTTGTCGAAGGCACGGAATTTGTTGTCGTAGATGGTCGCGCCGATGAACAACAACCCACCCCGGGTCACCACGGCGCCACCGTAGTTTTCGCTGCCGGTCGTCTTGTCGGCCAGTTCGGGATATTCGCCGAACGGAATCCGCCACAGGTAATTGCCTGTGTTCAGGTCCAGCGCGTTCAAGGTGCCCCACGGCGGGGCGACCGCCGGATAGCCGTCCGGATCGAGGAAGCGGTGATAGCCGTCGAAGGCATAGTCATCCGCGGCCGTCGACGGATACTCCGGCGCCGGTTTCGCCGAGTCGTCGCTGATATAGGCAACCACGGCTTTCAGTTCGTCCGGGCTCAAGGCGGCGCCAAAGGCCGGCATCCGACCGGCGCCGTCACGCACCTGTTTGGTGATCTGATCGGCGCTCAGGCGCTTCGATACGCCGAACAGAGCCGGGAATTCCGGCGGACTGCCCTTACGGTCGTCGCCATGGCAGGAGGCGCAGACATTGGCATAGACCGCCGCACCCGAGACCTGGCCGTCCGCCGTTTTCACGCGCGGTTTCAGCTTCATGGTCCAGGCCATTTCGTTGGCGTTGATGTACAGCACGCCGGTGTCCGGATCCCAGGCTGCGCCGCCATATTCGCCGCCGCCATCCATGCCCGGAAACAGGATCGTCCCCTGGAGCGAAGGCGGATCGAACGGACCACGATTGCTGGATTTTGCCAGGTGAGCCCGCGCCGCAGCATTGGCCGCCGGGGTTCGTTGGGTCAGCATGTCTTCAGTCAGGCGTTGCCGCGCGAACGGTTCCGGCGCGGCCGGCAGACGTTGGGTCGTGGAAATCTGCTCTCCGGGCACGGTCGACGCGAAGACCGGCACCTCGGTCACGGGGAACAGGCTTTCGCCCGTCGTGCGGTCCAGCACCCAGACGACGCCGGCCTTGGTGATCTGGGCGAGGGCCGGGATATCCTTGCCGTCGCGGCGGACGGTGACCAGGGTGGGTGGGGTCGGCGGATCGCGGTCCCAAAGGTCGTGCTTGACCAGCTGGAAATGCCACAGCCGCTTGCCGGTTTTCGCATCCAGCGCGACGATCGAGGTGCCGAACAGGTTGTCGCCATGACGGTCGGCGCCGTAGAAGTCCTTGTCGCCCATGCCGGCCGAGGCCAGGGGCAGATAGACGATGCCGCGCTCCGGATCCAATGTGAAACCCGACCAGGCATTGGCGCCCATGGCGGTCTTCCAGGCGTCTTCCGGCCAGGTGTCGTAGCCATACTCGCCCGGATGCGGGATGGTGCGGAAGGTCCACTTCAGCTTGCCGGTGCGCACGTCATAGGCGCGGACATGGCCCGGCGTATTGCCGGTGCTGCCGATGATGATCGTGTCCTTGTAGACCACGCCCGGCGAAACCACATTGACCGAAACGCTGCTGGGATCACGGTCCAGGTCTTGGCGCAGGTCGACGGCGCCCTTGTCGCCGAAACCGGCGATCGTCTTCCCCGTAGCGGCATCGACGGCGATCAGTTGGTTGCGGAAGGTGAAGAGGATGCGTTCCTGGCGGCCGTCGCTCCAGTAGGCCAGGCCGCGCAGGCGGGCGCGGGTGACGGGTTCGCCATAGGCGGGGTTGAACACCCAGGTTTGTTTCCCCGTCGCAGCATCCAGGCAGAACAGGCGGCCCTTGGGCGAGACGAAATATAGCCGCCCGCCCACGATCATCGGGTTGCCTTCCATGTCGCCGCCCTGAAAGCCGTCACCGGAATCAAAGCGCCACGCGACCTTCAGATCCTTGACGTTCTCGGCGTTGATCTGGTCCAGGGTCGAATAGTGGGTGCCGTGGGGATTGCCATGATAGAACGGCCAGTCGGCACCGGAACGATCCGCCGACAGGTCCAGTTTTGGCGACTGGCACGACACCAGGGCCGCGCAGACAAGTAAGGCGGCCAGCTTTTTCATCCTGACTTTCCTTCGCCACTTAGGCCTTCGCGGCGCAGGAAAGCCGCCAGAAGCTGCGGCCACAGGTGCCAAGGCTGGTCCAGTTCCGGCTTCATGCCGAAGCCGTGGCCGCCGCGGGCGAACAGGTGGGTTTCGACCGGGATGTTCTTCGCCTTAAGGGCGTCGCGGAACACGATGCTGTTGCCCACGGGGACGGTCGTGTCGTCTTCGGCATGGCACAGGAAGGTCGGTGGCGTGCGTGCATCGACGTTCAGTTCCGGGCTGTGACGAGCGACCTGTTCGGGGGGTGCGGGACCGCCAAACAGCGAACCGAACACACCTTCATAAGCGACCTTGGGATCCAGGGTCAGCACCGGATAGATGGGCGCCGATGCGAATGGGCGGGCGTCGAGGTTATCGGCGGCATCGACGGCGGGATAGAGATTCTGGGCATGGCGTGTGGCCAGGGAAGCGGTGATGAAGCCGCCGGCGCTGAAGCCCGCAACGCCAACACGGACCGGGTCCAGTTTGAATGTCGTGGCATGATGGCGGATGACCCGCATAGCGCGTTGGGCATCGATCAGGCCGACCTCGGCGCGATTATCCCAGCCGTCATTGGCCAGGCGGTAGAACAGCACGAAGCAGGTGAAACCCTGGCCGTTGAGATAGTCGGCGAGTTGATAGCCTTCGTGGTCGAAATAGTTCCACGAAAAGCCGCCGCCCGGGATGATCAGCATGGCGCCGCCGTTGGGCTTTTTCGCCGGAAAGACAGCCAGGCGCGGGGTCGAGATGCCCTGGACCCGGCGCAGGCGGATATTGGGGTCTGTGGAGACCTCTTCGACGGTTTCCGTGAGCTTCGGGCCTTTCGGCGGGGTGGGCCACAGGTCGAGGGTCAGGGTCGGCGTCGGCCAGGCCACTGTCTTGGGTTGGGCGACTTCGGGCGCGGCGGTCTGGGCCCTGGCCGCATCGGCGGTCAGGATCAGGGGCGACAAAAGCAGGGAACGGCGCAAAGTGTCCATGGGCAACCTCTTATCCTCCACCGCTTGCGGGGGAGGTGGCGAGCAAGCGAGGCCCCCTATGGGCCGAAGTGTTGCCTGCCGGCGAGGCTCGAGACGGAGGGGGCGTTCCGAGCTCCCGGCTCCCCCTCCGCCGCCATGCGGCGGCACCTCCCCCGCACGCGGGGGAGGATAAGTGAGTCTACTCCTTCAACCCCAGCACACGCAGGTTGAAGTCTCCCGACTTCTTGCCACCGGCGAAGTCGTCGAAAGCCTTTTCGGTGACGTGGATAATGTGATCGCGGATAAAGGACGCGCCTTCACGCGCGCCGTCTTCCGGATGCTTCAAACAGCATTCCCACTCCAGCACCGCCCAGCCGTCATAGCCATAGCCCGCCAGCTTGGAGAAGATCTCCTTGAACTTCACCTGGCCGTCGCCCAGCGAACGGAACCGGCCGGGACGTTCGACCCAGCCCTGGTAGCCGCCATAGACGCCCGAACGGCCGTTCGGTGTGAACTCGGCATCCTTGACGTGGAACATCTTGATGCGGTCGTGATAGATGTCGATGTAGCTCAGGTAATCGAGCTGCTGCAGCACGAAGTGGCTGGGATCGAACAGGATATTGGCGCGTGGGTGGTTGCTGACCTCGGCCAGGAAGCGCTCGAAGGTCGCCCCGTCGTGCAGGTCTTCGCCCGGATGGATTTCATAGCAGCAGTCGACGCCGGCGGCATCGAACGCATTCAGGATCGGGCGCCAGCGCCGGCCAAGTTCGGCAAAGGCTTCCTCGACCAGGCCCGCCGGGCGTTGCGGCCACGGATAAAAATACGGCCAGGCCAGGGCGCCCGAGAACGTCGCGTGGGCCTTCAGACCCAGGCGCTGCGAAGCCTTGGCTGCCAGTTTCAGCTGCTCGACCGCCCAGGCCTGGCGCTCCTTCGGCTTGCCCTGGTAGGCCAGGGGCGCGAACCCGTCGAACAAAAGGTCATAGGCCGGGTGAACCGCCACCAACTGGCCTTGCAGGTGGGTCGACAGCTCGGTCGGCTCCAGGCCGTACGAAGCCAGCATGCCCTTGACGTCGTCGCAATAGGTCTGCGACACCGCCGCCTGTTCCAGGTCGAAGATGTGCGGCGTCGAGGTCGGGATCTGCAGGCCTTTATAGCCATAGGCGGAGGCCCACTTGGCCATGCCTTCCAGGCTGTTGAACGGGGCAGCATCGCCGATGAACTGGGCCAGGAAGATGGCCGGTCCCTTGAGGTTGGTCAGCTTGGTCATATCAGGTCTTTCAGGGCCAGCCATTGCCGGCGGTCGCTCGATTGCACCGCGGCGGTGACGAAGGCCATGCCGCGGACGCCGTCCTCGATGCCCGGGACCAGGGTGCCCTGGCCGGTTTCGATCTGATCGGCGAAATCCTTGTAGAGATTGGCGAAGGCTTCGACATAGCCTTCGGGATGACCGGCCGGCAGGCGGGTGCCCGCCTGCGCCACCGGCAGCAGATAAGAAGAGCCGGCATGACGGACCTCGGTGGGTCCGTCATGCCGGTTAAGCGTCAGGGTGTTGGGCAGCTCCTGACGCCAATCGAGACCGCCTTTTTCGCCGTAGACACGCAGGCGCAAGCCATTACGGTCGCCGGCGGCGATCTGGGAGGCAATAAGCACCCCGCGTGCGCCGTTGTCGTAGCGCAGCAGGATGTTGCAATCATCGTCGAGCGCCCGGCCCGGCACGACACGGCCAAGGTCGGCATAGAGCTCAGTGGCGGTCAGGCCCGAGACGAACTCGGCCAGTTGAAAAGCATGGGTGCCGATATCGCCGGAACAGCCGCCCAGGCCCGACCGCGACGGATCGGTGCGCCAGTCGGCCTGTTTGTTCGACACGGCTTCGGTCAGCCAGCCCTGGCTGTATTCGACCACGATCTTGCGGACCTTGCCCAGCACACCGTCGGCGACCAGTTGGCGCGCCTCGCGGACCAGCGGATAGCCGGTATAGGTGTGGGTCAGGCCGTATTGTTTGCCGGTGGCGCGCACGACGTCGCGCAACGACTTGGCCTCGGCTAGGGTCAGGGTCGCCGGCTTGTCGCTCATGACGTGGACGCCCGACGTCAAGGCCTTCTGGGCGATGGCGAAGTGCGAATCGTTGGGCGTGGCGACGCAGACAAAGTCGACCTCGCCCGAACTGAGCATGGCGTCGATACTGGTCCAGGCCTTGACACCGTAATGGGCTCCGCCCTCGGCCGACTTCACCGGATCGCGACTGAACACGCCGCCCGCCAGGACGATACGGCGGTCCAACTGCGCCGCCATGACATGGACAGCGCCGATGAACGAGCCGGGACCGCCCCCGGCAAGACCCATTCTGAGTGGCTTAGTCATTCTTGCCCTTGCCTTCAGTCGTCTCTTGGCCCAGCACGACGGGACGATAACCGCCGCGGCTGCGGAACCAGAAGATCAGGCCCAGATAGACCAGCAGGGTGATGACCGGCAGCAGGGCCATTTCCTTCAGCGCATCCTTCTTGGCGGTGACCGCCAGCTCGGTGAACACGGCCTTGTCGGCCTCCGGCGCAGCAGCGACGGCGGCCTCGTCCAGAGCGGGGTAGCGGCCGAAGATGCTGACCTTTTCCTGGGTCAGGTAGGTCGCGGTCAGGGCCGTGCCCTGGGCTTCGTCGTGGCGCTTCAGGCCTTCGCGGGTCGAGGCGTCCTGGGTGGCGCCCAGCAGGACGGTGCCCAGGATACCGGCGGCCAGCATGCCGGCGCCGCCGAACATGTTGATGCCGATGGCGCCGGCTTTCGGGAACTGTTCCGAAGCGACCGCCATGGAGGTGCCCCAGAAGAAGCTCTTGCCGATACCGTAAAGGGTGGCGGCGGCCAGGATGGCCGGACCGGCCGCGCCGGCCATCAGGAAGATGCCGACGGCGGCCACGCCTGACGCCATAGCCAGCACGCCCAGAGGCTTGAACTTTTCGATCAGCGTGCCGGCGAAGATGCGGATCACGAAGACGATCAGGTTGGTGTAGATCAGCACCCAGCCTGCCGCTAGGCCGATCTTCTGCATTTCCGGCCCCATCAGCTCGGAGATCCAGCTGTCGGTGGCCAGTTCGGTGACAGCCAGAGGCATCATCAGCACCAGCAGGAGGATGTACAGTGGGCGCCCGGGCGAACCGGCGAAGAAGGCATAGACCACGGCGGCCACGGCGGCGATCGTCAGGGCGACGGCCGGCAGGGACATGCCCATGAAGGCGACGGTCGGCAGGGAGAAGACCCGGCCGATTTCCAGCATGATCAGGGCCGCCAGGATGAAGGCCGAGATGAAGCCGGCTTCGCCCAGCATGGTCTTGTACGACACGCCGTGAGCGACGCGTTCGGAGACCGGGAACTTCTGCTTCAGCAGCAGGAAGGTGTAGACCAGGACCGGGATAATCATCAGGCCGACGGTGACACGCCAGCCGGCTTCCGGGGCGAAATAGCCCAGGCCCATGGCCAGCAGGCCGCCCAGGATCATGCCGCCCGGCCAGCCGGCATGCAGCCGGTTCAGCCATTTCGGCTTGTCGTGGCTGTAGGCCGTGGCGATCAGCGGGTTGGCGGCGGCTTCGACCGCGCCATTGCCGAGCGCCATGATGAAGGTGCCGATATAGAGCATCCAGTAGCCATTGGCCATGAACAGCAGGGCCAGACCGACAACATGGCAGATGGCGGCGAACCAGTAGGTCAGCTTGAAGCCGACCTTGTCGATGACCAGCGAGATCAGGACGATGGAGATGGCGAAGGGCCACAGGCCGACCCCGGCCAGCTCGCCCTTTTGCGTTTCGCTGAGGGCGAATTCGGTGCCCCAGTGGCCGATGACCAGGGCCCGCAGGATAAAGCAGAAGGACGTCGCCGTGATGGCAGCGAAGGACATGGCGAATAAACCGCCATTACCTTTGGTTTCAGATGTCATGGTTCCCTCCCGAGGAGCCGCCGCTTGTGCGGATTTGACTCGGGAGGTAAGCATAAAGTGTAATCGATTACAAATGGAAATGCTGACAAAACAAGCGTTTCGGCGGTGCGGCAGAAAAGACAGAGGCCACGATCTATCCACTTACCCAGCGTTCGGCGATGGGTTTCCATGCCGGCAAAAAATAGATCCAGGCGGACAATATCTGGACAGCCGTCATGAAAGCGGCGCCCCATACAAGGGCCGGCACAAGACGGCGCAGATGGATCAGATCGCGCACGCCGATCACAAGGGTCAGCACGATCGGTGCCGCATTGAAGGCCATCCAGAACGTCAGGAAATTCAGCGACAAACCGGCATCTTCCATCACGCCGAGGATCGGACGGGTCAGCCATCGGCCATAGCCGGCCGTCGTGATCGAAATCAACGCCAACATCATAAGGCGTTTGTGCGCCTCGGCCTGGTTGCGCAACAGGATACTGGCCGAGGCCAGGGCACCGAACATGACCACACCCGCCATGGCGATCACCATGAAGGCCGTCTTGGCGTCGGCTGTGCCCAGGGTGCGGCGCTCGAAATCTAATTCCGCCCATGGTCCGACAATCAGCATGAAGATCAGCAGCAGGACGCCGAAAGCGCCCAGGCGTTTATGCAGGCTGTTGTTTCCGGCGCGAATCAGCAGGATCTGGAGTGTCTGCAACACCATCCACCCGACATAGGCGGCGGCATGGACATGGACGATCACCGGGTAGTGAAGCCCCTGCATTTTTTCGTATTTTTTGGCGATGTCCCCGCCGAAGCCGGCGAACATGCCGATCCAGATGACGACCATGAGGAACAGAAAAAAGTAACTGTCCCGGCTTTTTGGGGGTGCCGACATGTCCGAACCTTTGCGACGATTGATCGACGCAGCTTACACGGGGCCGGCCTCTGCCCGGTGGTACAGAACGGACAGAACTAATCTTCTCGAAAGCCGAATTGCCGTTCTGGTGACGCGGCTTCGACGGTGCGAAAATCGTTCGGCGCCATGTCACAGAATTCGCGAAAGTCGCGCCGCAGATGGTGATAATCATAATAGCCGGCCTCAATGGCCAAACTGAGCCAGTCATGCGTCGGATGGCGGTTGCTGAGCCGGACCAGCGTGTCGAAGCGGGCGATGCGGGCAAACAGCTTGGGCGATACGCCGATGCGTTCTTGGAAGGCGCGGCGCAATTGTCGTACGCCGATGTCGTGGCGACGGGCCAGCCGATCAATCTCCATTGACGGCTGTTGCAGCAGGCGGTCCGCTATGGCCTCCGCGGCCGCTGTCGGACGTTGCCTGCGTTGATAGTGGCGTTGAAGCCAGGTTTCGCAAGCCCGAATCCTGTGCCCGGAGTCCTCGGTATCTTCGACCTCCCGGATCAGGCAGGCGAAGTCCGGCGGAAAGACGGCCTCGGCGTCGATATCACCGTCGGTCAATTCGCTCAAGGCGAGGCCGGTGAGTGCGTACAGAGCGCCAGGCTGAAACTCGACCTGGTAAACGCTGAAATCCCGACCGCCCTCACGCAGAGTGGTCCGCGTGGGCTGGCCGATCAAGACCGCCCGCGGCTTTCGCCTTGACTGGGAGGCGCCGAGAGGCCGGATCCATTCCGGATCACGGCTGTAAAAGGCCAGAGACGACGACGGGCGTGGCCAATAGGGCTTAAGCGGGACGCAGTCCGACGCCGCAAAGCTAAGTCGGATAATCTGATGTTGACGGATGAGGTGAGCCAGGGCGGGACTGGGTGGCAGAAACTCAAACCGGACGGACATGTCGAAGCCCAAAAAAACTGCGTCGTCCATCCTAAACCGGATTACGCATCAATGGGTGAGAAAAGATTACCCCCGCCCCGGCGCGTAGGGGAAGACGCGCTTGCGGTATTGCTCGACGGTGATGCCCGGGAGCGTATAGCCCGCCGGCAAGGGGCGTTTCGACACCGACTGGAAATATGTCAGGCAGGCGTCGCGCCACCATTGCGCTTCGCGTTCCTGGATGGCCAGGTTGGCGGCCACCGCGTTGAAGCGCTCCGAATCGATATCGCCTTCAAGAGTGGCCCAGGTTTTCCGCATGGCCGAGACCTCGTCGACACCCTGGCTGTAGGTGACGACCAGTTCGTCCCACAGGGGGCGACCGGACTTCATCTTGAAGTCCCACGGCACGTGGTGGAACCACAATAGGAAACGCTCATCGGTCTTTTTGGCCTCGAGCCATGGTTTGGCGGCCTGGGGCGTATATTGACCCAGGGCGTTGGAGCCGGTCTTGGTCCGGTCGAAGCCGATGCCGTTCAGATCGGCCTTGTGGTAATAGGCCGGGTTCCATTCCGGCCGGCCCAACTCCGACACCCAAGGCCCTGGGCCGTAATGGTGGCCGGTATCCATCAGGTGGGCCAGGCCCAGCGGCGTCATATAGTGCACCACGGCTTCGCGTGAGCCCATCATCATCGGAACGATGGTCGAGACAACCTTGGGGTCGTTGCTCCAGGTCATGCGCGTCCAGTCCTCGGCGATCTCGGCTGATTTCGTGTCAGGATTCCAGGCAAAGCGGCCGAAGGCGTACCAGTTGGCCTGGTCGAAGTCCGAACCCGACCAGTTGCGGTCATCACCGATATTGGCCACCCCGGCCATGCCCGTCAGCGTATGGCCGTCGAGGCTGCCGTCGATAACCTTGGCCACGGTCGAGCCCTTGCCCTTGGCGAAGGTATCGGCTTGCAGGACCTCCTCCCACATCGGGGCCAAGTAGGCGAGATGGGTGGAAAAGCCGAGATATTCCTTGGTGATCTGGAACTCCATCATCTGCTGGGTCCTCGGCATGGCGCCGAACAGCGGATGAAAGGGCTCGCGCGGCTGGAAGTCGATGGCGCCGTTCTTGATCTGGACCAGAACATTGTCGGCAAACTGGCCGTCAGTCGGCTGGAACTCCAGGTAGGCTTGCTTGGCGCGGTCGGTGGCGTCATGTTCGGAGTAGACAAAGGCCCGCCACATGACGATGCCACCGTGGGGTTTCAACGCCTTGGCCAACATATTGGCGCCCTGGGCGTGGGTGCGTTTGTAGTCGCCGGGGCCGGGCTGGCCTTCGGAATTGGCCTTGACCAGGAAGCCGCCGAAGTCGGGGATAATGGTATAGATTTCGTCAGCCTTGGCCTGCCACCAGGCGGCGACGTCCGGATCTTCCGGGTCGGCGGTCTTGAGCCCGCCCAGGTCGATCGGGGCCGAAAACCGCGCCGACAGATAGACCTTGATGCCGTAGGGCCGCAGGACATTTGCGATGGCAGCCGCCTTGCGCAGGTAGGGCTCGGTCAGCGAATCGGCCTTGGCGTTGACATTGTTGAGCACGGCACCATTGATGCCGATCGAGGCATTTGCGGCGGCATAGTCGTCATAGCGCGCATCGACCCGGTCGGGCAGCCGCCACCAGTCCCACAGCGACGTACCGGCATAGCCGCGCTCGACATGGCCGTCGAGATTGTCCCAGTGATCGAGCACACGCAGGTCCAGTTTCGGGGCGTCCTGAATGTCGAGGCCGGCGGTCGATTTCTGCGTCTGGATCAGGCTGAGATAGCGGAAGGCGCCGTAGAGGACGCCGATATCGCTGCCGCCGGCAATGACGGTGACGGGATGGCCGTCCAGGGTGGTGGACCGGATGACGAAGCCTTCGCGATCGAGGCCTACGGGGATGGCGAAGCCACGGCTGTCAGCGGGCGTGGCCAGGACGATAGCGCCGTCTGCGATGGTGTTGCTGGTCATCGGCGCGGCCGCGAGGAGGCCACCTAAGCCACGCTGCAGTTCGCGTTTGGCGACATCCAGGGTCGGGGTGCTGCCCGTGACGATGGCCGTGGCGCGGGTTTTGTAATCAGCGCCCTGCGAGGCTTCGACCGGCTTGTAACGCAGCCAGAGGTCATAGCCATCTTCGGCATTGGCAGCGGTCGCGGCTGAAAACAGCAGGCAGAAGGCAATCAGCAGTCGGCGAAGCATCGGCATTTCCTCAATCTGCGGAGTTGACCTCCGACGTTCGTATTGCCCCACCACCCCACTTCGCCTTCGCTTTGCTACGGCTTCGTGCGGTCCCCCTCCCCAACACGTGGGGAGGAGAAGGTAAGAACGACTTATCTTTTCTTTTCCTCCCCACGTGTTGGGGAGGGGGACCGCGCTAGCGAAGGCCAAAGGCCGTAGCGACGCGTGGTGGTGGGGTTTCTTTCTTGAACCCTACCAGTCGAACATCGTCCCGTCACGCAGGCGATTCACCGGCAGGTAGGCGCGTTTATAGGGATACCTGGCCGCCTTGGCCTCGTCGATGTCCACGCCCAGGCCCGGCGCGTCGCTGACATCCATATAGCCCTGGCTTAAACTATAGCCGTGCGGGAAGACCTCGTAGGTCGCATCCGTATGCCGCATGAATTCCTGAATGCCGAAGTTCGGAATCGACAGGTCGAAATGCAGCGCCGCCGCCATGGTCACCGGCGACAGGTCCGTCGCACCGTGACAGCCCGTCTTGACCCCGAAGACATCGGCGAACTGAGCAATCTTGCGCAGGTGACTGATTCCGCCAGCATGAACCACCGTCGCCCGGATATAATCGATCAACTGGTTCTGGATCAGGTCCTTGCAGTCCCAAAGGGTATTGAAGATTTCCCCCACGGCCAGGGGGGTCGTCGTATGCTGGCGGATCAGACGGAAGGCCTCCTGGTTCTCGGCCGGCGTCGCGTCTTCGATCCAGAACGGGCGGTACGGCTCCAGGTCCCGACCCAACCGGCCGGCCTCGATCGGCGTCAGGCGATGATGGACGTCGTGCAATAGGTGAACATCCCAGCCCAGGGCCTCGCGTCCCGCCTTGAACAACTCGGGCACGATGCGCAGATAGGCCGCCGTATCCCACAGATTTTCCGTTGGCAACTCGTTGTCGGCGGGCTCATAGAACAGCTTGTCCTTCGACACGCCATAGGTCGAGGCCAGGCCCGGCACGCCGCACTGCAGCCGGATCGCCTTGTAGCCGGCGGCCTTGTAGTCCTGGGCCACCTCCAGCGTATCCTCGATCGAGGTGCCGTTGGCATGGCAATAGACCATGACGCCATCGCGGCAGCGGCCGCCCAGAAGCTGATAAACCGGCAAGCCGGCCAGCTTGCCCTTGATGTCCCACAGCGCCGTATCGACCGCAGCAATGGCCGACATGGTCACCGGACCGCGGCGCCAATAGGCGCCCTTGTACAGATATTGCCAGATGTCCTCGATGCGGTGAGCGTCACGGCCGATCAGGACCGGAATGACGTGCTCTTCCAGATAGGCAACGACGGCCTTTTCGCGGCCGTTCAGGGTGGCGTCACCCAGACCATAGACGCCCTGGTCGGTTTCGATCTTCAGGGTGACCAGGTTGCGGCCGGGACAAGTGACAATCACCCGCGCCGAGCGGATGGTCACCGGGCCGAAGGTGTCACGCGCCACCTCGGGGCTGGACACCGCTACGGTCTTTTCGGGGGCACGGCTGGAATCCGGCATGCACGCTTACCTCGTCTTTCCGCCCTCGAACCCTGCTGCGGCGCCCCTTCCAAGGCCCCCCGACACGCCCCGAACACAGATATTCAGGAACGCACACCAGCATTGGTCTTACCAATATCTCACTTTGATCCGATCCAGCCGTCAATTGCAAGCTTTTTTGTCGGACATCGCGCTTTTGGATGACGGAATACATGTAAACGCTTACGCACGCTCATAAATTTGGTCTGCACATGGTCAGATCAAATTCCGCAGATGCGAAGGCTTTCCGGCACAGAACATCGTTTCAAAAATGACACATCAGACCATTAATTCTTCCCACGATCAGACAAACAAAAAGGTCAAGCCATGAATTTATTATTCATTTAATTCAATTATTTATCACCTATAAAAATACACACCTCAGCGCTTTTGCAACGCGTTTGAACGGAAAGCGCTGTCAATCTCCGACCATCATCCCGCATATTGGTCAGGCCTTTATTGACAAAACAGGACAGGCCAACTACCACTGCGCCCATGAGAACCGGCGCCAAAGCCGGCTCCTATAAGAACACGACACCGTGCACACCCTGAACAGGGAGAGGAAAATCATGGCTTTCACATCGGGGAACTCCCGTAATTTCAAACTGGCGCTGCTGGGCGCCACGCTGCTGACCGGCCTGTCGGGCCTCGGTGTATCCGCAGCCAACGCCCAGACCGCCGCCCCGGCCGGCGAAGACTCCGTCGTCGTCGTTACGGGCTACCGCGGCTCGCTGCAGAACTCGACGGCCGCCAAGAAGCGTGCGGTCGGTTTCGAAGACGCCATCTACGCCGAAGACATGGGCAAGTTCCCGGACACCAACCTGGCGGAATCGTTCAACCGCATCCCGGGCATCACTATCGCCCGCGAAATCACCGGTGAAGGCACCACCATCGCCATCCGCGGCCTGGGCTCGTCCTTCACCCGCGTGCTGCTGAACGGCGCACCGGTGTCGGTGGCCTCGACCGGCGACGTCAATACCAGCAACTCCAACCGCGAAGTCGACCTCGACATCTTCCCGCCGGAGCTGTTCACCCAACTGACCGTCACCAAGTCGCCCAGCGCCAGCCTGGTCGAAGGCGGCGCCACCGGCGCGGTCAATATGCGCCAGGCCCGTCCGTTCGACGTCAAGGGCGACAAGATCCAGTATTCCTTCTCGGGCATCAAGAACAGCCTGGCCGACGACATGGGCTACAAGGGTTCGTTCCTCGTCTCCAAGAAGTGGGGCAATTTCGGCGTCCTGGCCGGTATCGCCCACCAGAAGACCCAGATCTCGGTCGAGGGTTATGAATCGATCGGCTGGACCAATGCCAACCTGAACGCGGCCATGAACCCGGCTTCGAGCCGCAACAATACCGGCGGCGGCAACTGGACCATCCCGGCCACGGTTCCAGCGAATGCCGGCAACGGCCTGATCACCGGCACCACCATCGACCAGGCCCTCCTGCTCGCCAAAAACCCCGGCCTGACCATCCAGCAGATCGACAACGGCCTGATTCCGCGCCTGTCGCGTCCGATGCACTATTACGGCACGCGCGAACGGACCTCGGCTGTCCTCAGCTTCGAATGGCGTCCGAACGAAGACATGCGCTTCTGGCTGGACACCATGGCCACGGAAAAGAAGAACGACCAGGAACGCACCGACATGAACCTGGTCGGCCGTAACGGCTCGGCCATTCCGCTGAACATGATGGTCGACCGCAGCGACTGCAGCAACGGCTGTATCGTCACCGAAGCGACCCTGGCCAATGCCCAGTTCTTCCTGGAATACCGGCCGTTCGACGAAAAGAACACCTTCCAGTCGTTCAATCCCGGCTTCACCTGGCAGATCGCCGACGACCTGAAGTGGACGTTCGACGCCAACTACACCAAGGGCGAATTCCGCCGCGACTCGCCGACCTTCCTGGTCGTGACCCCGGCGTCGTCGGGCGTGACGGCGACCCTGAAGAACACCGACGGCCATCCGACGGTCACCGCCAATATCGACCTGAACGATCCGAAGAACTTCACCTGGAACGGCGGGCGCGTGAACCTGCAGTCGGAAGAACGCGAAACCCAGACCCGCGGCTTCCACACCGACCTGATGTGGGGTACGCCGGACTTCAATATCCGCTTCGGCTATGCCTATGACGACATGCAGCGCAAGATCACGCCGTATGACAATTCCCAGGCGTGGCAGAACGCGGCCTGCGGCAACAACCCCAGCCTCTTCCTGCCCGGTCCCAACTCGCAGCCGGCCTGTAAGGGCGAAGTCATCACCGACCGCACGGCCGCCCTGGCCGCCGGCTATCCGGCCTATCCCGGTTACGGCACCTTCTACACCGCCGGCGCCACCGGCACGGTCAATTACCGCGGCTCGCTGATCCCGCAAACCGCCCTGGCCAGCTACATGATGCCCGGACCGTTCGGCTATGTGAACGTCGACTGGGACCGCTTCGCCAAGGATTCGAAGTATTATGAATTCCTGGCCAGTGCCCCGGCCGCCGGCGGCTCGAACATCAGCTCGCCGCGCTCCTTCATCAAGGAAAAGGTCGAAGGTGCCTACATCCAGGTGACCGGCGACCGTGACATCTTTGGTCACCGCCTGCGCTACGACTTCGGTATCCGCGCCGTGACGACCGACCAGACCATTGCCGGACAGCTGTCCTTCGCCGATCCGCGCAATACCCCGGTCACAGGTCCCGCCCCGGCGGACGGCGGCCGTTATCCGGCGATCGTCAACTTCGTCTACACCACGGCCAAGTACAAGAACTACCTGCCGTCGGTGAACCTGGCCTTCAACGTGAAGGACAATCTGCTCGCCCGCTTCGCGATGTCGCAGACCATGACGCGTCCGAACCCCAGCAGCATGCTGCCGGGCCTGAGCTTCGGCAGCCCGTCGGCCGATATCGGCTCGGTCGGCAATCCGTCGCTGACGCCCTACCTGGCCGACAACCTGGACTTCGGCCTGGAATGGTACACCGGTGCGGAAGGCTATGTCTCCGTGACCGCCTTCAACAAGAAGGTCACCGGCTTTACCGCCAACCAGAACAACACCTATGCCTTCTCGTACCTGAACAACTACGGCGTCAACTACGATACGCTGAACCCGACCCAGCAGCAGGCCCTGCGCACGCGCTGCGGCTGTACCGACCTGGCGACCATCAACAACCTCCCGATCATCCTGACCCAACAGGTCAATGCTTCGGGTGAACTGACCATCGACGGCCTGGAATTCGCCTGGGTGCAGCCGCTGGATCAGTGGTTCGAGTCGCTGGATGGCTTCGGCTACAGCGCCAACTACACCTCCATCAAGCAGAAGGGTACAGGCGCCGCGCCGGCCATCGCCCTGGGCGTGCCGGAAACGACCTGGAACTTCACGGCGTTCTACGAAAAGCACGGCTACTCCGTGCGCCTGTCGAACACCTATCGTGACGGTTCCCAGGCTTCAGGCGCCAACCAGAACGGCATCACCAACGCCGCCCTGTTCAACGAAAGCTACGAGCAGTTGGACCTGTCGGCCAGCGTCAACCTGAAGGAAGCCTTCGGCCTGGGCGTCGACCTGGACCTGACCCTGGACGCGACCAACCTGACCGACTCGACCCTGACGCAGAACTTCCAATATGACGGCGCGCCCATGTGGTACTACACCCCGGGCAAGACGGTCATGTTCGGTGTTCGCGGCCGGTTCTAAAAAACAGCTGTAAAAAGTGTAACCTGGTCTTCCCTGAGCAACGGCCAGCCTTCCATGGCTGGCCGATTTTTTCGTTGAAAGCGAAGGTGATAAAGGTCATACCTTTTTAAGAATCACCGTTACAGCGCCGATGTCCGAAACCAAGAAACTCTATCGTCAAATCGCCGATTCCATAGCTGCCGAAATCGAGTCCGGACGTTACAAGCCCGGCGACCGGCTTCCGACCGAGCGTGACCTGGCGGTTCAGTTCGGCGTCTCGCGCCCCACCCTGCGTGAAGCTTTGATCGCCCTGGAAATCCTGGGCATGATCGAGGCCAAACACGGCCACGGCATTCTGGTCGTCGAAAACAAGGGCAAGGCCGCGCCAATCAGCGACTCCGAAATCGGCGCCTTTGAGCTGATCGAGGCCCGGCGGCTGTTCGAGGGCGAGGTCGCGGCCATGGCGGCGACCCTGGTCCATGATGATCAGATCGAGGAACTGGAGCGTCTGGTCCGGTCGATGGACGACCCCGACCCGGCCAAGGCCGAGGCCGCCGACCGCGAATTCCACATCAGCATCGCCAACATCACCGGCAATGGCGCCATGGTCGCCTGTGTCGAGAACCTGTGGGACTGGCGTTACCGCTCTCCCCTGGCCAAGACCATCCTGGCCCGGGCGGCGGATCTGGGCATGAAGCAGCGCATCGACGAACATACCGGCATCATGAATGCCTTGAAGGCGCGTTCGGCGGTCCAGGCGCGTCAGGCCATGCATGACCATATGGACCGGGTGATTGAGCACCTGCTGAACGCCACCGAGGTTCTGGCGGTCGAGAATGCGAAGCAAGCCAGCCACGAGCGCCGCAAAGCGATGAGCCACCGTTTCAAGGCCCTGTCGACCGGCGGGTAATTGCTACTTGTGTCAGACCGCTCAGGGCACCAGGATCGTGGCGCCCGTCGTTTGCCGTCCTTCCAGAGCCTCATGCGCCGCGCGGGCGTCCTTCAGGTCGAAGCGCTGGCGGATATCGACCGTGATGATGCCGCTCTCGATCAGCTCGAACAGTTCCGCTGCCGCTGCCAGCAAGGTCTCACGATCGGGGTTATAGGCCCACAAACTCGGCCGGGTCATGAACAGCGAGCCCTTGGCATTCAGGATACCGATGTCAAACGGCGGGATCGGCCCGGACGACTGGCCGAACGACACGAACATTCCCAGCGGCCGCAACACATCCAGCGAGCCCGGAAACGTATCCGTGCCGACGGAATCATAAACGACATCGACCTTGCGGCCGTGGTTTAGTTCCACGGCCCGCGCCACGAAATCCTCATCGCGGTAGTTGATGACGTGGTCGTAGCCGTGCTTCAGCGCCAGTTCGACCTTCTCTGCCGAACCGGCCGTCCCGATCACCGTGGCGCGCAGATGCTTGGCCCACTGCCCGAAGATCAGCCCGACCCCGCCGGCAGCGGCATGGAACAGCACCGTATGTTCGGCCGACACCTTGAAGGTCCGCCGCAGCAGGTATTGCGCCGTCAGGCCTTTCAGCATGACCGCGGCGGCGGTTTCGTCGCTGATGCCGTCGGGCAGGGGGATCAGCTTGTCGGCCTTGACCAGCCGCGCCTGCGCATAGGTGCCGGGGCCGTCGAGATAGGCGACCCGGTCGCCGACCGCCACCTCGGTCACGCCATCGCCGATGGCCTCGACCACGCCGGCGGCTTCATTGCCGGGGATCAGGGGCAGGGCGGCCTTGTACAGGCCGCTGCGGAAATAGGTGTCGATGAAGTTGACGCCGATGGCGGTGTGACGCACCCGCGCCTGGCCCGGACCCGGCTGACCAACCTCGATGTCTTCGAGCGCCATGACCTCCGGCCCGCCGGTAGTGTGTACCCGTATCGCCTTGACCATCATGAACCTCCGTCAGAGGTCCTTAAGGTAGGCGCCGCAGCCGCTCAAACAAGAGGTCGTAGAAGCCCACGGCCTCGGCATCGTGGATGAAGTTGACATTGGCGGGGCGGTCGGTGGCCTTGAACCAATCGACCACGGTCATGCCTAAGGTCAGTGGGCTCTGGGTTTCGACCGAGACATTGACCGCACGGCCGGTGAACAGTTCCGGTTTCAACAGATAAGCGATGGTGCACGGGTCGTGCAGCGGCGCCCCTGCCCAGCCATATTTTTTGATGTCGAAGCGTTCGGAGGCTTTGAGCATGATCGCCGCCTTCGGTCCGGTGACATTGCCCATATCGCGCAACACCTGCAGCCGGTCCTGGGTCGACAGCACCTTGTGCGTGGCGTCCAGCGGCAAAAGCGTCAGGGGCGCACCGCTGTTGAGCACCATATCGACGGCATCCGGATCGACATAGGCGTTGAACTCGGCGGTCGGGGTGACATTGCCCAGTTCGCGCCAGGCACCCAGCATCATGACCACTTCGCGAACCCGGGAAGCGATGTCCGGCGCCTGCTGGAACGCCCGGCCGAGGTCGGTCAGCGGCCCGAGCGTGACCACCGTGACGTCATCGATTGCGCGCAATGTTTCGACGATAAAGTCGACGCCGGACTGCGCTTCGACCGGATAGGTCGGATCGGGCAGGTCGGGACCGTCCAGCCCGGTTTCGCCATGGACATGTTCGGCCGTGACCAGGGTTTGCCGCAACGGCCGATCGGAACCGGCAAACAGCTTGACATCGGTCCGGCCCGACAGTTCCAGGATCTTGCGGGCATTGTTCAGCGTGTGGCGCAGCGGCGCATTGCCGGCGACCGCCACGACGCCCAGGATATCGAGCTCCTCCGGCGAGGCCAGGGCCAGCAGCAGCGCCAGGGCATCGTCCTGGCCCGGATCGGTATCGATGATGATCTTACGCGGCATCGACTTTCAGGTGCTGGCGGGTTTTCATCAACGGCTGGATCTTGGTGCCGAAGTCGTCCATGCCCTTGACGAAATCATCGAAGGTCAACAGCACGCCGCCGGTGCCCGGAACCTCGGCCATCTCATCCAGCATGGCCGCGACCTTGGCGTAGGAGCCGACCAGCGTGCCCATATTGATGTTCACCGCCGACACGGTGTCGGACAGCTGCACCGTATTGGTGGTCTTGTTGACGGCATTGGGCGCCGACTGCGCTTTCAGCCACTTGACCGCGTCCTCATCGACCCCGTCGCGATAGGACTGCCACTTGGCCTCGGCCGCGGCGTCGGTCTCGTCGGCAATGACCATCATCAGCACAAAAGTCGAGACATCGCGACCGGTCTTGTCGGTGGCGGCTTTCAGGCGGACATTGTTCTTCTCGAACGCCTTGGGCGTATTGACCCCGACGCCGAGACAGAAGGCGTAGTCGGCATATTGCGCCGAAAAGGCCAGGCCTTCGTCGGACGACCCGGCACAGATGATCTTGGGCGCCACCGCCGGCTTCGGGCTGACCTTGCAGTCGGTCATCTCGAAATACTGGCCCTTGAAATCCGACACGCCGGTGTCGAACAGGTCGCGCAGGATCTGGGCGTATTCGCTCAGCATGTCGTAGCGCTTGAGGTAGTGCTGCTCGCCCGGCCACAGCCCCATCTGATCGTACTCGGCCTTTTGCCAGCCGGTGACCAGGTTGATGCCGAACCGTCCGGGCGCGATCGAATCGATGGTCGAGGCCATCCGCGCCACGATCGCCGGCGGCAGGGTCAGGGTCGCCGAGGTGGCAAAGATCTTGATCTTCGACGTCACCGCCGCCAGCCCGGCCATCAGGGTGAAGCTTTCGAGATTGTGCTCCCAGAACTCGGTCTTGCCGCCGAACCCGCGCAGCTTGATCATGCTGAGCGCGAAGTCGAGGCCATAGCTCTCGGCCTTCTGCACGATGGTCTTGTTCAGCTCGAAGCTGGGCATGTACTGCGGCGCGTTCTCGGAGATGAGCCAGCCATTGTTGCCGATGGGGATGAAGACGCCGATTTCCATGGTTAGCCCTGGTCCTGTTGCGAAACGACTTTGAGAAATTCTGTCAGGTATCCGTTAAAATCTTCCGGCACGGTGACGTTGCAGGCATGCCCGCCCCACGGCAGTCCGACGAACTGCGAATCCGGCAACCCGTCCGACAACGCCACCGACGACCGCACCGGCACCAGCATGTCGTCCAAAGCGGCGATGACCAGGGTCGGCGTCTGTATCTCTTCCAGTTTTTGCGAAATGTCGAACTCGGCCAAGGCGCGGATGCGGGCGCGCAAGGTCGCCTCGCTCTGGAACCCCGCTGCATGGTGGGCGGCCTGCGCATCCAGTTCGTCGAGATGGGCCGAAATCCATTCCGCCGGAAACAGGAAGATCGGCTGGGCGCGCAGATAGGCTTCCGGCCCGCCGGCCTCGTAAATGCCCAGACGGATATCGAAACAGCGCTTGAAATGGCGGTCGGCCTTGGCCCAGCCGTTGACGACGGTCAGCGATTTGACGACCTGGGGCCGGTCCAGCGCCAGCTGCAGCCCGGCAATCCCCCCGGCGGCGTGGCCGACGACGTGAGCGCTGTCCAGATCCAGCCCGGTGATGATGCGGTACAGGTCGTCGGCCAAGTCAGCAGCGCTGTAGTCGTCCCCGATGTCGCGCGCGCTCTCGCCCGTGCCGCGGTGGTCGTACAGGACGACTTGATAGCCTGACAGCGCCGAGAGTTGCGGCCGCCAGTAGGCGCCCAAACCGCCCAGGCCCGCCGACATGATCACCGGTTCGCCCGAGCCATAGACCGTCACTGCCAGCCCGTTGATGAACTGGAATTCGCCGTCTGAAACAGGGGCCAACTCAGCGACCGACATGGGCGACGGAGGCGATTTCGACCACCAGGCCGGGCTTGACCAGACCGCATTGGATACAGAAACGCGCCGGCTTCTCGCCCGGGAAATACTCAGCATAGACCGCGTTCATGGCGGCATAGTGCGCCCAGTCGGTCAGGAAGATGTGGTTGAAGGTGACGTCGTCCATGGTGCCGCCGCCGGCCTCGACCACCTTCTTGATCGTTTCGAGGATATGGCGGGTCTGGGCCGAAGCATCGTCCGGGGCATGGATCGACCCATCCGGATCGATCGCCAGGGTGCCGGAAACATAGACCACACCGTCGGCCTTGGTGCCGGATGAATAAGGCGCCAACGGCTTGGGGAAGCCCGGCGGATTGATGGATGTCTTGGGCATGGGAACCTCCTACGTGACTGTTTGTAAATGGGTGATGCTGGCCTGCAAAGCGCCGCTTTCTGTGCTTCCGGTGCTCACGTACTGAAGTACGCTCCGCTCCGGTTCTCGAAATCAGCCCTTTTCGGCTCAGCCTGACCCATTTCCATAACAGTCACTATGTGATGGCGTTGACGAAATCATCGACCGTGGCGACCCAGCCGAAGAAGGTTTCGATGTTGTAGACCGTCGCCTGCTGGATGAAGGCCGGCCCCAGCTGGTGCGTGGCGTCTTCCAGCATGACGCCGAAATATTCGAGATGGAAGCCGTCGCGCAGGGTGCTTTCGACGCAGACATTGGTGGCGATGCCGACGAAGATCAGGTTGCGGATGCCACGCGACCGCAGGATGCTGTCGAGCTGCGAGTTAAAGAAAGCGGAATAGCGCGTCTTGGCGACCTTGATGTCGCCGGGCTGGGGCTGGAGGTCGTCGATGATGTCATAGTCCCAGCCGCCGCGCGCCAGCAGCTTACCCTGGAGATTGGGGTTGCGGCGCATGGTTTTCAGGGCGTTGGATTTGTGCCAGTTGGGCGAGAGCGGCGTGCCGGCCTCGACATAGTCGGGGTCCCAGCCGTTTTGCAAATAGACGACCTGGATGCCGGCTTCACGGGCGGCCGTAAGCGTGCGTTTGATATTGGCGATGGTCGATTGCGCGCCGGAAATATCGAAGCCCGCCAGATCGACATAACCGCCCAGCGAGGCATAGGCGTTTTGCATGTCGATGACGATGACGGCGGTCTCAAGCGCCTTGAGCGAGAGCGCTTCCGGCCGTGCGGGCAGGTCGAACGGGGCCGTTTCTGCACTCATGAAACCCTTGCTCCTTATCGGCTGGAGGCTTCCAGTCTGATCAGCTAATCAGAGAATTTCGGCCATGGCAAGCGCGTTTTTCTGGCAGTGCAGCAGGCTCAAATCGCCAAGCCGCGCAGGATGATTTCGGAAATCGATTCCTCCGCGGCTTCGAAATGCGCCTTGGTCAGTTTCGGCACGTCCATAATCACCCGGATCTGGGCGCCGAAATCTGCATAGTGCTGGGTCGCGCTCCAGATCAAAAACACCAGATGGTACGGATCGACCGCGCGGATCTTGCCCGCCGCCACCCAGCCTTCGATGGCTTCGGAAAACAGGCGGACATTGTCGCGCACCCGGGTCTTGAGCATCGTCTTCAGTACCGCTGCGCCCTGCAGAACTTCGTTGGCGAAGACCCGCGACGATTCCGGGAACTGCCGCGACAGCTCCATCTTCCGGCCGATATAGCGCCGCAGCTCTTCCTGGGGCTCACCCGCCGGATCGAGGTCGCCGATCAGGTCCAGCCACAGGCTCAGCGTCTGGTCCAGCACGGCGGCGTACAGGTCGGCCTTGGTCTTGAAATAGTTGTGCAGGTTGGGTTGCGACATGCCGGCGCGTTCGGCCACCTTGTCGATGGTGGCGCCATGGTAGCCATAGGCCGCGAAGACATGCTGGGCGGCGTCCAGGATCTTGGCCGTATTACGCTGTTTCAGCCGTGACTGTGGCGGTTTCCCCATGGCGCCCTAGCCTAAGCCTTTTGTTCAAAAAATTGAAGCCGTAATCAGAAAAGGCTGGCAAACTTTTGTTTTCATGTAAATTTGCGGCAAACGGTTCTTTCTTCTCCTCTCCACGAAGTGGGGAGTGGGACCGCGAAGCGGTAGAGGGGTATCTTTGCTGTCGGCACGGCTGGCTTATTCAGATCCCGGATGGTTCTGAACCCCAGCGGCGGCTGGGCCTTCCCATACCCCTCCACCGCTTCGCGGTCCCCCTCCCCATTGCATGGAGAGGAGGGAGCTTGAACATGTCTGATGCGATAGCCTTGTTGGCAAAGCGCACGGGTCGGAGGTCAGGTCATGTCTATCGTCGTTGCCGGCAGTATCAATGTCGATGTTTTTCTCGACGTCACAGCCCTGCCCAGGCCTAACGAGACCATCATCGGCAAGGCCATGCGCCAGGCCATCGGCGGCAAGGGGCTGAACCAGGCCGTCGCCTGCGCCAAGCTCGGTGTCACGACCCACATGGTCGCGGCTGTCGGTGACGACGCCCTGGCGCCCCAGGCGACCGGCTTTCTCACGGCCAACGGCGTCCTGACCGATCATGTCAAAGCCCTGCCCGGTGCGACAACGGGCCTTGCCAATATCCTGGTCGCCGAAGACGGCCAGAACATGATCGTCGTCACCCCCGGCGCCAACGGCCTGTTGTCGCCCGCCGATATCGATGCTGCGGAAAGCGTTATTGCCGCTGCGAAAGCCCTGATCGTCCAACTCGAAGTCCCGATCCCGACCGTTCGTCATGCCCTAGAACGCGCCCGCGCCCACGGCGTATTGACCGTGCTCAATCCGGCGCCAGTCGATCCGGCAGCTCTGGACCTGATGCCCCTGGCCGACCTGGTCACGCCCAACGAAACCGAACTGATGAAGCTGACCGGCATACCCGACCTGTCCGAGGCCTCACTTATCACCGGCCTTAAGGCCCTGGTCGCCGCCGGAGCGAAACAGGCCCTGGTGACGCTCGGCTCCGAAGGCTGCGCCGCCCTGATCGACGGCGCCCTGGTCCGGCTGCCCGCCTATAGGGTCAAGGCCGTGGATGCCACCGGCGCCGGCGACATCTTCAACGGCGCGCTGGTGACACGCCTAGTCAAAGGCGACAATCTGGTCAACGCCATGCGCTATGCCTCCGCCGCGTCGGCGCTTTCGGTGACCGTGAAGTCAGCCAATACCTGCCCGACGCCGGATCAAGTCACTCAACTGATGGCGCAACAGCCATAAATTGCTATTTCAAACATACTAAATCTTGTGTTCCGGGTCCGATTTAGGCAGATTAGGCCCCGGATAACATTGACTCGTACAGTGACGGCGGACTGGCATGCGGTATGACGGCGAACATAAGGAGCGGACGCGGCTTAGGCTGCTGACCGAAGCCGCCATCATGCTGCGCGAAGACGGCCCCAGTGGCCTCAGCGTCGTGACCCTGATGAAGCGTCAGGGCCTGACCCACGGCGGCTTCTACGCCCACTTCAAGTCCAAGGACGACCTGATCGCCCACGCGCTCGACACCATGTTCGAGCGCACCTGCGAGCGTTACCTGACCAAGACGCGCGGCCTTGTGCCGGCGGCGGCCCTGTCCAACTACATTGCCTATTACCTGTCGCCGGCCCATATCAACAAGCCGGGCCAGGGCTGTCCCATTCCGGCGGTCGCCGGTGATGTCGCCCGCCTTGGAACCCAGGCGCGCAAGCGTTTTGAAGCCGGCATGGTCAAGCTGCAGCGCCTGGTCGCGCTCGAATTCGAAGGCCTGGACCGCAGCCAGGAAGACGCCCTCACCGAAGCTCTGGCCCTGCTGTCAGAGCTGTCGGGCGCGGTCATCATGGCGCGCGCCGTCAAGTCGCCGGCCATGGTGCGCCAGGTTGGCCTGGCCGCCCATACCGCCATCGCCACCCGCCTGGGCTTGCCCCTGCCGGTGGCCGATGCCGCCGACGACGCTGAGGAGCCGTCCCGCCCGTCGCACCGTCCGCACCTGTCCGACGAAGACGCCGCGCCCGCGGAGATGTGACTTTACGGATTCCCGAAGCGGAGTTAGCTTCAGGGCATCATATAAAGACGGGTCAACCGTCAATCCCTACGGGAGGGAAAAGACGTGAAGCAGCAACGGCCGACATCGCTCGATATCGCCGCCCTGGCCGGCGTGTCGCAAACCACGGTTTCGCGCGCCCTGGCGCAATCGCCCTTGGTCAGCGAGGACGCCAAACGGCGCGTGCTCGAAGCCGCCAAGGCGCTGCGCTACAAGGTCGACGTCAACGCCCGAAAGTTGCGCTCCAAAAAGATCCATACCCTGGCGGTGCTGATCTCCGAAGACCTGGACAATTCCGAAAATCCGATCAATCCGTTTTTCCTGCCACTGATCGGTTCGATCCTGAAATATGCCGGTCAGCAGGGCTACGACGTGCTGATCTCGCTGCAGCAGAAGAGCGACGAATGGGGCACGGACTACGGTTTTTCGCGCCGTGCCGACGGCATCATCTTCCTCGGTTGCAAGGATTTCCAGGTCTATACCCATCTGTTCGAATACCTGAACGAGGTCGGCGATCCGTGGGTGGTGTGGGGCGTCAACCGGCTGGACTGCGCCCGCCTGGTCATCGGCAGCGATAACGAGGCCGGCGGTTATTTGGCCACCCGCCACCTGTTGGACCTGGGCCGACGCCGTATCGCCTTCATTGGCAAGTACCAGGCCGAGCATCCCGAATTCCGCGACCGCTACCGCGGCTATTGCCGCGCCCTGACCGAGGCCGGTATCGCGGTCGATGACGCCCTGCGGGTCGATGCCTTCCTGGCGCGCGAGGAAGGCGTGGCCGGGGTCGACCGCCTGCTCGACAATAACATCCCGTTCGACGCCGTCTTCTGCGCCACCGACCTGCTGGCCATGGGCGCCATGCAGGAACTGCACAAGCGCGGCCTGCATGTGCCTAACGACGTCTCGGTGGTCGGTTTCGACGACCTGTGGGTTTGTTCGTCCCTGTCGCCGGCCTTGACCACCATCCGCCAGGACACCGAAGCCGCCGCCCGCGCCCTTATTGACGGCCTAAGCTCGCTGATCGAGGACGAACCGGTGGTCGATACCCAGATGGCGCCGAAACTGGTCATCCGCGAATCCTGCGGCGGCTTGCCGAACCTGATGGCGGCGCAATAGATCTTGTCTGACTAATTGTAATCGTTTACGAAACGAGGCTGCGAAAGCGGTTATATCGCCGTTATATGATGCCGCCTCTCGCGCCGTGCCTTGCCTTACAAGGCTTTGCGCAGGCATTGAATACGTATGCAGTCGATTTTAGGGGCTTTTTTGCACACGCCCCATGCCTTAGGGTAACCCCATTAAAAAGAAAGAGCGGGCGAACGGCCCGGCTTCGGGAGCAGGAATAAACATGAAATCCTCCAGACTGGCTGTGTCTCTGCTGACCTCCACCCTGCTGGCCGCGGGTGCGCTAGCAGGCGTGGCCGCGCCGGCTTTTGCCGCCGATACCGACGTCACCCAGCGGCCTCCGGTCGCCAGCACCATTGCCACCGTGTCTTCGCCCAGCGGCGTGCTTACGGTCGATGTCGCGCTCGACGTCAATGGCAGCCTGGCCTATTCGGTCAAGCATATGGGCAAGGAGGTCATCTCGCCGTCGCGCCTGGGCCTGGTCCTGTCCAATGCCCCCAAGCTTGACCGCAATTTCAGCCTGGTCGAGGCGAAAACCTCTTCGCACGACGAAACCTGGGAGCAGCCCTGGGGCGAATGGCGCTTTATCCGCGACAACCACAATGAGCTGCGCGTCACCGTCGCCCAAAAGGGCTATATGAAGGAAGGCCGTCAGCTG
Source organism: Asticcacaulis sp. AC460 (assembly GCF_000495795.1). Classification (GTDB taxonomy): domain Bacteria; phylum Pseudomonadota; class Alphaproteobacteria; order Caulobacterales; family Caulobacteraceae; genus Asticcacaulis. The sequence goes on from NZ_AWGD01000010.1 coordinate 117,717, forward strand.
ACGGTCGTCTTCCGTGTGTTCGACGACGGCATCGGCTTCCGCTACGAATTCCCCGACCAGCCGCAACTGAAGCACCTGTCGATCGTCGATGAACTGTCGGAATTTGCCGTGGTCGACAATTCGACGGCCTGGTGGAATGCCGCAGGCGAATGGAACCGCGAGGAATATCCGGTCGACAAGACCCCGTTGAAGGAGGTCAGCCTGGCCCAGACGCCACTGACGCTCAAGACCGATAACGGCCTGTACATGACCTTCCACGAAGCCGCCCTGGTCGACTATGCCGCCGTATGGCTGCGCCGGGTCAACGGCCAGCGCCTCAAGGTGCAACTGGCCCCGACGGGTGAGCCCGGCAAGAAATCGGTCGAGCGCGATGCGCCGTCCGCGACACCGTGGCGGACCGTGCTGATCGCCGACTCGGCGCCCGGCCTCTACATGTCGCATGTCATGCTGAACCTGAACGAGCCCAACAAACTGGGCGACGTGTCGTGGGTCCAGCCGTACAAATATGTCGGCATCTGGTGGGACATGCACCTGGGCACCCGCACCTGGGAAGCCGGGCCCAAGCATGGCGCCACAACCGAATACACCAAGAAATATATGGATTTCGCCGCCAAGAACGGCTTCCGCGGCGTGCTGGTCGAAGGCTGGAACAAGGGCTGGGAAGACTGGTTCGCCACCGGCCACCTGTTCAAGTTCGATGAGCCCTATCCCGATTTCGATATCGCCGAACTGTCAGCCTATGGCCTGAAGAAGGGCGTGCACCTGATCGGTCACCATGAGACCGGCGGTAATATCGCCAATTACGAGCCGCAGATGAACGCTGGCTATGCCTTCTATCAGAAATACGCTGTCGACTCGATCAAGACCGGCTATGTCGCCGATGCCGGCGGTGCCCAGGCCATGGGCCCTGACGGCATCTACTTTACCTGGAACGACAGCCAGGACATGGTCCGCCACTACCAGAAGGTCGTGACCGAGGCCGCCAAGTACAAGATCGCCATCGACACCCACGAACCGATCAAGGACACCGGCCTGCGCCGCACCTATCCCAACTGGGTGTCGCGCGAAGGCCAGCGTGGCATGGAATATAACGCCTGGGGTGCGCCGCCCAACGCGCCGGAACACGATCCGGAACTGGTCTTCACCCGCATGCTGGCCGGTCCCATGGACTATACGCCGGGTGTGCTGAGCCTGCAGGGCAACAACCAGCCGATCGCCTCGACCCAGGCGCGGCAACTGGCGCTCTATGTGGTGATCTATTCGCCGATCCAGATGGCAGCCGACCTGATCGAGAACTACGACAAGTATCCCGGTCCGTTCCAATTCATCAAGGACGTGGCGGTCGACTGGTCCGACACGCGCGTGCTGAACGGTGAGCCGGGCGACTTCGCCACCATCGCCCGCAAGGACCGCAATTCCGAGACCTGGTTCCTCGGCGCCGTGACCGATGAGAACGGCCGCACCTTCGATGTGCCGCTGAGCTTCCTGGACGCCGGCCGCACCTATACGGCGGAAATCTACCGCGACGGGCCGAACGCCGACATGACCGGCGACGCTCGTTTCGACATTGTCATCGAAAAGAAGACGGTGACGGCGGGTGATGTCCTGCCGGCGCGCCTGGCGCCCGGCGGCGGTTTGGCCGTGCGCTTCGTGCCGCAAGGTGCCGCTCCGAAAAAGCGTAAATAGCCTTATTCCAAGGCGCCACGTTGCGCCTTGGCAAGGGCGACTGCCCGCCGCGCACAGTTGCGCGAGCCATGCGGCGCTTGAGCTAAAAAATGCCCTCCCCCCGAGCCAACCTGGACCGGATGCCGTCTTCGTACGGCATCCGCTTTTTTTGCGTTCGCCGCCGCTTGCTCAGCCTGACGGCGCGGCCTAGACAGGGTTACCGCAAAAACGATAACCGGAAGCGCGCATGAAAGCCCTGTTCGTCCACCGCAATATGCCGGGCCAGTTCAAGCACATCGCCCGCTATCTGGCCGAACGCGGCCATCAGGTGGCCTTCATTACCCGGCGCGACGACCGCGAACTGAAGGGGGTGGTGCGGCTGACCTACCCCGCGCCGCGCGAAGTCAAAAAGGACACCCATCCCTATCTGCGCAGCGTCGAGGACGCCGTTTTGCACGGCCAGGCGGTGGTGCGGGTGTGTCAGCAATTGGAATCCAAGGGCTTCATCCCGGACCTGATGGTCGGCCACCCCGGCTGGGGCGAGACCCTGTTCCTGAAGGACATCTTTCCGAAGTCGCCGCTGATCTCCTACAGCGAATATTTCTTCGAGCCCGACGGGCCGATGACCAGCTTCGATCCGGAAAAGCCCCAGACCCTTAACGGCGCCTGTCATCTGCGGGTATCGAACTCACACCTGCATATCGCCCATTCGATCGCCGACCTCGGCTGGAGCGCGACGGAGTGGCAGAGGTCGACCTATCCCGACTGGGCGAAGAAGAATATCCGCGCGGTGTTCGACGGCATCGACGTCGAGCACGTCAAGCGCAACCCCGATGCCAGCTTCACCCTGGACGACGGCCGTGTCCTGACCAAGGACGACGAGGTCATCACCTATGTGGCGCGTAACCTCGAGCCGGTGCGCGGGTTCCCGACCTTCATGCGCGCCCTGCCGGAGATCCTGAAAGGCCGGCCGAACGCGACGGTTCTGGTCATGGGCGGCGACGAGGTTTCGTACGGCGTCGGGGGTTCCAAGACCAAATGGCGCGAGAAGATGCTGGAGGAGATCGAACTGCCGGAAGGCCGGGTGCATTTCCTGGGGCAACGGACCTATGGCGAATACCTGTCGGTCTTAAGCATCTCGTCACTGCACCTGTACCTGACCTATCCGTTCGTGCTGTCGTGGTCGCTGATGGAAGCCCTGTCGATGGGCTGTTTCATCGTGGCGTCAAACACCACGCCGGTGCTGGAGGTGATGAAGCACGGTGAGAACGGGCTGTTCACCGACTTCTTCGACCCGGCCAAGGTGGCGGACGATGTCCTGGCGGCGATGGAATATCCGGAAAAGCAGCGCCTGCGCGACAATGCCCGGGCGACGATCGTCGACAACTACAACCTGCCGCTCTGCCTGGAGAAGCAACTCGACCTGTTCCGCGAGGCGACCGGCAAGGCTTGGTGAGGCCGGTAGAAGCCATTCATAACATCAGGCTCAACTGCCCGACATCCTCAGGCTCGGCCTCTTCGTCTTCGCTGAGTGACGACAGGCTGATGCCCAAAAGCCGGATATTTTTCGCTACCGGAAACACCCCTTCCAGCAGGTCGCGGCTGATACGGGTCATGGCGTCCCTGTCGGCCACCGCCGCCGCGAAGGTCTTCGACCGGGTAATCTGCGTGAAGTCGCTGTACTTGACCTTCAAGGTCACCGTCCGCCCCTTGATGCTGTTGCGTTCGATATGGCGCCACACCTTGTCCAGGATCGGCAGCAATTGCTCCCACGCGCCCTCCAAAGTCGACACATCCTCGAAGAAAGTGTTCTCGCCACCGACGGACTTGCGTTCGCGGTCCGGCTTGACCTGGCGGTGGCAGACGCCGCGCGAGACGTTGTAATAATAGCTTCCGGAAATGCCGAAATGCTTCTGCAGGAAGGCCAGGGATTGGTTGCGGATATCCATCCCGGTATAGAGCTTCAACCGGTTCATCTTCGATGCCGTCGCAGGCCCGACGCCGTAGAACTTCTTCACCGGCAGACTGGCGACGAAGTCCGGTCCCTGGGACGGCTTTATGACGAACATGCCATCGGGCTTGTTCTGGTCCGAAGCAATCTTGGCCAGGAACTTGTTGTACGACACGCCCGCCGACGCCGTCAGTTGCGTCACCTCGTGGATACGCTGGCGGATTTCCTGGGCGATCTGGGTGGCCGAAGCGATGCCCTTCAGGTTCTCGGTGACGTCGAGATAGGCCTCGTCCAGCGAAAGGGGCTCGACCAGTGGCGTGTAGTCGAAGAAGATATCGCGGATCTGATGCGACACCTCGCGGTAAACTTCGAAGCGATGTTTGACGAAGATCAGGTCGGGACATTTGCGCTTGGCCGTCACCGACGGCATGGCCGAATGGACGCCGTATTTGCGCGCTTCATAGGACGCAGCCGCCACGACGCCGCGCAAACCGCCACCACCAACTGCCACCGGCTTGCCACGCAGTTCGGGGAAATCGCGCTGTTCGACCGACGCGAAAAAGGCATCCATATCGATATGGATGATCTTTCTCTGAGGCGGTGTGTCGGCGCTGTCCATACTCTGACTCAGGCGGCTTGACTCTCAGTATATATTTGGAACATTAGGAGAACAACTTATATTTTGACGCCACGGTATAGGGGCGGTAGAGCCTGTCTTGAAAATTCGTCAGGCTGAGCCGAAAAGGGTTGGTTTCGAGAACCGGAGCGGAGCGTACTTCAGTACGTGAGCACCGGAAGCGCAGAAAACAGCTCTTTGCAGGCCGGCCTGACGGATTTGCAAACAGGCTCGTAGGACAGGACGCGACAGGAGGACTCGATGGCAGGACGTATCTATGTGGGGATCGGTGGCTGGACCTATGAGCCGTGGCGCGGGCCCTTCTATCCCGACGGCCTGTCGCAAAAGCGTGAGCTGGAATATGCCGCGTCGAAACTGACCTCGATCGAGGTCAACGGCACCTATTACGGTTCGCAAAAGCCGGAAACCTACCGTAAATGGCGCGAAGAAACTCCGGACGATTTCCTCTTCACGCTCAAGGGGTCGCGCTTCTGCACCAACCGCAAGGATCTGAGCCAGTCGGCCGAGTCGGTCGACCGTTTCCTGAACAGCGGCATCAGTGAGCTGGCCCCCAAGCTCGGGCCGCTGAACTGGCAGTTCATGGCCACCAAGAAGTTCGATCCGGTCGATTTCGAGAACTTCCTCAAGCTGCTGCCGCCCGAGGTGGGTGGGGTGAAGCTGCGCCATGCCGTCGAGGTCCGCCATAACAGCTTCTGCTGCGCAGAATTCGTCGACCTGTGCCGGCGTTACGGAGTCGCCATCATCACCGGCGTCGACGACCCGGATTTTCCGGTCATCGCCGACCTGACCGCTGATTTCGCCTATGTCCGGCTGATGGGCACGCAGGAAAGCGAACCCCTGGGCTACGCCCCCCAGGCGCTGGACGAATGGGCCTATCGCGCCCGGACCCTGGCCGAAGGCCAGGTACCCAACGATCTGGCCACCTTCGGCGCGCCGAAGCCCGCCAAGGACCATGAGGTCTTCTTCTACGTCATCAGCGGCCACAAGGTCGTCAATCCGCAGACCGCCATGGCGCTGATCGAGAGGCTGGCATGAAACGCGTCGTCTGGGGTGTATTGTCGACCGCCAAGATCGGGCTGAACAAGGTCATTCCGGCCCTGCTGAAAAGCGACATGATCCGGGTCAAGGGCATCGGCTCGCGTAACCTGGTGAACGCGCAGCAGGCCGTGGCGGCGCTCGGGCTGGAGCAGGCCTATGGATCGTACGAAGACCTGCTGGCCGATCCGGAAATCGAGGTCATCTACAATCCGCTACCCAACCATCTCCATGTGCCGATGACCCTGGCGGCGGCGCGCGCCGGCAAGCATGTGCTGTGCGAAAAGCCGATGGCCTTGAACGCGGCCGAGATCGACGCGCTGGATGAGGTTAAAGGCTCCCTGATACAAGAAGCGTTCATGGTGCGGCATTCGCTGCAGTGGATCGAGGCACGGCGGCTGATCCGCGACGGCGCCATCGGCCGGCCGCAGATGATCCAGTCCTATTTCAGCTATGACAATCTCGATCCCGGCAATATCCGCAACAAGGTCGAATGGGGCGGCGGCGGGCTGCTCGATATCGGCTGTTATCCCATCGTCGCCGGGCGTTTCTTCTTCGAGACCGAACCGGTGCGCGTCATGGCCCTGATCAAGCGCGACGAAGGTTTCGGCACGGATGTCATCGCCTCGGCCCTGCTCGATTTCGGCCATGGCCGACAGTTGAGCTTCACCGTTTCGACCCAGGCCGGGCGCAGCCAGAGCATTAATGTCTTCGGCACCAAGGCGCGGTTGTCACTGCCGATCCCGTTCAACCAGCCGCCCGATCGCGAGCAGAACATCATCATCGACAATGGCGCGACCCTGGATGGCGGCACGGCGGTGACGCACACCCTGCCGGCGTCCGATCAGTACCAGTTGATGGGCGAGGCTTTCTGCCGGGCGGTGCGCGGAGAAGCGCCCCTGCCCTACGGTATGGACGATGCCCGCGCCAATATGCGTATCCTCGACGCCCTGTTCCGCTCGGAAACCTCGGGCCAGTGGGAAGAGGTGGCCGCCTGAGCGCCCCCCCTTATACGTCCCTTGCGATCAATCCCAAGGCAGAGGTCCATCTGCGCCGGATCGGCCGTGAAGGTCATCCGCTGCTGATCATCGACGATGTCCTGCTGGAGCCGGAGGCTTTGGTTGGTATGGCCGCGGAGGCAGAATTTGCGCCGCCGACCGGGACCTATTATCCGGGTTTGAACGCAGCGCTGCCGCGGTCGTATCTGGAGACGTTATTGCCGGTGCTGCGGCCCAGTTTCGAGCGGGCCTTTGCGATCGGGCGTGATACGCCTCTGGTGGCCAATGGCTTTTTCGCTTTAGCGACGCACCGGCTGGAAGACTTCGGTCCGTGGCAGAAGATTCCGCACTATGACCAGCTTCATCCGGATCACCTGGCCATGGTGCACTACCTCTGTCATGGCCAGGGCGGCGGAACCGCCTTCTTCCGGCATCGGGCGACGGGGTATGAATCGGTCAATCCACAGCGCCGCGAGGCTTATCTCGGCACGGTCCAGGGTGAGCTGGACCGGGAGGGGCATTTGCTGACCGGCTATACCGGGCCCGACACACCGAATTTCGAAATGACCGATTCGGTGGAGATACGATTCAACCGGCTGATACTCTACCGCAGCAACGTGCTGCACTGTGCCCTGTTCGACGGCGCGAAACTGGACGCCGATGTCCGGATGGGCCGGCTGACCGCGAACAGCTTTTTCCGCCCACGCTAAACCTATGGTTTTTAAATAATTTTTGCCCGCGCACGATGTCGTGACAGGGCCGATTATGTGCGCATTCGCACCATTTTTGTGCTATGCAGCATGATTGGCCGTTTACTGTAAGTTCTGTCTTCCCTACTGCTTTTTTATGGGCTGATGGGCAGTATGCCCATATTCCGCAAGGTTTTCAGAACCTTAGCACAATTCCGTGATCAGTCCAAACAAAGGCGTGAGAAGCATTAACGGCTTTTTCCGCGCGCGAGGACCTGCGTTTTACACAAGCCGAGGTAAGAATATGCTGCAGTCCAACAGTTTCCAGGCCGCCAACCGGATCGAAGACGAAGACTTCAGCGTAATCGATATTCCCCTCATCGATAAGGCCCAGACAGGTACGGTCCGCCTGACCCGGCCCGCCATCATCGGCAATTTCCCGCCGCGTCAATGCGGACTGGCGACCTTTACCCGCGACATGTACGCCTGCCTGTCCAAGGCTCTGCCGCAGGCTGAGTGGAACGTCATCGCCATGAATGACCCGGGCGCGGAATATGATTATCCGAGCGAGGTCACCCACCAGCTTCCCCAGAACGACATCGACGCCTATCGCGCCCTGGCCGACGAGTTGAACGCCGCCGGCAATGACGTGGTCTTCGTCCAGCACGAATTCGGCATCTATGGCGGCCCGTCCGGCCGTTACCTGCTGGCCATGCTGGAACGGCTCAACATGCCGATCGTGACCACCCTGCACACCATCCTGGAAAAGCCCAACGCCGAACAGCGCCTGGTCATGGACGCCCTGATCCGCCTGTCGGACACCCTGGTGACCATGGCGCAGAAGGGCAAGGAGATCCTGATGCGGGTGTACAGTGTGCCGGAAGCGCGCATCGCCGTCATCCCGCACGGAGCCCCCTCGCGGCCGTTGCGCGACACCACCAGCTTCAAGGCGGAACTGGGCCTGACCAACAAGAAGACCCTGACGACGTTTGGCCTGCTGTCGCCGAACAAGGGCATCGAAACCGTCATCCAGGCCCTGCCCGACATCGTCCGCGGTTGCCCCAACCTGGTCTACCTGGTCATCGGCGCCACCCATCCGCACCTGATCAAGCACGAGGGCGAAAAGTACCGCGACAGCCTCAAGCAGATGGCGCGCGATCTCGGCGTCGAGCGCCACGTCCACTTCATCAACAGCTTCGTCAATGACGCCGAACTGGTCGATATCCTGCAGGCCACCGACGTTTACGTCACGCCCTACCTGACCGAGACCCAGATCACCTCGGGCACCCTGTCCTACGCCCTGGCCCTGGGCCGGCCGATCGTCTCGACCCCCTACTGGCACGCCCAGGAAGTCCTGGCCGGCGGCGTCGGCGCGCTGTGTCCTTTCAAGGACGTCCACGCCTTCACCCTGGCCATCTCCAACCTGCTGGCCTCGGACAAGGCGCGTACCGCCATGTCGCAGCGCGCCTATCAGGCCGGGCTGTCGTCGCGCTGGTCGGCCGTGGCCAATGCCTATGTCACCCGCGCCGAGGCCGATGCCGAACGCCGCACCGAAGAGCCCGGCAAGCGCGCCAATGTCATCGGCGAAGCCCCGGCCTGGGGCGCCATCGAGCGTATGACCGACAGCTGCGGCATCTTCCAGCACGGCAAGTACGGCCTGCCCGACCGCGAGCACGGCTACTGCGCTGACGACAACTGCCGCGCCCTGTCGCTGGCGGCGCGCCTGTCGAATGTCGGTGTCCTGACGCCGCGCCAGGTCGAGCTGACCCGCACCTATGCCGCCTTCATGAACCACGCCTGGAACCATGACGCGCGCTTCCGCAACTTCATGTCGTTCGGCCGGCAGTGGCTGGACGATGGCGGGTCCGACGATTGCTGCGCCCGGTCGTTCGAATGCCTGATCGATGTCGCCCGCTCCAACCTGCCCGAAGACCTGCGCACCTGGGCGATCAGCCTGGCCAATGAGGTGTTGAGCAAAACGACCCAATGGCAATCGCTGCGGTCACGCGCCATTCTGATCCGTTGCCTGGTCCGCGGCTTCGGCGTCGTCGGCGATGCCCAGGAAGTCCAGGCGATGATCCGCAAGCTGGGCCAGGGCGTGCACGGCGCCTATCGCCACCATGCCCGCACCGGCCACAAGTGGTTCGAGCCTTATCTCGCCTACGACAATGCCCGCCTCAGCGAAGGTTTGATCCTGGCCGGCCAGTTCCTGGTCGACAACGCCATGCTGAATGACGGCATCGAATCCCTGCGCTGGCTGATGCAGCGCCAGACCGACGAGGCCAGCGGCTGTTTCGTGCCGGTACCGACCTCGCACTTCAAGGAAGACAGCCAGGGTCGCAACCTGTTCGACCAGCAGCCGATCGAGGTGGTCGCCACCGTTGAGGCCTGCCTGACCGCATGGAAGGTGACCACCGACTCGCTGTGGCGCAACGAAGCCCTGCGGAGCTATGCCTGGTTCCATGGCGAGAACGTCCACAGCCTGCCGATGGTGACGGCGGATGGCGGTTGCTACGACGGTTTGAACCCGCATGGCTTCAACCAGAACCAGGGCGCCGAGTCGATCCTGGCCTACCCCTTGAGCTGGGTCGCTCTCAAAGGCGGGCTGTAGAAGACGAAGTCTTCGGCATAACAACACCGTGATCACCCTCCCTCCGGGCACGGCGGGAGGGTGTCAAATTTTTCGGAACACACTATAGGAGGCGGCAATGGACGGATCCGTTCGCACGACACACGGGGAACGCACCTTGACCGATATGATCATCAGTCCGACGACCCTGCACGCCAATCCCGAGCGCGTCGTCATCCTACCCTTCACCATCTCAATCAGCGCCCACACCAGCGCCATGGGCGCCATGTCGCGGGTGGCGCGTATCTGCGCCGCGATCACAGAAATGACGCCGGAGGTGGTCAAGGCCGAGCTGGAGGTCGTCAACCGCGACTTCACCGGCCGGCACTGGCAGACCCGCGGCATCTTCCTGGAGCGCTTCCGCCAGATCCAAGCGATCCAAGGGGGGATGGAATCGCTGGATGAGGACCACCAGGCGCTGATCGGCGCCTATTTCTGCCACGAATACAGCTACCAAGCCGCTGCGGTGATGAACCCGTCGGTCGTGCCGCACCCGGACCAGACCGGCGCGCCGGTCGGCGCCGTCAACTTCATCATGTCGACGCGCACCGTGGGCGAAGGCCACATCTCGACCATTTCGTTCCGCGAAGGCACCTTCCACCCTGACGGCACGGTCGAGCTTAAGCCGGATTCCCAGATCGCGGTGGCGGCCAAGCCCAACGGCAATGCGCCGCTGGACGGGGTCATCACCGTCCACGGCCACCAGGCCTGTCCCGTGTCGGAAACGGTTTTGTTCCCGATCACGCGGCAACAGAGCAATGGCCTGGAAGACCTGCGCATGGTCAGGTTTACCGACGACAACGGTGCGACGACCTTCATGGGCACCTACACCGCCTATAACGGCCGCGATATTGCGTGCGAGTGTTTCGAAACCAGCGATTTCCGCTCGTTCAAGCTGACTCCGTTCCGCGGGGCGGCATCGCAGCACAAGGGGTTGGCGCTGTTTCCGCGACGGATCAATGGCCGCTATGCCGCGGTCGGCCGGCTGGATCATGAGAGCATCTTCTATCTCGAAACCGACGATCGGTTGACGTGGAACAATGGCGAGTTCCTGGCCGGTCCGGTGGAGCCGTGGGAGCTGATCCAGATGGGCAATTGCGGCTCGCCGATCGAGCTGGATGAGGGCTGGCTGGTGCTGACCCATGGCGTCGGCGCGGTGCGGCGCTATTCCCTGGGGGCGATGTTGCTGGACAAGGACGACCCGCGCAAGGTGCTGGGCCGGTCGAAGGTGCCGCTGTTGTCGCCGTCCGAGGACAACCGCGAAGGCTATGTGCCGAACGTGATCTATACCTGCGGCGCGATGCGCTGCGGGGATTGGGTGTTTCTGCCATATGGCGTGGCGGATTCGAGCATTCATTTTGCTTCTATCAAGATCCCGGACCTGCTGAAGCATTTGAGCGTGTAGTATTTTACCTCTCCCCGCGTGCGGGGAGAGGACGAGAGCCGAGTGAAACGAAGGCGATCGGGTGAGGGGCCTTCTGAAGACGATAGAGCACCGGACGGGTTCGCATGCCCCTCACCCTAACCTCTCCCCGTGAAGAACGGGGAGAGGGGTTTCTACAGCTATCTTGCCGTTTGCGCCGTTACCGCCTAAAGGAGCGGCTCATTACGGCTGATAACGAAAGACTGCACAATGTCCTCTCCGGTTCGCGTCCGCATCGCTCCGTCCCCGACGGGCGAGCCCCACATCGGAACCATGTACACCGCGCTTCTCAACGAAGCTTTTGCGCGCCGCAACAACGGCACCTTCATCCTGCGCATCGAGGACACAGACCAGAGCCGCTCCACCCCCGATTCCGAACGCAAGATCATGGAGGCCTTCACCTGGATGGGCCTGCATTGGGAAGAAGGCCCCGACAAGGGCGGCCCGCACGCCCCCTATCGCCAGAGCGAGCGCAAGGACATCTATCACCGCTTTGCCGGCCAGCTTCTGGAGTCCGGCCATGCTTTCCGCTGCTTCTGTTCGGCCGAGCGCCTGGACCTGATGCGCAAGACCCAACGCATGAAGGGCGAGGCGCCGAAATATGACGGCCGCTGCCTGACCCTGCCCAAGGATGAAGCCGAAGCCCGTGCCAAGACCGAGCCGCACGTGCTGCGCATGGTGGTGCCGGCCGAAGGCAATTGCGAATTCACCGACGGCGTCTACGGCGATATTTCCATGCCGTGGTCGAACATCGACATGCAGGTGCTGATGAAGTCGGACGGCATGCCGACCTACCACCTGGCCAATGTCGTCGACGACCACGAAATGCAGATTAGCCACGTCATCCGCGGCGAAGAATGGATGTCGTCGACGCCGAAGCACATCCTGCTGTACCGCCATTTCGGCTGGACGCCGCCGCAGTTCCTGCATCTGCCGCTGATGCGCCAGCTCGACCGTTCCAAGCTGTCGAAACGCCGTAACCCGACCTCGATGTCGTGGTTCGAAGCGCAGGGCTACTTGCCCGAGGCCCTGGCCAACTTCCTGGGTCACTATTTCGTCCGCTTCGACGAAGGCGAGGACGAGCTGATGACGCGTGACGAGTTCATCCAGCGTTTCGACATCGCCCAGGTGTCCAAGGCCGGCGCCGTGTTCGACGTCAAGAAGCTGGACTGGATGAACGCGCGCTGGATCCGCGAGCGCAAGACGCCGGAGCAGTTCCGCGCCGACGTGTTGAAATGGGCGGCACGTGAAAGCCGCGCCGACCGGGTGCTGGACCTGGCCCAGTCGCGGGTCGAAAAGCTGGCCGACCTGGCGCCGCTGATCGCCTTCATGTTCGTCGGTCATATCGACCTGAAGGCCGAGGCGTTCGATGGTCTGAAGGCCACGAAAGAACAACTGCGCGAAATCCTGACGCGGTCCTATGCCCTGATCGATACCCTGACCGAGTTTACCGGTGAGTCGATCTTCAACGCCGTGGCGGCCATCGCCAAGGAGATCGGGCTGAAGACCAAGGACGCCGCGCCGATCCTGTTCGTGGCGATCACCGGCACAACGCGGTCTTTGCCGGTGTTCCAGGCCATGGAAGTTCTGGGCCGGTCGGTCTGCCGCGAACGGCTGCGCGCTGCGGTCAAGCTGGTGTCGGATGAAGAAGAGACTCCGGCTGAGGATGCTGAAACGGCCGAAGCGTAACGCCGTAGAATCCCCTCTCCCCGTTCTTCACGGGGAGAGGTTAGGGTGAGGGGCTTCTGTACGAGCGGTTGCACCTGAATTATCAGAAAGAGCCCCTCACCCGATCGCATTCACTTCGTTCCGCTCTCGTCCTCTCCCCGCAGGCGGGGAGAGGAGATTCTTACACCGCGCCTTATCTCCCGCGCTGAGAATTTATGCGTCCGGAGGCAGACTGCCCCTTTCTGCAGAGGAGGCAGCCATGCTCGACAAGACCAATCCCGAAACCGACCTGGATCTCGATGATCAGGCCGGCGATGTCGTGGGTGAAAACATCCTGAACGAGGATGAGAACGAAGACGAAACCGGCATCGGCGTCATCGACGATCTCTCCACCGGAGACACCGACAGTGAAAACGAAACGGGTATGATCACACCGGCCCTGTAAAGGTTTACACGACGTCGCGTTGTAAAGGATTACAATCATTACGCATCAAGGGACCTGCTCAACCCGGCGGGTCCCTTTTTCGTGACAAAATTTTGCATTGTCGGATGCGAATTTCCGTGTCTACATGGCGCCGTCTCAACACCCCGCCAGAGGGCAAAAGACAGGAGAGAAACATGGACCATCTCAGCATGAACCGCCGCATGGCCCTGGGCGCGATCGCCGGCGCCTTCGGCATGACGCTGATTCCCGCACTCGCCCGCGCGGCTGACCCGACGACCTCGGAACTGGGCTTTAAGCCCGTCAAAAACGTCTTCACCCCGGCCCAGCGCGCCTTTGTCGCCGCCTACAGCGAACGCATCGTGCCCACCACCGATACGCCCGGCGCCATCGCCGCCGGCGTGCCGTCCTATATCGAGATGATGCTGGGCGACTGGTTCACCGGTACCGAGCGCGCCGACTTCATCAAGGGTATCGACGCAGTCGAAGCCCACGCCAAGACGACCCGCAAAAAGAGCTTCGTCAAGCTGAAGCCAGCGCTTCAGGACGAGGTCATCACCGAGGTGATGAACGGCAAGGTGCCCGGCGCCGGAACCGACTTCTTCTATGCCTCGCGGCAACTGGTGGTCTCCGGCTACTACAGCTCAGAGATCGGTATGACGGTCGAGCGCGTCTACCTGCCCGTCCCCGGCCGCTATGACGGCGATTACAAGTACGAAGGCCGCGTCTTCAACGGCTAACGGCACGCTGCCGCACGCAATGGCCAATGACCTCGCCAAAAAGCGGCCCCAGGAGAGAAAACTATGCAAGACGCGTCTTATGAGTTCGACGCCATCGTTATCGGTTCCGGCGTCAGCGGCGGCTGGGCGGCCAAGGAACTGACCGAAAAGGGCATGAAGGTGCTGATGCTCGACCGGGGCTATATGGTCGAACACGGCGACTATCCCGGCGAAGGCAAGGGCGCCTGGGAGCTGCCCTTCCGGGGCCAGACCCAGAAGGCCGTGGTCGAGAGCGACTATTTCAAGGCCAAGTTCGGGGGCGCGGACGGCTCCGACAAGACACATTATTTCAACAACGACCGGCTGAACCCCTATGCCTATGACGAAGGCAAGGACTTCCGCTGGGTCCGCCCGGCCATTGTCGGCGGCAAGTCGATCCTGTGGGGGCGGGTGTCGCTGCGCTGGAACGCCACGGACTTCGAGGCCAACAAAAAGGACGGCAACGGCAATGACTGGCCGATCCGTTACGAAGACATCGCGCCGTGGTACGACTATGTCGAATCCTATGCCGGGATCGCCGGCAACAAGGACGGGCTGGACGAACTGCCTGACGGCCAGTTCCAGCCGCCGCACCCGATGAACGCCGCCGAGCGCTGGGTCCAGGGCCAGTTCAAGTCGAACGTGCCGGGCCGCCACTTTATCCATAACCGCGTCGCCAACATGACCGAAGACAAGCCTGAACAGGGCCGGTCGCGTTGTCAGAGCCGCAGCCAGTGCGCGCGGGGCTGTTCCTTCGGCGCCTATTTCTCGACCCAGGCGGTGACCCTGCCGGCGGCGCGGGCCACGGGCAACCTGACCCTGGTCCCCGACGCCGTGGTGACGAGCCTCGAATATGACGAGGCGAAGAAGCGTGTCACCGGCGTGCGGGTCATCGACGCCAATACCAAGGAAGCCAAGATCTATCGTTCGCGCATCGTGTTCCTGTGCGCCTCGACCCTGGCCTCGGTGCAGATCCTGCTGAACTCGCGCGCCGAAGGCCGCTCCGACAGCTTCGCCAACCAGAGCGGGACGCTGGGCCGCTACGTCATGGACCATATCTTCCGGGTCAGTATCTCGGGCGAAGTGCCCGGTTTCAGCGACCTGATCGAATACGGCCGCCGGCCGGGCGGTATCTATATCCCGCGTTTTCGCAACCTGCGGGCCGACCAGAAGGACGAGGTCGACTTCCTGCGCGGCTATGGCTACCAGGGCGGCGCCGGCCGCGGCCCGAAATGGCCGGAAGGATTCGGCGCCGACATGAAGCAGGAACTGCGCGAATACGGACCGTGGCGCATGGGCATGATGGCCTTTGGTGAATGCCTGCCCTATCGCGACAACACCCTGACCCTGTCGCCGACCAAGGTCGATCGCTACGGCGTGCCTTTGGCCGTGTTCAATGTCACCTTCCACGACAACGAATACAAGATGATGGCCGACGCCAAGCAGGAAGGCATACGTATGCTGACCGCGGCGGGGCTGAAGAACGTCAAGGCCGAGCAGCGCGAGCACGTGCCGGGCGACGCCATCCACGAAATGGGCGGCGCGCGCATGGGTCACAGCCCGCAGGATTCGGTGGTCAACAAGTGGAGCCAGGCCCACGACGCGCCGAACCTGTTCATCACCGACGGCGCCCAGATGGCGTCGACTTCTTGCGTCAATCCCTCCATCACCTTCATGGCCCTGACGGCGCGCGCCGCCGACTATGCCGTGAAACAGGTCCAGGCCAACGTCATTTAAGGATAGTGCCATGAACGCCTTTACCCCTTCACGCCGCGGTTTCCTGGTGGGAGCGGCTGCGCTCGGCCTGGCCGGTGCTGCTCAAGCCCGGCCGTATCAGAATATCGGCGTGCAACTATATACCGTGCGCGATGCCTTCAACGCCGATCCTCTGGCCACCCTGCAAAAGTTGAAGACCATCGGCTTTGCTGAGGTCGAGACCGCCGGCCTGGCCGGGCGCACAGCGAAGGAAATCCGCGGCTTCCTCGATCAGGTCGGGTTGAAGGCGGTGTCCAGCCACGTCCCGCACGACGACTGGTTCACCCGCACCGAAGCGGCTCTGGACGAGGTCGCGACTCTGGGCGGCACCTACGCCGTCCTGCCATGGTTGTCGCCGGACCGCCGTAAGGACTGGGCCAAGCTGGGCGAGCAGATGAACGGCTGGGCCGACCTCGCCAAGCCGCGCGGCATTACCGTGGCCTATCACAACCACGACTTCGAGTTCGCCAAGACGGAGAGCGGCGAACTGCCGTTCCATATTCTGCTGGAAACAACCGATCCCGCCAAGGTGGCGATCGAGCTGGACTGCTACTGGGCCAGCTTCGCCGGCCACGACCCGATCCATGTCCTGCATGAGCATGGCGATCGCATCAAGGCGCTGCACCTGAAGGACAAGAACGCGGACGGCAAGATGACGTCGGTCGGTTCGGGTGTCATCGACTATGCGAGCGTGTTAAAGCTTGGCAAGGAAAAGGGCGTGACCAACGTCTTCGTGGAACACGATAACCCCACCGACGCCTTCGCCAGTATCAAGGCGAGCTATGACTATCTGACCAAGGCCTAGGTCTGCCATCCGCATAAAAAACGCCCTCCGGCCAGGGAGAAGCCGAAGGGCGAGTGTGCGGGAGGATAGATACGCGTACTCAGGACAAAACTTACTTTTCCGAACCCGGAACCGACGTCTTGGGCAGCTTGCCGTTGCCGATACGGCCTTCGTTGCGCAGCGCCCGGCCCTTATCGGCCATCTTGTCATTGTGAACGGCTTCGCCCAGTTCTTCCTCGGCGGCGCCAACGGTTTCCTTGATGCTCGACTTGATCGACATGGTTCATACTCCTGGTGAAAGAAGATGCCGCACGCTGTGCAGCGGCGACTGAAAACAGCCTACCAGCCCCCGCATAAGTTTGATGCGCGCAGTCCTTGCCTCGCGCGTAAAGATCGGATCAAAGCCCCTCAGAGCCGCCAACCTGTGGACAAATCCTTTATATTATAAGCTTTCGGGGCATCTTTATGCTGCCTTTATAAAATCCGCTGACGTCCACATGGCTTCCTTAAACACGATGCCCCAATCTAGCATCATCACGTCCACGGTTTCCGGCGCGGCACAGTCCGGGGCTCTTTACCGCCCCCCCTAGCCTAAGACCTCGGATTATACGCCGTGCAAGCAATCCGTGGACGTGAGCCCTTTTTCCTCCCCCGAAAAACTGACCTCCCCCTTTTGTTTGTACAGGAGATGAACCATGCTTTCTTCCGCGACCAAGGCCGCCGCCAACGTCACCAAAAGCCTGGCTGAAAACGACATCCGCAACGCTGCCCGCGACACCGAAAACACCGGTCGCGACATCCTGCATAATGTCAGCGACTATGCCCAGGACGCCGGCCAGAAGGTCCGCGGCTTTGTCGACAAGACCGTCGATCAGACCCGCAGCACCACGGACAAGGTGACCCACGAAATCAAGTCCAACCCCATTCGCTCCAGCGCCATCGCGCTGGGTGCCGGTTTCATCCTCGGCGCCCTGCTGGCGCGCCGGTAATCTTTTAAGTTCGCATCGGGTCATCAGGCCCCCCCGAGTGATAACCCGATGCCGGAGCGGAGTATGGTGTCCTGGCCATGCTCCGCTCCCGAATTTTCTTAAATCCCATTGAGAGAACACGATGTCGGTCATTATGCGGCTTCTGGATCTGCTTTCGGCCAGCCATAAACTGAAAGATTCCAAACCGTACGTGATGCGCGCCCTGGCCGGCATGGCCATTTTCGTGACGCTCAGCGTGTTTGCCGCCCTGATGACCGCGCTTCTGATTGCCTCGCTCATGTGGCTGATCTATGCCGAAATGCTGGCCGCCGGCGTCGGCAGCGCCATCGCCGGAACCCTGGTCGCCGGTCTCAGCCTGATCACCATCGGCCTTACCGCCTTTGCAGCCCTTCGCACCTGGGCCGCCGTTCGCGCCGATATCGACCTGGTGTTCAATGCCCAGACGCCCATGGTTGGTAAGGTCGCCGACAGCGTTACCAGCGTCGCCGGGGCGTTCATCAACGGCCTTCGCCGACGCCAGCCTGAAAAAGCGTAGACTTTACAAGGTTTTTATTTTCAAATCGGCTCAGCTTATTGTCCGTTTACAGCCCTGCCGATAGGGTGCAGGGTGGCTGCGTGACGCCGCAATCACGAAAAGCTGGCCGGACCAATCATGCGCTTGCCCTGGGGAATTACCGTCAAAGAGGTCTATCTGGCCTTCTTCGCCGTGATCGCCATTGCCCTTTGCGGTTTCATCATGGTCATCTACGGCCAGTACGAGCGCGTGCAGCAGTCTCAGAAATACACCATCTATCAGTATGAAAATATCCGCCAGAGCCGGATGATCCTGAGCGATGTCATCGACATGGAAACCGGCGTGCGCGGCTTCGTCATGTCCGGCCAGCCGCGCTTCCTCGAGCCCTATGACAAGGCCAATGCCCGGCTGCGCGATGAGATTTTCGCCCTGCGCAACCAGACCTATTACGAATCCAACTCGTTTGCCGAGACCAATGCCTGGCTGGAACAGATCGAAGCCATCCAGACCCTGCTGGCCAAACAGGTCACGCGGGTGAAGGCCCAGGGCCGCAGCGCCATATCGTCCGCCGAGATGGAGCAGGAGGTCCAGCAGATGGACCGCCTGCGCACCACGGTCGAGGCCGCGGTCGACAAGCGCCTGGTCCTGTTGCGCCAGCAGGTCGAGCTGGTCGACCGGCAGCGCAACAACTTCCTCTATATCCTGATCTTCGGCGCGGTCCTGGGGGTCGGCATCCTGCTGGCCGGCACGGTGCTGATCATCCGGCTGGAAAGCGAAAAGGAAAAGGCCGAGGACGAGAATCGGCGCTCCGAATCGCGCTTCCTGGCCGTCATGAACGGGGTCAATGACGGCCTCTACGAACTCAACTTCGTCAACGACTCGATGTTCATGTCCAGGGAATTCAAGGCCATGCTGGGCTACGACGAGGACGAGCTGGAAGAGACGGCCGAAACCGCCATCAATCTGATCCACCCCGACGATGTCGAAGGTTCCCTGGAGGTTCGGCGCGACTACATCACCAAGAAGACGCCCTTCTACAGTAACGTGTTCCGCATGAAGCACAAGGACGGCACCTGGCGCTGGATCCTGTCGCGCGGCATCGGCACCTGGGACAAGTTCGGCCAGATCCGCAGCCTGATCGGCACCCACACCGACATCAGCGAGCAGAAGGCGCGCGAAGAGGACCTGCGCCAGCTCAATGCCGATATGGAAGCCTTCACCTATATCACCTCGCACGACATGCGCTCGCCCCTGGTCAATCTGAAGGGGTTCTCGCACGAGCTGGCCATCGCCGTGCACGAGGTTAACGAGCTGCTGGAGCCCAAGAAAGACCAGATCGGCGCGCCAACCTGGGCCAAGCTGGAGACCATCCTCAAGCACGACGTCCCCGAAGCGCTGGGCTTTATCGGCAATGCCGTCGACCGCATGGACACCCTGACGACGGCCATCCTGGACCTGTCGCGCATCGGCAAGTACGTCTACCATGACGAAAGGGTCAATGCCCGGGACGTCGTCGACACCTGCCTGGGTGCCCAGAGCTACGAGATTACGAACAAGGGTGTCGAGGTCAAGGTCGGCGCCCTGCCCGAAATCGTCACCGACCGCTCGGCCCTGGAACAGATTTTTTCCAACCTAATCGACAATGCGGTCAAGTATCTGCGCTCAGACGAGCCCGGTCATATCGAGATTACCTGCCACGAGACCGGCCGCGACTACATTTTCTCGGTCCGCGACAATGGCCGCGGCATTGCCCCGGAAGACAGTGACCGTGTGTTCAACATCTTTCGCCGCGCACGTAATACCGGCGATGTCCGGGGCTTGGGCATCGGCATGGCCTTCGTCAAGGCGTCGTTGCGGCGGATGTCCGGCGCCATCTGGTTCGAATCGGCGCTGAACCGCGGCACCACCTTCTATTTCAGCCTGCCCAAGAAGACGCTTGAGATCGCCCGCCCGCCGGCGGAGGCACGTAAAGCGGCCGGGACGAAAGGCGGCCGCGGATGATCGAGCCCTACGCTGCGCCCTTTACCGTGGTGATGGTCGAGGACGATCCCGGCCACGCCGCCCTGATCCGCCGCAACCTGCAACGCGGCGGCGTGATCAATCCGATCACTCTGCTGAGCACCGGCACCCAGGCGATCGACTATTTCTTCCCCGAATCAGGCGCCCCGCAGGATCACGCGGACACCGTGCTGATGCTGGACCTGAACCTGCCCGATATCGACGGATTCGAAATTCTTCGCCGGCTGAAGGGTGATGAGCGGACAAAGATGATCCCCGTGGTGGTGCTGACCACCACAGACCACCCGAAAGATATTGACCGGTGCTACGCTTTGGGGTGCAATGCGTTTATGACCAAGCCGGTCGGCTACGAAGCCTTCTCGGAAGCGATCCGTAAACTGGGCTTGACGCTGACCGTCGTACGCGTACCCCACATCTCCGACGACCAACATGCCTGATACCACCAACACCACGGGACGTGCCACGACGCACCACGCCATGCACCGCATCCTCTATGTCGAGGACGATGCAGCGCTGGCGCGTCTGTTGCAGCGGCGGATGGAGCGCGCCGGCCTGACCGTCGACACCGTTGAAACCGCTGAGGCCGGGCTGGAGGCGCTGAAGGCCGCCAGCTATGACCTCGTCCTGGTCGACTACAACCTGCCGGGCATGAACGGGCTGGAGCTGCTGGACCACCTGGGCCGGATGCCGCAACCGCCGCCGGCCGTTATCCTGACCACGGGCGGCGATGAACGCATCGCCCTGGAAGCCTTGGAAAAGGGCGCCGCCGACTACGCGGTCAAGGACGTCAACCAGACCTATCTCGACCTGCTGCCGGCCATCATGACCTCGGCCTTCACCAAGGAGCGGTTGCTGCGCGAGAATGCCCAGCAGCGCGACGAGCTGCAGCACGCCAAGGAGCGCGCCGAGGCCGCCAGCCAGGCCAAGAGCCGCTTCCTGGCGACCATGAGCCACGAAATCCGCACGCCGATGAACGTGGTCACCGGCCTGGCCAGCGTGCTGGCCAAGTCACCGCTGAACGACGAGCAGAAGAAGATCGTCGATACCCTGCGCACCAATGCCGACCTGCTGCTCAAGCTGATCAACGACCTGCTCGACATCAGCCGCATCGAAGACGACCATATCGACCTGGAGCAACTGCCGTTCGAGGTCGCCGCCATCCTGCGCGACATCCGGGTGATGTTCGAACAGGACATCGCGCGCAAGGGGCTGAGCCTGCAGCTGGAGGACAAGTCGCACGGCGCCGTGGCGCTGGGTGACCGGACGCGGCTGCAACAGGTCCTGATGAACCTGGTCAGCAACGCACTGAAGTTCACCGATTCGGGCGAGATCACCCTGCGCGCCGAAACCACGCCTGACGGCGACGACCATCTGATCCTGCATATGAGCGTCAGCGATTCCGGCATCGGCATCGAACGCGAGAAGCTGCCGCTGATTTTCGAGAAGTTCACCCAGGCCGATGAGACCATTACCCGGCGCTATGGCGGTTCGGGCCTGGGCCTGTCGATCGCCCGCTCGCTGGTCGAGCTGATGGGCGGCGATATCCGCGTCGAAAGCCGCCCTGGCGAAGGTTCGGTCTTCCACGTCACCCTGCGCCTGCAGCGCGGCTATGCCCGTGAAACCATCGACGAGCCGGAAGCTCCGCGCCGCCGGCCGCTGGAGGGCGAAGCCAAGCCGATGGTGCTGATCGTCGAGGACTATGCACCCAACATCATGGTGCTGTCGCTGATGCTGGAGGAGCTGGGCTATGATGCCCTGGCGGCGGCATCGGGCGTCGAAGCCATCCACATGGTGCGCGAGCGCGACGATCCTTTCCATGCCATCCTGATGGACGTGCAGATGCACGGCATGGACGGTCTGGAGACCACCGGCTGCATCCGCGAGCTGGAGGACGAAGACGCGCGCAACATCATCATCGGGGTGACGGCCCATGCTTTGGCCGGCGACCGCGAACGCTGCCTGGCGGCGGGGATGGACGACTATATATCAAAGCCGGTCCTGCCCGATATACTGGCGATGAAACTGGGCCAGATCCGGTAGGGCAAGAAACGGAATTCCGATAGCCGAATCTCCCGCGCGAAGCGCCTTGATGGCTTGATGGTTCAAGTGATGCCCTGGCGTATCTTCACCCGGAATTCCGTGACTTCCGTGCACGCCGCCACAGGCGGCGCTTCAGTGTTTTCCGTGTTCCTCTTAAAAGCTTCCGGCTTACCTGAGGCTTTTAAGAAGAACACGGAAAACACAGAGGCCGCTGCGCGGCGACACTGAAAACACGGAAATTCAGGACAACCGACATCTTTCAGGGCAGGTAATGTCTGTCAGGCAGTAAGGCGCTTCGCGCGGGATGTGCGGCACCCGGAATTCCGCTTCTTTCCGTTCCTGTCTGTGCGTTCCGTCGCTTGATTCTACGGACCTGTCCGAACCTTACCGGCTCCTTACGGGGCCGAAGCGGCTTCGGCACTGCGCACTTGCAAGCGTTGGAATAACGTCACCTCAACCGGGGCGTACATAGCCCCCTAAGAAGGAGGCGATGAACGCCATGGCCGATCAAACCGACCAAAACCTGAACGCCGCTGCCCCCGCGACGTCCCATCTCGAAGAGGTGGAAAAGGTCTCGCGCGACCTGCGCAAGCTGCTTGATGGCTGCGAAGGCGCCCGCCTGAAGGCCGACGTCAAGGCCCAGATCGAAAGCCTTACCGCGTGGACCGACACCTATCTCGACGGTCTCAACGCCGTCCAGAAACTGACCGAAAACGGCCTCGGCACCCTGCATGACGCCCAGAAGGAACTGGCGCTGTGCCTGGAAGAATATCTCCGCCTGGAAGATGAAGGCGGCAATCCCGCCACCAAGGACCAGCAGCACCGCACCGACGAGGTCTCCCGGGCGCTGCGCCGCATCAACATGCTGATCCCGGCCTTCGACTCGACATTCGCCGATCCCGGCCAGCCGGCGCCCGATCCGGTGCCGGAACCGGCCCAGCCCGAAGTGCCGTCGCAACCTGACCAGCCGGAAACCTCTCCGGACCTGCAACCCGATATTCCCCCCGTCACACAACCCGAAATGCGCAGTAACGCTGCCTGATGTGAGGACCGCTATGATGAACGCTCATGTTGTTCCCTTCCCCACCCGCAAGGCCCCGGCGCCGTTGCACCGCGCTTCGCTGGACGGTGAATTCTACGAAGACGACCTGCCGCCGGAACTGTTCGACGAGGACGAAGATCGCGACGACCTCGTCACCTACATCCAAATCGCCGAACACGTCGAGGATTGAGGAACATGACAACGACACGTGGTTCCCCTCTGGCAAAGATTCTCCTGGTGATCCTGGTGGTCATCCTGGTCATTGCCGGCATCTGGTATTTCAACAAGAACAACTCGACTACGGTCGGCGAGCATGTCGGTGAGGTCATTGACGCAGTTCCGGCCGCTGCCGGCAAGGCCATCGATGAGGTTAAGGACAGCGAAACCTTGTCCAGCATCGGCGACGACCTGGAAAAGGCCGGAGACAAAGCCGGCAAGGGCCTCGAGAAGGCCGGCAAGTCGACCTCCAGTGCGGTGTCGAAAGCCACCGACGGCAATGACGCAACCTGAAAGGACAAGGACTGATGAAAGGCATTTTATTGTGGCTGGTGGGCGTGCCGATCCCCGTCATCATCCTGCTCTATCTCTTCGGAGTCATGCGGTAATTCCATACGATCGATGCCGCGATTTTCCCCCTGATTGCGGCGGATGATCCATAGACGGGAGCAAGGCGTAAAACCTTGCTCCCGCTTTTTTTCTTTTGTGATTGCGGTGGCGCCGGCCGCATATTCGAGTTAGATAACATCATGCCCGCCAACGATATGTCTTCGCCGTCGCACGACCAGATCCGCGAATATCTGCACCGTCAGATGCTGTCTTCGGTGTCGCATGACCTGAAGACGCCCCTGGCCACCATTATCGGCTCGCTGGAGGTCATGACCCTCCTGGACGCGAAGCTGTCCGAGGAAAAGCGGCGCACCCTTGTCAGTTCGGCGCTGACGGAAGCCTTCCGGCTCGACTATTTCATCACCAACATCCTGGACATGGCCAAGTTCGAGGCCGACGCCGTACGGCCGCGCTTCGAGTCGTCGCGCCTGGGCCAGATGATCCAGGATTCGCTGTCGCGACTGGGACCGCTGAAGACCCGCGGCGAACTCGAGATTACCCCTGTCGGTACCCAGGATGAGATCGTCACCGATCCGATGCTGGGGGCGCGCGCCATCGGCCTGGTGCTGCACAATGCCTTCAAGTTCGGCGGCCGCAAGGCCGGCAAAGAACCGCCTCTGGTCGAGGTCGCCTACGGCATGAAGGACGGTTACGGCTTTGTGCGCATCCGCGACCATGGCGAAGGCATCCCCGACGATCAGCAGGTAGCGGTGTTCGACAAATATACCCGGCTGCAGAAGTCTGATCAGCAGGCGGCCGGCACGGGCCTCGGCCTGACCATCTGCCAGCACATCATGCGGCTTCTGCACGGCCGGATCGAGCTGAGCAACCACTCCGAAGGTGGAGCGGTGTTTACGCTGATCTACTCGGATAACCGTAAGTCGTAAAACTGCGCTTCCCCTGCGCGGCAGTATCCGTATCGGGCAACAAAAAACCGGCCTGTTGAGGGCCGGTTTTTCCGTTCTGGCTTTGACAGCCGTTACAAGGGTGGATTGGCGCTGCGGCCGGTGATCATGCGATAGACAAGGCTGGCGATAAACAGCACCACGAAGATCACGGCGATGAACTTGGCGATTTCGGCAAAGGTGCCGGCCAGGCCGGTAAAGCCGAAGAAGGCGGCAACCACCGCCAGAATAAAGAAAGTCACAATCCAGTTTAACATGGTCTTCTCCTGTCAGGCTCCGGCCTGGAGCCGGGAGTCATCCTCAGGTTAGGCGAGCGGCGATAAATATACAAAACCGAGTCGCGGCCGCAAAATAAGAAAGATATCAGGGCCATTATGCGAAACCAGAGCATTAAAAAACCAGGGCCGGCAACCTGCCGAACCCTGGTTTTCCACCATCACGTTTTTTGTAGAACTTAAGCCTGCTGGACCTTTTCCGGTTCCGGATTGATCAGGTCCATGCGGTAGCCGATGCCGGATTCCGACACGATCGACTTGCCCAGGCCAGGCCGGGTTTCCAGCTTGTCGCGAACCTGGCCGATATAGACGCGCAGATACTGCGTGTCTTCCAGGTGGGCCGGACCCCAGACTTCCTTGAGGATCTGCTTGTGCGTCAACATGCGGCCACGGTTGACCAGGAAGAAGCGCAGCAGATCGTATTCTTTGGGCGTAAAGCCGATACGCTCGCCGTCGATAAAGACTTCGTGGCGAACCAAATCCATACGGATCGGGCCATGGACGATTTCGGGCTCGCCGACTTCCTTGACCGCCGACTTGCGCAGGTTGGCGTTGATGCGCGCCAGCAGGACCTCGGCCGAAAACGGCTTGGTGACATAATCATCGGCGCCGGTGTTCAGCGCCGGCGCGGCGTCGGCATCTTCGGAGCGGGCGGTCAGCACCACAATCGGTACATTGGACCACTCACGGATCTTGGCGATGACCTCCTTGCCGTCGATGTCGGGCAGGCCCAGGTCGAGCAGGATGAGGTCGGGGCGAACCGAGGCCGACAGGCGCAGAGCCTGTTTGCCACTATCGCACTCGCAGACCTTGAAATCGGCGGCTTCCAGAAAAATGCTCAGCATTTTGCGGATTTCGTCTTCATCATCCACAATCAGAACTGTGTTTTTCTTTTCCAGCATTTGACGTCCCAGAATGGTAAAATATGCACGTCCCCGGATGACGGAAAAATGTCAGAACCGCCCCGAAGAATATGTAACATGTAGGAGGTCAAAAATAAAAAATAAATGCGAGCCTCAAATAGGGAGAATGAAGGGCTTCCTTCTCCTCTCCACGAAGTGGGGAGG
>NZ_AWGD01000011.1 GCF_000495795.1 Asticcacaulis sp. AC460
AGAGGAAAGGTCATAACAACTCCATCTTTCACGCCAAAATCGCGGCCGGTTGGACACCGCTGGCCTGGGCGGCCTGTTCGATAAAACGCGCCAGGGCATGGTCGCGGTCGGTGACCGCATCGGCATCATGCGTGGTCAGGCGAATCTGCACGCGGTTATAGACATTAAACCATTCAGGATGGTGGTCGATGCGGTCAGCTTCGGCCGCCACCGACGCCATGAACGCAAAAGCCGCCTTGAAATCGGCAAAGGTAAAATCGGCGCGAATAGCCTTGCCGTCCGGATCGATCTTCCAGTGCGGATAGTCCTGGGTCAGGGCCAACAGTTCATTTTCCTTGAGCTTATGCATGACGGTCTCCAATCCTGGCGCATAATGAACCCAAAGCCATCAGACGCCAATGGCCTTGGCGCCATCAGACGGTAAAGCCGTTGTCAGGCGTTGAACGCCAAGCTAAGTCTTTCGCCTATAAAATACGGGAGGTCGTCATGAAGGTACTGAAACAGTGGGTTCTGGCTTTTGTGATGGCGACGGCGCCCCTGACAGCTCCCATGGCTGCCCTGGCCAACCCCGCGGCGCCCGCCGATAACGCTGCCTACGCAGAGGTCACCCCGCAATATATCCTGGTCAGCGCCGACATGCGCGCCGGCATGAGCCTGTCCGGCCCGTGGCACTGGTCGGTCGATCCGTATCGCGACGGCCTCTACGATTTCCACGGCAAGCCCTACGATCCGACCAAGGGCCGCGCCATGGATATCAGCGTCGCCGACGCCATGGCCAGGAACCCCAACGCCCTTTTCGAACACGACCTCCACCGCGCGCCGGTGACCCAGGTGCCGGGCTCGTGGATCGGTTACGATCCGGAGACACGCTACTACGACGGGCTGATGTGGTACCTGAAGTCCTTCGACGCGCCGGTGCGCACCGGCAAGCGTGTGTTCCTGCGTTTCGGTGCCGCCGATTACCGCGCCGACGTCTATCTCAATGGCCAGAAGGTCGGCAGCCACGAAGGCGGCTTCACCCCGTTCAGCTTCGACGTCACCGATATCCTGCGCGACAAGGGCAACAACCTGATCGTCGCCGTCGATTCCAAGCGCTCGGCCGACACCGTGCCACCGACCGTCACCGACTGGGAAACCTATGGCGGCATCACCCGCGACGTCCGCCTGGTCGTCACGCCCCAGACCTATGTCGATGACGACTTTATCCGCCTGACCAAGGACGGCCGTATCGCCGCGGACGTCGCCCTGGAAGGCGCTGGCAAGTCGGGCCAGGCGGTCGAGGTCGCCATTCCGGCTTTGAAACTGACCCTGAAGGGCACGACCGACGGCAATGGCCGCGTGTCGTTAAGCGCCGCCGCCCCCAAGAGCCTGAAGCGCTGGTCGCCGGAAACGCCGGTGCTATATGATGTAATGGTCAAGGCCGGCGACGACATTTTGCCCGACCGTATCGGCTTCCGCACCATCGAGGTCCGCGGCACCGACATCCTGCTCAACGGCCAGCCCATCTATCTGCGCGGCATCTCGCTGCACGAAGAAGAGTTCGGCACCTCGCCTCAGCGCATCATCACGCAATCGGCGGCGCGCGCCCTGCTGGGCGAGATCAAGTACGGGCTGAACGGCAACTATGTCCGCCTGTCGCACTATCCCCATTCGGAGGTGATGACGCGCATGGCCGACGAGATGGGCCTTCTGGTCTGGTCGGAAATCCCGGTCTACTGGACGGTCAAGTTCGAAAGCCCCGAGGTTCTGAAAGCCGCCCAGCGCATGCAGGCCGAGAACATCCTGCGCGACCGTAACCGCGCTTCGATCATCATCTGGAGCATCGGCAACGAAACCCCGGTCAGCGATGCCCGCAACAGCTTCTACACCGCCATGGCGCGGCACGCCCGGGCGATCGACGGGTCACGCTTGATCAGCGCCGCGCTTTTGACCGAACGCAAGATTGTCGATGGCCATATCGACATGACGATCGACGATCCGATTGTGCCTGAGCTGGATGTCATGGGCGTCAACACCTACAATGGCTGGTACGGCAACGACAAGATCGCGGACGTTCCCAATACCGTGTGGCATAGCGCTTCCGGCAAACCTTTGCTGTTGTCCGAGTTCGGCGCCGACGCCCAGTTCGGCAATGCCGATCCGGAACGCCACAGCCGCTTCAGCGAGGACTACCAGGTCGACTTCTACAATGGCACCTTGGCCATGGCGGACAAGATTCCGTTCCTGCGCGGCATGTCACCGTGGATTTTGAAGGACTTCCGCTCACCGCGCCGCCAAACCATCTGGCAGGAGGGCTGGAACCGCAAGGGTCTGGTCTCCGAAACCGGCCAGCGCAAGCGGGCCTTCTTCGTGCTGAGTGATTATTACAAGAAGAAGGCGGCAGAGTAGGCTCTTATACCTCCCCGCGCCTCTTCGCGTGGGGAGGGGGACCGCACGAGCGAGCCAGGCCGCAGGCCGCCAGCGAGTGAGATGTGGTGGTGGGGCGACTTTCTTTCGGAAACGCCGTCGGAGCGTCACAGACAGCAAGTCGCCCCACCACCATTTCGCTCCACTTCGCTTTGCTCGTTCCCGCTCATGGTCCCCCTCCCCACGCGAAGAGCGCGGGGAGGTATAAGAAAAGCTAGCCCTTCAAATAGCGATAGCTGCTGGCTAGGCTGACGAAGCCGTCAGCAGGGTTGTCGTGCTCGACATAGACCTGCTCGACGCCCTTGGCCTTAGCGACTTTGAGCACCTTGTCCCACTGGATGATGCCTTCTCCGACCGGGGCCATCTCACCTGACGGCGTCTTATCCTTCAGGTGCAGGGTCTTGATGCGGTCGCCGTGATGTTCCAGCACATGGACAGGATCGTGGCCGGCCAGGCTGCACCAGTAACAATCCAGCTCGATCACCACCAAGTCCGGATCGGTCTTGTCCAGCAGGATATGGAACGGCAGTTCGCCGCTGTCGGCTTTGAACTCGAAATCGTGATTGTGATAGCCGAAGACGATGCCGCGCTGTTTGGCCAGTTCGCCCCAGTGATTCATGCGGTCGGCCCACATCGCCCAGTCGCCGCGTTGATCCTGCGGGATCCAGGCCATGACGGCATATTTGGCGCCCAGCACCAGGTTGTCGTCCAAGGTGGCTTCCGGTTTGCTCATCAGATCCGCCAGGCCGACATGGGTCGCGGTAGCCTTCAACCCGCCTTCATCCAGCGCCGCCTTGAACTGCTGCGCCGTCATCCCGGCCAGGTTCGAAGTTTCGATATGGCGGTAGCCGATGGCGTGCAGCTTTTTGAACGTCCCGACCGGATCGGCCTTCAGCGCATCGCGCACGGTATACAGTTCGACACCCGGATCGTACAGGGTTTGCGCTGCGCGAGCGGTTCCAGCCAAGGCCAGGCCGGACAGGCCAAGCAGCAGATGACGACGGTTCATGGGCAGTCCTCCGGTTTTTCACCATAGGAGCACCGCCCGCTACCGTTGTCAAAGTGCCGCGTGATAGGCGCCGCTACCGCGATGGAAGACCCGATCGCTGGCCAGCACATCCGACGGCCGGAAATCGGCCTGGCCGCTCAGTTCGTCATAGATCGGCCCGAAATCGGTCCGCGCCAGGTCGAACAGGCTGTCGATCGACGGCAGGACGAAGTAGCTCTCCTGGAACTCGTCGATGCGATATTCCGTGCGCATCACCCGCTTCAGGTCGAAGCCGATCCGGTTGGGCGAGGCATCGTCCAGCGCAAACACCGTCTCGGTAAACGACGACAGGATGCCGGCACCGAAGATGCGCAGGCCTTCCGGCTGCTCAACCAGGCCGAACTCGACCGTGTACCAGTACAGCCGCGCCAGCCGGTCCAGCACACCCAGCTTTTCGGCACGCAGGCCGCCTTCGCCATAGGCCTGCATGAAATCGGCCATGACCGGGTTCATCATCATCGGGACATGGCCGAAGATGTCGTGGAAGACGTCGGGTTCCTGCAGGTAGTCGAGCTGATGGCGTTTGCGGATGAACTGGCCGGCCGGGAAGCGCCGATTGGCCAGGTGGTCGAAGAAGACATCGTTGGGCACCATGCCGGGGACGGCGACCACCTGCCAGCCAGTTTTGGCGGTCAGAACCTCCGACAGGGCGTCGAAATCGGGAATAGCGGCGTCGGTGATCGGAAGGTCGTTCAGCCCATCGAGATAGGCCTGGCAGGCACGGCCGCGGACGCGCTCGATCTGGCGGTCGAACAGGACTTTCCAGACGGCGTGTTCGTCGGGGGTATAGGCGTGCCAGTTCTGCGGAACGGTCCAGTCCGGCCGTTCGGGCACATAGCCGCCGACGATACCGTGTTTTTCATCTGCGATGTTAAAGGACGGGTCATCCATGGCGCATCTCCGTTGGAGATAGTGTGCCGCCAAATGGTTTCAAATGCAATTATCATTTGCGTTACCCCCCTTTGCCGAGGCTTCGGGCGGCAGGGGCCGTCTATCCACCCGACTCGGCGATCAGTTTTCGCATGGCGTCGAGATAGGCAATGTAGGCCTTGCGGCCCCGCTCGGTCAGGGTCACCGTCGTCTGCGGCTTCTTGCCGACAAAGGCCTTGTCGATCGTGACATATTCGGCTTCCTCCAGCTTGCGCAGCTGAACCGACAGGTTGCCGTCACTGGCCTGCAGCCGCTGCTTCAGGCCGGTGAACTCGGCCGCCCCGGCCGTCGACAGGTAAGCCATGATCCCCAGCCGCAACCGGCCGTGTATCACGTCGTCGATGGAGTCGATGTTGAACTCGTCCATGACGTTCAGGCCTTCTCAGCCTTCATCAGTATATAGCCCGGCAGGGTCGCCAGCAGCAGAAGACAGGCCGTATAGGCCAGCATCTGTTCCGGCATGGCCGCCATCAGGCCCAGCACCGGCGCGGCAACGAAGCAGCCGACCGACACCCATTTCAGCCAAGCCAGGCCGGACATCCGCGCATCCACCCACCAGCCCATGCCATACAGCACGATCAGCACCGGCGAGATAAACGACAGGACATAGGTCTGGCGGGTCTGATAACTGACCAGGATCACCGTAAAGATGAACGCGCCGATACCCAGAGAAACCGCCGTCCACACCGAACTGGAGGCCCTGCCGGTCGTGGTGACGGCGCGGCACTGGCGATTGCGCAGAAAGGCGAGCAGGCCGAAAAGCCCACCCAGGCCGAACCAGATCAGGAAACTGACCCAGACCTGCTGGGGCAGGACGCCGATCATCAGCAGATACTGCCCCACCGAGGCCAGGCCGAACAGGATCCCCGCCCACATCAGGGTGTAACCGCTCCGCAGAGGGCCGGCATTGCCGGCCTCCGCCAGGGCTTTCATGTAGGCGATATCGTCTTGCAGGTTCGAGGACATGGCTGATTCCTTGAGTTTGATGACAGTGGACATCAGACGGCCGGCTTGCGCAAGAGCAGGGTCAGGCCGGGCAGGACGGCGAAGACCACGATGCACAGGGTGTGGACCAGGTATTGCTGGGGCGTACCGGCCAGGGTGGCGGTGTAGATGGCGCACAGGAAGGCTCCGACGGCCAGCAGGTTCGGCCATTTGCGGCCCGACATGACCGCGGCCATGCGCCAGCCTATGCCGTAGATGCACAGGGTGATCGGCGACGAAATGAAGGGCGCCTTGTCGCCGACGCCGAACTGCATCAGCATGGCGATAAAGGCCCCGACCAGGAACATGGCGCCCAGGATCAGGCTGCCCCACACCGCGCGGTAGCGGCGGAAACCGGGGTGGACCTTGGTCATCGGATCGACACCCAGCTTCAGGATCACACCGAACAGCAGGAAGGCGGCGGTGGCGCCCATCCAAACCAGGCCGATCATGCCGGGATGCGGCAGGTGCACGGCGCCGGACAGAACCAGATAATTGACGAAGCTGGCGGTACCGAACGACAGGCCGGCCCAGAAGGGCATGCTGCCGTCGATGATGACAGAGTCGGTTTCAGCCGCATCAGAGGCGGTCA
Organism: Asticcacaulis sp. AC460; assembly: GCF_000495795.1. GTDB lineage: Bacteria > Pseudomonadota > Alphaproteobacteria > Caulobacterales > Caulobacteraceae > Asticcacaulis. The sequence goes on from NZ_AWGD01000011.1 coordinate 5,961, forward strand.
TGGCGAGGGTGGACATCAAAAGTCTCCGGGTTGCGATGATTTTGGTATAAAGAAAGTACTTTATTTTGTAAAGTTCTTTTTCTAACGCCGAACATGACTCTTTTGTAATGTCCCATCCACCGCAAAGTCGGGTAGTTTCAACGGCAATTGTATACGAATGGGGGCACATGATGCGAACTTCCCTGACGGCGCTGGCACTGGTATGGGCGATGGCTGCCCTTCCTCTGTCTCCGGCTTTTTCCAAGACCATGACCACTGTCGCCAAGCCCACCGCCTCCAATCCCGCCGACTTGCCCAAAGGCACCCCTGATCCGCGCGCCTTCCTCGATGAAATCGACGGCGAGGCCGCCATGGCCTGGGTCCATGCCCACAACGCCGCAAGTTTGGCCCAGTTGGGTCAGAACCCGCTGTTCGAACAATACCGCACCGAGGCGCTGAAAATCCTGGAAGCGACGGACCGCGTGCCGGCGCCGAACTTCGCCACCGGCGGCTTCGTCGACAACTTCTGGCAGGACAAGGACCACGTCCAGGGCCTGTGGCGGCGCGCGACCTGGGCTTCCTATAAATCCGGTCAGCCCGACTGGCAGACCATCCTCGACATCGACGCTCTGTCGAAAGCGGATGGCAAGACCTGGGTCTATGGCGGCTCTTCCTGCCTGCCGCCGGCCTATACCCGCTGCCTGATCTCGCTGTCCGACGGCGGCCTCGACGCCGACGAAATCCGCGAATTCGACGTCGCGACCAAGAGCTTCATCAAGGACGGCTTTTACCTTCCGGCCGGCAAGCAGAACGCCAGCTGGCGCGATGCCGACACCCTCTATGTCTCGCGCGAGTTCACGCCCGGCGAACTGACCGAGTCCGGCTATGCCTATGTCACCAAGGTGCTGAAGCGCGGCCAGAGCCTGGACCAGGCGGTAGAAATCCACCGCGGCGAAAAGACCGACGTCTCCGCCGGGCGCTATCCGGTGCGCGACGTCACCGGCGCCTATGTCGCTGATGCCTCGTACCGCTATCTCGACTATTACCACTCGCAATACAGCTTCCACGACGGCGACCGCACGGTCACCTTCCCCCTGCCGGCGACGTCCAGCTTCTCAGCTCTGCACGAAGGCCAGATCGTGTGGTGGCTGAAGGAGGACTGGACCAGCGCTTCGGGCAAGACCTATACCTCCGGCTCGGTCATCGCCTTCGACTTCAAGGCCGGCCTGGCCCAGCCCGCCGCCATCGAGCCCGACCTGCTGTTCCAGCCCAACGAGCACGAAGCCGTCGAATCCATCAGCCAGACGCGTAACCGCCTGATCCTGACCCTGTCGGCCAATGTCGTCGGCGAGATCCGCTCCTATGCCTTAAAGGACGGCCAGTGGTCGTCGCTCCGCATCGAGCTTCCGGAAAACTCGACCCTGTCGGTCGGCTCGGCCGATGACGAAAGCGACCGTATCTTCGCCTGGTCCAGCGGCTTCCTGCAACCCTCGACCCTGTACCTGGCCGATGCCGCCACGGGTAAGGTCGAAAAGCTGCGTACCGCGCCGGCGCGCTTCAACGCCGAAGGCCTCCAGGTGCAGCAGCATTGGGTGACGTCCAAGGACGGCACGCGTGTGCCTTACTTCCTGGTCGGTCGTAAGGATATCAAGCTGGATGGCACGACGCCGACCCTGCTTTACGCCTATGGCGGCTTCGAAGTGTCGATGCAGCCGTCCTATTCGGGCAGCCTGGGCAAGCTGTGGCTGGAACAGGGCGGCGCCTATGCCCTGGCCAATATCCGCGGCGGCGGCGAGTTCGGGCCCAAGTGGCACGAGGCCGGGATGAAGACCAACCGCCAGCGGATCTATGACGATTTCGCCGCGGTCGGCGAAGACCTGATCGCACGCAAGGTGACGACGCCGGAACATCTCGGCATCATGGGCGGGTCGAACGGCGGCCTGCTGATGGGCGTGCAACTGACCCAGCGTCCGGACCTGTGGAACGCCGTGGTGGTCCAGGTGCCGCTGCTCGACATGGTCAACTATACCCGCATGTCGGCCGGCGCGTCATGGGCGGGCGAATACGGCAATCCCGACGATCCGGTCGAAGGCGCGTTCCTGCGCTCGATCTCGCCCTATCATAACGTCAAGGCGGGCGTGGCCTATCCGGAGCCTTTGTTCGAGACCTCGACCAAGGACGATCGGGTCGGCCCGGTCCATGCCCGCAAGATGGCGGCCTTGTTCGAAGACATGGGCCTGCCCTATTACTATTATGAGAACACCGAAGGCGGCCACAGCGCGGCCGCCAACCTGCAGGAAACCGCCCGGCGCTATGCGATCGAGTATACGTATCTGGCTGAGAAGTTGATGAAGAAGTAAGTAAAGAGGGAACACGGAAAACACTGAGGCCGCTACGCGGCGACACTGAAAACACGGAATTCCGGTTGAGGTACCGTTCGCGCGAAGCGCCTCAAATTTCCTGCGTTCTGATGCAAGCCAAGTGGATAAATGATCCGCCATTTGAGATGCGGGAGCCGCTTCCTTGAAGGCGCTTCGCGCCGGAGAGTCGGCAGCCTAAATTCCGTGTTTTCAGTGTCGCCGCGTAGCGGCCTCAGTGTTTTCCGTGTTCCCTCTTCCTTGTCCAGCTCATGCTGGCGTTACCGATTCCAGCCAGGCATCGAAGGCCTTACGGCGATGGCGACTCAGCGGCAGGCTCAAGCCCGTGACCAGCTCCACCTTGTCACCGGCCGTTTTGCGGATCGCCTCGCCCGCCACCCAGTGTGAGCGGTGGATCTGGAACCCACCCGGCAACAGCGCTTGCGCCTGCGCCATCGTCATGTGGATCAGCGCCTCACCCTTGGGCGTATGGACGCGCAGATAATGATCCTCTGACGATAACGCCAGGACCGGTTGCGCTCGCAATTCGCGCGGCAACCTGCTGCGGAACTCTGCCGTGCCATCGACCACCGGCGGCGCGTCGACCTGGCCGCCGTCGCGGATGCGTTCCCACGACAAGGCCAGACTGACCGCCCGGAAGATCAGGGTCATGATCAGGTTCTGCCACACCAGGCTGACCGGGTCGATCTGGCCGGCGACCGCCGGGACGAACACCGCCAGGCTGAGATAGACCACCACCGCGCCCGGCACGGCCAGGGCAACATCGACACATAGCGAAGCCCATAGCGGCCAATAGCCCTGAAACCAGCGCCGCGCCACGGCGTAGGAGATGACCAGGGAGCCGGTGCCGATCACGCTGACGCACAGGGCGAAGTGCGCCAGACGCTCCCCCAGGGTCATGCCGGTATAGCTGCCGAAGGGCCCGATCACCCCCAGAGCCAGACCGATCAGCGGCAGACTGGCCAGAACCTGCCATCGCAGCAGCGGCGCCGAATGATAGGTCAGAAAGGACGGAACCAGGCGCGACGCTCCATTGGCGAAGGATGGCCGCCAGTGGCGAAAACAAGCGCCCACTGGCGAAACACGGCGAGACATAGAACGCCGCTATCCCCTAGGCAAGGGACCTCACCTCATCTCAGGGAATGCCCGTGCTCAAGACCCTTCTTCGTACCGTCATCATCACACCGCTGGTCCTGGCCGCCGCCATCGGCGGGATCCTGACCTTTACCGGCCCGAAGACGCCACCGCCGATCGAGGCGATTGAAAGCGCCAACGGCCCGTTATCGGTCTTCGCCCGGGAACAGCCGGCGCCGCAATACCTGACGGCGCGCGATGGCGAGAAACTGGCCTACCGCTTCTTTCCGGGCAAGCCCGGCGGCGGGGTCGCGGTCGTGGTCCACGGCTCATCCGGCACGACGGTCGCCATGCAAGGCGTCGCCAAAACCCTGTCGCAGCGCGGCGTCACCGTCTATTCGGTCGACCTGCGCGGCCATGGCCTGAGCAAGGGCCCGCAAGGCCGTTTCGGCGACATCGTCCATCGCGGCCAGTACGAAGAGGACCTGGCCGATTTAGCCGCCCTGGCGAAACGCGAACACCCCTCCGAAAAGCGCCTGCTGCTGGGCCATTCCATGGGCGGCGCCATCATCCTGCGCACAGCCAGCCTGCCCGCCTATGCCAGCAATTTCGACGCCTATCTGGCCCTGTCACCGGTCATCGCGCCGGGATCGGCCCTGGACCAGCCGAACCAGGGCTGGGTGACGGTCAGCGTTCCACGCATCGTGACCCTGAGCATCCTGAACGGTTTTGGGGTTTCGGCGCTGGACCACCTGCCGGTCCTGGCCATGGCGGTGCCGCCGGGTGACAACAATATGCGGCCTAAGACCTACAGCCATGCTTTGCTGGCCTCGGCCAACCTGCCGCGCGACTGGCAGCCGGCCTATGCGGCGATCAAGGCGCCGACGCGGGTGTTGATCGGCGCGAAGGACGAACTGTTCAGGGCCGAGATGTATCCGGGCGAACTCGGCAAGGTGAATGCGAACATCCCGGTAACTGTGCTGCCCGCGGTCACGCACATGGGCATCGTGTATCAACCTGCCGCTCTGGATGCCGTGGCGATGACGGCGGAGGATCTGCTGAAGTAGCGCTGGCCCTACGCCGCCGTCTGGTCGTCGTTATGGATGCACGCTGCCAGGCTGGCTTCAAAATCGACCAGGATATCGGCGAATTCGATGCTTTCCAGTGGCCGGGAATTGTTCTCGATCACCTTGGCCATGCGGAAACGCCAGAACGACACCATGTGGTTCAGCACACCGATCTTCTCGCCCAGGGTCTGGAACAGGTGCGAGCCATGCTGCAGGAAGTTGCGGAACGGTTCCGGATTACGGTCCTGAGCCAGGGCCGTATAGACGTCGTCATAGGATTCCAAGGTCCGGGCGATTTCGTTCAGCGTCTTGACGATGGTCCGGCACAGGCGCGGCCGCACCTTGCGCAGATACCCCCGCAGGATATCGTCATGGGTGACGTTGGGCTTGTAATGCGCCAGGCCGGTCAGCAACTCGCGTATCCCGTTCTGCAACTCGTTGTGGCACCACAGGTAATAGAGAAACCCGCGCCAGCACATGACGCCTTCGTAAAAGGCCTCCGGCGTCATATCCAGCGCCCCGCGCAACGGCAGCAGTTCCTGGTCCAGCTTGTCCGACAGGATCTTGTTGCCCAGCTTACCGGCCTTCTTGCCGTCGTCGTCGAAGTCATCACCCAGTGCTGCCCGCACCAGGTCCTCGACCTTTTCGGCCGTATAGGCGGCCATATCCTGCAGGTCGGCGTGGGATATCTGGAAATAGATGCCCGCCGGCTTCACACCGATGCGGCCCAGGTGTTCGCGCACCAGGAAAGGGTCCAGCGACGGCAGGCTGTCCAGGATATGCAGGATGCGGACATCGCGGTTCTTGGCCAGGCTGTCGATGCCGAGATAGTTGGACATCAATCCGTCGAAACCGATCTGGCGGTAATAGATCGACCGGCCGCCCAGGCGCAGGTCGAACGGATCATACGGCAGGATGATCTTGGTCACGGTGGCGCGGCCGGTGTTGAACAGCTGGCGTTCGTCGGCGCGCAGGGTGTGTTTCAGGATGATGGCGCGGTTGAGCTGCGAATTCTCGAACATCGGCCGGTCGACCCAGGCCTGCTCCTCGCGGTGATGGACGAAGACCTTGGCCAGGTTCATTACCCGGCTGGACGAGGCCGTCCGGTTCAGGTGAGCCAGGTTGCGGATTTCCCGCGCCGCCATGAACTGGCTTTCGCCGGACGTCCCCGACACATGCAGCAAAGCCATACGCGAACTCCGAAGCCGGGTTTAGTCGCCGCCGTAACGCGTGACGCAGGTCAGCGAATCCTCGAAATCCATCAGGATGTCGGCATATTCGCCCGGTGTCAGGCGCTGGTTCATCATCTGCTGACCCATGCGGTAGCTCCAGAACGAACCGATGTGCGACAGGATGCCGATATTTTCGCCCAGCTCATAGAACAGGCCGGGCCCATCCAGCAGGAAGCGGCGGAACGGCCCGGGATTCTCACCTTCAACCAGGGCGTGATAGGCCTGGTCGTAGACATTGAGCGTGCGGCCGACATTGGAAATAGCGTTGACGATGCTGCGCGCCAGGCGCGGGCGGCATTCCTTGAGATATTCGCGAAGGTTCTCGTCCGAGGCGCCGATCGGCTGGTAGCTGGCCAGCCCTTCCAGCACCCGGCGCATTTCTTCCTGAAGCTCGAGGTGACGCCATTTGAAATACAGGAAACCACGCCACGAGAAGATGCCGTCCGAGAACTCTTCGTCCGACATGCGCAGGGTCTTCTTCAGCGGCCACAGCTCCTTGTCGAGCTCGTTGGCCAGGATCTTGCCGGCCAGCTTGACGGAGGCGCCGCCGACCATGGCGTCGCCGAAAGCGGTGGCCACCAGGCGCTCGATCTCTTCGTTGGCAAAGCCGATCATGCGCTGGACATCGAAGGGCGAAATCTTGAGGTAGCAGGCGCCGGGCTTGAAGCCGTTGCGCGACAGATGTTCGCGCACCAGAAAGGGATCCAGCGACGGCGAGGCATCCAGCAGGCGCAGCACCTGGACGTCGGTATTGCCGCTGATGTCGTCGGTGTTGAAATAGTTCCGGCAGAAGCTGTCGAAGCCCATCTGGTTGACGAAGATGGAACGACCGCCCAGCTTCAGGTCCAACGGATCGAAGGGTAGAATGATCTTGGTGGCGGTACGGCGCGAACGGGAGAACTGATCGCGCTCGTTGGCGCGCAGGGTGTGCTTGACCAGGATCGCCTTGTTCATCTGCGAGTCGCGGAAGAACGGCCTGAGCTGGTACTCTTTTTCCTTCGATGAGCTCAGATAGATCTGGGACAGGTTCAGGACGCGCGAGGTCGAAGCCGTTTCGCCCAGATTGGCCAGGTTGCGGACGTCGCGATTGGTTGCGTTGGCGATGCCGCCATTCTTGGGATCGGCCGGGGCGAAGGCGTTCATGCGGCCTTCCTTCTGCGGCGCTGGTCGACCAGGCGTTTAAGATGCGACACGATACTCACTGCCTCTTCATGCTCACCATAGGGAACATCGTTCAGCCGGATCAGGGCTTCAAGATGTACATCCAGGACTTCGGCTTCTGCCTTCTCTCCGAAATGTCGCACATACTCGTTTAAAGAGTGTGTAGCCTGTTCGATGAGTTTTAACCGCATACCGTGGGCCTGGGTCTGCATGTCCAGCAACCGGCCGGTCAGTTGATCCAAAACCTTGGGGTCGATCCGTTCATGCCGCAAAAGGGTCTGGCGCAGCACGTCCGCCTCGGCCGACAGGCGTTCGCGCAGGGTGCCGTCATCGGCCCGGCGCAACAGGCCAGGGAACAGGCCGGCGCGGCGTTTACGGCGATCGGGGCCGGTAAACTCCGGCGACACGATGAAACGCGTCTTGCGCGTCAGGGAATGGGTCACGGCCTTCAGCAGCGAGGTGGTCGAGAACGGCTTGACGACGAAATCGTTGATGCCGGCTTTTTGGGCCGTGGTGACGTCGTGCTGGCGCTGGCGCGCCGTCAGCATGACGATCGGCACCCGCGGATTAGGAAATTCGGGCTTTTCGCTGTGGGCGGCCTGGCGGATGTCCTTGACCAGGTCCAGGCCCGACTTGCCGGGCAGTTCCCAGTCCATCAGGATCAGGTCGGGAAGATGGGCGTGAATCTGCTCGACGGCTTCCTCGGCCGACTTGGCATAATGCAGCTTGACGAAGCCGGTGGCGCGCAGCAGTTCCTGGACCAACCGGCGTGAGGCGTCATTGTCTTCGACAATCAGAATGGCCACCGACTCGCAATCGATTTTCTTCAGCCATCTCTGGGTCTGGGAATGCACCGTCGCCATCCGCACCATCTGTTACATCCCCCCAACCGTTACCGCACCGCACACTAGCGGGAAGACCTAAATTATTTGTAATTAAGCCATTGAATTCATGGTTAATTTTACCTGAATATCGACTGTGAACCGAACTTTAACGCAGATGACGGATAGTATCGGGCCATGCAACGCCGTCATCTCCTTTTCGCCCTGTGCGCCACGGCCGCGACCGGCCTGGCCGCCGCCCCCGTCCTTGCCAACGCCCCCAAGAAAAAAGGCGGCGGGCTGGGCTATACCCAGTTCCCGATGATCAGTGTCTTTACCAAGGGCGCCGGTCACCGCCACGGCTCGATGAGCGTCGAAATCGGCCTGTATTGCGACGACGCCAAGCTGACCGATCAGGTGAAACTGTACCGGCCCCGCTTGATGGACGCCTATGTCACCAAGCTGCAGGGCTACGCCGCCAACCTGACCGCGGCTTCGCTGGTCGATACCGACTATATCGCCGTTCAGCTTCAGGCGACGACCGACAAGATTCTGGGCCGCCCGGGCGCCAGGGTCCTGCTGGGCTCGATCCTGCTGAATTAGGTTTTGCATTGCACCCAGACCGGAAAGCCGCCATATAGGCAAGGCTAGACGGGAGTTTGCGCAGATGACCTCATCGCCCTTCGAAAACGGTCTCAAGCTGATGGAGGCGCAGCAGCAACTGGCGGCGCGCAGCCTGATCAACCTCATCGAGATGATCAGCACCACGTCGCATCGCTACGCTTCCGACACCACCTCCTTCACCCAGGAAGCCCTGGACCTGATGCGCGCCGCCGCCCAGACGCGCGACCCGGCCGCCTTGGCCGAACTGCAGAAGACCTGGGCCGCGACCTGTATGAAATATGGCCAAAACCAGAGCCGCGCCGCCATGACCTTTGTCGAGCAGTGCGGCCTGCAAGCGCTGAATACCGCCGCGCGCCACGCGCCCCCGGCCACCGGTAACAAGGACTGATCTCATGACGGGTTTGACGGGCAAGACGGCTCTGGTCACCGGCTCCACCAGCGGCATCGGCCTGGCCATCGCCAAGGGTCTCGCGGCCCAGGGCGTGAAGATCATGCTGAACGGGCTGGGCGATGCGGGCGAGATCGAGGCCCTGCGTGCCGACATGGCGAAAACCTACGGCGTCGAGGTGCTGTTTGACGGCGCCAACCTGCTGCGCCCGGACGAGATCGGCGGCCTGATCGGCGCCATCGATGCCAAGCTGGGCGGGGTCGACATCCTGGTCAACAATGCCGGCATCCAGCATGTCTCGCCGATCGAAAGCTTCCCGCCGGAAAAGTGGGACGCCATCATCGGGCTAAACCTGACGTCGAGCTTTCATACCGTCCGCCTGACCTTCGAAAAGATGAAGACGCGGCGCTGGGGTCGCATCGTCAACATGGCGTCGGCTCATGCCCTGGTCGCCTCGCCGTTCAAGTCGGCCTATGTCGCCGCCAAGCATGGCCTGCTGGGCTTTACCAAGACGATCGCCCTGGAAGGGGCCGAATTCGGCATCACCTGCAACGCCATCTGCCCGGGCTACGTCAAGACGCCGCTGGTCGAGAAGCAGATTCCGGACACAGCGAAAGCGCGCGGCATGACCGAGGAGCAGGTGATTCGCGACGTGCTTCTGGCGGCGCAACCGACCAAGGAATTCGTCCATGTCGAAGACGTGGCGGCCCTGGCGGTCTTCCTGTGCTCGGACGCCGGCAAGGCGATCAATGGCGCGCCGATGTCGATCGACGGCGGCTGGGTCGCGGCGTAAAATTTAACGAAAACAGATTCTTAACCACCTCTCCCCGTTTACGGGGAGAGGACGAGAGCCGAGTGAAACGAAGGCGATCGGGTGAGGGGCTTTCGAACGACACAGCACGCCCCTTACAGGTTTTTTATTTTTTCTTCGGACTAACCGCAACGCTTCCCTACATCTGCTATGATCATAGTCCCATGCCTCTGGTGAGAAGGACCTCCACATGATCAAGTTGACCTATTCCAAAGTGCTGCCGCTGATCGCGGCCGCTGTCTGTCTGACTGTCGCTGCGTGCGAAAAGAAGACCGAGACGACTGAAACCACGACCACGACGACGACCAGCGAAATGGCGCCGCCCGCCGATGCCGGCACCGGCATGTCCGACATGGCTATGTCGGAAACCACGACGGTGACCTCGACCTCGGCCGCCCACTAAGCGACTCGAAGTTTTTGGCGGGGGTCCACCCCCGAAAGAAAAAGCCCCGGAACCGCAAGGTCCGGGGCTTTTTGCTGTCAGTCGCCGCTGTAATTCGCCTTGGGCCTACTCCACCTCGGCCTCGACCTTGGCCAGGTTTTCGCGGGCGGCGTCGGCGGCGCGCTGACGTTCCCACATGGCGTAGTACAGCCCCTTAAGCTTCATCAACTCGGCATGGCGGCCACGTTCCGCCACCACGCCGTCCTTGAGCACCAGGATCTCGTCCGCCCCGACCACGGTCGACAGACGGTGGGCGATGACCAGGGTCGTGCGGTTCTTCGACACGTCGTCCAGAGACGCCTGAATCTCACGCTCGGTATGGGTATCCAGCGCCGAGGTCGCCTCGTCCAGGATCAGGATCGGCGGCGATTTCAGCAGGGTCCGGGCAATCGCCACACGCTGCTTCTCACCGCCCGACAGCTTCAGGCCGCGCTCACCGACCTCGGTGTCGTAGCCCTTGGGCAGGGTCGAGATGAAGTGGGCGATCTGGGCGCGCTCGGCGGCATCCTCAACCTCGCCCTTGCCGGCCGCGACATTGCCGTAGCCGATATTGTAGGCGATGGTGTCGTTGAACAGCACGGTATCCTGGGGCACCATGCCGATGACCTTGCGCAGCGACGCCTGGGTGACGCCGCGGATATCCTGGCCGTCGATTTCGATACTGCCGGCCTTCACGTCATAGAAACGGTACAGCAGCCGCGACAAGGTCGATTTGCCGGCGCCCGACGGGCCAACGACGGCCACGGTCTTGCCGGCCGGAACCTCGAAGGTCACGCCCTTCAGGATCTGACGGTCCGGGTCGTAGGAAAAGTGCACGTCCTTGAAGGCGATGGCGCCGTCGCTGACCACCAGTTCGGTCGCGGCCGGCGAATCGACGACTTCCTGCGGTTCGTCCAGCAGCTTGAACATGGCCTCCATGTCGATCAGGCCTGTCGAGATTTCGCGGTACAGCGTGCCGATGAAGTTCAGCGGGATCGACAGCTGCATCATGAAGGCGTTGATCATGACGAAGTGGCCGACCGTCTGGCGGCCGGCGGCGACTTCCAACGCCGACATCACCATAACGATGGCCATGCCGATCGAGAAGATCACCGCCTGGCCGATATTGAGCCAGGCCAGCGAGGTATAGGTCTTGATGGCCGCCTTTTCGTACTTGCCGGTGGCGCGGCTGTAGCGCTCGGTCTCAAGCTGTTCGTTGCCGAAATATTTGACAGTTTCGAAGTTGAGCAGGCTGTCGACCGCCTTGGACATCGAGTCGGTATCGGCCTCATTCATGTCCTTGCGGATGCTGATGCGCCAATTCGAGGCGATGATCGAGAACCAGACATAGACGACGACGGTGGCGACAACGACGACGACGTACCAGAGGCTGAACTGGTAGGCCAGGATGAAGGCGGTGAGAATAAACTCGATGACGGTCGGGATGCCGACCATCATGGTCAGACGGATGATGGTTTCGATGCCGTTCTTGCCGCGTTCGATCACCCGCGACAGCCCGCCGGTGCGGCGTTGCAGGTGGAAACGCAGGCTCAGATTATGCAGATGGATGAAGGCGCGGTTGGCCAGGCCGCGGACGGCATGCTGACCGACGGCGGCGAACAGGGCGTCGCGGACGTTGTTGAGGATCTGCGACAGCATCCGCGCCACGCCGTAGGCGACGACCAGGATCAGCGGGCCGGCGGCCAGAAGGCCCCAGAAATTGATGTCGGGTCCGCCGGTCAGGGCATTGGTGGCCCATTTGTACGTGTACGGAATAACGACCGTCAGCAACTTGCCGGCCAGCATGGCCAGCAGGGCGAAGACGACCTGGGCTTTCAGGTCGGCGCGGTGGGCCGGCCACAGATAGGGCGCCAGGAAGCTGACGGTTTCGGAAAACTTGCCCTTGGGCTTGGGGAACGGAGCTTGCGCCGGTGCGGACATTCAAAGCCAACTTTCGAGTCGTTTCGTCGGCCCTATATAGGCGGCGCCTTCCCCTGCGCCAATTGTGGCAAAAATAATTTTATTCGGCGTCGCAGCAATTACGGCGCGGTGTGATTGTCCGCAATGGCCTTGAAGGCCTTCAGGAAGGCTGACGGCGGATGCGCGCCCGACACCGCCGTGCGGTTGTCGAACACGAAGAACGGCACGCCCTTCACGCCGAATCCTTGCGCCTGCTTCTGGTCCTCGTCGACCCGCGCCCTCAGGCTGGCGAAATCGAAAGCCCCCTCCGACAGCGTCTTGTCCAGGCCGACCTCAACCGCCAGATCTACCAGGACCGCACGGTCGAACAGGTTCCGGCCTTCGGTAAAATAAGCAAAATACATCCGTTGCAGCAGGTCAGACCCCTTGCTGCCCGCAAAGGCCAATAGCGTATGGGCATCGGCCGTATCGCCGACCTGGGTGCCGTTCAACCGAAAGGTCAGCCCGGCCTGGGCGGCGGCGGCTTCGGTGCCGGCAATGGTCGCCTTCGCCTGCTCCGGTGTCTGGCCGTAGCGTTTGACGAACATCTGCTCAACCGGATAGGGCGCCTCGCCCGGCATCAGCCGGAAGGCATGGTGCACGATGACAGGCTCCAGGCCGGCTTCGCGGATGGCGGTTTCCAGATTGACCCTGCCGATATAACAGAAGGGACAAATGACGTCGGACCAGATATCTATGCGCACGAGCACTTTCCGAAAAGTGGGACGCACTTTTCGGTTAAAAAGTGCGAAAAAACAAAAATATTGAGCGCCGATCTGATGCAATCAGATCGAGTAGCGTTCAATCTGCATGTAATACGGTTACGGTTGAGGTCAAGTCTTTGAAGACGTTCGCAGCTCTCTTTACCGGTCTATTCCTGGCGACCGCCCTCCCCGCCATGGCCGCCGAGCCGATCCGCATCATCCTGGTCGGCGATTCGACCATGACCGACAAGTCCGGCTACGGCAAAGGCTTCTGCGCCCGTTTCACCCCTGACGTCACCTGCATCAATGCGGCGCGCGGCGGCCGCAGTTCCAAGAGCTACCGCGTCGAAGGCCTGTGGGACCCGATCCTGGCTCAGCTTCACGACGGCAAGGCTTACGCCCGGACCTATGTCTGGATCGGCTTCGGCCACAATGACGGCTCGTCCAAGCCCGAACGCCACACCGACCTGCAGACCGAATTCCCGCTCAATATGCGCCGCTACGCCGGGGAGATCCACGCTGCCGGCGCCATTCCCGTCATGGTCACGCCCCAGACCCAGCGCTGGTTCCGCGATGGCCGGCTCAAGGACGACCTGCGGCCATGGGCCGCCGCCATCCGGGTGGTCGCCACGGACGGCGGCTACCAACTGGTCGATGTTTATGGCGTTACGCGTGAAGCCGTCCAGGCCATGGGGCCGCTGGCAGCCAACCGCACCGCCGGCGATCCCATCCCGCAGAACATTCTCGACAGCGAAGCTTCGGGCACCTCGGTCCCTGCCGTGTTCACCGACGCTTCGCAGGCGACGACGTCATCGCATCAGGGTTTCGACTACACCCATCTGGGGGCCGACGGCTCAGCCCTGTTCGGCCGGATCATCGTCGACGCCTGGGCAGCGCAAAATCCCGATATCCGCCCTTATGTAAGATCCGAATAACACTGTCTTTAATCCATTCTTATGCACTCCATGGTCTTATCCGGACATTGGAGTAGAGTCATGCATTCCCCCGAGAGTGAGCGGATCCGGCTGGAAGCCCTGTACGCCCTGGACGTCCTGGACAGCGATCCGGAGCCGGGCTTCGACGCCATTACACAACTGGCGGCCAGCCTGTTTCACACCCCGGTCTCCGCCGTATCCTTGATCGACGCCGAACGGCAGTGGTTCAAATCCTGCGTCGGCATCGACAACAGCGAAACCCCGCGCGAAGACTCGATCTGCGACTACGCCCTCGATCACGACCAAGGACTGGTGCTGCTCGACGCCAGCCGCGATCCCGATTTCTGCAACCATCCCGTGGTCGCGCCCGACGACGGCATCCGCTTCTATGCCGGCGCCCTGGTCCGCTTCAACGGCGTGCCCATCGGAACCCTGTGCGTTGCCGACACCGTCCCGCGCGACGCGTTCAGCGACGAAGAGCGCCAGACCCTGACCCGCCTGGCCAATGCCGTCTCTTCCATGCTGGCCATGCGCAAGGACGGCCTTGTCAAGAAGGCCACCATCCGTAGTTTGCGCGAAACCCAGTCCAAGCTGGAAATGATGGAGCGCGCCGCCGGCGTCGGCTACTGGCACCTCGACATGGCCGCCCAGACCATCCAATGGTCTCGTGGCGTCTACGACATCTTCGGCGAAACCCCGGACACCTACACCCCGCGCCTGGGCGGCAGCCAGCACCGTTACCATCCCGACGACTGGCCGATGATCCGCGGCCATATCGAAGGCGCCATGAACGACGGCAAGCCCTTCGAGTTCGACGCCCGCATGAGCCGCAGCGACGGCGCCGAACGCGTCGTCCACGTCCAGGGCGGCGTCGAAAGCGACGACAACGGCAAGACCCTGTCGATCTTCGGCACCTTCCAGGACATCACGCGCCAAAAAGAGGTCGAGGACGCCTTGCGCACGGCCAAACAGACGGCTGAAGACTTCGGCCAGGCCCAGGCCGACTTCCTGTCGAACATGAGCCATGAGATCCGCACGCCGCTGACCACCATCATCGGCTATTCCGGCCTGCTCGACGAGATCGAGGCCATGCCGCCGGAAGGCCAGATGTTCGTAAAACGCCTGCGCAAGGCCGGCGGACAACTTCTCAGCCTGGTCAACGACATTCTCGACTATTCCAAGCTGGAGGCCGGCCAGGTCGAGCTGGATCCGCAGCCGGTCGACCTGCACGAACTGGCCGACGACATCACCGACCAGTTCCGCACCCAGGCCGAATCAAAAGGTCTGGCGCTGAAGGTCGAGGCCGACCCGGCCTGTCCGCAATGGATCGAGGCCGATGGCGTGCGCCTGACCCAGGTCCTGAACAACCTGATCAGCAATGCCTGCAAGTTCACTCAGGCGGGTTCGGTGACGGTGCGCTTCTCCGGCACGCCGTCGGTGGACGGACTGCGCCTGCGGCTCGAGGTCGAGGACACCGGCCCGGGCATGTCGCCGGAGCAGACAGGCCGGTTGTTCAAGCGCTTTTCCCAGGCCGACAACAGCGTCCACCGCAAGCATGGCGGCTCGGGCCTGGGCCTCAGCATCTGTCACGAGATCAGCCGGCTGATGCACGGCCAGGTCGGCTGCGAGTCCGAAGAGGGCCGGGGCAGCCTGTTCTGGTTCGAAGGCGACGTCGGGCTCTATGCCGAGTCCGAAACCGCCACCGGCGCGGACCTGGCGGGTCTGAACATTCTGGTGGTCGACGACCATGAGGCCAATCGCGACATGATCCGCGGCATGCTGGGGCGCGACATCGCGATGACCGAGGCGGCCGACGGTGCCCAGGCTCTGGAACTGTGCCGGTCGCAGCGCTTCGATGTCATCCTGATGGATATTCAGATGCCGGTCCTGGACGGTCTCTCGGCGACGCGCGAGTTGCGCCGGTTGGACGGCATCAATTCCCAGACCCCAGTCATCGCCATCAGTGCGGGCGCCAGTGTGAAATCGGGTGTGTTCGACGCCTTCCTGGCCAAGCCGCTGGACAAGACCGCCCTGCTCCACGCCATCGAGCAAGTCTTGACCGCATCAACCTCCAACCGCAAACGCGCCTGACGAAGGCGTCCTTCCTTCTCCTCTCCACGAAGTGGGGAGGTCGGGTGAGCAAGGGCGTATACGCCCGCCGCGCAAGGAAGGGGTGGAGGGGTATCTTTCTTCGGAGGTAGGGCGGTAAGCTGCTGTTTGAGTCTTTGTCTGAACCACGGCGCAGTTCGGACTGACAGTATACCCCTCCGCCGGCTTCGCCGGCACCTCCCCACTTCGTGGAGAGGAGGTAGATTGCAAACTTCACTTGTTACGCAGGCTCGTCGCGTAGACGATCCCACCAGGTGAACTTCATCACCACCGAACACGCTACCACGACCGCCAGCGTCATCCAGAACTTGTCCATCTCGCGGATCATCAGGAAGATCGCCGACGCCGTCAAAGCTGTCTGCCATACCACCCCGACCAGGCAGTTGAACATATCGCGGCCGAAGTCGCGGTTCGGCTGAACCTCCGGCTCGTCTTCCCGCAGCGCTTTCAACACCGGCCCCCAGAAACCCCATGGCCGGGTCTTTTTGTAGAACGCCTTCAAGGTCTCCATATCGGTCGGCTTTGTGATCAATGACCCGATCACCGCCACAGCCAGACAGGCTGCGAACAGCCACGGGAAGGCCGCCAACCCGTCGACGCCGGCGCCGGTCACCGGGTCCTTGTAGACCGCCATGCCCATGGCCACGATGACGCCCAATCCCATCGACGCCGCATAGCCCGTGCCGTTCAGCCGCCACCAGTACCACTTGACGACATTGGCCACGGTATAACCGCCGTACAAACCGGTCGTAATCCAGGTGACGACATCATTGATCGAGTTCAACTGCCAGCCGATGAAGGCGGCGATGACAGCGAACAGGAACGAGGTCAAATAGCTTAACCGGACCAGCGATGTCTGGTCGGCATCGGGCTTGATATATTTGCGGTAGACATCGTTGACGACATAGGCCGGCGCGGCGTTCAGCGATGCCGAATAGGTTGCCATGAAGGCCGACAGCAGCCCGGCCAGGGCGATGCCCAACAGGCCCGGCGGCATGTAATTGTGCACGACCCACGGCAGG
The DNA here is from genome assembly GCF_000495795.1 of Asticcacaulis sp. AC460. Classification (GTDB taxonomy): domain Bacteria; phylum Pseudomonadota; class Alphaproteobacteria; order Caulobacterales; family Caulobacteraceae; genus Asticcacaulis. The sequence continues at coordinate 22,646 of NZ_AWGD01000011.1, forward strand.
ATGGCGTCGAAGTCGGCCGCAAACGGCTTGCCGGCCGCCGCGGCACTGGCCTGGAGCTGGCTCCAGTGCGGCCCGATAAAGACCAGGGCCAGGACGGCCATGCCAGCGATCATCAGATAGCGCGGGAACAGCAGGACCAGGTTGACGAAGCCGGAAATCTTGGCGGCTTCGATCGGCGATTTGGCCGACAACAGGCGTTGCATGTCATAGTTGGGCGCTGGGCCCGCCATGGCCTTGAAGAAGCCCTGGAAAACCATCAGCCCCATGAAGATCGCGAAATAGGAATGGCCTTCTTTCGCGATCGTATCGATGGCCGAAGTCGCCACCACCTTGTTTTCAGGTTTAGCCGTTTCCGCCACCCTGGCCCAGTCGAGATCCAGGTTCCAGCCGAACGCCAGGTTGCTCCATCCGGCCGGAATGGCGGCTTTCAGCGCTTCCGGTGACACCAGGGTAAAGGCCAGCCAGGCGATGGCGATGCACACGATCAGCTTGATGAAGAACTGCAGGATTTCGGTCATCACCACCGAATACATGCCGCCCTTGACCGAATAGAGGGTGGTCAGGCCGACCACGATCAGTCCGTACAGCTTGTCGTTCAGGACCGGATCGGCGGCCAGCTTCCACGGGCTGAACTCGGCGACCAGCTTGCCGATTCCCAAAAACCCGAAGGCCAGCATGCCGACCACCATGATCAGGGCGAAGACGACATTGATCAGGTGCGAGGCGCGCGCGCCAAACCCGTCGCCAAACCGGAAGGTGATCCATTCGGCCCCGGTCAGCTTGCCCGAGCGCCGCAGCCAGATGGCCAGGAACATCATCAGGAAGATCTGGTTGAACACCGGCCACAGCCACGGAATGAAGACCGACTTCAGCCCGTAGACGACCAGAAGCCCGACCATCCACATGGTGCCGGAGACGTCGAACATGCCCGAGGCATTGGACAGGCCCAGCACCCACCACGGCAGCTTGTTGCCGGCCAGGAAGTAGTTGCTCAAAGATCCGGACGACAGTTTCGCCACCCAGAAGCCCAGGCCGATCGTCAGCAGGACGTAACCGGCGACAATGGCGATGTCGATCCAGTGCAGACTTGTTGTCATGTTTTCCTCCCCCGTTTTCAGGGTTATGTTTATGACGCCTTCAGGCGCTTATCCAGTTCGATCATCGCCCGTCCGTTATGGTAGGGGCACTTCCACATGCCGGCGGCATAGACCGGCGGCCGTCCGGCATCCGCGCCGTACCAGGTCCACTCACCGCCCGACGCCGCGCCGTACTGATCCTTGAGATAGCGCCACAGTCGGCCGGCGGCGTCGAGAAAATCCTCATCGCCTGTCATCTGCCAGGCATTGACGAAACCGACCAGGCCTTCCGCCTGGCCCCACCATTCGCCATCCGGATCGAGGTGACCCTCGAAGCCACGCTCATAGCTCAGGCCGCCGCGGCCGTTAAAACCTTCGTCTAACGTGGCGCGCGACAACCCGATCGTCAGTGTACGGATTCGCGCCAGCAAGGCCTTGTCGCCCAGCACTTCGGCGCCTTCCCACATCAGCCACGCCGCCTCGATATCGTGGCCGTAGGAGACGGCCTGGGTATGGTCTTCCCAGTCCATGCCGAAGAACAGTTTCAGGTGCCGTCCGTCATCGGCAAACCGGTCGGCGAAGATCGTCAGGGCACGGCGCAAGGCGTGACCGCTGGCCTCATCCGGCGCCACGCGGTGCAGATTGGCGTAGGCCTCCAGGAGATGGAGGTGGGTGTTCATGGTCTTGGGGCTGGCGGCATCCTTGTCCGACAGGCGCGGATCGTCGATCGGCGACCAGTAGGCGCTAAGGGCCTCTACATAGCCGCGGTACTGCGGATCCCAGAACCGGTCCTCGATCTCGCGCTGAAGCTGCCGCGCCAGGGCCAGGGCGCCGACATCCCCCGTGGCGCCGTGATATTCGCTCAGGGCATAGACGGCGAAGGCCTGGGCATAGCCCTGCTTCTTGGCGTCGGTGACCTGACCTTTGGCATCCAGCAGCCAGTAGACCCCGCCATGGTCGCGATCGACGAAATGATCGCGCAGCCAGACATAGGCCCGGTCGGCAAGGCCTCGCGCTTCGTCCGAACCCAGACAATGCGCCATGGCCGAGAAAAACCACATCAGGCGGGTATTGAGGATGATGCTTTTCGGCGCATCGACGACCGGTTCACCGGCCGCATCGATCTCACCGTGGAAGCCGCCGTTCACCGCATCCGGCGCCTTGTCCGCCCACCAGCGCAGCAGGACCTCCGCCTCCCAGCGGGCCTCGGTGCGCAAGGTCTGGCGGATATCGGCGGTGACGATCATGATTGCTCCAGATAGGCCTGATTGCGGCTGATCAGGTCCAGCCGTTGCTGCACACAACCGGCCGAGGTCAGGGGATCGGATGGCGTATTCTTGCAATAGTCAACCAGGCGGGCCAACGACGAATTGGCGACATGCAAGCGCGTGTCGGACGAGGCGTAATAGATCAGCACCTCTTCCTTGTCGTTCACGATCCAGCCATTGGAGAAACAGACATTCGACACGTCGCCGACCCGCTCCTCACCCTTGGGCGCGATCAGGTGGCCGCCCGGCGCATAGGTCACCTTCCAAGGCGCGTTCAGGTCGGTCATGAACATGTACAGGACATAGCGCAGCCCGGCGGCGGTGTTGCGCACACCGTGGGCCAAATGCAGCCAGCCCTCGGGCGTTTTGATCGGCGCCGGCCCCTGGCCGTTCTTCACTTCCTTGATGGTATGATAGATCTTGGTGTCGACGATGACTTCGGATTCGATGACCGGATCGGTCATGTCTTTGGTCAGACCCCAGCCGATGCCGCCACCACCGCCGACCGAAATGAAGCCGTCCTGTGGCCGGGTGTAGAGGGCGTACTGACCGTCAACGAATTCCGGGTGCAGTACGACATTACGCTGCTGACCCGAATTGGTCTTCAGGTCGGGCAAACGCTCCCAGGTGACCAGGTCCTTGGTCCGGGCAATGCCGCATTGCGCCGTCGCCGCCGAGGTGTCGTTGGGCAGGCTGAAATCCTTGCGCTCGGTGCAGAACAGGCCGTAGATCCAGCCATCCTCATGCTGCGTCAGGCGCATGTCATAGACATTGGTGTCCGGTTCGTCTGTCTGCGGCAGCACAACCGGCGCCGGCCAGAAACGGAAGTTGTCGATGCCGTTGGCACTTTCGGCGATCGCGAAGAACGACTTGCGGTCGTCGCCCTCGACCCGAACCACTACGATATACTTGTCCTGCCAAAGCATGGCGCCGGCATTGAACGTCGCATTGATCCCCAGCCGCTCCTGCATGAACGGATTGGTGTCGGGGTTGAAGTCGTAACGCCATTCCAGCGGCACGTGGCCGGCGGTGATCACCGGATACTGCCAGCGGTGATAGACGCCATTGCCGGTCGCAGCCGGTACATTGGCGCGCGTCAGCAAGGCTTCGTGGTCGGCGCGCAGGCGGCCCAGGCGCTCGGCAGCATGACTCATAGATCTCTTTCCCTAGCGGCTCCCCAAGGATTAAATAAATTTGCTTTAATAAATAAGCAAGCCCTAATCCGTCGAGTAGGCAAGGATTTGACTCATCTGGGTCAGGCCGCGCCCACCCTGTTCATGCCAGGCGGTGATAGCGGCCTGCACGGCGGCGATATCCTTTTTCGAGGTCGGTTCACCCGGCACCACGCCCCAATGGTTCAGCGCCTTGATCACCGACGGCGAAAGAATCAGGGCGTCGCGGCCCATCCGGCGCAGGGCGCGCTGGCCAGTGGCCCCACCCAGGCGCGAGCCGCGGCTTTTCAACTCGCTGGCCAATTCCATATAGCGTTCGACGGGCCATGACGCGAAATAGGCCCCCGCCGAGCCGTGCGATTTGGCGACCTCCGACAGATATTGCGCATTGCCGGCGACCGAGCGGATCTTCATGGCGTTGGCGACCAAACCCTCCGCCTTCATCAACGACGACAGGTCCTCATCCGACATGAATAGCCAGCGCGTGACATCGAATCCGTCGAACACCGCTTCGAACTGCGGCCAGCGTTTGTCGATCAGGTCCCAGTTGAAGCCGGCTTCGAAGATGCAGCGGGTAAATTGCGACAGCCAGCGGTCTTCCGGGATCGCCGCGACCTCAGCCATCGATTTCGGCGTTATCAGAAGACTTTGCAGCGCTTCGGCCCCGCCCTTGCGTTCGGCGGCACGGGCTTCTATCTCGGCAAAACGGATCATGCGGCCGTCCTCGGATCGACTTTTTTGACTCACGCGCCTTGCAAAAAGTTATGATATAACATATTTGCAGATCATCCTATTCTGGACGAAGAAGGCGCAACCCGCAATGGTGCAACTGAAGGCAAGATGGCTCGATATCGCCTCGATGGTGTTGTCGGCCCTGTGCGTCGTGCACTGCGTCGCCCTGCCCTTCATTGTTGCCGGCATGCCCTTCCTGGGCGCCTTTACCGATGCCGACTGGGTTCACCAATCGCTGGTCATCATGGCCGTCCCCTTGAGCCTGTGGGCGATCTACGCCACCAACGCCTGGCGCAGATGGCCGGTCTCGATCCCGATGGCCGCGGGCCTGATTTTTCTGGCGGCCGCCGCCTTTATCCCGGCCTTGCACGATGTCGAAGCCGTCCTCAGTGTCCTGGGTGCGTTGATGATTGCCGCCGCCCATGGCGCCAACTATCTCAGCCAGCGCCCGGTCCATGTGCATTCGACGACCTGCGCCCACGGCGCTGATTGATCCGCCACGACCGGCGGTGCTAGGGTCGCTCCCGTTCAGGGGGCGTAATGACCGAAGCCGAGATTACCACACAACCATTCAAGATCAGACCGCGTGACCATTTGCATTATATGCTGGCCGCTTATTATCGTGGCCTACTAAGGTGGCCTTGGGTTATCTTCTATGTCTTGCAGATCTTCGGCGTTCCCCTTCTTTTAAACCTTGCAGACGTGAGGGAGGGGCGCGTTTCAGGCTTTCTGATCGGCTTGGGCATCATGCTGCTGTTATGGGGCCTTGTGGTTCCGACGATTTCGATTGTCCGCGCAGTATTGAGTTTCCAACGCAATCCTCTGATGTCGGGAGCGCGTTCCATTCGCCTGACAGATCGAAGTCTTGTCGTCGAAGGGCCGGGCCTGTTCTCCGAACTGACCTGGAGCAATTTCCTCAAAGCCGAGCGCAACAAGACCCATTTATATATCTATATGACCGCAGCGACCGCTCAGGCGATCCCGGTTTCGGCATTTCCGTCACGTGAGGCAGCCGACGCGTTTCTGGATCGCGCCCGGCGACTGATCCAACACTCCAAACACGGTCAGGCCGTTGTCTTCGAAACGCCGGTAACGCCGACGCCCAACCAGACCGAGCTTCAATCCGCCCCCTTCACCTACGACTTCGGCACCCACTTTCGCGTCTATCCGACCTTATTTTACGGCGCGATGCGATCAATCGGGATCATCGGCGTGGTGATGGTCCTTGCTATTCTGTTGTCGCAAAACGGCTGGGCCCTGACCGAAACCGGACGGACTGACCTGTGGCCGGAACTGATCGGCATGACCGTGATAATCCCCGCCATTCTTCTGATCCTGCCGCTAATCATAGCCCCAATGACTTGGCTGGCCCTACGCAAACAGGCGGGCATCCGAGGGTCGCGCGTGGCCGCGTTGAGCGACGACCGTCTCGTCGTCCATGGCGCTTCCTTTCATACCGAATTGAAGCTGGCTGACCTGACGCGGGTGCGGCGGACCCGTCACATCATGTTATTCATGACCCGTCCGAACTGCGCCATTGTCGTCCCAATCTCGGCCTTCGCCTCCCCTGAAGACGCCAACACCTTCTTCGACCGGGCATCCGCGCAGTGGAAGGCCAAACATGCCCGGCCTGCGGCGAAAACGCACCTTGACGGAAAGTCGTGAACCTTTAAGGGGAGCGGGTCGTTTTCCTCATCGCGAACTTGTCCGTATGATCCGTCACATAGTTATGTTCAGCTGCAAGGACCGGTCGGACGTCGACGTCATCTATCGCGGTTTGTCGGTGCTGACCCAGATTCCGCAGGTCGCCCATCTGGAAGTGGCTCTGAACGAGAAGATCGACCAGATCGGCAACGACATCGACGTCATCGTCTATGGCGAGTTCGCTTCGCTGGAGGATTTTCGCGCCTACAAGGCCCATCCACTTTACGAAGAATCGATCCGCCGGGTGCGTCACCTGCGCGACATCCGCGTCGCCGCCGACTACACGGTCAGCAACGCCACCCGCGTCCAGCTTCCGGAACTGGCGAAGGCGTAAAACGCGCTTATCGAAACCTCTTGTTCCTTATACTCCCCCGCTATGCGGGGGAGGTGGCGGCGAGCGATAGCAAGCCGTCGGAGGGGGGATTTCTAGACTCCCAACTTTCCGGAGGCCATAAGAACAATTCCATCCGCGACGCCGTCCACATCCCGAAAAACGTCTGCCGCCGGCACGCGATAAATTTCAAGCCCCTGCGCCGTCAACCAGGCTTCCCGAACGCCATCGCGATGTTCAGCTTCATCGCTGTGATGATGGCTTCCGTCGACCTCGATGACGAGTTTTGCGCGAACGCAGTAGAAATCAAGAATGTAAGGGCCATAAGGATACTGCCGCCGGAATATCGGCATGTCGGGTGCTCGGGATTTAAGCCGTTCCCAAAGCAGATACTCCGGCGCAGTCAAGGCGCGACGCATTTGCCGAGCTTGGGCGTACTTGGGTTTCATTTCAACAGACTACCCTCAGATTTCTAAATTGAAAGTTGGCCGGTGCCAAGAAATCCCCCCTCCGACGGCTCGCTATCGCTTGCCGCCACCTCCCCCGCATAGCGGGGGAGTATAAGGGAGATAAGGTGTTCGGATCGATCATTAATGTGACCTTGGCGCAACTCCTAGAATGTGTGACTATCCCCCAAAACATAATGGGAGGATATCATGACCCTTAAAGCCGGCCTGCTGGCCGCCCTCGCCCTGCTCTGCGCTGCACTACCCGCCGCCGCCCAGGATGTCGTCTATCTCTGGGACAAGGGCCAGCCCGGCTTCGAATCGCGTAAGGACATCCCCGAACAGCATGCCGAATGGTGGTGGCGGTCGATCAACAACCCGTCCCTGACCGTCTTCCGGCCCGATCCGGCCAAGGCGTCACGCGCCGCCGTCATCGTCGTGCCCGGCGGCGGCCACCAGAACCTGGTCTTCGGCGAAGAGGGCCTGAAGCCCGCCCAATACCTGCAAAGCCAGGGCGTCACCGCCTTCGCGCTGAAATACGTCCTGGCCCGCGAAGCCGGCTCCCCCTACTCGATCCAGGGCGACGCCCAGGCCGACTTGCTGCGCGCCATCCGCTATGTTCGCGCCCACGCCGCCGACTACGGTATCGATCCGGACAAGATCGGCGTGATGGGCTTTTCCGCCGGGGGCGAGCTCACCTCGCTGGTCGCCTTCACGCCCCAGGCCGGCGACGCGAAAGCCGCCGATCCGATCGACCGCATCGATGCCCGGCCGGACTTCCTGATCGAGATCTATCCCGGCCCGCTGGGCATTCCGAAATTCCTCGACCGCGCCCCGCCGCCGGCCTTTTTCCTCAGCGCCTATGACGACCATATGGCAGTGACCGATTTCGACCTGATCCTTCAGCTCTACAAAAAATACCCCGACGTGCCCTATGAACTGCACGTCTTGTCAGGGGATGCTCACGGCTTCAACATGGGCGACCGCTCGAAACGTAAGGCCGTCCAGAACTGGCCGGCGCGGTTGGGCGACTGGCTCAGCGACATGGGGTATCTGGCGAAATGAAGTGGCTTTGGGGGGTAATGGCACTGATACTACTGGCGGGGTGTGCAGCCAAGATCGATCCTACACCTGTGGCGGTCAATCCGTTTCCGGAGGCGACCGAAGTGCGGATGTATATGCACAAGGACATGATCCGTGTCGACGACAAGGGCCAGGTCAACGAAGGCAGCTTCCCGGAAGGCGGCATCGCTATGGCGCCGGCCGATATCGGAGAACTGAATGGCCCCGCCCTGACCTACATCGTTCCGCCGGAGATGGTTGAGGCCTACGGATGCTGTTTCCCGCGTCACGCCTTTCTCTTCTACGATAAATCTGGCCGTTTCCTGGGGAGCATTGCCGTCTGTTTCGAATGCCATTGTGTCATGACCACCCGCTTCCCAAAACCACTCAAGGGCAAAGACTGGCTGGTCTGGGACGAGGCGATCTTCAAACGAATCATCACGGCACATGGCCAGCCTATTGAGTTCGCGTCTCCGCAATAGCTCTTCCGTCCCGCAAAAGCCCTGTCTATAGTCGCCCGCTTCAAGGGGAGACCTGATGGCTGCGGAATTCTACGAACTGGGCGCCAAGACGGCGCCGGATAAACAGCATCTGTTCGGAGACGATCGCGCCCTGATCCGGGCCGGGCTGATCCTGCTGGCAGTCATGACGATCTGGCGCTTCTATATCAGCCTGATCAGCCACGTCATCTGGGAAGAAAGCCACTTCGTTGTCTCCGGCGAATATTTCGCCCTGGGCTATCCCGACATCCCTGCCGGCTATCCGTGGATCGCAAAAATCATCACCTCGGTCTTCGGCTGGCAGGTCTGGCCGCTGCGCCTGTTCGGCCTCCTCGTCGCCACCGCCATTCCGTTCGCCGTCTACTGGATGGCCAAGCCCGTCGTTTCCGAGCGCAACGCCGTCTGGGCGGCGATCATCTCGCTGCTGGTGCCGCCGATCGCGCTGAACGGCACCATCTTCTATCCCGAAGGCGGCTTGCAGTTGCTGCTGGTCCTGATGCTGGGTTGCCTGTTGCGCGCCTTGACCTCGGACGGGCTGAAGTGGTGGATCTGGGCCGGGGTCTGCGCCGGTCTGGGCCAACTGGTCCACTTCCGCTTCCTGATCCCCGGCCTGGCCGTCGTCGTCTTCATGCTGGCCACCCGTCAGGGCCGCGCCCTGTGGACCCGGCCCGGCCCCTATGTGACGGCCGCCCTGGCCGTCGTGGGCCTGCTGCCCGCCGTCATCTACAACGCCCTGGAAGGCTGGCCGGCCATCCAGTTCCACGTCGTCAACCGGCCGCGCTTCGATCCCGATATCGGCCGCATCGTCGCCTTTGTGGTCCAGTTGTTTGCCATCACCACCCCGGTGTGGTTCATCGCCATGGTCGCCGGCGGCAAGCGCGCCCTGATCGACGACCGCGAAAAACCGCAAAGCCTGCTGGGTTATAGCGCCCTGTTCATCTTCCTGTTTTACGTCGTCCAGACCCTGGTCAACAAGAAGGTCATGCCGCACTGGCCATTTATGGCCACCCTGCCGCTGCTGCCCTATGTGCCGGGCGTGCTAAGCGCCTTTGCTGACCGGGTAACCGGGCCGGGCCGCTATGTCCGCATGGCCCTGATCGCGACCGGTCCCTTGCTGGCCCTGACGATCGGGGTCGCAGGCACGGCCTATCAGTGGCTGTACCGCCATTCGGGCGAACTGAGCGCAGACCTGCGTCAGTACAACAACCTGCAGAACGAAAACTACGAACTGCTGGAGCCGGATATCGCCGCCGCCAATGCCCGGGCCGTCGAGCGTTTCGGGCCGGACATAGCCTGGGCGACCAGCGGCCACCGCACGGCGGTGCACCTGGAATTCCCGGCCGGCGGCGACCGTCACCGCCGCCTCTACACCCTGCGTGAGCCCTATGATGATGTCGCGCGGTTCGTGGTGGCACGGCAGGACTGGAAACTCGACTTCGACGATCTGATGCGCGACCGCGCCGGCAAGGGTGTGGTGCTGATGATCAATGTGCCGGACTATCCGCTGCACGATGTCGAGAAGAACCCGGCCTTGCGGGCGCAGTATCAGCGTTTGTGTTCCAGCTTTGACGAGATCGAGCCGTTCAAGGTGGCGACCCTGCCGCCGCACCGGACGGAGATCGACTTTTACACAGCGCGGGTGCGGAAAGAGCCTCTGACCCTGGCGGCGCCCGTGCCGTGTCCCTTCCTGCCGTCGCTGTACATCGCCCAGCCCCAGCGCGGCGAGTTCCTCGATCCGAACAAGGACAAGCAGTATTACGGCATGGCGGCCGATCCGATCGGCATTACGCGGGTTGATATCCTGCTGGATGGCAAGGTGGTGACTCAGGCGGAGTATGGCGTCGACAACCGCGACAGCCCAGCCCCGGTCGAGCTCGCCTACGATCCGAACTTCCCGCGTGTGCAATTCACCTACCACTTACCCAAGAGCTCGCTGCAGCCGGGCGAACACCGTTTGAGTCTACGCGCCACACGAACGGATGGCACAATAACGGAAGGCTCCGGTCGAACAATTTACGTGAAGTGACCTTTCTTCTCCTCCCTACCGAAGGTGGGGAGGGGGACCGCGAAGCGGTGGAGGGGTATCTTTCTTCCTTGTCCCACCCACTTGTTCTCAAAACCATGAGGTTCGAGACCACAGCCACAAAACCTTCTTTTCAACAAAAAACCTCGCCCCAAAGGAGGGCGAGGTTTTTTGTTGAAGGGAAAGACTTGGGGCCGCAGGCCCCAAACCCCATAAGTTTCTCAGCCAAACCGGCCGCCGATATACTCCCCCGTCTTCGCCACCTTCGGCGTCACGAACAGGTCCGCCGTCGGGCCGAACTCGATCATCTTGCCCAGGAACATAAAGCCCGTATAGTCCGACAGACGCGCCGCCTGCTGCAGGTTGTGCGTCACGATTACGATCGTATAGTCGCGCTTCAGCTCTTCCAGCGTATCTTCCAGCTTGGCCGTTGAGATCGGGTCCAAAGCCGAGGCCGGTTCGTCCAGCAGCAGGATTTCCGGATTGACCGCGATCCCGCGCGCCACGCACAGACGCTGCTGCTGACCACCCGACAGCCCCAGGCCCGACTTGTGCAGCTTGTCCTTCACTTCGTCCCACAGGGCCGCACGGCGAAGGCTCTCTTCGACGATCTCGTCCATCTCGGCCGAGGACTTCGAAGCGTGCAACCGCACCCCGAAGGCGACATTGTCGTAGATCGACATCGGGAACGGCGTCGGCTTCTGGAACACCATGCCGATACGCGCCCGCAAGGCCGTCACATCGACCTTCGGTGACAGAATGTTTTCGCCGTCCAGCAGGATCTCACCCTCGGCACGCTGGCCGGGATACAGATCGTAGATCCGGTTCAGAATCCGCAGCAGGGTCGACTTGCCGCAACCCGACGGCCCGATCAGCGCGGTAATCGCATTGCGCTTCACCGGCAGGTCCACGCCATGCAGCGCCTGGTGGGTGCCGTAGAAGAAGCTGAGCTTCTTCGCTTCCAGCACCAGACTGTCGGCCGGCGGCGGCACGATCACGCTTTGGATGTCCTGAGTGGTCATGTCGCTCATTTTACATCTTCTTTTCACGGGCCAGCCAACGGCCGAGCACATTAATCCCAAGCACGGCAAACGCCAGCAGCACAGCGCCGGCCCAGGCCAGCTTGTTCGCGTCTTCGAACGGGCTCAGGGCAAAATTATACATCATCACCGGCAGGCTGGCGTTTTGGTTCGACATCATGCCCGGGATATCCCACCACGGTTCATGCATGAACTGCGTGTCGCCGGCGGTATGCAGCAGCGGCGCCGTCTCACCGGAAATCCGCGCGAAGCCCAGCAGGCCGCCGGTCAGCAGACCTGCCCCTGCCGCTTTCCAGATGACCCGGCGCACGGTCACGAACTGCGACGCGCCCAAGGCCATGCTGGCTTCCCGCAGCGAACTGGGCTGCAGGTTGAGAATGTCTTCGGTCGTCCGCGTCACCACCGGTGTCGCCAGAATGGCCAACGCCACAGCCCCGGCCCAGCCCGACGCCCCGCCGAACGGATTGACCAGGATGGTCGTCACGAACACCCCGACCAGGATGGACGGCGCGGACAACAACACATCGTTGAGGAAACGGACCGTATGGCCGTACCGCGTGTCGCCACCGATCTCCGCCAACCACGTCCCGGCCAGGATGCCGACGACGACCGAAAAGACCATGGCGACCAGACACATCATGACCGAGCCGACGATGGCGTTACGCAACCCGCCCGCCGAAGTGTCCTTGGTGATGATATCGAGGTTGATGCCGCTCAGGCCCTGGGTCAACAGCGACCACAGGATCAGCAGCAGGGCAACCAGAGCAACCCCCGTCGCCAGCATGCAGGCGCCGGTAAAGAGTCCGCTTATGAGTTTACGGCGAGCGGCCCGGCCAGGATTCGCAATCATGCCATACCTCCTTAGTACCGCTGCGTTGACAACAGCCAGCGGGCAACGGCCAGCACGGCGAAGGTGATCAGGAACAGAACCAGACCCAGCGCGATCAGCGCCGAGGCATGCATGCCGCTGGCCTCACCGAATTCATTGGCGATGGTCGAGGCCAGGGTCGAACTCGACGAAAACAGCGAGGTCGGGAAGGCATGGGAATTGCCGATGATAAAGGTCACCGCCATGGTTTCGCCCAGAGCGCGGCCAAAGCCCAGCATGACGGCGCCGACCAGGCCCTTCTGGACATAGGGCACCAGAACGCGGGTCACCGCTTCGAATGGCGTTGCCCCCATGCCGAAGGCGGCTTCACGCACCTGCGGCGGAATGCTGCGGAACAGTTCGCGGAAGACGGCCGCCATATAAGGCAGGATCATCACCGCCAGGATCACCGAGGCAGTAAAGATGTTGGCGCCGTTGGGCACCCCGGCGAAGATGCCACCCAGAGCCGACAACGGCGTCTGGATATGCTTGGCGAACCACGGCGCGAAAACGAACAGCCCCCACATGCCGTAGACGATCGACGGAATGCCCGCCAGAAGTTCGGTCATGACGGCGATCGGCTGGGCGATCGCGCGCGGGCAGAACTGGGTCAGGAAGATAGCGATGCCCAGGGCGATCGGCAGCGCCATGGCCAGGGCCAGGAAGGACGACACCACCGTGCCGACGATCGGACCAGCGGCGCCGAAGACTTCGCGTACCGGATCCCAGGTCGTCGAGAAGAAGAAGCTGGGGCCGAACTTGGCAAGAGCCGGCCAGCCGCCGATCAGCAAGGCGACGATCAGGCCGCCCAGCACCGCCAGGAGCAGGGTCGCCGCAAAAAAGGCGACGTACCTGAAAATGGGATCCACGACATCCCGGCGTACCGGTGTCTGATCCGTAGAAACTGCGGGTCGGGTAACGGACACGGGACGCCCTGGATGTAAAAGGGTTTACTTATTGGTCGAGGTGTAGACGGGCTTGCCTTCCGAGGTGACCTGCGACCACTGTGCGCGGACCATGGTCTTCACCGCGGCCGGCATCGGCACATAGTCGAGCTCGGCAGCGCTGGCGTCACCGTTCTGGTAGGCCCAGTCGAAATACTGCAGCACGGCCGTGCCCTTGGCGGCGGTCTTCTGATCCTTGTAGACCAGAATGAAAGTCGCGCCGGTGATCGGCCAGGCCTGCTCGCCCGGCTGGTCCAGCAGCAGGATGTAGTTGCCCGGGGCATTGGCCCAGTCGGCGCTGGCGGCGGCGGCGGCGAACGAGTCGGCGCCCGGCGCCGGGAACTGGCCGGCCTTGTTCTGCAGCAGGACGAAGGCGGTGCCGTTCTTCTTGGCGTAGGCGTATTCGACGTAGCCGATCGAGCCTTCGGTCTGCTTGACGAAGGCGGCGACGCCGTCATTGCCCTTGCCACCCAGGCCCAGCGGCCAGTTGACGGCATCGGAAGCACCGACCTTGGAGGACCATTCGGCGTTCTCAGCCGCCAGGTACGTCGTGAACAGGAAGGAGGTGCCCGAACCGTCCGAACGGTGGACGACGGTGATGGCGGTGCCCGGCAGGTTGACGCCGGGGTTCAGCGCCACGATGGCCGGGTCGTTCCACTTGGTGATCTTGCCCAGGAAAATGTCGCCCAGCAGGGCGCCGGTCAGCTTCAGCTGGCCCGGGTGGATGCCGGCGATGTTGACGACCGGCACGACGCCACCCATCACGGTCGGGAACTGATACAGGCCGTTCTTTTCGAGATCTTCCGGCTTCATCGGCTTGTCCGAAGCGCCGAAATCGACGGTCTTGGCCAGGAGCTGCTTGACGCCTGCGCCGGAACCGACGGAATTGTAATTAACGCTGACCTTGCTCTCGCCCTTGTAGCCCTCGGCCCATTTCAGATAGACCGGCGCCGGGAAGGTTGCGCCCGCGCCGGAAACCGTAGAGGCCGGCTTGTTGCCTTGGCTGCACGCGGCCAGACCGGCCAGCAGCGCGATTGCGATCAATTTTTTCAACATGTCAGATATTCTCCAGCGCACCCGTGTGCCCGCCTGCGGCGGCGGTACCCAAGTTTTATGACAGCTTCGTGACAGTCCGTCAGAGGCCCGGTGAAATTGAAGGTTAACGCCCCAAACCCACCGATTCTGCACCGCATTATGTCATATTTGCCGATTTGCAAGTACCAAAAGAAAACCCCCGCCGGGTCGTCTCAGCGGGGGTCTATAGGCATTAATCCGTCTACGGATTAAAACTTGGACTGCAGGGACAGCGAGAAAACCGTGCCGAGCTTGTACGAGTTGATATCCACCCGGTTGTCGCCAGACTTCTGATACTCTTCATACTTCTGGCCGGTCAGGTTGCGCGCTTCGAACTTGACTTCAAGCTCGCGGCCATGAACGGTCACGCCCTGCCGAGCGACGAAATCGACGCGCAGACCGGGATATTCGAAGATATCCGGCTGCCCGCTGTTCGCCAGCCCGCGGCTGGTCGCGCGCTTGCTCGCATAGTTGATCATCAGGGTCTGCTGCGAAAGGTGATCCTGGCTCTCGATCCCGAGTTCGATATTGGCGATATGCTCGGACTGGCCTGTCATGGGCGAGCCGTCGCGGAAGAAGTCGGTCGCCCTGGTCGAACTCACGGCGAAGGCATAGGTCTTGTCGTCCTCATCGACGCTCAGCGACGACTTGGAATAGGTGTAGTTCGCCGAGGCGATGATACGCCGGTCGTTCCAGAGCTCTCCACCGTGTCCCGGAAGCCATGCGGGGATCTCGTAGTACTTCAGGACTTCGGCTTCAAAACCGTAGAGATCGGCTTTCGGCGCGTTGGCGAAGCTCGTCGTGAAATCGTCACCCGAGACGTAGGACTCGATCGGGTTCTCGATCTGCTTGACGAAGCCCGCGATGGTCGCGCGCTGCCCCGGAGCGAAGTACCACTCATAGCGAACCTCGGCATTGGTCAGCTGGCTATCGACCAGCAGCGGGTTGCCGCGATACGCCCGGTTGCTTTCCGGATCAAAGTAGAACTGATAGATCAGTTCGCGGAATTGCGGCCGCGCCAGTGTCTTGGAGGCATTGATGCGCAATTGTGCATCCGCGTTCACCTGCCAGGTCAGGGTCGCCGCCGGCAGAATATAGTTTTCGTCGAGGTGCGTCGCGGCCAGGGAGGCGCCGGGGGTCGTGAAGACCTGGACCGGCGAGACGTCCTGCTTGGCGTGCTCGTAGCGCAGGCCGGCATCGAACTTCCACGCATCGGACAGATCTCCGTCCAGCTTCAGGAAGGCAGCGTCGGTCTTCAGCGTCGCCAGGAAGGCCGGGTTGCCTTCGTTCGTTTCGATCATGACCACGCCGAAATTATTGATCACGGCGGGTTCCAGCAGATAGTCGGGCCGGAACATGTCGACGCCACCCGGGAAGGTATTCGGCGCCTGGAACTGGAAGTCGCGACGTGAGCTCTCACGACGCGTATCGGTGAGGTCGATGCCTGCCGACAGCGCGATGCCCGGCGTCAGCTTGTAGCGCGCGTCGAAGCTGCCCGACATCAGACGCTCGTTCAGATCGGAGTAGCTGATCGTGGCGTCGCCGGAATTTCCGTTGTTCAGGCGATTGACGAAATACTTGCCGAACAGGTCGGCATCGGCGTTCGTGCGGGCATATTCGAAGAACAGTTCCCCAGGCGACTCGCGCTTGGTTTCGGCATAGCTGGCCCGGGCATTGAGGCTGAGCTTGTCCGTCGGCTTGAACTCGCCGACCACCTGAGTATTGGCCAGCTGGCGCTCATACCAGGCGGTGTCCTGCTGCATGTAGTCGACATTGGTGCCATGCCGCTGCCCTAGGCTGAGGCGGGTATGCTTGATGGTGTCGTGGACATAGAAGTTGGTCCACCGGATCTTGGTGTCGCCATTGACCAGCGAAAGACCAAACAGGCCGTTGGTGACAACGCGATTGTCGGTCGTCACCCGTTGGAAATTGGATTCTATATCCGCAAGATCACTCGAGAGCGAATTCTGATTGACCGAGTCGCGCGTCGTCCACTTGTTGCTGTAGCCGGCGGCGGCAATCACGCCCAGGGTCGCGCCATTCTCAAGTTCGAACGGCTTGCCCGCCGAGATGCTGGCGGTGAAATTGACCGGCAGTTCGGGCCAGCGTTGCACCAGGGCATTGCGGCCGTTGACCAGTTGGCTGGCGATCTTCTTGGTGTCGACGGTGCCGGAGCTGATACGGTCGCCGCTGGCCAGATAGGCCGCCATTTCCGAGGGAATGTCACGGTTGCCGTTGTCGTAACCGGTCCAGTCCGACTTGCTGCCGTAATAGGTATAACCCAGGTTACCCGTCGTTTCCGTGTCACCGGAGATGCCGCCACCGATGGTCAGGAAGGCCTCGGTCGGGATAGCGCGCGTCGTCAGGTTGATGACCCCGCCGCCGAACTCGCCCGGGAAATTGACGGAATAGCTTTTTTGAACCAGGGCCGAAGCGACGACATTGGTCGGAAAGAGGTCGAGCGGAACCACGCGCTTGAGCGGCTCCGGGCTCGGCAGGGGCGAGCCATTGAGCAGGGCCAGCGAATAACGGTCGCCCAGGCCGCGGACATAGACATAGCCGCCGCCGACCAGGCTGAGGCCCGTCACGCGGTTCAGGGCGCCGGCGATGTTGCCTTCACCCGTGCGCTGGATTTGCTCGGTGGACAGAACGGAGGTGACCTGCGCGCCGGACCGTACGCTCATGGTGCCCTTGCGGCCGCGAACCGTGATGGTGGAGCCTTCCGAGCCGCCCGGTACGGACACGTCCGGTTGTTCTTGGGGTTGCTCTGCGGGTTGCGCAGGTTCGGCTTCCTGAGCCTGAGTCTGAACTTGGGCCGCCGCTTCGCCCGCCGCATCCTGCGGAGGAAGGACTTGCGCGTCCTGCAGGCCGGCAGCGCGTGCCAGAGATGGAACCGTTAAGGCAGTCGTTATGAGCAGTACGGACGTAAGCCACCGCGAAGTCATTGTCCCAATCCCCTGGGCAAGAGCGAAATCTGATTAGAAGGGGGTGGCCGTCTCCGGCCACCCCTCCCCATTTAGCGAGTGACGGCGTCTTAGTTGACCGGCAGCGACGTACAGGCGCTGTTGGCCGAACCCAGGTTGGCCGTGCTGCTGTTGCAGGTCCAGCCGGCGTACCAGGTATCCGCGCTGTCCTTGACCGCGCCGATGTAGGTGGTGGCCGTGAAGCCCGGCAGAGCGCTGACGTCGAAGGCCGTGACGGCGGTTTCGTTGGCGCCGTTGATGAAGCCACCTGTCAGGGTCGAGGTGAAGGCGTCGTTGTTGTTGTTGGCGCCGGTGCCGAAGGCGGTGGCGGTGGCGGCTGCGTTGTAGCTGCCGGTACCCAGGAACTTGGTGGCGTTACACGACAGGACGACCGACCGCGCCGTCAGGGTCGCCGGCGTGGCGCCGGTACCGTGCAGGCGGATACATTCGTTGTTCGGCGTGTAGATGACCGAGTTCATCAGGGTCGTGTCCGAGTTGCCGCGGAACAGGCCCGAAGCCAGGTCGGCGGCTTCGTTGTTGCTGGACACCTGGCCCTGGATGGCGGTGTAGTTCGAGATCTTCAGGGTCGAGCGCGGCAGGTTGGTTTCGAAGCCGTTGCTGTCGATTTCGAACAGGGCGTCGCCGTTGCCCGGACGCTGGATCAGCAGACCGTACTGGAAGTTGCCGGTCGCGCCGACGTCGAGGTCAACGCTGTCATCGTCAGCGCCGATAGCGACATAGTGCTTCAGGTTGACCACGCCGCCGAAGAATTCAGCGCCGTCGTCCGAGCTGTTGAAGCTCATGATGTGATCGAGAGCCGTGCCCGAACCAACGCCTTCGGTGGTCAGGGACTGAAGCTCGCGGTCGGCACCCAGGACGTAGCCGGAGTAGCGGATCTGAACGTAGGACAGACGGCCGCTGTTGTCGGCGTCGTCGACGCCGCCGTACACGGCCGGGTCAGCCGCGCCTTCGGTCTGGCGTTCGCAGGTGTTGGCGGTCGTCGAGCCGCTGGTGCAGTCGGTGATCTTGGCGCGGCCCATCAGCACCACGCCACCCCACTGGCCTTGCGACGAGTCGGTGTTGAGGCCCAGGACGTTGTCGCGGCTGGTGAAGACGATCGGCTTGGAAGCCGTGCCGACGGCGTTGATCTTGTTGCCGCGGTTGACCGCGAGCCACGAAATGCCGGTGCCGCCATAGATGATCACGCCCGGTTCGATCGTCAGGGTGACGTTGGTGTCGGCGGCCGTCTTGGTGAAGCCACCGTCCGTGCCGATGTCAACGCGGCCCGGCAGTTGGTACAGCAGGCCCGGAACCTTCGTCAGCACGATCGACTTGTTGACGCGCGACGGCAGGCTGCACACGCGCCAGGTGCCGGTCGGGCCGGTGATGGTGCCGGCGTCGGTCAGGCCTTGCGGATCAGCGATCGTCGGGCAACCCGAGGCGGCCACGACCAGGCTCGACGACGAGCTGGAGCTGCTCGAGGAGGAAGACGCGGGCGGATAGGTGATGGTGACGTTGCCGCCCGTGCCGGGGGACGAGATGTCGTCGGCGCCGCAGGCAGCGAGCGAAGCGGCGATGGCAACGCTGGCGCCGGTGGCCAAAAGCAGCGTGCGCAGTTTATTCTGGCTGATCATAAAACGTCTCCAAACGTGTTTCGGAAGGCACGCTGGTCAACGACGCATATGTCGTTCCTACCCCTGGTGCGGCCCATAGGAGCGGTCCTATAGGTCGGCCGGATGACAGCCCGGCTACAGTTACGTGACACTAATGTGTCACCGCGCTGGTATGTCCGAAATGTCACAAGGCTCCGCTGTAACCCAAAGCGCGATTTGGGCGTATAAGAGGTATCGAAAGGACATCCGATGCACCGTCGCCATCTTCTCTCCTGTCTCTCCCTCGGTGCCTTGAGCACCGTCCTCGGCTGTTCGGCCCAGGCGCCGCAAGCCTCGGCCGAAACCGTCAACCCGCTGAACCTCAGCGACGCCGAATGGAAACGCCGCCTGTCGCCCGACGCCTATAACGTCCTGCGCCACGAAGCGACCGAACGGCCCGGCTCGTCCCGCCTGCTCGACGAACACCGTAAAGGCACCTTCGTCTGCGCCGGCTGCGACCTGGATCTGTTCACCTCGGACGCCAAATATGACAGCGGCACGGGCTGGCCCAGCTTCTGGAAGCCGATCTCCGGCCACATCAAGACCAAGACCGACTACAAGATCGGCGTGCCGCGCACCGAATATCACTGTGCGCGCTGCGGCGGGCACCAGGGCCACGTCTTCGACGACGGCCCGCGTCCCACCGGCAAACGCTATTGTAACAACGGCGTCGCCCTCAAATTCATCCCAGCCTAGGAGTTAGCCATGTTGAGACGTTTGTTCCTGTCGGCGGTTGTCGCCTTGGGCATGATGGCCGGCGCGGCCCAGGCCGAGGTCGCGGTGTTTGCCGGCGGTTGTTTCTGGAGCACGCAGAAGGCGCTGGACCAGGTGCCGGGCGTGAGCTCGACGCGGGCGGGCTTTATGGGCGGTTCGGTGAAGAACCCGAGCTACTACCAGGTGGTCCAGGGCGGCACCGGCCATGTCGAGGCGGTCGAGGTCACCTTCGACCCGAAAAAGGTCAGCTACCAGACGCTTCTGGATGCCTTTTGGCATTCGACCGATCCGACGACGCAAAGCCGGGTGATCTGCGATGCCGGCGAACAGTACCGCACGGCGATCTTCACCTTCAACGACGGCCAGCAATCGGCGGCCGTGGCGTCGAAAAACGCCGTGGCGAAGGAACTGGGCAAGCCGATCCGGACTTTGATCGTGCGTTCGACGGAGACGGGTTTACCGTTTTACCCGGCCGAGGACTATCACCAGCATTACTGGAAGACGCACAAGAGCGACTACGACCGTTATTATGTCGGCTGCGGCCGCGGCCCGGCGCTGAAGAAGCTCTGGGGCGATAAGGCGAAGTGAGACGAAAGAAAAAACCCCTCTCCCCGCCTGCGGGGAGAGGACGAGAGCGGAACGAAGTGAAGGCGATCGGGTGAGGGGCCTTTAGAGGACGCAGTGCTCCGAAGATGCCCCGCCCCTCACCCCACCTTCAGCGTTACCTTCCCGGCTTTCAGCCCCTCCGCCGAAGCCGTCACAATCACCGCCCCCGCGTCCTTCCCGGCCTGAACAATCGCGCTGCACAGGCTGTTGAACGCCTTGCGCTGAGACGCCTTATCCGGCTCATGGCTGTTCGGATTGCCATTGCCGACCCCGATCACAGCCCCAGCCCCAGCGACCTCGAACCGGATCAGGTTATCCGCTTTCGGCACCGGCCGGCCCTTGGCGTCGACCACCTCAGCCCGCAGAACCGCCACATCGCGCCCATCCGCCAACAACCCGGTCCGATCCGCCGTCAACACCACCCGCGCCGGCGCACCCGCCGTCTCGCGCTTGTCCTTCAACACCACCTTGCCCTTATTATAGCCGAAGACCTCGATCTTGCCCGGCGCATAGGGCACCGACCATTCCAGGTGCCGGTTGCGCGGCATGGCCTTCTTGCCGGCCGACTTGCCGTTGACGAACAGCTCGACCTCTTCGCAGTTGGAATGGGCCCAGACCGCGATCTCCTGGCCCTCCTTACCTTCCCAATTCCAGTGCGGCAGCAGGTGCAGCAGCGGCTCCGGGCGCCACCAGGCGCGGTAATAATAATAGTTGTCCTTCGGGAAGCCGCAGGTATCGAACACGCCGAACTGCGACGAGATGCTGGGCCATTCCGAGAACGGCGTCGGCTCGCCGCGATAGTCGAACCCGGTCCAGATAAACCCGCCGGCCATGTACGACTTGTCGGCCGCATGGCTCCACCAGGTCTCGGCGGTGGTCGCCCACCACGGCGCCGTGGTGTCGTAGGCCGGGACGATGTGCCCCGGCGCATCCAGCACATACTCACCCCGCGTCGAGACGGTCGAGGCCGTCTCCGACCCGATCAGCGGGATTTTCGGATACTTGGCGTGGAACTCGTCGATCAGATGGGTGCGGTAGTTGAAGCCGATGACATCGACCACATTGGTCACGCCGTAGCCATAGCCATTATCCATGGCGTAGGTGACCCCGCGCGTCGGATCCAGTTCCTTGCACAGCCGCTTCATGGTCCTGGCGACCACAGCGCCGCGATCGGTGCCCTGCTGCGGCTCTTCGTTACCGATCGACCACAGGATGACGGACGGGTGGTTGCGGTCGCGCAGGATCATGGTGCGCAGATCGTCCAGCCCCTGCTGTGACGAGGTCATGGTGCGGGTCTCGTCGATGACCAGCAGGCCCAGTTCGTCGCAGGCATCCAGCACTTCCGGCGTCGGTGGATTGTGCGAGGCGCGGTAGGCGTTGCAACCCATCTCCTTCAACAGCTTCAGGCGATAATACTGCAGGGCGTCGGGCATGGCGGCACCGACCCCGGCATGGTCCTGGTGGTTGCAGGTGCCCTTGAGCTTCAGATGCTTGCCATTCAGGAAGAAGCCCTGTTCGGCGTCGAACTTCACATCGCGGAAGCCAAAACGGGTGGAGACGCTGTCGACGATCTTGCCGGCCTCATCGCCGAGCGTCGCTTCCACGGTGTAAAGGAACGGATCCTCGACCGACCAAAGATGCGGCTCTGCGATATGCTGGGTCAGATCGATCTCCGCTTCGTCCCACGGCTTCAGTTCCACCCACACGGCGGCAACCTTTTTCGACCAGTCCAAGCCTTCGGGCAGCGGAACGACGGCCCCGGCGTCGACCAGAACCTTGCGTGTCTGGTCGGAGGCATTCCTGACCTTCACCTGGACCGCGACCGTGCCATCCGTCGCCGGCCGCACCCGGACGCCATAGGGCGGGATGTGAACCGCATCCGTCTTCACCAGCCAGACATGGCGATAGATGCCGGCGCCCTCATAGAACCAGCCCTCGCCCAGCGAGGCATCGACGCGCACCGCCACGACATTGGGCTTGTCGTCGGTATTCAGGAAATCGGTAATGTCGATGTTGATGGGCGTATAGCCGCCCTGGTGCTCGCGGACGATATAGCCGTTGACCGTGACGACGGCGCTGCGGAAGACGCCGTCGAAGTGCAGCGAAATGCGCTTGCCGGCATCGGCCTTATCCAGGCTGAAACTCTTGCGATACCAGCCGACCGAAGTCTCCGGATACTCGCGTCCCAGCGGCTTGAAACCGTGATTGGCGGCCGGGTCCCAGACCTCGCCGCGCTCATTGGGTTTCAGTTCGGAAGCCTTCGGATTCGGTACGAACGGAAGTTCGACCGCCCAGTCGTGCGGCAGGTTCAGTTCCCGCCAACCGGAATCGTCGAACCCGGCCTGGGTGGCCTTGCCGGAATCCGGCCCCTGCTTGGCATAGGTGCGTTGATCCAGGCCGAAGCCGAAATCCTTCTCGCCATCATGCAGGTGGCCAAAGGCGAACCGCCAGCCGTCGTCGAACAGGATACGCTGCCGGGGGCCATTGTCGGCCGGCTTCGGCGATGGCGAGTAAGGTTGAGCCTTGGCGGAAGCAGCCGGCACGGCGGCGGCGATAGCGGCGGTGGCCAGCAGATGGCGTCGGTTGAGTTCCAGCATGGCATTTCCCTCATTTGGCTTTTTTGTCGGATAAAAAAGAACCGGAGCCCGACACAAGTCAAGCTCCGGCCAGTGGAGACTCTTCGGGAGAAGAGGGATCGAGTTCTGAAGGGTGAGGTACGCATAGACGGCTTCCTCAAGCTCCCTCCTCCCTACGAAGTGGGGAGGGGGACCCCGAAGGGGTGGAGGGGTATCTTTGGGTGTCCCCTCCTACCAAGCCTCAATTCCATCTAAGGCCTTAGTACTTCACCGTCACGTCGAACAGGAAGCGGCGACCGTAGTAATCATTCCGCAGCAGACGGTCTTCCTTGTTGTCGTAATAGGCCCGCAGCGGCGTATCCAGCAGGTTGGCCGCCTGTACCCGAAACGAGATCCGGCTGTTCAGCGCGTAAGATGCACTGGCATCCAACGTCGTTTCCGGCGCGACCCGGGCCAGGGCGCTCGAATCCCAGCCATAAATGGCGGTATAGGCGCTGTGGTAACGCGCGCCCAGACGGGCATCGAGGGTGCCGTTGCTGTACCACAGGTCCACGGTCGCGGTCGTCTTGGCCACCCCGTTCATCGGCAGCGGATTGTTCGACGGAACGAACTCCTCGATGTCGGAATCGACCAGGGCCAGGTTCGAATAGATGCCGAACTTCTCAAAACCCGGAATGAAGCTGAACGGGGTCTGATAGGTCAGTTCCACACCCGCGATATAGCCGCTGTCGTCCTTGTTGACCGGCGAGATCAGGGTGTAGGTATTGCCGTTGATGGTCTCGCTGCGCTGGTTGTAGCCGACATAGTTATCGACCTGCTTGTAGTAGCCGGCGACGGCGAACAGGGCGTCACGGTTGAAGTACCACTCATACGACGCATCGAACTGGGTCGCTTCGAACGGCTTCAGGTATGGGTTGCCGGCGGAACCGGTGAACGGCGCGGTCGGCGAGATCGAACGATTGGCCTTCAGCTCGTTCAGCGGCGGACGCGACAGGACGCGCGCGGCGCCCAGCTTCAGGTAGGCGCCGTCGCCCAGGTCGAAGCGGGCCGCAGCACTCGGCAGCAGTTTGGTGTAGTCCCGGCCGCCCTTGGCGGTGACGGCGACCAGCGGGTAGAAGGCCCAGTTGCCCTGGATGTCCTGGAACCAGCCCCCGCCCGAACGGCTTTCACCGGCGCTTTCGCTGCTCACGGACACGGCGCGCAGGCCGATATTACCGTTGACCGGGGTCCCGGCGAAGGTGGTGTCGTAATAGCCTTCGATATAGGCTTCGGCGACCTTTTCCTGAACCTCGGAATTGAAGTTCACCGACTTGGGATCAAAGTCCAGGGCGCCGGCGCCATAGGCCGCCGTGACCAGCTTGTCGAAATCGCCATCCAGCAGCGACGGCACGTCGAAGTTCTTGAACGTGTAGTGGGTGAACAGGTTCGACGGCAGGGTCGTCACGCCCGGCAGGTGACCCGCCTGGCCGTCATTGCCGCTGCTGTCCGACTTGGTGCGGTCGGCCAGGCGCAGGCCGAACTGCACCGAGGTCCAGAAGCCGTCGTCCATATGGCGGCGGAAATCCAGCGAGGCCGAACCCAGTTCGTCGCGCAGGCGGCCCGGCGAATAGGCGCCCATCACCCATTCGATGCTCTGGCTGGCGTCCTGGGGCTGGGTCGAGACGTGGATGAAGGGATCATCGCCGTCCAGGCGCCAGGTGGTGGTGGCCGGATAGTAGCGCATTTCCACGGCCTGCCACAGGTTGCTGCGTTCGGCCTTGGAGTAGGAGATATCGGCCGTGGCGGTCCAGGCGCCTTCGGTCCACTTGCCGTTCAGGCCCGTGACGATCAGGTCCTTGTCTTCGCTGTATTCGGCGATGACATTGGTGATTTCGCTGTACGAGGTCGTGGCGCCGACCAGGTCGCCGCCGACGATGACCGGATTGATATAGCCACCGGCATTGCCGCCGTCCCAGTTGCCCCAGTTGCCGTCGAACCATTGCTGGTTCTGGTGTTCGGAAATCTTGAACTTCGAATACAGCAGGTCATAGGTCAGTTCGAAAAACTCGCTCGGCTTCCACTGAAAGCCGGTCGACAGGCTGTAGCGGTCCGAAGTCAGGAACTTGGCTTCGGAGGCCGCGCCCCACGGCGTCGGCACGTCGGGACCGTTGGCGACGATCGGGCCGGTATTGTTGGCCGGACGGATCTTGTCGTCGTTATAGCCCCAGCCCTGGAAGGACTCGTAGCCGTTCTTCTGCTGCTGGGCGGTGACGCCCAGGACGAAGGCGAATTCGGGCGAAAGCTTCTTCACCAACGAACCCGACCCGCGATAGCCCAGTCCGTCATAGCCCGGGAAGGCCGTGCCGCCGTCATAATAGACGACGCCGGCGCGGGCGACGATTTCCGGACCGCGATAATCGAGCGGGCGGATGGTCTGGATGTCGACCGTGCCGGAAATACCGCCGGCCAGCAGCTTGGCTTCCGACGACTTGTAGACGCTGACGCCAGACACGACTTCGGAAGGATAGATTTCCCAGCGGACGTTACGGTCCGGTTCGGACGAGGCGACTTCGCGGCCGTTGACGGTGCCCAGAACCATGCGCGGACCGATGCCCCGGATGGCGGCCTGGCTGTCATTGCCGCGGTCGCGGGTGGTGTTGACGCCCGGCAGGCGGGCCAGGGATTCGGCGATGGTGACGTCGGGCAGGACGCCGATGTCTTTCGAAGCGATCACTTCGACCACACCGGTTTCACGGCGCTTGGTGTCCAGCGCGTCGCGCAGCGACTTGCGCATGCCGACGACGACGACGGCGTCACCGGCATCGGCCGGGGCGTCGACAGCCGCCGGCGCGGCACTGTCCGGCGCCGACTGCATCGAAGCGCGGACGATGACAGCCGAATTGCCGTCCTGGGTCCGGACATTGAGGCCCGTACCGGCGACCAGCTTGGTCAGGGCCGTGTCGACCCGCAGGTTGCCTTGCAGGGCGTTGGTGCGGACGCCGCGCAGGTCGTCGGCTGAGGCCAGCACCTGCAGGCCCGACTGCTGGGCGAACTGCGGCACGGCCGTGACGGCGTCCTGGGCGGGAATGTTGAAGGTCTTGGTGGCCTGGGCATAGGCGGGGGCGGCCAGGACGGCGACCGCCGCGGACGCCATCAGCGCGCTGCGCAGACCGGTGTGCAAATAGGACATGAGTTAGGCTCCCTGTGTTCTGTAGATTTGTTTTATCAAAGGGCGCTTTTCGGCCCCCTACAGACACAGATGCGGCGCTGAATTTTTTCCGCCGGATTTGTACTACTTTTTGTTCACCGGCTATCTGGCAGCCGAAACTGTGCCAATTATGATACGGTCTTCGCCGATGCTGACCGGCACGTCCAGGGCGACCTGGACCGCCCGGACGAAGCTTTCCGGCTGGTCGACCTGGAACCCGCCGACCAGTTCGGCGCTTCGCAGAGCCGGATCGGCGATGATGATTTCGCGGTCATTATAGCGGTTGAACTCGGCCACGGCTTCGGACAGGGCCGTGCTGTTCAGCATGACCTGACGGTCGCGCCAGGCCAGCTTGCGTTCGACCTCTTCCGGGTGGTGCGTCGACTGAATGGCATCCTGCGCCGGCACGAAGGCCTCGGCGCCCGCCGTCAGGGTGACGCGTCGCGATGGATCCTTGATGCTCCATGCCTCGACCACGCCCTCGGTGACCAGGACATCGGCCCCTCCGTCATGCCGGCGAACGCTGAAGGCCGTACCCACCGCGCGCACGCGGATATCGCCCGCTGTCACCACAAAAGGCGCATCGGGATTCTTGGCGACCTGGAACCAGGCCTCACCCTTGACCAGGTCGACATGGCGCATGTCGTCCTTCATGGCGACGTCTATGCGGCTGTCGGTATTGACGGCGGCCATGGACCGGTCTTCCAGCGGCACGTTACGCAGCTCGCCGTGGCCGGTTTCCAGGGTCACCCGGCCCAGCAGGGTCACGCCCACCGCGGCCGCACCGGCGACAGAGGCCGCCATGGCCCCGCCCAGCACGTAGCGCCGCGTCCGCTCGGCCTTGCGCCGCTTGAGCTGGGCCGCCACCTCGCGCCCGGCGAGGCCGGAACCATGGGTCAGTACCTGGGCGCGGTCCAGCAGGATCCAGGCGGCTTCGGCACGTAGATAGGCGCCGGCATGGCGCGCATCGGCGTCATGCCAGGCCAGGAACTCGGCACGCACGGCGTCGTCGGGCTGCGCATACATGCGCGCCACCCAGGCCGAAGCCTGCGCCTCCACCAGCGACTCAGTCTGCGGCTTGGGCGGCATGCACGCTCCCGAAGGCAGCGACAGCTGCGGGTTTGGACGTCATGGCCATACGCTGAAGGATAAGGCTCAAACCGCGAGCCGTTTCTTTTTCGACGACGTTCTCGGTCAGGGACAGGGCCCGCGCCGTTTCCGCCTGCGACAAACCATGGACCTTGCGCAGTTCGAACACGTTGCGGCAGCGCTCGGGCAGGCCCTTGATCAGCTCCAGCACCCGATCCAGCTCGGCGCGCGACGAAGCGCACGCTTCTGGATTGGGAGTGTGGTCGGCAACGCCCAGCTCGTCGATATTCTGCACGGTCATGATCGACACCACGCGGTTACGGCGGACCTGCTCCAGGACGATGTTGCGCGCCGAGCGGAACAGATAGGACCGCGGGTCGGCGATATGGTCGACCCGGTCCATCCGCAACAGGCGGCAATAGACTTCCTGGACGATATCATCGAGCTCATCGGCTTTGACACCCAAACGTCGGAGCCACAGGCGCAGGTCATGCTCGTGCGGCAGGATTTGTGTTGCGACAAAGGCCAGCAGGACCTGACGCTTCTCCCCGGATGAGAAGGTCATGGCCGTGCCGCCGTTAAAGCTAAGACGCGTGGCATGGGGGTTTCCGCCGTTATTTTTGTTATCGGCGGAATTTATATCATAATTTTGCAATCAAACCAGTCAATTGTACTACAATATCATGGCTGTGTTCTCAGAGTCACGGTCCCAGCGGCCGCCGGTACGGTAACGCCTTGCGCTTCGGCATCACCGACAGCCGCTTCGGTACCCGCCACGGCAGCGACGATCGCGCTGCCCGGCCGCAGCCAGGCCTTGTAGACGAAACGGCCGCCGTCCCTGGTCATCGCCACAATCACCCCGCCGGTAAAGTCGCCGGCCAGGTACTGCGCCGGCTGGCCGCTGTCGGCGACGGTAAAAGTCACCTCGACCGGCCAGACATAGGACGCTTTCGGCCAATCGATCGCCGGCACGGCCTTGCCCTTGAAATCGAAGAAGGCGGCGTTTTCCCATGACGATCCGGTACCCCAGCGCGTCTTGCACTTGGTCGACACCCAGGCCGGCTCCCAGTAGACGACGCCGTTGCCGCCGGAATCCATGACCAGCTGCATCAGGTCGTGCATGTATTTGGCCTGGCCTTCCGGGGTGATCGGATAGCCCGGAAGGATCGAATCGGTCCCCAACAGGTTGCCCATCTCGTCGTTCCAGCCGTCGGTAAAGGCATAGGCGGTTTCGACCACCACCACCTCCTTGCCGAAGGCGTGGCGGACGCGCTGAATGGTGTCGGCCAGTTGCTGCGTGTCGTATTTCGACCACTTGCGGTAATAGCTGATGCCAATGACGTCGTAGTCGGTCACTCCGGCTTCGCGGGCGGCGGCGAACCACGGCTCGACATTTTCCGGCTGAGCGATGTGCAGCATGATCTGCGGCTTGATCGCCGTCTTGGCCGAAGCGTCGCGCACACCCTTGATTCCGGCCTGGAACAGCAATGCGTTACGCTTCCAGTTAATGGGAAGTTTGGCGCCTTCCCACGACGAGACGATCTCCTTGTTGCTCTCATTGCCGACCTGAACCATGTCGGGCATCAAGCCCTTCGCTTCCAGGTAAGTCAGAGTATCGACGGTAAACCTATAGAGCGCGTCGGCCTGTTGCTGGTCGCTCATGCCTTCCCAGGCGGCGGGGGCCAGCTGCTTTTCACCGTCGGCCCAGTCGTCGGAATAGTGGAAGTCGAGCAGGACCTTCTGACCGGAGGCGCGGGCAGCGGCGAGAGTCTTTTCGGCGTCGGCCAGGTTGGAATAGTTCGTCCAGGTCGGGTTGTTCCACAACCGCACGCGGACCAGGTTGTGGCCGGATTTTGCGAAGATCTTATAGGGATCGGTCTCGCCGGCGTAGCTGTATCTGGCGCCGCAGTCCTGCATTTCGTTGACATAGGACAGGTCGGCCCCGAACCAGTAGTCGCGGGCGGAGGCGGAGGTCCCGGCCAACAGGGCCAGCAGGGACAGGGTGGTGAGGGGAATGTGTTTCATACCAGACCTAGATGTGCGGCCACGATTTTTCCGCCGAAAAGGTAGAAGAGGGTAGGCTTCACCTTTCTTGCTCCTCCCCGCTTGTCGGGGAGGGGGACCGCCCGAAGCCGTAGCGAAGCAAAGGCGTAGGGGGGTGGTGGGGTCTCTTGCTGTCTTGTCGGCGCCGCCTGAGATTCGGGAAAGTAAGAAACCCCACCACCACGTGTCGTCCTTCGCTACGCTTCGTCCTGGCGCGGTCCCCCTCCCCAACAAGTGGGGAGGAGCAAGAAAAAACAAGTCAGCGGGTCAGCCCCAGCTATCGACAAACCCCTTGCGGCGGCCATTGGCCATTTCCGGCGCCGACATCATCAAAGGCTTGGGCCGGCCC
Organism: Asticcacaulis sp. AC460; assembly: GCF_000495795.1. Taxonomy (GTDB): domain Bacteria; phylum Pseudomonadota; class Alphaproteobacteria; order Caulobacterales; family Caulobacteraceae; genus Asticcacaulis. The sequence continues at coordinate 52,065 of NZ_AWGD01000011.1, forward strand.
AGGTGATAGCCCTGACCGAATCCGATGCCCATCTCGACACACAGCCGGACCATCTCCTCGTCCTCGATCATCTCGGCGATGACCTCCGTCTTCAGCTCCTTGCACAGGCTGCTGACCGAGCGGATCAGGGCGCGCTGACGCGGGTTCTCGCGCGCATCCTTCAGGAACGGCCCGTCGATCTTGACATAGTCGACATCGAAACTGCGCAGGTAAGCATAGGCCGCGGCGCCGGCGCCGAAATCGTCCAGGCACACCTGATACCCCGTACGGCGCAGCCACCTCAGGAAGGTTCCCACTGCATCCAGCTGCTTGATCTCGCTCGACTCGGTCAGCTCGAACATCAACCGGCTTGTCAGGTCGCGGTGCGGCATCAGCAGTTGACGCAGGCTTTCGCGGAACGCTTCCGACTCTACGGAAGCACCCGACAGGTTGACGGCGATACTGACATCTGTGCGGGCCTGAAGCATGTCCACGGCCTTCTTGCAGACGGCCAGATCGAAATCCTCCATCAGCCCCAGCTGTTCGCTCATGCGGATGGTGTCGTAGGGCGAGCGGCCGTCCGAAAAGCGCATCAGCGCCTCGTAGTGATGGATCTTCCGATCCTGCAACGACACAACAGGCTGATAGAACAGGCTGAAATTGTTGTCTTCGATCAGGCTCTTGATCGAATCGAAATGCTGCACCGTCTCGGCCATGGCCGACTTCAGGCTTTCCTGAAGCGACTTGATCTGGGTCTTTTCCGGCTTGCAGAAGTTGGTAACGGCAAAGCTGAGGGCGCGCGCCACGCTGTCCTGGTCCAGGTTGCCGGTCGACAGTTCCAGGCTCATCACGGTGGGCACAAAGCTGTTTTCGGCCAGGCCGGCGGCCACGGCCACGGCCTTGAACTCACGCGTCAGACTTTCCGGCGTGGCGGTATCGCCCTTGGCCGGCGGGATATAGCTGAATTCCTCGTCCGACAGTCGCGCCGCCGCGGTGCCGCCCATCGACTGGGCGCGCAGAACCGCGCCGATCTCACCCAGCAACTGATGCGCCTGCGGCTTCGGAAGGCCGCGCACGGCGTTGGACAGCCCTTTCAGGCGGACCATCTTCATTTCCCTGGGCGCCTTGGCCGGATCGCCGGCCAGGGCGCTGTTTGCCATATCCTGAAATCCGGAACCATCCAGCAGGCCGGTGGTTTCGTCGCGCTCGGTCAGCGAGACATTGGACAGGACGGTCAGGGTCAGGAAGGTGTGGTTGTCCTGGGTCGGCAGGTGGCAGGCGCCGAGATTGATCAGCAACGGCGGCTTGTCGCCCTGGTCCAGGCGCAGCGAACAGGGCTCGATGCGACCCAGGCGCTGGGCGCGCTGCAGGAGGCGGCGGGCGAACGACCGGTCGGCCGGCAGAATGATGTCGGTCACATCACGGCCGGCGATCTCGGCGGCCAGCGCATTGAGCAGCGCCTGGGTGGCGCCGACGGTCTTGACGATTCGCAGGTCTGCGTCGATTTCGACCAGAAGGTCGGCGGCGGCCAATGAAAAGGCCATGTACCGGTCACGCTGGTTCTTGAAGTCGTCACTCATGCGGCATCCCCGACGGGCCCACCTCTCACCAGAGCAGGCTAAGGGTGACATCATGCCAGTGAGTTGTTAATTTTGACTTAGATGCCAAATTTTCCCGACACGAAATAAGGTATTGAAACACCTTCACTTTATCCGGAATGCGCAAACTGTGCCATTGCGCGTAAAAAAGCGCCCTGCCCCGACCGGGACAGGACGCTGATACTGTACGCAACTCGACTGACTTTCTGGGTTATGGCTTTCAGAGATCCAGCTTCATGTCCTGAAGCAGCGCCTTCAGATATTCGCGATTGATGCGGTCCTCGTCGACCGGCGCGATTCGAGCGGCAGCCGCCTGGGCATTCGGGCGCATCGGGTCAATCGGCGCACGCATCGGACGCGGCGCGATGAACTGGGCGGTTTCGATCGCCTTGGCCGGGCCTTCGACCCACTGCACCGGGATTTCGAACCAGAAGTTGGAGCCTTCGCCCTGACGCGAGACGACGCCGATATGGCCGCCCAGCAGGTCGACAATGGCCTTCGAGATCGACAGACCGAGACCGTTGCCGCTCTTGCGGTTCGCCGTAATGTCAGCGCCACCGAACAACGTCAATGATTGATCTTCGCTCATGCCGACGCCGGTATCGCGGACCGAAATGCGCAGCCACGGGGCGTTTTCGATCGTCACCTGCGACGCTGTCACATTGATCAGGCCACCACGGGTAAACTTGCAGGCATTGCTCAGCAGGTTCTGCACCACCTGGCGCAGGCGCATCGAATCAAGACGCGCATAGGGGTTGTCGCAGTCGACAAAATGCGCCGTCAGCTTGGTTTGCGACGCCTGGGCCTGGGCAGCGAACTGGTTGACGACATCCTTGACCAGGTTGACGACATTGACCGATTCCTCGGCCGAATGGGCGTGATCCTCACCGCGCGCCGGCGCCGCTTCCAGCGACGAGACGTCGACCGTATCCTTGACCAGCGACTGCAAGGCCTTGGCCGACTTGAGCAGGTTAGTGGTATAGGCGGCGATGTCCGGATTGTCGTGGCGCTGCTCGTTCAACAGGCGGGCATAGCCCAGGATGTTGTTGAGCGGCGTCTTCAGTTCATTGGTGATGTGGGTCAGGAAGCTGTTCTTGGCTTCGTTGATGTCCTCGGCCGCCATACGGGCGCGAATCAGTTCTTCCTGGTCCGACACGCCTTCGGTGACGTCACGGACGACGCCGCACAGGCGGATCGCCGTGCCCTTGTCGTCATATTCGACGCCGCCCTTGGTGCGGATATTGCGGGTGACCTTGTCCTTGCGGCGCAGGATCTCGACGTTGAAATCGAAGTCCTCGCCATAGTTCACGGCGCGCTGGAACTTATCGATGATCAACTGTTGATCGGCCGCTTCATAGATGTCGAGCTGGGTGGCGACACGCGGCTTGTACGACTTGGGCGACAGGCCGTAGATGGCGTACAGGCCCTTGGACCAGGTGACTTCGCGGGTTTTCAGGTCGATGGCCCAATGGCCGATGCCGGTCATGTCCTGGGCCAGGTCGAAACGGATCTGATTCGACTTGAGTTCAAACAGGATGTCACTGCGCTCGACCGTGTTCTGGGCCAGGGCGATGGTGGTGGCGGCATTGTTGGCGAACTGACGGAACAGCGCCATCTTCGCTGCGGTGAAATCGTGACGCGGCTGGCGCTCGCTGAGGATCAGCACGCCCAGGACAACGCCGTCGGAGACCAGCGGCATGTCGACATAGAAGCGCAGTTTCGGCCCGTTCAGCACGGCGGCTTCCAGGAAGTAGCGCGCGTCGGCGGTGGCGTCCGGAATTAGCAGGGGCTCGCCCGGGATCAGCTTGCGCTGGCAAAAGGAAATGTCGTCCAGCAGGGTTTCGCTGCTGAAGCCCGCGGTCCCCTTGACCTCAAGCTGGCTGCCTTCATACAGCTTGATGATGGCCAGCGGCGTGTCGAACAGGCCGGCGGCCAGTTCGCACACGGACTTGCAGATACGCCCGAATTCGAGCTCGCGTTCCTGAGCCTTGGCCTGGGCCTTGGCGTCACCTTTTTGGTGCGCGGAGGCATGGGCAAGGGCGGTGTCTTCAGCAAATTGGGGCATAGGTAAACCTTCTCGATGCACGAAGGTTAACCAAAAAGGTTTACCCATTTGTAAATGAATCGCTTAACCACGCGTTATGGTTAAGCTTTTCCGCAATGAGTTTTAATTGGCCGGTTTACGCAGGATTTTCGCCATCGGCCGGCCCTTGGCCAGTTCGTCGATCAGCTTGTCCATATAACGAATTTCGCGCATCAGCGGGTCTTCGATCTCTTCGATCCGCACGCCGCAGATCACACCGGTGATCAGGTGCCGCGCCGGATGAAGCTGCGGCGCCTGGGCGAAAAAGTCCTCGAAATTGGTCTTCGCCGCCAGATGCGCTTCGAACTGCGCCTGGCTATAGCCGGTCATCCAGAGGATAATCTCGTCGACCTCGGCCTGGGTACGGCCCTTCCTCTCCACCTTCGCGATGTAGAGGACATGCACGCTGGCGAAGCTCATCTTATAGATACGATGGGTCATGACTCATAATGACCCAGCCCCGGCCCGGTTGGCAAGAGGGGGCGAGGAAGGTGTCGGCTGACGCATCGAAAACTTGCATCCCGGCCTGTAAACCCGCTGCGTGGTAACCGAAAGCTGACCATTCATGACCGTCCTGCGGGTGACGCACATCACGACCTACACGTACAAACGGCCGGTCGGATTTGGACAGCACCGCCTGCTGTTTCGACCGCGCGACAGTCAGGACCAGCGCCTGTTGTCGTCCAGCCTGAACATCTTCCCGGCACCCAGCGACCTGTTCTGGATTCATGACGCCTTTAACAACTGCATTGCCGTCGCCGAGTTCGACACGGAGTCGGATACCTTGAGGTTCGAAACCGATATCGTCCTCGATCATAAGCCGCAAAACGCCCTGCATTTCCGCGCCGACGCCGAAGCGCGGGTTTGGCCCTTCGCATACGACGATGAAAACCTGCCGGACCTGCAGGCCGTGATTGCGCGCCAATATTCCCAGGACACGGAAACGCCGGCGTGGGCCCGGCGCTTTGTCGATCCGTCCGGCGGCGCCGACACGGCGCGGCTGCTGGAATCTCTGACCCACGCCATCCACAACGATTTCAAGTATATCCGCCGCGGCAATCCCGGCACGCAGACACCGGAAATGACTCTCTACAGCCTGAGCGGCACGTGCCGCGACTACGCCCTGCTGATGATCGAGGCCGTCCGGTCGCTGGGCTTTGCCGCGCGTTTCGTCACCGGCTACATCTATTCGCCGTCCCGCGACACGCCCGAACGGCTGGGCGGCGGCGCGACCCATGCCTGGGTCCAGGTCTTCCTGCCGGGCGCGGGATGGGTGGAGTTCGACCCCACTAACGGCATTGTCGGTAATCGCGACCTGATCCGCGTCGGCGTGACCCGTACGCCGCGCCAGGCCATCCCGCTTTGGGGCACCCATACCGGAACCCGCATGGATTTTTTAGCCATGGATGTCCAGGTTGACGTCAGCTCCGTAGAGCCTCCGCTTATCCCGTCCCAACTCAACAACGAGCCCTTATGAAAATCCGCGCCGGCTACACCCTCACCTACCAATGTCCCAAGCCGACGCCCATGCTGTTGTGCCTGAACCTCCACCCATCGCGCCGTCCCGATCTTCTGACACCGCAGGTGATCACCTTCGCGCCAGCGATCGAGTCCTGGGACTATTCCGATAGCTTCGGCAACATCTGTACCCGCATCACGGCGCCCCAGGGCGAACTGACAATCTCAACGGAGTTCGTGGTCTACGATTCCGGCAAGCCTGACCATGTTCCCTTCGACGCCGTGCAGCACGATATCCGTGACCTGCCGGACGAGGTGCTCGTCTTCCTGCTCGGCTCGCGCTACTGCGAGACCGACCGCCTGGATGATATCGCCTGGTCCCTGTTCGGCACGACACGGCCCGGCTGGCCCAGAGTCCAGGCCATCCTCGATTTCGCCCACGCGCGTATCCGCTTTGACTATCAAATGGCCGATCGTCGGCGCGGCGCCTTTGGCGGTTATAGCGATCAGGTTGGCGTGTGCCGCGATTTCGCCCACCTGGCCCTGACCCTGTGCCGGTGCATGAACATTCCGGCACGTTACTGCACCGGCTATCTTGGCGACATCAAGGTGCCGGTGTCCGATGCACCCATGGACTTTTCCGGCTGGTTCGAAGTGTATCTCGGCGGCCACTGGTATACGGCCGATGCCCGGCATAATGTCCCCCGCGTCGGGCGTATCCTGATGGGTATCGGACGCGACGCCACCGATGTCGCGATTTCAACCCAGTTCGGTCCGGCCGAACTGACCGGCTTTGAAGTGGTAACGGAGGAGGTCAGCGAATAGACCGTACGGCGGATTGGGCCGCGCCCGTGGAATGTCTCAACCCCCAGGGCGCGTCCGACGTCGTCCTGTTGTGCGAACACGCCTCCAACCATATTCCTGCCGAATACGGCGGACTGGGCCTGACGCCGCAGGACCTGACGCGGCACATCGCGTGGGATCCCGGCGCCGCCGACGTCACCCGGCTGTTGTCGCAGCACCTGGACGCCACCGCGTTTCTCGGCACCTTTTCCCGGCTCCTGATCGACCTGAACCGTCCGTTGGGTTCCGCCGGCAGCATCGTGACGCGATCGGAAGCCACCGACATTCCCGGCAATGTTGATCTGTCGCCCGAAGAGATCGCACGCCGGGTCGGCAACATCTTCACGCCCTATCATGACGCTGTCTCTGCCTGCCTGGATGCGCGCCAGGGAAGGCCGACCCGGCTGGTCAGTATCCACAGTTTCACGCCGGTCTTCCTGGGCGTTGCCCGCACCTGGGAGGGGGGCATCCTGTTCGGCGAAGCCGCTGCGTTCGGCGAAACGCTGGTTTCACGCCTGCGGACGGACGGCCTGCGGGTCGGCGCCAATGTGCCCTATAAGACCGACCGCAATGAGGACTATGCCGTGCCGGTCCATGGCGACGACCGGGGAATTCCCGCCGTGCTGGTCGAGATCCGCAACGACCTTATCGATACCGCCGAGAGCGTCCGGGCCTGGGCTCAGCTCCTGGCGGCGGCGCTCCAGGGATAAGCCGTGCCGGAACGCGTCACCGACATACCTTTTCGAAATGCGGCACGGTCGGCCTCGTCCTTGCCGTCCACAGCTGATCCGTCTACGCCGCGCGGACGATATTGTCCGCTTCGGTCGACGCAATCTGCATGTTTTTGGCCATGTCCTGAGACGTGGCGCTCTGCTCTTCGACGGCGCCGGCGGTGAACAACACCTGTTCCTGGACATCGGCGACCGTGGCGCGGATCATATCGAGTGCGCTGACCACGGCGTTGGAGCTGGCCCGCACCCCGGCGATTTCGGCGGCGATCTGTTCAGTTGCCCGCCGCGCCTGGGTGGCCAGGTTCTTGACCTCGGTGGCGACGACGGCAAAACCGCGCCCGGCCTCTCCGGCCCGCGCCGACTCGATGGTGGCGTTAAGCGCCAGCAGGTTGATCTGGCCCGTAATGCCGGTAATCATGTCGACAATACCGTCCATTTGAAGCGCCGCCCGGGCCATGCTGTGGGCGCTCTCGTCGGCCTCGGCCACGCATTGCGTCGCCTTGTCGGCGGCCACGCGCGTATGGCTCATGGTGTCGGAAATCGAGCGGCCGGTCACGGCCATCTCTTCGACGGCGGCCGACAATTCCTGCAACGACCGCGACAGTTCGGTCGTGCGGTTCAGCGCCACCCGGCGCGCCGTTACATCGGAGGCATATTTCACCACCTTGTACGGCCGGCCGTTGGAGTCGAGAATGGCGTTGTAAGACGCCTGGATATAGACTCTTTCGCCCGCGCGGTTCACCCGAACGAACTCACCCGAAACATATTCGCCATGGCTCAGCCGGTCCCAGAACTGGCGGTAGGCGTCGCCGGCACGCATGCCCTCGTCGACAAACATGCTGTGATGACGGCCGCGAATGTCGTCCAGCCGATAGCCCATCACATGCAGGAAGTTGTCGTTGGCGGTCAGCACCGTACCATCCAGGGCAAACTCGATGACCGCCTGCGCCCGCGAAATCGCCGCGATCTGACAGGCATAGTCGGCATCGCGCCGGGCGCGCTCGGTAATATCGGTGGCGAACTTCACAACCTTGACCGGACGCCCGTCAAACCCGAGCACAGGATTATAGGACGCCTGGATGATGACTTCGCGCCCGCCCTTGCCGATCCGGCGAAACTGCGACGCGACGAATTCGCCCGCCCCCAGCCGGCGCCAGAATTCGCCATAGCCGGCCGCATTGCGCTCGCTTTCCTCGACAAACATGCCGTGATGCCTGCCGGCGATCTCCCTAAGTTCATAGCCCATGACATTCAGGAAATTGTCGTTGGCGGTCAGCACTGTGCCATCCAGGGCAAACTCAATGACCGCCTGGGACCGGTCGATCGCGGCGATCTTGCCCTCGGCGTCCATGTCCTTCAACTTGCGCTGGGTCACATCATAGGCGAACTTCACCACCTTGACCGGCCGCCCCTGGCCGTCCAGCACGGGCGTGTAGGCGGCCTCGATAAAGACATCGCGCCCTCCCTTGCCCTTGCGCCGGAATTCACCGTCGCGGGCGACGCCGGCCTTCAGGTCGGCCCAGAACTGGCGGTACTCAGCGCCGGCGGCAAAGGCCGGATCGACGAACATACTGTGATGCCGGCCGGTGACCTCGTCCAGCCGATAGCCCATCGCTGTCAGGAAGCGGTCATTGGCATGACGGATTGTGCCGTCCAGGTCGAACTCGATAATCGCCTGGGTACGGTTGATCGCATCGCGAATCGCCAGTGCCTCCGCCGCATCCGCCCTGTTCCCTGATCCGAACCATCCGCCGAGCTTCATGATCGCCTCCATCATAGCTTGCATCATAGCTGGCATTATCGCCCGCATATGCAATGGTTTGCAGTGTTACGCTAAAACCTTAGGGCATGGTAAACGCCACACACGACAACTAACGGTTTATCAGGATTTCCGGACATGACGCGCTTTACGGGCCTCTCCGCCTTCCCCATCACGCCTTCCGACGCCCATGGCCGGGTCGATACAAGCGCTTTACGCACCCTCGTCGGGCGCCTGGCCGGCGCGGGCGTTAACTCCATCGGCGTGCTCGGCAGCACCGGCACCTACATGTACCTCAGCCGCGACGAACGCGCCCGTGCCATCGAGGCCGCCGTCGCCGAAACGTCTGGCCGCGTCCCCGTCATGGCCGGCATCGGCGCCCTGCTGACCCGCGACGCCATCGCCCTGGCCAGGGACGCCAAGGCGCTGGGCGCTACGGCCGGCCTGCTGGCGCCGGTCTCCTACACCCCTCTGACCGAAGACGAGGTATATGAACATTTCGCCGCTGTCGCCGGCGAAAGCGGCCTGCCGATCGTGATCTACGACAATCCCGGCACGACGCATTTCCGCTTTACGCCCGAGATGATCGCCCGCCTGGCCCGCCTCCCCGGCATTGTCGCCGCCAAGAACCCGACCAAGTCGCCGGACGACACGCCCGGCCATCTGGCAACCCTGCGCGCCAGCGTCCCAGCGGAGTTTTCCATCGGCTATTCCGGCGACTGGAACTGCGTCGAGGCACTGATCGCCGGCGGCGATGCCTGGTACAGCGTCCTGGCCGGCATGTTCCCGGCCGTCTGCGTGAAGATGGCCCACGCGGCCAAGACCGATCCCGCCGAAGCCCGCCGTCTTAACGCCGCGCTGATGCCGGTGTGGGATTTGATGCGGCAACATACTGGCCTGCGCGTCATGTATGTCCTGGCCGAGCGCCTGGGCATACACGCCGAACCGCCGCGGCCGATCCTGCCCCTGGCGGAACCGGTGAAGCAACAGGTCCGGGATAGTTTCGACGCTCTCTCAGAGCTTCTGGTCTAAAGCAACCGCCGCCTCCAGCAGCTCTCCCAACCGCGCGGCGGCGCCCGTCAGGCCTTCGCGCGTCTGCAAGGTCACCGCAAAAGCCGGCAGGCGCGGCAAACCGAACAGGGCGCCACCGGTGCCTCGCTCCCCGGCCCAGAGACGACGTGCCGGTGAGCGTGTGGAAACGCCTGCCGTAAACCTACTTGTTCAGGGTCAACACCGTCACCGAAGCCGGGGCCAGGCGCACCATGACCTTGCCGTCCTTCAGCTTGGCGGTAACCGGCTTGGGCGCAACCGTCGACGGTGCGTCGAAGGTATTGGCCGAGTCGATCTTGGCCGAGGCCAGGGTTTCGCCCGAGACCGAACGCACCTTGAAGCCGAGCGACGCCACATCGATATCGACCGGCTTATTCGGGTCGACATTGGTCAGAGACAGGTAGAGCTTCCCGTCGGCGCCCAGGGCCGCCACCGCGTCCAGCCGCGGCAGGGTGATGCCTTCGAAGCTGTAGACACCGGCATCATAGGTCACCGGAATATAGGTGGCGTCCTGGAACGGCACGTACATCTTGAAGACATGATAGGTCGGGGTCAACAGCATCTTGTCCTTGTCCGTCAGGATCATGGCCTGGAGGACATTAACCATCTGGGCGATGTTGGCCATGCGGACGCGATCCGAATGGCGGGCAAAGATGTTGATGTTCAGCGCGGCCAGGACGGCGTCACGCTGGGTGTTCTGCTGCATCAGGAAACCCGGATTGGTGCCCGGTGTGGCGGCATACCAGGCGCCCCATTCGTCGACGACCAGGGACACCTTCTTCTCCGGATCGTACTTGTCCATGATGGCGGAATGGGTGGCGACCAGGGTCTCCATACCCAGGGTGTCCTTAAGCATCACGGCATAGGTCTTTTCGCCGAAACCAACCGCCGGCTGCGACACCGGGAAACCGCCGCCGGTCGTATAGCTGTGCAGCGACAGACCCTCGATGCTCCACGCCCAGCTACGGCCGGCAAAGGCCTTCATCACCGCCTCGGTATAGCCGGTGTCGCCGCCATTGGGGCCGACGGCGATGCGCTGCATCGGCGCGGCCGGGTTGTAGTTGCGCACGAAACGCGAATACATCTTCATCTGGCTGACATAGAAGTCGGGCGTCATCCCCCCGCCGCAGTCCCAGCTTTCGTTGCCGATGCCAACAAAGGGCACCTTGTAGGGTTCGGCGTGGCCGTTCTTCGCCCGCTCCGCACCGATGGCGTCTTCTGTACTCGACGTCATATATTCCAGCCATTCGGCGGCCTCGCCCGGCGTGCCGGAGCCGACATTGACCGAAACATAGGCCTCGGCGCCGACCTGGCCGGCAAAGTCCATGAATTCGTCGGTGCCGAAGGTGTTGGGCTCGATAACCCCGCCCCAGTTGGCGTTCATCATCGCCTTGCGTTCCGGACCGATGCCGCGGCGCCAGTGGTATTCGTCGGCGAAGCAACCGCCGGGCCAGCGCACCACCGGCACCTTGATGGCCTTCAGCGCCGCGACGACGTCGTTGCGGATGCCGCGCGTATTGGGGATGGCCGAGTCCTTGCCGACCCAGATGCCTTCATAGATACCGCTGCCCAGATGTTCGGCGAACTGGCCGAAGATGCGACGGTCGATCTTCGCGCCGGGCTTGGCGGCATCGATAGTGACGGTGACGCTGTCGGCGGCCTGCGCCGTACCGGACACGATGGCGAGCGACAATACGCCTGCGAGTGCGATGGACTTCATGCTTCTCTCCCAAGTTCAGCGTTTTCCACTGTTTGTGATAGCGCTACCACGGACAGGCCAAGATGAAAAGAGATTTGTCCGACTTTTGGCAGTGGCCACAACGAGATGCCTTTATTGTCAATGTTTGACAATTCGTGCCCGCACCCTATCCTTTTCCGGATCGTAAGGGAACTTCGCCATGAGCATGAATGTAAACCTGACTCCCCGGCTTGAGGACATGGTCCGTCAAAAAGTCGCCGGCGGCCTTTACAACAATGCCTCCGAGGTTGTTCGCGACGCCTTGCGCCTGATGGAAGCGCAGGATCGATTGCAGGCGGCAAAGATTGAAGCGATGAAGCTGGAAGCTCTTCGCGAAGATCTGCACGATGGGCTGGCCAGCGGCCCTGCAGGCGAATTGAACATAGAAGCCATTAAAGAGCGGGGACGCGCCCGGCTAAACCAACGCTAAGAGCGCATCGCGCCGCCACAGTTTTGCCTTAAAGCAAGGCTTCCCTTATCGTCACAGGGGGGAGACGATGACAACCATCCTACAGACACCAGCCCAGGCGCCACCGCCCGAGGTTGCGTCAGGAAAGCATGGTGATGTCGTTTTTGTCTCCGATACCGATCCATTCGGCGGCTACTATTCCGGCTGGCAGACGCTGCTGGTCTATGGCTTGGCCTTGACCGCCACAATCCTCATCACGCGGCGCAACGGCCCGAAAGCCGGACGCATGACGTTTTATCTCGGTCTTGTGGCGCTGGGGGCGCTTCAAATCGCGCCCTACCTGATCCTGCTGCCGCAAATGCGCGCCTACGGCATCACCCTTGTTTTCCAACTGCCTCTGATGCTCGCCCAGTCGGTCCTGGTCACCGGCTTCTGGCTGCCGGTTTTCTGGCTGACGACCCTACCGGGGAAATTCCAGCAAAAACTTCCCATCGCACTTGCCATATCCACTGTCGGCGCCGCCATCTTTTCGGCCTGCCTCAGGTTTCCAGCCTCCGGCATTCTCGACTTCGAGATACTCACGGCGCTGACGGTCGCGGCTGTCCTGGGCGGCATCCTGTTCGCCGTTCACGTGGTTTATCTGCTGGCGGCATTTTGGTTATCGAGGCGCCCTAAGCCAGCCTAACCTTTTCCACCTTGCAAGCGAAGCCCTGAGATTGACCCATTGGCAAAATTGTGTAAAATTCGAAAATTACGCATTTTTGACACATGGTGACCGTTGTGCCCCAAACGCCCCTCGTTAAAGCGACCGATTTCAGCCGGAAGTTCGCTCAGTATACGACGGAAGCCGCCATCAAGGGCGTCGTTGAGGTGGAAAACCACAACCGCCTTATCGGCGCGTTTCTGTCTCCCGCGGAATATGCCAATTACCAACTCTGGAAGGCCCGGGAGCGCCAAGTCTCCCTGGTAAACGAACTTCCCGACGAAGTTAAGAAGCTGCTCGTTGAAGCCAAATACGGCGAATAAGGCGCGTGAACTTTCCCGAACCCGTCGCGGGCCTCGTCGTCCGCTACAGCTACCTTTGGCACGATGACAAAATCGCCGGCGCGGTCGAAGGATCGAAAGACCGACCCGCTGCCATCGTCATGCGTAAGGTGCAGGAAAATGGTCACCCCGATCTCGTCTTTGTGCTCCCGATCACCCATACCGAACCCAAGGCACCGACTGTCGGTGTGGCCATCCCCTGGGCTGTGGCGCGTGCCACAGGTCTGGACGATATCCCGCAATGGGTTGTGGTCAGTGAAGTCAATTATTTCAACTGGCCGGGCTACGATCTCCGTGCCGATCCGAAGACTGGCAGGATTGCGTACGGCATGTTGCCGAAGACCTTCTTCGGGGAGGTCCATGCCGCCATGGTCAGGCAGATTCACACAAAGGCTATGAAAACCAGCAAGCGCACAGAGTAGAGTTCACACCGACTTCACCGCGTCCGCCTTGCAGGCGAAATAGGTCAGGAAGACATCGATCGCGACATCGATATGGTGATGCAGTTGGGCTTCGCTGGGCGGCGGCGCCAGGTTCAGCACGCGCTTGAAATGCAGATCGCCGAAGATCAGGCTCTTCAGGATTACCGCTGCCTCGTCGACATCAGGGATCGCGATCTGGCCGCGGTCGTGCGCCGTCGTCAGAAGCGCGCGCATGGCCCGGCGGCCATTGCTTTCGATCGCCTCCTGGAACATCTGGGGCAGGTTCGGATTGCGCCGCCCTTCCTCGATGACCAGTTGCATGATGTTGGTCCCCCATTCGGAGACAATCATGCCGACCATCTGGCGCGCGACGACGGTCAGGGACTGACGCAGGTCATCCGTGCCGATATGGGCTTCGAAGACATCCGCCATCGCCTGGCACGACTCGCGCACGATGGCACCGAACAGCTCTTCCTTACTGCTGAAATAGGCGTACAGCGTCGCCTTCGATCCGCCCAGGCGGCTCGAAATCGTCGACATGCTGGCGCCGGCATAGCCGACCTCGAAGAAAACCTCGCGCGCCACCTGAAGGATACGCTCACGGCGCTGGTCACGGAAGTTAGGGGCAGGTGCGTCCATAAAAAAGATATACCGTACTGTACAGTTTCGCTTGACTCGTGGCGGACAATAGCGCAAAGAAAATGAACTGTACAGTACGGTTCACCTTTTTGTGTTTTTGTTAAGGACACCTGGCCATGCGATCCCTCCCCTCGCAGCCCCCCAGGCCAATTTCTAAGGCTTCTGGCGGCCTCTTTGCTTCCACCCTGGCCCTGGCCTCGGTTCTCCTGGTCCTGGCGGGTTGCGCCAGCGTGCCGGATGCGACCACCACCGCGCCCATCGACCCCGCCTCGCTCGCCAGCGCGCAAACGCTGAAGGGTGAAGCCGGCGCCTGGCCGGAACAGGCCTGGTGGCAGGGCTTCAACGATCCCCAGCTCAACGGCCTGATGGACGAAGCCTTCGCCAACAGCCCCGACATGCTGGCCGCCGGCGCGCGCCTGAAGAAGGCGCAATCCTTCAGCAACCAGGTCAAGGCGGCCATGGAGCCCGACGCCAGCTTCAACGCCTCCATCCAGGAAACCAAGCAGAGCCTGAACATGGGCTTCCCGCCGGCGTTCAAGGACTTCCTGCTGGACGGCTACCATCCCTCCACCCGCATCACGGTCGAGGCCAATTACGATCTCGACCTGTGGGGCAAGAGCAAGGCCGCCGTCAAAGGCGCCGCCGGCCAGCAGAAGGCCGCCGAACTCGAAGCCGTGGTGGTGCGCCAGAACCTGGGCGTTGCCATTGCCCGCGCCTATGTCGAGCTGAACCACCTCTATGAGACGCGCGACTTCCTCGCCGATCTGAAGCACGGCGCCGACATCAAACTTGAGCTTTACCAGGCCCGGGCCGATCGCCATCTCGAACCCCAGGACACCGTCCTGCGCGCCCGTGACGAACAGGCACAGGTCGCCGGCCGCATCGCCGCCGTCGACGGCGCCATCGCCGCCCAGGGCCACCTGATCGCTGCCCTCGTCGGGGCCGGTCCCGACCGCGCCCTGACCCTGACCCGGCCGAACCTGGCGCCCGCCGACGCCTTTGCCCTGCCCGACGATGTCCATGCCAATCTGCTGGGCCGCCGTCCCGATGTCCTGGCCGCCCGCCTGCGCGTTGAAGCGCAAGGCCAGAACATCAAATATACCCAGGCCGACTATTATCCCGACGTCAAGCTCAGCGCCTATTTCGGCCTCCAGGCCATCGGCATCCCGAACCTGACCAATTCCGGTTCCGACATCGGCGGCATCGGCCCGGCCTTCAGCCTGCCTTTGTTCCACCAGAAGCGCCTGGACGCCGCCTACCGCTCCGCCGAGGCCGACTATGACCTGGCCGTCGCCGACTACGACACCGCCCTGACCCACGCCCTGCAGGATGTCGCCGACGCCGCCAACGGCACGCGCACCACCTTGGGCCAGGTCACCGCCGCCCAGGCCCGCCGCGACGGCGCCCAGGACGGCTACCAGCTCAGCAGCGCCCGCTTCCAGCGCGGCCTGGCCACCAAGATGGACGTCCTGACCGCCCACGCCAATGTCGTTACCGCCGACAGCGCCCTCAGCGACCTGAAGGCCCAGGCCTATAACGACCGTATCAGCTTCATTGCCGCCCTGGGTGGCGGCTACGCCCCGAATTGAGATTATTGTCATGTCCGACGCAAATCCCCCCGCCGAAACGCCCGTGTCCGCCGCCTCCCCCAAGGCCCGTTCGCGCCGCGGCCCGCTCTTCATGATCTTCGGCGGTGTCGTCCTGCTGGCCGGCCTGGCCTTCGGCGCCTACACCCTGATCGAAGGCGGCAAGTCGGTGAAGACCGACAATGCCTATGTCGACGCGCCATCGGCCGCGGTGACCGCCCAGATCGCCGCCCTGGTCAAGCAGGCCGACATCCACGACACCCAGGTGGTCAAGGCCGGCGACGTCCTGATCGTGCTCGACGACACCGACGCCCGCCTCGCCCTGGCACAGGCTGAAGCCCAGCTCGACCAGGTCACCCGCCAGGTCAGCGCCTATTACAGCAACGACACCACCCTGGCCGCCCAGGCCAGCGCCTCGGCCGCCAATGTCGGCTCAGCCCAGGCCGCTTACGACAAGGCGCTGAAGGCCTATGACGACCGCAAGGCTCTGGTCTCGATCGGCGCCGTCTCGGGCGAAGACCTCAACACGGCGAAAGCCGCCCTCGACCAGGCCGCCTCGGCCCTGACCGCCGCCCGCGCCCAGGCCCAGGCGGCCCAGGGTCAGCGCTCGGCCAATGCCGTGCTGATCTCGGGCGTCGGCGTCCAGGACAACCCTCAGGTCGTGGCCGCCCGGGTCAAGGTCGACCAGGCGAAACTGGATCTCGACCGCACCGTCATCCGCGCCCCGATCTCAGGCGTGATCGCCAAGAATTCGGTCGAGGTCGGCCAGCGCGTCCAGGTCAGCCAGCCTCTGGTGACCATCGTGCCGATCGACAGCGCCTATGTGAACGCCAACTTCAAGGAAGTGCAGCTGAAGGACGTCCGCGTCGGCCAGCCGGTCGAGCTCACGGCCGACACCTATGGCCACGGCGTCAAGTTCCACGGCAAGGTGGTGGGTCTGTCGTCGGGCACGGGTTCGGCCTTCGCGGTCATCCCGGCCCAGAACGCGACGGGCAACTGGATCAAGGTGGTCCAGCGCCTGCCGGTGCGCATCGCGCTCGACCCGAAGGAGCTGAAGGACCACCCGCTTCGCGTCGGCATGAGCATGGAAGCCAAGATCACCGTCAAGGGCAGCTAGACTCGCAACACCTCTTCTCCCGCCCCGTTTACGGGGAGGGGGGACCGCGAAGCGGTGGGAGGGGCTCTTACCGTCCGTGGAATAAGCCCCTTCCGTCTCATGGCTTCGCCATGATCCACCTCCCCCGGCCTCGGCGGCAGCCGAACAGGGGAGGAGAGCAGAAAAGAGCCTACGGCTCGTGTATATATTCAAGGACGCTCCCCAATGTCCGCTGCCACGGCTCCGGCCGAACCCTACAAGGAACCCGTACAGCTCCAGGGCCTGACGCTCTGGCTATGCGGCATCCTCCTGGCGCTTGCCAACTTCGTCGCCATCCTCGACGTCTCGATCGCCAATGTCTCGGTGCCGCATATCGCGGGCTCGCTGGGCGTGTCGAACGCCCAGGGCACCTGGGTCATCACCTCCTACGCGGTCGCCGAAGCCATCGCCGTGCCGCTGACTGGCTGGCTGGCTATGCGTTTCGGCACGGTGCGCACCTTCTCGGTTGCCCTGATCGGCTTCGGCATCACCTCGCTGCTGTGCGGGATCGCGCCCAATTTCGAGACCCTGATCCTGGGCCGCATTCTGCAGGGCTTCTGCGGCGGCCCGCTGATGCCGCTGTCGCAAACCCTGCTGCTGACCATCTTCCCGAAAAAGATGCAGCCCATGGCCATGGCGCTGTGGGCGGTCACCACCCTGACCGCGCCGATCGCCGGCCCGGTCCTGGGCGGCCAGCTGGTCGAGAATTTCGGCTGGGGTTCGATCTTCCTGGTCAATGTCCCCGTCGCCGTCGCGGCCGGCTTCCTGGTCTGGCGCGTCCTGTTCAGCCAGGAGACCCGGACCGTCAAGGCCCGTGTCGACGTGGTCGGCCTGGGCCTGCTGGTCCTGTGGGTCGGCGCGCTGCAGCTGATGCTGGACCTCGGCAAGGAGCATGAATGGTTCGAATCGGGCCTGATCATCGGCCTGGCCGTGACTGCCGTTCTGGGTTTCATCGCCTTCCTGATCTGGGAACTGACCGACACCAACCCCATCGTCAACCTGCGCGTCTTCCGCCACAGGGGCTTTGCCCTGGCCATGGTGTGCATGGCGATGATGATCGGCTCCTTCTTCGCCATCAATGTCATCGCCCCGTTATGGATGCAGACCAACCTCGGCTGGACGGCGACCTCAGCCGGCAATGCGGCGGGCCTGATCGGCATCCTGGCGATCGTTGCCGCGCCGATTGCGTCGCAGCTGGCGGTGCGGTTCGACCCGCGCAAGGTCATCTTCTGCGGCGTCATGTGGCTGGCCTTCATCACCTTCATGCGCTCCCAGGCGACGACCGATATGAGCTTCGGCCAGATCGGCATCTGGATCTTCCTGGCCGGCGCCGGCATGCCGTTCTTCTTCATGCCGCTGATCCAGGTCTCCATGGGCGCGGTCAACCCTGAGGAAACCGCTTCGGCGGCGGGGCTTCAGAACTTCATCCGCACCATGGCGGGCGCGGTAGCGACCTCCTTCGTGGCGACGGCGTGGGAAAACTCGGCCAATGCCAACCACGCCCGGCTGGCCGAGACCATGCCCAACGCCCAGGGCGCCATCGACCTCATAAGCGGCGGCGGCCTGTCGCCCCAGGCCGCCCTGGCGACGGTGAACAACATGGTCCAGGGCCAGGCGATCATGCTGGCGACGAATGAGATCTTCATGGGCGCGGCGGTGATCTTCGCCCTGTGCGCCTTCATGGCCTGGACCCTGCCCAAGCCCAAACGCGCCGCCGACATGAGCAACGTGCACTGAGACATCACTCGGAACCTTCTCAAGAGGAACACTGAAAACACGGAGGCCGCTTGCGCGGCGACACGGAAGTCACGGAATTCCGGTTGAACCATCTCCCGCGCGAAGCGCCTTCTAATTGTGCATCACAGAAAGGCGCTTCGCGCGGTTCATCGTGGAATTTCAGTGCCTTTCCGTGTCGCCGCGCAAGCGGCCTCCGTGTTTTCCGTGTTCCTCTTTTAACGTTTCAGAACCTGCCACTGGCATATTGTGATCACAATATGCTATGCGGGCTCAGCCACCAGGAGCCCGTCATGACTGCCAATTCCGATCTCGCCGCCCGCCGTGCCGCCGCCATTCCGCGTGGTGTCGGCCACGCCACCACCCTCTATGCCGGACGGGCCGAGAACGCCGAACTGTGGGACGCCGACGGCAACCGCTTCATCGACTTTGCCGGCGGCATCGCCGTGCTCAACACCGGCCACCGCCACCCGAAGGTCCAGGCGGCCGCCCTGGCCCAGATGAACGCCTTTACCCATACCGCCTTCCAGGTCGTGCCGTATGAGGCCTATATCGCCCTGGCCGAACGCCTCAACGCCCTGGCGCCCATCGCGGGCCCGGCCAAGTCGGTCCTGTTCACCACCGGCGCCGAGGCCGTCGAAAACGCCGTCAAGATCGCCCGCGCTGCCACCCGCCGCGACGGTGTCATCGCCTTTACCGGCGGCTTCCATGGCCGCACTGCCCTGACCTCGGCTTTGACCGGCAAGGTCGTGCCGTACAAGAAGGACCTGGGCCCGCAACAACCCGGCATCTACCACCTGCCCTTCCCGGTGGAGGCCCACGGTATCGACACCGCCGATACGCTGAAGATGCTCGACTACCTGTTCAAGGCCGACATCGCGCCGGATGCCGTCGCCGCCATCATCATCGAACCGGTCCAGGGCGAGGGCGGCTTCCTGATCACCCCGCCTGAACTGATGCGCGCCCTGCGCAGGATCTGCGACGACCATGGCATCCTGCTGATCGCCGACGAGGTCCAGACCGGCTTTGGCCGTACCGGCAAGCTGTTCGCCATGGAAAACTACGACGTCAAGCCGGACCTGATGACCATGGCCAAGTCCCTGGCCGGCGGCTATCCGCTGTCGGGCGTGGTCGGCCGCGCCGAGGTCATGGACGCCCCCGTCACCGGCGGCCTGGGCGGCACCTATGGCGGTAATCCGGTCGCCTGCGCCGCGGCGCTGGCCGTGCTCGACGTCATCGAGGAGGAAAACCTGCTGGACGCCGCCAACCGCCAGGGTGCGAAGATCAAGGCCCGCTTAGAAGCCCTGTCCCAGCGCAACGATATCGTGCCCATGTCGGCCATCCGCGGCCTGGGCGCCATGATCGCCTTCGATATCACGACCGAGCGCGGCAGCTTCACCCCCGATGCCGCCGCCGCCAAAAACGCCTGCATGAAGGCTCAGGAAAACGGCCTGATCCTGCTGTCATGCGGGGTCTATGCCAACACCATCCGGCTACTGGCGCCGCTGACCATCAGCGACGCTCTGCTCGACGAAGGCCTGGATAAACTCGAGACGGCGCTTACGGCGTAACGCGCGCCCGCACGAAGATATTCCCGGTCAGCCGGCCGACGCGCGGATCGGGGCTATAGTTGAAATTGTCCGGAATAATGCCCGAATGCAGCAGTCGGCCGGGATAGATCAGTGCCCGGTTATAGCGCGCCTCGACCTTGGCCAGCTCGATAAAGCCATTACCGTCGCCGTCGTGATAGCCCTGAGGGGGCGGCTGCTGCAGGTCGTCCTGCTCGCGGGCATAGGCATAATGCGGCATGCGCGCCTCCGACAGGGTCTCAAACCCCGAGCGGACATGGCGATAGAAACCCGTCCCGCCCGCCGGCTTTTTCGACAGGTAATGCAGGATGGCGAAGCTCTCGGCGTCGGGATAGTCGAAATGCGGAATGGTCTGCAACGGCCCCAGTTCGGCCGGCGGCGTGGTGATCACCGAAAAGCCGGCATCCAGGATGTCATAGGCCGCGATACCGTACACGCCGTGCAGGACGCCCGTCAGCGACTGGCACACCGAGCGGACATAGTCGAAGCTCTCGCCGTCCTGCGGCGTGATGCGGCGGCGGCGGCCGGGATAGTAGTGGCCGGTCTGGGCTGGAAACGGCGCCAACTCCGCCGCCAGCTCCACAATCCGGTCCGGTTCCTGGACGAAGTTGTCGATCACCACGATCGGCGTCTGTTCTTCCCCTACGCGAATGGTCTGTAGCGACACGCCGTACTCCTGACTCTGCCCTGCGGTAACCGCGGCGGTGTTTTGGAACAAAAATCAATCTGTTGCAATTCCCGTCTCAGCTTCTATCGTGCGGCAAAAATCCGGCAGGACGAAACATGACGGCCCTCGCGCTCAATCCCACCCCCCGAATCGACATCCATACCTTCGGGCAGGACAACCAGGTGCTCGTCGTCGAAGACGCCCTGGCCAACCCGGAAGACCTTCTGGCCAGCGCACATCGCGACAGCTTCGGCGCGCCGCCGCCCAACTCCTGGTATCCCGGCCTGGTCGCTACCCTGCCCGACACCTATCTGAACCTGCTCCTGCGCGAACTGCGCCGGCCAATGGCCAAGGTCTTCGACATGCCGCCCGACCAGCGCAGCGCCTATTACGGCTTCTTCGGCCTGGCCACCGTGCGGCCGGACCAGATGGCGCCCAACCAGGTCGCGCCGCACACCGACACCTCGCGCCTGCACAGCTTCGCCACGGTCCATTACCTCAGCCAGGACCATCCGGGCGGCACGTCGTTCTACCGCCACAAATCGACGGGCCTCGAACTGATCACCCCGTCCGTCAGCGCCAAGTTCGCCTTCTTCCGCCGCCAGGAACTGGCGCAATGCGAAGGCCAGCCCCTGTCGGCCGTCGAGGACCTCTACGAAGAGATCTTCCACATCGAACCGAAGTTCAATCGGCTGATCCTGTACCGCGCCGGCCAGATTCACCGTTCGAAGCTCAAGCCCGGGGCTGCCCTCAGCAGCGATCCCGCCACCGGACGCCTCACGGCCAACACCTTCTTCAATACCGAATAATCACCCGTTGGCCACCATCCGCGGCGCATCCGAAGCGCAGGTGCGGTTGATAAAGTCCTCGTGCATCGGCAGGCTCTTGACTCGTTCGACCACGGCCGTACGCCACCGCCCCAGCTGCAGGCGCAAATCGTCGGCGTCCATGGTGTCGGCGGCCGGGTGATAATCCTCCGGCACGATCCCCTGGCCGGTCATCACCGCCACCCAGCTCACCTCGCGGAACAGCTCCGGTTCGCGCGCCAGGGTCTGGCTGGTGGCGCGGAAGACGTCGAAGCGCGCCTGCAGGCTGTCGGGGATGCTCATCTGCTGGACATGGCGCCAGAACGGCGTGTCGTCGCGCTCGGTCACCTTGTAGTGGGCGATGATGAAGTCCTTCACCCCCTCATAGTCGATCTCGACCTGGCGGTTATACTCGTCGACGATGTGCGGATTGATGCCGTGGCGCGGGAACAGGGCCAGGAGCTTGAACGCCCCCGACTGGACCAGGTGGATCGAGGTCGATTCCAGCGGCTCCAGGAAGCCGCTGGCCAGGCCCAAGGCCACCACATTCTTGTTCCACGCCAGCCGCCGGCGGCCGGTGACGAACTTCAGCATCATCGGGTCCTTCAGCACCTTGCCGTCCAGCCGCGACAGCAGCTTTTCGCGCGCCTCGTCCTCGCTGATGAAGTCGTTGCAGAAGACATAGCCGTTGCCGGTACGGTGCTGCAGCGGAATGCGCCACTGCCAGCCCGCTTCGCGCGCGGTGGCCCGGGTATAGGGCGTCAGGGTCTCGGTCCGCTCACACGGCACTGCCCAGGCCCGGTTCATCGGCAGCCAGTGGCTCCAGTCGACATAACCGGTCTTCAGCGTCTGTTCGATCAGCAGGCCGCGAAAGCCCGAGCAGTCGATGAACAGATCGCCTTCGATCGTCATGCCATTGTCCATGGCCACCGACGTGACGAAGCCCGACTCCGGATCCTGGTTGACCTGGATGATCTTGCCTTCCTTGCGCACCACGCCCAGGTTCTCGGAATAGCGGCGCAGATAGCGGGCATACATGCCAGCGTCGAACTGAAAGGCATAGTTGATATTGGGCTTGCCCGGCTCCGACTTGACCCGGCCGAACCGGCCCTGCAACGCGGCCTCGGTCTCGGCATTGTACTTGCTGATATCGAACATGCCGCCGCCGCGCTGGTGGTAGTGGCGCATGTAGAAGTGCTGGAAGCTGAAACCGTCGATATCGTGGCCGAACAGGCCGAACGGATGGAAGTAGCTGTGATCCTTCCTGCGCCAGTCGACGAACTCGATCCCCAGCTTGAAGGTGGCGTTGGTGTTGCGGATGAAGTCGTTCTCATCCAGCCCCAGGAAGCTGTTGTACTGAAGAATGGCGGGGATGGTGGCCTCACCGACCCCGACCGTGCCGATTTCCTCCGACTCGACCAGGGTGATGTCGTAGTCGAGCGTGCCCAACGCCTTGGCGAAGGCGGCCGCGGCCATCCAGCCGGCAGTGCCGCCGCCGACGATGACGATCTTTTTGACGTTGTGTTGCATGTCCTCTCCTAAACCGCTGCCGGGGCC
Organism: Asticcacaulis sp. AC460; assembly: GCF_000495795.1. Taxonomy (GTDB): domain Bacteria; phylum Pseudomonadota; class Alphaproteobacteria; order Caulobacterales; family Caulobacteraceae; genus Asticcacaulis. Next base: position 74,892 of record NZ_AWGD01000011.1, read on the forward strand.
ATACCCAGATAGGCCTCCATCGGCTTCATCGGTTCGACATTGGCGCGAATAAAGCCCAGCATGCGCTGGAAGTGCTGGATGGCCTCGGCGTCGCTCATCTGGTCGACCAGCGGGTCATAGGCCTTGGGGAACAAACCATGGCCCAGCCACATCGCCGCCCAGTCGTCGTCCTCGAACGTCTCATCGTCATACTGGACGACATTGCCGCGCGCCGCGAACAGCTCCAGCTTGTACTTCAGCAGCTCGGGCGGCTGAACCGCCCGGGCATAGTCCCACATCGGCTGGCTGTTGCGTTGGTTCAGCAGGTAGTGGCACATCTGGTAGTCGCGAATGCGTTCATAGGCAGCACCGACATTGCGATTGTATTCCGCGCTTTCCAGCATGCTTTCACGGCTGACCGGGAACAGCGAGATCAGGTGCGACAGGCCCAGGATGTTGGCGTGCATGCGCACGCTGTCGATCGGATCGAACACCACGCCGGCTTCGCCGATGGCGACGCAGTTCTTGTGCCAGTAGGCCTGGCGCCCGCCGGGGAACAGCGGCGAGATGATGGCATCAGGATTCAGCCGCATATTGGTCACCATATGGGCGGCTTCCAGGGCCTGTTCCGCGCTCAGCTCGTGGCTGGTAAAGGCTGCCTGGACGGCGGTGCGGTCACGCAACGGGAACAAACCGACCCAGCCCGACCGGAAGGCCGAGATCTGGCTGAACGGTGGCAGGGGCGACAGCGGCGGTGCATAGGTGGTCAGCAGGCGGTCGCAGGGGAACCATTGCTGCCACGACTCGGTCTTGACACCCAAGGCGGCCCCTAACAGAAGACTTTCCTGGCCGGAGGCATCGATGAAGAAATCCCCTTCGACCGTCTCACCGCTCATCAGCTTCAGCGCCGTGATGCGGCCGTCCTGGGCGTCGCGCACCACGTCGGCCAGCCGGCCGGGCCGGTGGTTGATCCTGCGCTGGGTCGCCACGGTCTTGAGCACATGGCAATAGCCCTGGGCGCCCAGGTGGTAGACATAATCGCAGTTGGCAAAACCGTCGACGGCCTCGCCCGGAATGAAGAAGCGACCGGCCTTGGCGGCGGCGGCATTGACCGAGAAATCCTCGTATTCCGCCTTGGCCCCCTGGGCCCGCGCCTTCAGCCAGTAGTGGTGGAACGGCACCCGGGCGATGTCGCGGCCATAGGTCGAATAGGCGTGCATGAAGGGCGGGCGGTTGCGCGAGAAGTTGGCGAACCGCTGGGCCAGGCTGAAGGTTGCCTGGGAGGCCCGCATCATCGGCGCCTCTTCGATCCCGATCAGGGTATGATAGGCTTCCTGCTGCTTCAGGGTCGGATAGACATCGCCGGCCCGCAGCAGGGACGGCAGCTCGATCACCGTGATCTCCAGCCCGGCCTGCTGAAAGGCGCGCCACAGTACGTTCGCGGACAGCCACAGGGCATCATCGCGCCCCAGGATAACGACCTTAAGCTTTCGATCCAACTCAGCCCTCGCTCCGGTCATTGGGCATCCTCCATCATCACCTTGGCGGACGGATCGAAGCAGTAGTCGCGGACGAAGTCGGCATGGGTCGGCATGGCCTCGACATTGACCGCCACCCGCTCTTTCATCTCGGCCATCTTCTGCAACACCATCTCCAGGCTCATCGTGTCGACCTGCCGGTCGTAGTTCTGCGGGAAAATCCGCTGGCCGGTATAGACCGCGACCCAACTGGGCGGAGCAAACAGACCGTCCTTGTAGCGATGGATATGACCGCGATGGCGCCAGGTCTCCATCTTGGTGAGCAGGCTGTCTGGCACCGCCATCTCGCGGACATAACGCCACAGCCCGGTCGGGTCTTCTTCCGCCGGCTTTTCATTGGCGTGGTAGTGCAGGATCAGGAAGTCGCGCACCCGCTCATATTCGATATCGACCAGGCGGTTATATTCCTGCGCCAGCTTCGGGTCGATCGTCTTGCCCGGGAACAGACGCATCAGGAAGTTGGAGGCAATCTGCGCCAGGTAGATGCTGGTCGATTCCAACGGCTCCAGGAAGCCACTGGCCAGCCCTATCACCAGGCAGTTCTTGTACCACGACTGCTGACGGCGGCCGGCCTGGAACTTCAGCATGCGCGGCTCGGCCTGGGCCCGCGCGTCCAGCGCGCCCAGCAACACCTCGGCAGCACGCTCATCCGTGGTGAAGCGGCTGGAATAGACATAGCCGTTGCCGGTGCGGTGCTGCAGCGGAATCCGCCACGTCCAGCCGGCCTCGCGCGCGGTCGCCCGTGTATAGGGGGTAAAGGCTTCGGAACGGTCGGAGGGCACAGCCAGGGCGCGGTCGCACGGCAGCCATTGCGTCCAGTCTTCCCATCCCATCTTCAGCGCCTGGCTGATCAACACGCCGCGGAAACCGGAGCAGTCGATGAACAGGTCGCCTTCGATAATCTCACCCGACTGCATCGTCAGGGACTGGATGAAACCGTCCTCCGGCCGCAGGGTGACATCGACCACCTTGCCCTCGGTGCGCTGAACGCCGCGCGCGGTCGCCCATTTGCGCAGGTAGCGTGAATAGAGGACGGCATCAAAATGGTAAGCATAGGCGAAGGTCGAACGCACCGACCGGTCGTCGTCCGACGGGAAGTCGAACCGGTTGTTGCGGCAGGCGACGATCGGGAAGGAATAGGACTCCAGATCGGTATTATGGCCGTTCAGCCGGGCGCGCAGCCAGTACTGGAACAGCGGCACGCCGTTGATCGCCTGGCCATGGATACCGAACGGGTGGATATAGCTGTCGCCGTTGCGCGCCCAGTTGCTGAAATCGATGCCCAGCTTGAAGGTCGCGTTGGTCTCGCGCATGAATTCGGGCTCATCGAGCCCCAGGAAATCATTAAAGTCGTGGACCTGCGGCAGGGTTGCTTCGCCGACGCCGACAATGCCGATCTCATCGGATTCAATCAGGCGCACGGTGCAGAAATGCGGCTGGAACGCCTTGATCAGGCTGGCGGCGGTCATCCAGCCGGCGGTACCGCCGCCCAGGATAACAACCCTCGTGGGTGAAATGGTCATAAATCTTAGTCCCCGGTACGCGCTTTTATAGTTCTGTTCTGGCAGGCTTTTCGCCGCAATGAAAAGTCAGATTTTCGTTACGCCGCTATCGACTCTGAAATTCGCAGGGACCGATATCAGGCAGAGGCAAATTCGGGAAGCGGGTAAGCTTAACCTGAATCGGGGCTTCCTCCGAGAATTCCGCAGAGGCGCCCTCCTCCCCATCACATGGGGAGGTGCCGGCGAAGCCGGCGGAGGGGTATACCGACGGTAACACCTCTGCGCGGTTCTCATTCGAGTCATCCCGTCCAGCCGAAAAACGTAAGGGCTTTCAAAAAAAGAAAAGGCGCGCTGTCCTTCGACAGCGCGCCCCTCTTTTGGTTTTTCAACCCGCTCTTAGTACTTCCAGCGGACCGAAGCTTGCAGACGGCGGTCGTTCTTGAACCACGCGGCCGGCAGCAGCAGGCGCTCGCGGTTCGTACCGTCCGACATCGGGCCGTCAACCTGTTGCTTCAGGACCGTTTCGGTGCTGAGCAGGTTGGAGCCTTCGATCGACACTTCGACGTGGTCGTTGAAGCGGTAGGCGAGGCGGGCGTCAAGGAAGCCCTGGGCTTCTTGCCAGATCGGGAAGGCGATACAGCAGTCTTGCGCCGTCACCAGGTACTCCGAGCGCCAGTTGTAGGCGACGCGCGCCGACCAGGCACCCTTTTCATACATGCCGATCAGGTTGAAGCTGTCTTCCGACAGGCCTTCCAGCGGCAGGTCGGTGTAGCTGAGGGCAGCCACCGAAGTACCACCACCGGTCTGACCCGACGAACCGTCACCCGAGTTGGTCACGACGTTCGAGCTCTTGATGCCGTCGTTGGCCAGGTGGGTATAGTTCGTCTGGATACCGAAGCCGTTAAACGGCGCCGGCAGCTCGTCGAAGAAGGTGGTGTAGGTGATTTCGAAGCCACGGATCGCAGCACCATCACCGTTCACCGGACCGCTCATGCGAACCGAACGGGTCACACCCTGGTTGGTGAAGTCCGTATAGTAGTTCCCGAACTGGATGTAGTCGTGGAACTTCTTATAGAACAGGTTGAAGGTGAACGAACCGGTCGAGGAGAAGTAGTTTTCCACCGACAGGTCGAACTGGTCCGCGGTAACCGGCTTCAGGTACGGGTTGTTGGCCGAACCGGTGAAGGTCACCTTGGTCTTGATGATCTGACCACCCGGCGTACACTCGAACGCGCTGTTCGGCACGTTACAGGCGAAGCTGGAGTTGGTCGTTGACGGCAGCGACATGCCGACCGAGCTGTACTTCTTCAGGTTGCCGATGTCCGGACGCGACATGGCACGCGACGCCGCGAAGCGCAGGAACCAGGTATCCGTCAGACCCAGGCGAACGTTGAAGGAGGGCAGCCAGTTCTTGTGAACGACACTGGCCGTTTCGAGCGTAGCGTTCTGGCTACCGATGAACTTGCGGTCGCCGGTCCAGTTGGCCGGGTTGTTGACATAGGCCGAAGCCGCGGCTGCCTGCTGAGCATACAGCGTGGGGTCGGTCGTCTGGTTCGCCGTCACGGCCGGCGGCGTACCGATCAGGCCGTCGACGTAATAGGACAGGCTGGCGCGGTAGACGCCGCTGCCCGGCGCGGTTTCGGAGAGCGGCTGCCAGTCATAGACCGGAGCCGAGCTCGGATAGTTGACGCCACCGGTGCTCTCATTGAGGGTTTCAACGTAGCGCAGACCGATATTGCCGGTGACCGTGATGCCGCCAAAGATGGTGGCGTCGGGGCCGCCGAACTTCAGCTGGACATAGGCCGCCTTGGTTTCTTCCTTGACCGAAGCCAGTTCCGCGGCGCGGAAGCAGCCGTCGATCTCACCCGTACGGTGGCAGATCGGCGTCCACTGGTTCGACGCGGTACCGTCGGTGTAGGACGGCGTGTAGTGAGTGCGGTCAAACGTCGTGGCCAGGCCTTCGCGGTCCTTCAGGTAGTCGATGTTGAAGAACACGCCGTCAGCCGCATTGGTCGTACCGCCGCCGTAGAAGTTCGGGTCGAAGGTGTAGATGCCATGGGCGCCCTGATCCGGAAATTCCGAACCGGTGATGTAGTAGTTGTTGCGGTCATAGTTAGACCAGTTGTTGACCACCGAAGCCCAGTTATAGGTCGTCCAGCGGATGGTCTGTTCACGGTTAGCGTAACGCACACCGGCCTTCAGGGTGTTCAGCCACGGCGAGTCGAAGCTGTAGGCCAGGTCGGCACGGGTGGCGAACTCTTCGCCTTCCGAGTCGGTGACGTGATCCATCAGGAAGTGCTGGCGATAGTTGTTCGGGTTGGCGATCCGTTCAGCGCCGGTCGCGCCGGCCATGTACCACCCCGGAACCGTGTCCAGGATTTCCATGGTCGGGTGCGAACCCGATGCATCGAGATTCACCGCCGCATAGGTGGCCAGCGAGGTCGAGATGTCATAGTTTTCCTGGATGGCATCGACGTGCTGGACGTCGAAGTTCAGCTTCAGGCGATCCGTCGGATCCCACTTGAAGTTGAGCGAGATGTCCTTGGTGTCGTTGAGGCTGTCGCTCCAGCGCGTGTCGTTGGCATAGCCAGGCGAACGTTGCTGCGGCGTATCGCTGCCGCACTCCCACGAATAGCACGAACGCGCATTCGTCCAGCCCGCAGGAGTCGTCGCGCCGGCCGGAGCCTGCCACGCACCGTACCAGGCGCCGTTACCACCGACCAGAACGCCGGATTCGAACATGCCATCGCTGTTGAACTTACAGTTCGAAGCCGCATTCAGACACTGGATGTTGCCGTCGGTCGAAACGAAGTTGATGTCGCGGGCCCAGGCGTCAGCGCCGGTCGAAGCCGTGGCGACATATTCTTCCCACTGCTCGACCTTCTTCGACTGGTTGTACTGCAGCGTGGCCGCCATGGTCTTGTCGGCGTTTTGCCACTGGGCAGCTATGGCGATACCGTCACGCGTACGGTCATAGATGTTGTCGCGGAAAGCGGTCGAAACCGGGATGTAACGGCGACCGGCACCCCAATAGGAGGTTTCCACCGGAACGATACGGCCGTACTGAACGCCTTCCGAGTTGGTGCTGGTTTCACCGTGGGCGAAGTTCAGCATCAGGCCGACCTCACCGCCGTCGATTTCCCAACGGTCGGCGTAAATGCCCGAGAACGACATACGGCCGTCCTTCACCAGGTCGCCGTAGGTGTATTCACCGGTGGCGGCCAGGACGCGGCCCTTCTGGTCGAACGGCAGACGGGTGCGCAGGTTGATCGTGCCGGCGATGCCGCCTTCGATCAGTTCCGCGGTCTGGTTCTTATAGGTGTCGACGCCGCCCATCAGTTCCGGCGAAACGTCCGACCACGACAGGCCGCGCGACGAGTCGGCGGTGAAGATGTCGCGACCGTTGAATTCCGAACGGACCTGCTGCAGGCCGCGGACCACGACGCCCGACGGTTCGGCCGAGAAGTGGGCCGTGTCGCCGGTGGCGGCAAAGCGGTTGACGGTGATGCCGGCGACGCGCTGCAGCGCTTCGGCGACCGACTTGTCCGGGAACGAACCGATGTCGTTCGCGGTGATCGAGTCAACGACCGTATCGGCGTCCTTCTTGATCTGCTGCGCCGTCTTCAGCGAGCGGCGAACACCGACGACGACAACTTCGTCGCCGGAGGTGGCGGCCGGCGCGTCCTGAGCCGCGACCGGAGTCGCCGCCACGGCGGTAAACGCCGTGAGGGCGAGAGCCGAAACCCCGCCCTTGAGCATAAGGCCGGTCAGGCCCTTGCCTTTGGAAATTTTCATACCTTCTTCTCCCTAATGTCCTTACGGCAGGCCCGAGCTCCTGCCGGTGAAGAACCACTGAACCGAAACGACGTCAGTCTATAAAGCGTTTTGGTAAACAGGACGTGACCTGATGATCGACACATAGTCCCGATACGCCGAGTCTGCTTTTGACATATTTGTCAAAAATTCCGCCCATTGTAACGGTGGAAAGGCCGTGACGACCGCCCGTTAACGCTTCTCAACCTGATTAATTATTTCGTCTTTCTATTTGTTATATAAACGACATGCAATTGGCTAGTCGATTGTGGCTGATTTGGCCACAATCCGGGCCATAATGGCATGAATGCCACAGTTTCGCCCCGGGGAGCGGCGTGACAACGGCAGAGCGGCCATATTCCGCGGCCCTGTCCGCACGGCGAAAAGGTACCGCTAACACTATCGATTGCATCCGGATGAGTCGCTTTTCCTGACGCCGGGGTCAAAGATGCCAGATGCCTTGGCAAGGCGCCTTGCCAAGGCATCTGGCATCTCCTAACTGTGGACTCGCCACCGCCTTGCCAGAAAACGCCAAGCCAGAAATCGCCAAAACTGTATCCCATGCACCACATTTCCACCCTTCCACCGGTTCCGGTCGTCGAGGGCGCAACGCCCGAAATCTTCGTCGATCTGGTGAGGCAAGGCCAGCCGGCCCTGCTGAAGGGCCTGGTGTCCCATTGGCCGGCCGTGGCAAAGGCGCAAAGCTCACCGCAGGAGATAGCCGGTTACCTCAAGTCCCTGGACAACGGCCGTCCGACCACGGTGATGGAAGGCCACAACAGTATGAAGGGCCGCATGGCCTACGGCCCCGACATGCACGACTTCAATTTCCACAAGCGCGTCAAAACCGTCTCCGCCGGCATCGACCAGCTGCTGGGGGCGCTGGATCACCCCAATCCCTTCTATATCTATATCCAGTCGACGCCGACCGCCGACCACCTGCCGGGCTTCGCGGCGGAAAACCGCAATCCCGTGCTGCCGCCGCAGATCGGCCCGCGCATCTGGATCAGCAACGCCACCCGCGCCCAGACCCACAACGACCACGACCACAACCTGGCCTGCGTCGCCGCCGGCCATCGCCGCTTTATCCTGTTCCCCCCGGAGCAGGTGACGAATCTGTATATCGGCCCGATGGACCACACCCCGTCCGGCCGCGCCATCAGCCTGGCCAGCCTGGAGGAGCCGGACTTCGCCCGCTTCCCGCGTTTGAAGGACGCGCTGGCCACCGCCCAGGTGGCGGATATGGAGCCGGGCGATGCCTTATACGTGCCGAAATACTGGTGGCACCATGTCCAGTCGCTGGACGCCTTCAATGTGCTGATCAACTACTGGTGGGGCGCAGCGCCGGACACGCTGGTCAATCCGATGGCGCCGTTCCTGGCAGCCCTGGCGGCGCTGAAGGACCTGCCCCCGGCCGAGCGTGACTACTGGCACACCATGTTCGAGCACTATATCTTCCAGGTCAACGGCGACCCGGTGGCCCACATCCCGCCGGCGCACCGGGGTGGCCTGGGCAAGCCGACGCCACAAAACCGCGCCGAGCTTATGGCGGCCTTGAAGAAAATGGCGGAAGGCAGTTGATGACCTTACCTCCGTCAAGTCTTGTCCGCAGATAAGCCTTAAACCGCTGACACGATCACATCAGACAACGGCACGCCCACTGACCCAGACCCGCGTGATGTTCGCCTTGTTTGCCGTATACAGGATCTTCTGCAGCCCGTCCTCGGCGCTGTCATAGCCCTCCATCAGGTTCAGGCTGCCACCGGGCGCGTTCGGATCGATCAGGATGGCGTCAAACTGGCGGCCCACTTCAAACCCGCCCACGGCCAGGTCCAGCACATCGGCGCCACCGCGCGTCGCGAGATAAAAGGCCGTGCGCCAGTCGATGCGGGAATCGCGGATGCCGCGTTCGGGATAGTCCTTCTCGCAGTCGACGCCATCGTCCAGCAGCCGCGAGGCAAACACCGCCGCGCGAATCGAATCCGGCAGGAAGGAGGACGGACCGCCGGAGATATCCGACCCCAGCCCGACGCGAACGCCCTTTTCCAGCGCCCGCTTCAGGGGAAACACCGCATTGGAAAAATAGGCGTTGGACAACGGACAGTGGGCTACGCCCGTCCCCCGCGCCACCAGGGTGTCCATATTGGTGGAACTCAGAAAATTGCCGTGGGCCAGGACGGTATGCCGGGTCAGTAAGCCAAACCGGTCCAGGCTGTCGGTATCGCTCAGGCCGTGGCGCTGGAAGACATAGCGATGCTGCCAGTCGCTTTCGGAGGCGTGGGTCTGGATGTGACAGCGGCACGACCGCGCCAGTTGCCCCAGGCCTTCCAGCGCGGCATCGGTGCACGACGGGATAAAGCGCGGCGTCACCACCGGCTTGATGCGGTCGCTGTTCAGGCCGCGAACATAGGCGATGAAGTCCTCCGTCCCGCGCAGGGCAGCGTCGGTCGAATCGTCGCGGTAGATGTCCGGGCACTGCTCCGGATTGTCCATCACCACCTTGCCGATCAGGGCGCGCTGGCCCTTGTCCAGGCATATATCGGCCAACAGCCGCGTGGCGTCCTGATGGACGGTGGCAAAATACAGGGCCGTGGTCGTGCCGTTCGACAGCAGGTCATCGACCAGGCCGGTATAGGCGGTCTTCGCAAACGCCAGATCGCTGTACCGCGCCTCCAGCGGGAAAGTATGCTGCTGCAGCCAGACCTCCAGCGGCACATCCAGCGCCTTGCCGATCTGCGGCCACTGCGGCGCATGGACGTGCAGGTCGCAGAACCCGGGCAGGACATAGGCGCCGCGCGGCATGGACTCGACGGGTCCCTCGGTCAGGGCACGATTATAGCCATCATCGGAAGGTTTCAGGACCGAGACGATATGGCCATCCTCGTCGACCGACACCAGGGCGTCGTCGAGACATTCGATCCGGCCGCGTTCCGGCGCGTGGCAGAAACGGCCGAGATAGCTGCGCGGCCTTTGCATCACGCGTCTCCCCTGGCTAAGGATTTTCTTTCCTTCTCCTCCCCATTGAAAATGGGGAGGTGGCGAGCAAGGGAGCCCCCTTACGGGGCGACCGCGTCGAGACGGAGGGGTCCTCTTTGCGGCCAAGCCCTTATGCTTCAGATATAAGAACCTGCTGCACTGCGATAATCAAGTGAAACGTTTCACAAAACGCTTCATTTTTGCCGATCGTCTGATAGGTTCATCAGAAACCAAGGGTAAGAATGTGAAAAAAGCCATATGTTTTCTGGGTCTGGCCGCCCTGATGATGACGGCCGCCCTGCCCGCCGAAGCCAAAAAACGCCAACGCACGACCTATCAGCCGGTACCCACCTACATCTCCGTCACCGACCTGGCCACCCCGGTCCAGGCGGCCCTGAGCGCAAAAGCCAAAGGCCGCAACGTCATCGTAATCTTCGATATCGACAACACGCTTTTGACCATGCCGCAGGACCTGGGCAGCGACACATGGTTCAACTGGCAACGCAGCCAGGACGACAGCGACGACGCCTTCGACGCCCTTCTGCGCAACAATACCTTCTTCCTGCAAGCCTCGACCATGACGCCGACGCAAGCGGACTCGGCCGCCCTGGTCAGACAGCTCCAGGCGGCCGGCATCCCCGTCTATGCCCTCAGCGCGCGCGGCACGGCCTTACGCGGCGCCACCGAAGCCGCCCTGAAGGCCAACGGCATCGACCTGACCCGTGCGCCGGAATGCGGACCGCCCTTGTGTATCCGGCGCGGTGACCTGCGCGACAAGGAGATCCGCTACGCCGCGCGTTGGGTCGGGCTGAAACTGCCGGCCGGCCCCTACCGCCCGGTGACAGTGTCGGACGGCGTCATGCTGGTCAACGGCCAGGACAAGGGCGTGATGCTGAACCTGCTGCTGCGCAGCCTGCCGGCGCGCTACAACGACGTCTATTTCGTCGATGACACCTTCCACAATGTCGAGAACGTGCAAAACGCCTCGCCGCGGATTACGGCGAAGGTCCACCCCTACAGCTACGAACGCTACTGGCCCGATGCCGAGGCCTTCATGAAGGATGCGCCACGTCAGGCCAAAAGCGACGAAGAATTCGCCAGGATCAAGGCGTCGTTATGCGCCGCCGTCCGCGCTCATATCTGCGAGCAATAAGAGCTGCGCCACCACCGATACGGCGATGACCTCCGGCGCCTTGCCGGTGATGCCGGCAATCCCGATCGGACAGGTCAGACGCGCCAGTATCGCTTCATCGAACCCGTCCTTGGTTAAGCGCGACAGGAACCGCGCCCGCTTGGTCGCCGACCCGATCAGGCCGATGAATTGCGCCCGTCCACTTAAGGCCGCCGCCGTCAAACGATAATCCAGCGCATGGTCGTGGGTCAGGATCAGCACCAGGCCCTTGGCCTCCCGCGCCGCCTGTTCCATCGCGTCCAGGGTGTGCCCCTCACGACTGTCCTGCCAGTCGAGATCGAACGGCAGCCCCGGCAGCAGCCCGGCGATCGCCTGGCCGACATGCCCGGCCCCGAACATCATCAACGGCACATGCGGTTCCCCGACCGTCTCGGCGAAACTGTCGCCGGCCTTGGGCGCCGTTCCCTTCGCCGAAATCACACCGGCCTCGCCCTCGTCACGTTCGACATGGCTGTCAAACAGCCGAGTCTCCAACCGAACCTCATGACCATTGACCTTGCCCAGCCATTGCGACCGACTGGGGTCCAGCCGTTCGACCATCAACCGAACCCGCCCGCCACAGCACTGCCCCAGCAGCGGCCCCAGCGGATAGTCCTGGATGCGCCACGTCCCCGGCGGGTGTTCCAGCACCGCACGCGCCTGATGGATGGCCTGGTATTCGAGATTGCCGCCGCCGATCGTGCCGACCAGCCCCTCCCGGGTCACCACCATGCGCGTCCCGGCCTCGCGCGGCGCCGAACCCTCAACCGCCAGCAGGCTGACCAGGGCGCACGGCGTCCCGGCGTCCAGCAATCTCTGCGCACTCCCTGCCCAATCAGTCATGACGTAACGCCGCCAATATCCGTTCCGGCGTCGCCGGCGCATCCAAGGTGATCATCGAACTGCCGGTGGCCTGCTGCACGGCATGGGTCAGGGCCGACAGCACCGACAAAGCCAGCATGAATGGCGGCTCGCCGACCGCTTTCGATCGGTGGATGGTCGGCTCACGGTTCTCGCCGGCCTGCCACAACTCCACATTCAAAATTTCCGGCCGGTCGGAGGCGCAGGGGATCTTGTAGGTCGACGGCGCATGGGTCAAAAGCCGGCCCTTGTCGTCCCACACCAGTTCCTCGGTCATCAGCCAGCCCAGCCCCTGAACATAGGCACCCTCGACCTGACCGAGGTCGAGGGCCGGATTGATCGACCGTCCGGCGTCATGCAGCAGGTCGGCCCGCAACACCCGCGACTCACCGGTCAGGGTGTCGATCACCACCTCGCTGACCGCCGCACCATAGGCAAAGTATAGAAATGGCCGGCCGGTATGACTTTTGCGGTTGTAGTGGATCTTCGGCGTGGCATAGAAGCCGGTTGCCGACAGCGATACCCGCCCCATATGCGCCATGCGGCAGACTTCACCAAACCTATAGATCTGGTCGCCAACCGTGACCTTGCCGTCCTTGAAGACGACATCGCCGCCCAGGAACTCGACCAGCCGCCCGCGCAGGGTCTGGGCCGCGTTCCATGCCGCCATGCCGTTGAGATCGGTCCCCGACGACGCGGCGGTGGCCGAGGTGTTGGGCACCTTGTCCGTCCGGGTAGCGGTGATGCGCACCACGTCCAACCCGACCCCGAAGACATCGGCGACGATCTGGGCGACCTTGGTGTTGAGCCCCTGGCCCATCTCGGTGCCGCCATGGTTCAGCCCGATCGAGCCGTCGGCATACAGATGTACCAACGCGCCGGCCTGGTTCAGATGCGTCGTCGTGAAGCTGATGCCGAACTTGACCGGGGTCACGGCGATGCCGCGCTTCAGATACGGGTGGGTGGCATTGAACGATTCGATCGCCGCCTTGCGCGCCGCATAGTTCGAGGTTTCCATCAATTCGGAAATTATGCAATCTGCGACGAAATCCGTTACTTCCATACCGTACGGGGTGGCGTCTCCGAGGCGGTAAAAATTTACCTTCCTGACGTCCAACGCGTCGCGACCGAGATGCGCGGCGATGGTATCCATCACCCGCTCGATAGCCAACATGCCCTGCGGCCCGCCGAAGCCCCGAAAGGCGGTGTTCGACACGGTATGGGTCTTAAACCGATGCGAGATGATCTCCACATTCGGCAAATGATAGCAATTATCGCTGTGGAACATGGCCCGGTCGTTGATGGCCAGGGACAGGTCGGCCGAACAGCCGCAGCGTGACGCCAGCTCCAGCCTGAGCGCTTGAATCCGCCCGTCATCGTCGAAGCCGACGTCAAATTCTGCTTCAAAATCATGACGTTTTCCGGTCATGACCATGTCGTCGTCACGGTCGACGCGGAATTTCGCGGGCCTTCCGGTTTTTTCCGCCACCAGCGCCGCCGCCGCGGCAAACAGCGCCGCCTGGGTCTCCTTGCCGCCGAAACCGCCGCCCATGCGCCGGACCTCGACCGTCACATCCGCACTCATCCGATGCAGCATATGCGCCACCAGGTGCTGGATCTCTGACGGATGCTGGGTGGAACTGAGGATGTGCATGGTCCCGGCCTCGCCGGGGGTAGCGATGGCGATCTGGCCTTCGAGGTAAAAATGGTCCTGCCCGCCCATCTCCACCTTGCCGGAAACCCTATGCAGCGCAACGTCCAGCGCCGTCATGTCGCCGCGCGCCATGACCTGGGCCGGCTCCAGGACCGACCCGGCGGCCCGCGCCTCCGCAATGGTCAGGATGGCCGGTAAAGGCTCGTAGACCACCTCGCCCAGCTTCGCCGCCATGCGCGCCGCCTTGGCGGAAATAGCCGCCACCAGAAACACCGGCTGGCCGACGAAGACCACCTTTTCGCTAGCCAACAACTGATCGTCGCCGAAAACGGGCGCGACATTGTTGGCGCCGGGAATGTCCGCCGAGGTAAACACCGCCACCACGCCCGGCGCCGCGCGAACCGCATCCAGGTTCATGGAAACAATGCGGGCATGGGCATGGGGCGATTGCCCGAACGCCAGATGCAGCAGGTTCTTCGGTTCCGCCACATCATCGGCGTAGATAGCCGCGCCGCCGACATGCAGCGCGGCACTATCATGAGGAATGGACTGGTGGACGGCATCAGGCATGGACCGGCCTCACATCCAGCACCGAAACCCCGTCGAACCACAGCTTGCGGACCAGGTTGGCGGCTGAGGTCAGGCGGTACTCGCTGGAACCGCGGACATCGCTGAGCGGTTGATAATCCTGCCTCAGCGCCAGTGCGGCGGCCTCCAGCGTTGCCTGCGACCACGGCTGGCCCGCCAGGGCGGCTTCGCAGGCCATGGTGCGTTTCGGCGTTCCCGCCATGCCGCCAAAGGCCACCCGCGCCGCCGTCACGACCCCGTTGGCGATCGTGACATGAAACGCGCCACACACGGCGGAGATATCGCTGTCGAACCGTTTCGACAGCTTGACCACGCGGTACAGCCCCGTCGGACGCGGGATAAATACGCTCTCGACGAATTCACCCGGCTGACGATCCTGCCGGCCATAGGCGATGAAGAAATCCTCCAGCGGAATTGTCCGCCGCACATCGCCCCGGCGCAAGGTCACGCTGGCGCCCAGCGCGATCAGGGCCGGCGGCATGTCACCGATGGGCGAGCCGTTGGCGATATTGCCACCGATCGTGCCGGAATTGCGCACCTGGACCGCACCGATACGGCGGACCAGCTCGCCTAGCGACGGATGCAGCCGGGTCAGCGCCGCATGGGCATCGCTGTAGCGAACACCGGCGCCCAGGGTGAGCCCCTCCGCCGTTTCCGACATATCCGACAGGTCGGAAACATCGCCGATATAGACGATGTCGGGCAGGCTACGGTGCTGCTTGGTGACCCACAGGCCGACATCGGTAGCCCCGGCGATGATGCGCGCCTGCGGCCTTTCGACCAAAACCTGGGCCAGTTGGTCCACCGTTTTCGGCGCGATCCAGCCCGGCAGATCAAGCGGATCGTCGCTTTGCATGGCACGCAAGCGGTCGGCAAGCGTCTCGTCGAGGGCGGCGAATGGCGTAGCACAAGCCGCCTCCAGGATCGGCCCGTAACCGGTACAACGGCACAGGTTTCCGGCCAGAACATCCTTCGCATCGGCCTCGACTGTACCGGCCCCGCCTAAACTCCGGGCGTAGAGCGACATGACGATGCCCGGCGTGCAGAAGCCGCATTGCGAGCCGTGCAGCTCGACCATGGCTTTCTGCACCGGATGATCGCCGCCCAGGGACTCGACCGTCAACAGCGCCTTTTCGTGCAGCATGGGCAGGAACAGAATGCAGGCATTGACCGCGCGATAGGCGACGACGCCGGCCGCGGAAAGTTCCGCCACCACCACCGTACAGGCGCCGCAGTCACCCTCGGCGCAGCCTTCCTTGCTGCCGGTGCGACTGCGATGATAGCGCAGCCAGTCCAGCACCGTCGTGGTCGGCTCGATATCGCGAAGCTCCAACACCTCGCCGTCCAGCAGAAAACGCAGCACCTGGCTCATGCGATCTTCACCATGCGGGCCGCGGCGGTCGATCCGCGCCGGATCAATCCTGTGGCAAACACTTTACCGTGGCTGGGTTCGCGCTGGTCGATGCGGCGCATCAAAGCGTCGACGGCTTCCTGCGCCATGTCGTCGATCGGCATCTCTACCGTGGTAAGGGGCACCGACGCCATCTGGCCCCACGGCATGTCGCCGAAGCCGACCACCGACAGGTCGTCGGGCACGCGCAGGCCCAGGCTTTGAGCATAGCGGATGACGCCAAGCGCGATCAGGTCGGTGCCGGCGAAGATGGCCGTGGCCTTGCCGGCGGAAATCGCCTTGGTCACCGATGGTTCCAGGTCCATGGAAAAGGCATTGCTCACCGAAAAAGCCAGAGTGCCGGCGGCCTTGATCGCCGCCACGGCGCCGTCGATGCGCTGCTTCTGGCTGAGGATATCGCGCGGGCCGGCGACCACGCCGATGCGGCTATGACCCAGGCCGATAAGGTGTTCCGCCGCCAGTTCCCCGCCTCTGGCATAGTCGGCCTGGATCGATTCCAGGCCCGAAATACTGCGGTCGATCAACACGGTCGGCACCATCCGCGTCTGGGCCTCGACCGTGTTGACGTCGCGGATCGGAAACCAGACGATGCCGTCGACGCCGCGGTCGATCATGCGCTTGAAGGCCTCGCGCTCCAACGATTCCGACTCTTCAGTATCGGTGACGAAGACGCAGTAGCCGGCCAAGCGGGCGGCGCGCATCACCGACTGCGCCAGGTGGGTGAAGAAAGGGTTGGTGAAGTCGGGCACGACCAAACCAATGGCGCCGGTTTTTCCCGTCCGCACGGCGCGGGCGCTCAGGTTGCGGCGATAGCCCAGGTTCTCTGCCGTGCGCAGGATATGGCTGCGGACGGCCTCGCCCAGCGAGCCTGTGCCGTTAATGGCATAGGAGGCCGAGGCCAGCGACACATCGGCGGCGCGGGCAACATCCTTCAGCGTTATGCGTTTGGGCAGATCGTCCATCAGCTGCCCCGGTAGGTGGAATAGGCAAACGGCGAGACCAGCAGCGGCACATGGTAATGGCCATCGCCGCTGATGCCGAAATCGATCGACACGACTTCGAGAAACGGCGGATCGGGCAGGTCGATGCCGCGACGGCGGAAGTAGGCAGCGACGTGGAATTCCAAGCGATAGGCGCCTTTGTGCAGGACCAGGTCTTTCAAGCCCGGACAGCGGCCGTCATTATCGGTGGCGCCTTCGAACAAAGGCAGCGCGCCATGCAGCAGGCGAACGGAAATTCCCGCCGCCGGCGTGCCGTGCATGGTGTCAAGGACATGTGTCGACAGGGTCATGATGCGACTCCCGTAAATTCCGGCTCGTCATAAGCGTAGTAGGCGGCCAGTTTGCCCGCGCTGTCGTCGCGGAACAGGTCGTCGGCGATGCCCGAGGCCAGTTTCGGCAGAGCGTATTTCAGCCCCGACAGGGCCGAGGCCGACAGACCACAACTGATCAGCGCCGAATAGTTGAAGGCATACAGGCCGCGCAGCTTCGCTTCGTCGCTCGGCGTGCGGCCGGTGAAGGCAAAGCCCGGCGACAGATAGGGATGGTTATCGATCAAGTCGTTGGCGATGTCATCGGGCGCTGCGTAGACATCCTTCCATCGCCGGATTCCGCTTTCGACCAGACGCAGTTCCAGCCGTAGCGCCGGGTCGGTGATCAGGCCGGTCGAGACGATCAGGAAATCGAAATCGTGACGTCCCTGGAGCGTTGTGACCGTGGCGCCATCGCCGGTGTGCTCGACCGCGTGCCACGGTGCACCGAGATGCAAGTGAAACCCCGGCATGGCGGCCGCGCGGGCAAAGGTGTCGTTGGTCGGCGGCTGGTTGCGCTGAAAGAAGGACGACATGACCGCGTATTTGTCGGCATCGTTCAACGCGGGAAAACGCGCGATAAATCCGGCGGCTTCCATATGGCGGATGGGATTGACCGTCGGCAGCGTGTTACGGCGGACGAAGACATGCGCCTCCGCGACACCTTCGGTCAGGGCGTGATGGGCGTTGTCAAAGGCCGAGGCGCCGCCGCCCAGGATGGCGATGCGCTTGCCTTGCAAGGCGGCGAAATCGATCGGCTGGGAGGTGTGGGCATAGAGATGCGGCGGCAAGGCGTCGGCGATCAACGGCGGGACGTGCCATTCGCCGCCGCCCTGGATGCCGGTGGCCAGGACGACCTTGCGGGCTTTAAAACGCTGCGTACCGGCACGAACGACATAGAGGCCGTCGGCAGGTTCGACCAGATCGACCCGCGTGTCGTTACGCAGCGGAATATTCAGGATTTCCCGATACCACCGAAGATAGGCCATCCAGTCGCCACGCGGGATCTTGTCGATCGCTTCCCAACCTTCGGAACCGTGCTGCGCCTCCCAGAAAGCCCGAAACGTCAGGGACGGCATAGCGAAATCGATCGCCGTCAGGTGCTTGGGCGTGCGCAAGGTCACCATGCGGGCATAGGTCTCCCACGGCCCTTCGTAGCCCGCCGGATTTTCATCCAACACCAGGACCTGGCTCACCCGCTCACGCAACAACCCGAAGGCGGCGCCCAAACCCGACTGACCGCCGCCGACGATGATGACGTCGTAGATGCCATCGGATGGCTCCGCGAAGGCCCCGATGTTCAGGGTCGCGAGGTCGTGTCGGACACGGGCATTGAGGTCAGCCAAACTCATGGGAGGACATCCTCCACGCGCAGCCGAACGATCTTGCCGACCTCCGTCAGCGCCGTGGCCAGCTCAGCCTTAGGGCTGTTATCCAGCCGGGTCTCCATGGCCTTCAGGATACCCGCCTTGCCGCCCGCCAGGCGCACGGCAATGATAAACGGAAACCCGAAGCGCGCGTCATAGGCGCTATTCAGGGCGTGAAAGCGCTCGAACTCCTCCGCCGTCAATTGGTCCAGTCCCGCCGACGCCTGTTCCGATGCCGACTCCCGTGTCAGGCCTGCGGCAACGGCGGCCTTGTCGGCCAGTTTCGGGTGGGCCTGAAGCAGGGCCAGTTTTTGCCCAGCCGTCGCCGCATCCACCACGTTCAGCAAGGCGGCATGCATGGCCGCCACATCGGCAAACGGGCGCGCTTTGGCGGCGGCCGCGACGATCCACGGGCTATGTTCGAAAAGAAAGCCGAACCGCGCGACAAAGGCCTCGTCGCTAAGGGCGTTCACTTCGTCCATGGATGCACCTTCAGCCAGTGGCAGGCGATGTCGATGCGTCTGGCGATCCAGGCGTCGTGGGCCTGGACATGGTCGATAAAGCGCGCCACAGCGGCGGCCCGCGCCGGCCGGCCGGCAATCCGGCCATGCAGCCCCACCGACATCATCCGCCCCCCCTCGGCATAAAGCTGATCGAAGGTATCGCGCAGATAGCGGAAGAAGGCCTCACCATCCTCGAAACCGTTATAGGCCACGAACTTCATGTCGTTGGCATCCAGGCTGTAGGGCACGATCAGTTGCGGCGAGCCATAGCGGGTGTCGTAATAGGGCAGGTCATCGGCATAGGAATCGGCGTCATAGACAAACCCGCCCTCCTCCACGATCAGCCGCGCCGTGTTGGGCGAGGTCCGCCCCTGATACCAGCCGACCGGGCGCTTGCCGGTGACGGTGCGGTGCAGGTCGATGGCTTCCTGGATATGCAGCCGCTCGACGTCTTCGGCGATGTGCTGGTAGTCGATCCAGCGCAGGCCATGACTGGCGATTTCCCAGTCGGCCTTGAGCATGCCCTCGACCACCTGGGGATTGCGCGCCAGGGCCATGGCGACACCAAAGACCGTAGCCGGCGCCTGACGCTCGGTGAAAATCCGATGCAACCGCCAGAAGCCGGCGCGCGAACCGTATTCGTACAGGCTTTCCATGGCCATGCTGCGCATGCCGTTGTGGGGTTGCGCGCCGACCATTTCCGACAGGAAGGCTTCAGAACCGGCATCGCCGTGCAGGACGGAGTTTTCGCCGCCTTCTTCGTAGTTGATGACGAACTGGACGGCGATGCGGGCGCCATTGGGCCACTTCGGATCAGGCGGGGTCGGCCCATAGCCGACAAGATCGCGGGGGTAGGTCATCACGTCTTATCCTCCCTCGCTTGCGGGGGAGGTGTCGAGCAAGCGAGCCCTCTTCAGGCGAAGCGCGTCGAGACGGAGGGGGCGTTCCGAGCTCTCGGCTCCCCCTCCATACGGCGGCACCTCCCCCGTAAACGGGGGAGGATAAAGGAGGCTGACCTCAACCATTCTCAACTCCCTCAAAAACCGGCAATGCCGCATCTACCCCCGACTTCGCCGCAAAACCTTCGGCACGCAGACAGGCCTCCAAAGCCCCCAGCGTGATCAACACCTTATGCTTGCGGGCATTGTAGCCCATGGCTCCGATGCGCCAGATCTTCCCCGCCAGAGGCCCGAACGCGGTCCCGATCTCGATCTCGAAATCCTCACGCATGCGACGGCGAATGGCCTCACCGTCGACACCATCAGGAATGACGATGCCGGTGACATTGGTCATGCGATAGGCGTCATCGCCATAAACCGTCAGGCCGATCGCCCTGCTGCCTGCGACCATGGCGCGGCCCGCCACCGCATGGCGGGCAAAACGCGCCTCCAGACCTTCCTGCAACACGATGCGGGCACATTCGCGCGCCGCATACAGCATGGAGGTGGCTTCGGTATGATGGTTCAACCGCTTGTCCGACCAATAGTCCATGATCATGGCCAGGTCGAAATAGTTGGAACCGATGCGGGCGCGGCTGCCATCCATGGCATCGACGGCGCGGATGCCCTTTTCGGTATGGCGGCGCGCAAAGATGAACTCGGCGGCACGGTCGGAGATGGTGATCGGCGCCGAACCCGACGGCCCGCCCATGCATTTCTGCAAGCCCCCGGTGACGATATCGGCGCCCCAGGCATCGACCGGCACGCTCATCCCGCCCAGGGTCGCCGTGGCGTCGACACAGGACAACGCGCCGATCTCGGCACACAAGACCCCCAGGCCATCCAAAGGCTGGGCCATGGTGGTCGAGGTGTCGCCGTGGATGGCAGCGATAACCTGCGGCCGGTGGGTGCGCGCCGCCTCGGCAATGCGCTCGAACGGCACCACCTTTCCCCAGTCGGCATCGACGCTGACATAGTCAGCGCCCAGTCGTTCGCAGATCTCGGTCAGCAGCAGCCCGAACCGGCCCGAACGGACGATCAGCACCTTGGCGCCCGGCTCGATCAGCGACACCAGGGCGGCTTCGATACCAGCGCGGGCGGTACCGTCGATGACGAAGGTCCAGCGGTTCTGGGTCTGGAACACGCCGCGATACAGCGCCATGGTCTCGTTCATATAGCCGGTCATTTCCGGATCGAACTGCCCCAGCAGGTCGGCCGACATGGCGCGCAGCACGCGCGGATGGGCATTGACCGGTCCCGGTCCCATCAACAGCCTTTGCGGCGGATCGATTTCCCCAAAAACATCAGGCATAACGGGCTTCCAGCAGGTCGATAAAGGTGGTCAAGGCGCGAAGGGCCAGGTCGGCATCTTCCGGCGTCACGCTTTCACGCGGATTGTGGCTGATGCCGTCCTTACAACGGATGAACAACATGGCCGTCGGCGTGATCGGTGAAAACATCATGGCGTCATGACCGGCGCCGGACACCAACCGGCGCGGCGTCTGGCCGGTGGCGGCGACGGCCTGATCCATCAGGTCCATCAACACCGGATTGCACGGCGCCGCCGGTAGATCATGGACTTGCCGCACCTCCAGACCAGCGCCCCGCGCCGCGGCAATGGCGCTCAGCCGCTGCTGAATGGTTTCGGCGGCCTGATTGCGCACCGTTTCGGTGCCGGCACGCACATCCAGCGAAAACACGATCAGTCCCGGCACGACATTGGGTGCTCCGGGGCCAACCGCCATCCGTCCGACCGTGGCGACCAGATCGTCGGGCCCTTGGCGCGCCACCTCTTCGATGGCCAGGACCATTTCGGCTGCCGCCGTCAGCGCATCGCGGCGCAGCGCCATGCTGTTGGTGCCTGCGTGACCGGCTATGCCATCGACGGTGATTTCAAAGCGCAGTTGCGTGGCGATCGCCGTGACGGTACCCAGGGCCAGCCCTTCGGCTTCCAGCACCGGCCCCTGTTCGATATGGGCTTCGACATAGCCGATCAGGTCCGCGGCATCGCGCCGGGCGTCGAGAAATCTCGCCGTCGACAGGCCGAAATCCTGCAAGGCGTCCTCCAGGCCGGGGACATCCAAAGCCACAGGGTCGAGCGCCCCGGCGACGGCGCGCGAGGTCAGCATGGCGGCGGGAAAACGCGAACCCTCTTCGTCGCCGAAGCCGTAGACTTCGACGGCAAACGGCAATTGCCGGCCATTGAGTGCGGCCACGGCTTCGATGCCCAACATGACGCCCAGCGGGCCGTCATAGCGGCCGGCATCGCGCACGCTGTCGAGATGCGAAGCGATGATCAGAGATTTTTCGCCGCCACCGTAACGGCCGACCAGATTGCCGGCCGCATCGATCCGCGTGGTCATGCCGGCCTGTTCCATCCAGCTCGCGACCTGATCAAGCGTGGCGCGGTGACCGTTGCCCAGATACGGCCGGTAAAGGAAATCCGGGCTGTCGCTGAACCCCCCGCTGCCCAGGACATTGCACCGTTCGACCGCGCGCTGACCGGAGGCTACCATGACGCCACACTCCCGTCCGAACGCGGATCGGTCGCACCGTCGATACGGCCATCGTTGTGACGAACCAGCGCGCCGGCATGGCCCATCATCGCGGTAAAGGGCGCGACCAACTCGACATCGTGCCCTACCGTGCGCAGCGACGCGTAAAGCTTCGGATCGAACCGGTCCTCCAGCTTCAAGGTGACGCTGTTCTCGCCCCAGGTCTTGCCCAGCAACCAGCGCGGCGCGGTGACGCTTTGCTGCAGCGGCACGCCGGCGGCATAGCGCGAAAAGATCGCCGCCTGGGTCTGGGGCTGGCCTTCGCCGCCCATGGTACCGTAGGCCATGACACGGCCGTCGTTGAACACCGCCAGGGCGGGATTGAGGGTATGGAAGGGCTTTCGGCCCGGCTTGAGCGCGCGTGAACCAGTCTCCGTCAAAGTGAACGAAGCACCGCGATTCTGCCAGATGATGCCGGTCTGCGGCAGGACCAGGCCCGAGCCGAACTCGAAATAGGTGCTCTGGATAGCGCTGACCGCGCGGCCCTCGCCGTCGATGACGCCGAACCAAACGGTGTCGCCCGGGGCCGGATCGTGCGGCCACGGCAGGGCCTTGGCGGGGTCGATTTTGGCGGCCAGGGCATCGAGCGCCGCTGAATCCGACAGCAGGGCCTGCGGATCGAAATCCATCCAGGCCGGATCACCGATATGGGCGTCGCGCAGCAAAAAGGCGCGCTTGGTGGCTTCGACCAAGCCATGGACATAGGCGAAATCGTCGACCGACCCGACGCCCAACCGCGAAAACAGGGCCAGGATCAGCAGAGAGGCAAACCCCTGGGTCGGCGGCGCCGCATTGTGCAGGGTCGCGCCGGCAATGGCTGTGCGCAGCGGTTGCGGAAATTCGACCTTATGCGCTTCAAGATCGGCAGGGCCGACTGGCGAACCCGCCTTCGCCAGATCGGCAGCGATATCGCGCGCCAGGGCGCCAGCGTAAAAGCTGCTCAGCCCCTCCGCGGCCAGGCGTTTCAGAGTCCGCGCCAAAGCCGGTTGCTTCAGCCGGTCACCGGCCTGCAACGGACCGCGGAAGACGTCACTGTAACCGAAGACATCCCTCAGTTCGGCATCCTTGGCGGCGGCAATGTCAGCACCACCCTGGGTCACCGCCATACCGCCTTCAGCATAGTGGATGGCGGCCTCCAAAATGCGATCGAGGGGAACGGTGCCGCCGTCTAGCAGGGCCTGCCAGGCGGAAATCGTACCGGCCACGGTATTGGCCGCCAAAGGCCCGCGCCACGGCACGGCGTCATGGCCGCGATACAGTTCGAGTGTCGCCTTTTGCGCCGCACCGCCGCAGCCGTGGACGCTGCGCACTTGGCCGTCGGGCTCGCGGATCAGCCAGAAACTGTCGCCGCCGATGGAATTCATATGCGGATAGACGACGGCCAGGGTCGCGGCGACGGCCACGGCGGCTTCGCGGGCGGTCCCGCCGGCCTTCAGGATATCCAATCCAGCCTGGGACGCCAGATGATGCGGCGCGGTGACCATGCCGCGGTAGGATGACGGCGCGTGAATCATGCGCACCCCACTATGCCGCCGGCTTCGAGACCAGCGAGGTAGTCGAACAGCAAGGCTTCGCGGCCGGGGGCGGTGGCGAATTGCAGGCCGATCGGCAGGCCCGTCTTGCGGACCGGCGCCGAGATGACGGGAATCCCGGCCAAGCTGAGCGGTTGGGCCAGAATACCGAGATTGGCCCGCGCCGACACGGTCTGGCCGCTGATCTCTATGGTGCTGTCCTCGATTCGCGGGGCGGTAACGGGGGTGGATGCGGCGACCAGGATATCGTAGCGCTCGAGGGCTTCGGCGACCTGGGCGCGCCAGCGGACAGCCAGGTCCTGCGCACGCAAATAGGTCGCAGATGGCAGCATGGCGCCGGCGATCAGGCGATCGCGCACGGCAGGGTCATAGTCCATCGCGCTGCATTTCAAGGTGTTGAGATGCAGCGCCCCACCCTGGGCTGCCGTGATCAGGAAGGCAGCGGAGCGTGCGGCGTCAGCCATGGAAAGGTCGAGCGGTTCGGCTTCGATGGCAGCAACCGCCGCCAAGGCGTCGGGGCCGGCATTGCGCGCAAAAAAAACTGTCAGGCGGGCGATTCGGGGCGTCCCGGATGCAGTCGCGAGAACGCGCCCGGACATGACTTCGTAGGCCAGCTTCAGGTCGGCGAGCGAACGGGTGAACGGGCCGACCGTGTCGAGGGCGTGGACGAACGGAAAGACGCCCTCCAGCGGGACGTCGTCCATAGCCGGCCGCATGCCCCAGACTCCACACAGCGAAGCCGGGACGCGGATCGAACCATTGGTGTCGGAGCCTAAGGCCAAGGGGACGAGACCGGCAGCGACCGCGGCGGCTGAACCGCCGGACGACCCGCCGGCCAGGCGGTCAAGGTCGTGAGGGTTGAGGGTGGTGCCGAAATGGGCATTCACCGTGGCAAAACCGTAGGCATATTCGTCCATGTTGGTGGTGCCGATCAGGACGGCACCTTCGGCTTTCAAGCGCGTGATGACGGTGGCGTCGGCTTTAGCGGGCATGGCGTCAAGGCGCTTCCTGGCGCCGGCAGTCGTGGGCAACCCGGCAATGTCGAACAGGTCCTTGACGGCAAAGGGCATGCCAGCGAGGCGACCGGTTTTAGATGTAGCGGCGTCACGGCGAGCCTGATCAGCCAGGATGCGGGTAAAGGCGTTGTGGCGGTCGTTCTGGGCGGCGGACAAGGCCTGTTCGACGAGACCGGTCATGCGTCGTCCCCGGCCAGGTAGTCGTCCAGCACCTTCGCATGCTGCGCCAGCAAGTCGAGATTGGCCAGCACGCCCGGCCGGCAAGCCTCGGGCAAATCCAGCCCCAAAGCCCTTGCGGTTTCAGCTATGCGGTCGTGTGTCGGCTCCTGCATGGCTTGAGAGTGAAACGTTTCACTTCGGTTTGCAAGTGCGAAATTAGCGGGCTGCCTTGAGCGCCTCTATGCCCTTGTTGAGGCTTTCTTGGGCCTTGGCAAAGCACAGCCGTAGTACCGGCAAATCGCGGTCGGATTCGCAAAACGCCTGCAGCGGAATGGTCGCCAGGCCGTGTTTGTTCAAGAGATCGAAAGCAAACTCCAAGCCCGGCCGGTCAATGCCCGACGCCATCAGGTCGATATTGACGAAATAGGTCCCTTGCGCCGGAAGCACAGTGAAACCAGCGTCGTTCAGCCCCTTCACCAGATAGTCGCGCGACTCCCGGAACCCGGCCAGGGCTTCGTCGAACCGCTCCGCCGGCAGCCCCAGACCATAGGCGACGCCATGCTGCAGGGCCGGCGGGGTCGAAAAGGTGATGAACTGATGGGCGCGGGCGACCTGATCGACCAGTTCCGCCGGACCACAGACAAAGCCGACCTTCCAGCCGGTCAGGGAAAAGATCTTGCCCGCCGAACCGATCTTGATCGACCGCTGCGACAACGCCGGCAGGTGCAGCACGCTCAAATGCGGGCCATCAAAGACCAGTTGTTCCCACACCTCATCGGCGACGACAAAGGCATTGTGGCGTTCGGCATAGTGTTCAATCAGCCGCAGCTCCGCCTGGCCCAGGGCATGGGTGGTCGGGTTGTTCGGTGTCGTCAGCAAAACCAGTTTCGTGCGCGCATTGAAGGCCGCATGCAGGTCGGCCTGGCTGAAGCGCCAGTGCGGCGGCGATAATTGAACGATGCGCGGGATCCCGCCGGCGCGTCGGATCAGCGGCACATAGGCGTCGTACATCGGCTCGAACACCACCACCTCGTCGCCCGGCGAAATCAGCGAGATGATGGCGGCGCAGATGGCTTCGGTGGCGCCGGACGTCACCAGAACCTGGCGGTCGGGATCGAGATCGATACCCTGGTACTTCTGGTAGAACGCCGCCACCGCCTGGCGCAACACGGGCAGGCCACGCATGGGGGCATACTGGTTGGATTGCTGCATCAGCGCATCGCCGGCCGCCTGACGCACATCCGGGAAGCCGTCGCTTTCCGGGAATCCCTGGCCGAGATTGACCGCCCCCAGCCGGCGGGCTTCGCCGGACATGATCTCGAAAATGGAGGTCTTCAGATCGCGGAAAACAGGGTTCATGCGCGCGTCATATCACGACCTGGGCAAAAGCAAAATTGGCGGGAGGTGCGTCTTTGGTGAGAAGGAACGCACCTCCCGCCGGTTCGGCCAACCGGGCGAGGCCGAAGTCAGGCTGGAACGGCGTGACGCGCCGATTCCAGAATTTCAGGTCGAAGCCAGGACGCGATCTGATGGCTTTCGGGTACCAGATGGCGGTTTTTCAGCCACGCATGCAGGCTTTCCAGGGCTTCCAGGCGATGGGGTTCGAGGCCGAGCTGCGCGCCTTGCGCCACTAGGCCGTCATAGGCCGCGGCGGCGTCATCCAACTCGACCTTGCCCTCCAGGGCGGCGTGGCGCAGCGCCTCTTTCGGGAAGTCGGTTGCCCAGTCGGCGGCTTCGAGCAGGTTGCCCAGAACCCGCGCCACCAGATCGTCGCGGGCATCCAGCAGGGTGCTGTCGACCGTAACCGCGCGTTGTTCGACCAGGCCCAGCAGGCGCGGGTCCTTGGCGATGTCGGCAGCTTCGAAACGGTGGACGACCTTGAGATGGGCGTTACGCGCCAACTCGATGCCCTTGGCGCCGTAAAGGATGGCGACGTCGGTCTGGCCGCCCAGCAGGGCTTCGACCTCGCGGCGGGCGACGTCGCCGAAGGGCACGGACGGATGGTCGGCGATGACTGGCGCCCATTCGATGTCGCGGACGGGAATGTTGCGCAGGGCCAGGATGGTCTCCCAGGCGCGCAGGGTCCGCACCTGTGCCGGCGAAAAGGCCCCGGCCTCCTTGGGCACCGACAGACGGCGGCCGACCAGGTCCTTCAGCGAGTCGATCGGCTGGGAGGCCCGGGTGACGACGCTGACGGCGTGGAAGGTGTGGCCCAGGGCCAGCAGGCGCGATTGTGCGTTAAGCCCATGCGACCAGATGGCGGTGGCGGCATCGGCCTCGCGGATCAGGTTGGGCAGGGTGTGATCGAGATGGCCCTGGCGGATCTGCGGCGTCGAGTTTTCGCGCACCGAGACGATGTAGACGTTCTCGCGCAGGAACTCACGCTGCAACACGCCGCGGTTGGCGATCAGGCCCAGCGCCGTCAGCGTCGGGCAACGGGCATACCAGATGCTTTGCGGGGTCGTCGGTGTTTTCGCGGGCGGAAGCTGCGGGCGCGAGATCGGCATAGTCTTATCCTTGGGCATTTTTGCTGGCGCGCAACTTATCCGAAAAGTGAAGCCACTTTTCGGGTCGCGCTTAGGCGGCCGGATAAAACCATATCAATTTGGTGTAGTTTTAAAAAGGCAGATATTTTCGCGCCACGCGATAGGAGAGGTAAAGCAAACTATCCTCCACCGCTTGCGGGGGAGGTGGCGAGCAAGCGAGGCCCCTTATGGGCCGAAGCGCGTCGAGACGGAGGGGGCGTTCCGAGCTCCCGGCTCCCCCTCCGCCGCCATACGGCGGCACCTCCCCTGCAAGCGGTGGAGGATAAGTTTAAAGCGTCGACGACACCTTCCACAGGTCGATATCGCCTTCGGTAGCGAACTCATCGATCGCTGCCAGTTCCTGGGCGCTAAAATCGAGATTGTTCAGCGACGCCAGCGAATCCGACAACTGCGCCACCGTCCGCGCACCGATCAGGGCCGACGTCACGCGCGGATCGCGCAGCACCCAGGCAATCGCCATCTGGGCCAGGGTCTGGCCACGGCTTTCGGCAATAGCGTTCAAACCCTGGATACGGCGGATATTATCGGCGGTGATCAAAGCCGGGTTGAACGAGCCTTCCTTCGAAGCGCGGGCGTCCGACGGCACGCCGCTCAGGTACTTCTTGCTGAGCAGACCCTGGGCCAGGGGCGAGAAGGCGATACAGCCGGCGCCGACCTCAGCCAGCGTATCCAGCAGCCCCTTTTCCACCCAGCGGTTCAGCATCGAATAGGACGGCTGATGGATCAGCAACGGCACGTTTTCCGACTTCAGAATGGCCGCGGCCTTGACCGTCAGTTCCGGTGAATAGGACGAAATCCCGACATACAGCGCTTTGCCCTGGCGGTGCAGGGTAACCAGGGCGCCCATGGTTTCTTCCAGCGGGGTTTCCGGGTCGACACGGTGCGAATAGAAGATGTCGACATACTCAAGACCCATCCGCTTCAGGCTCTGGTCGCACGAGGCGATCAGGTATTTGCGCGAACCGCCTACATCGCCATAGGGCCCGGGCCACATGTCCCAGCCGGCCTTGGTCGAGACGACCAGTTCATCGCGGTGAGCCTTGAAATCGGTCGCCATGACCCGGCCGAAATTCTCCTCCGCTGAGCCGTAGGGCGGGCCGTAGTTGTTGGCCAGGTCGAAATGGGTGACGCCATTGTCGAAGGCGTGCCGCAGCATGGCGCGGCCGGTCTCATAGACATCGTCGCCGCCGAAGTTCTGCCACAGGCCCAGCGAAATCGCCGGCAGCTTAAGGCCCGAGCGGCCACAGCGGCGGTAGGGCATGGAATCGTAACGGGTCGCCGCGGCGGCGTAGGGAACGGGAAAGGCCATGGAGAAATCCTTAAACGAGGCTGTTGATAATGGCGGCGACGCCCAGTTCGGCAATTTCGACGTCCTCGACGCCGGTCAATCCGCTGACGGCCACCGCGCCCAGGCATTCGCCGTCGTGGATGACCGGCAAGCCGCCGTCCCACCCGACATAGCGGGCATCGCCATGATAGTGGACATCGGAACCGTCCTCTTGGGCATTGCGGCCTAAATCGCCGCTTTTGCCGCGCACGCGGGCGGCGGTGTAGGCCTTGTTCTGCGCAATGACGATGGGCGGCAGGGAACACCCGTCGGTGCGCCACAGCGCCAACAATTCACCGTGGGAATCGCCGACGGCGACGACGCCGGCCTTGCCGCGGCGCTTCAGTTCGGCGACGCAGGCATCAATGGCCAGGCAGGCCTCGGCCTCACCCAGGTCTCGGCGGATGATCATGTGCTTCCTCAACGGTTTTGTATCGTTAGGATGCTGGTTTAAAGGTGCGGACAGCGCTGTCAAGACCGCCCTGACAATCCCGGGCCACTCAGGCTAGGATGTCGCGAAAACCGGGCGCTGCGTCGTAAATTTGACGGTGGACCAGGTGACATAGCTATCGTACCGCCGCAGGGCCGGATTTGACATCAGTACCTCCTCGCCCCAGATCTCATAGGCTTCCAGCGAAGGTGCCGCGACAACCATCATAAAATCGTACTGTCCAGCGACAGAATAGCATTGCAGGACATGTGGATCCGCCCGCATCTGCTCGCGAAAGGCATTATAGGCCGCCACGGATTCTTCGCGGAAGCAGACGCTTGTCAGAATTGTAATGCCGGCGGTCGCGATGTTCCCAAGGATCGCGACCTCCGAGGCGATGACTCCGCTGCAGCGCATGGCCTCCAGACGGCGACGGACGGCTGACGCCGATAAGGAGACTCGCCGCCCCAGTTCGGCATGCGACAAGGTGCAGTCTTGTTGCATTTGCTCCAATAATTGCAGATCGAAGGCATCCATGTATGTATTTCGTCAGTTTAACCGGTCAATTCGAATATTATCGCCACCTTAATGGCAAATTTCGCCGAGCAGCACCACCCCTGATGGGCTAGCTTGGCCCCTGTTATCGCCCCAACGGGGGCATCAATGACAGACAATAGCAACAGGCGGGACCTACATGTTTCAGGCACTCAGGCTTGCCATTCTTTTTGTTGTGATCGGAGCTCTGCCCGGCGGGGTTCGCGCAGACCCAAGGCATGACGCGGATTTCGTTTTTGACCACGTGACGGTCATCCCGATGACCAGGGAGACCGTGCAACCCGACATGTCGGTGGTTGTGCGCAACGGCACAATTATTGCGATTGTCGATGGGCGTAAATCCAGCCGATATCGCAACGCCACGCATATTAATGGCCGGGGAAAGTTCCTGATGCCCGGCTTGTCGGACATGCACGTCCACAACCGTATGCCGCCTCAGGACTTTTTCGATTTGAACCTGGCGTCCGGCGTCACCACCGTTTTCAATATGGGCACGGGCGATGGCGGCGGTAAGGTCGATCATCTTGCCCTGCGCGCAAGCATAGCTGCCGGAACGACGGATGGCCCGCGTTACCTGGTCAGCGGCCCTCAGCTTGAAAGCAACACCATCACCTCACTGGATGATGTGAACACGGTGCTTCGGGAAAATGGCGAACGGCAATACGACGCCATCAAGATTCATGGTGACTTGTCACCGGAGCTGTACGACGCCCTGATCACCGGGGCCCGCGAAAAAGGGTTCCGCATACGGGGCCACGGCCAGCACATGATGCCGCTGGCGCAAACGCTGCGCATGGATTGCATCGAACACATCGAAGAACTCTTGTACATTTCGCGCGACGCAACCTTTGGCCGGGAAGCGAAATTCGGCGAGGAAGACAACGGAAATATCAACAATTTCCTGACCGCCTATTATCACAATATTCCCCGGCTGGAAGACCGTGCCTACCGCGCTGAGGTCGTGAAAGACATTGCCGATTCCGGCGTGTACTGGGACCCGACACTCATCATCTATTCCATGATCCCTGTCTATGTCTCGGACGAGTCTTTTGCCGCGCTGGCGGACGATCCGAGGCTGAAATATCTGCCTGAGGGTATGCGCCGCGAGAGTCTGGACAAGCAAAAGAATGAATATCGCGCGGGCCTGGTACCTGTCTTTTCAACCTTTCTGCTGTCGGTGAACGACCATTCAAGCGTGAAAGACCACTTCGATCGCAATGTGACGATCTTGCTCACCCTGATCAAAGAGCTTCATGATGCCGGCGTCCCCCTCCTGGTCGGCTCAGACGCCTTCGGCGCACTTACGCCAGGTTTTGCCCAGCACCAGGAAATGGAACTCTTCGTGGAGGCCGGATTGACGCCTTTTGAAACCCTGAGAGCGGCGACGGTAAACTCCGCCAAATACCTGGGGGAATTCGACCAGGCCGGCACGATCGAAGTCGGCAAACGTGCGGATTTCGTTCTGGTCGGTGCAAATCCGCTGGACGACATTCGCAACGCGGCGGACGTTCAGGGCGTTTTTACCCATGGCAAATGGTATTCCAGCGAAGACCTGAAGAGGCGACTTGCCAGGGTGGCGAACGCTTCGGCTGACACCCAATAAGCCAACCGAATCTGACGTTTGAAAAGCGCCAAGGGGGACATTCCATCTTGCGACACCAGAATAAGAAAATGCGCAGCCTGATGGCCATCGCCACACTCTTCCTGGCGACGGTTACATCGGTGCGTTCCGCCGAAGTCCTGTGCGAAGCCGGCGCATACGGAGCACCGGATCAGGACATTGTCTTGCTGGCGCCAAAGGACTGGATACCCTCCCCCGGGATGGGGTATTTACTTCTGGACGGCCGGTACGGAAGCACACTGTCCCCGACGAGTCCCGTCACGTGTCATGCCGGATACGTTCTGTTGACGTCCGAAAATGCCGAACCTGTCCGGCTTGAGAAAAGAGACTTCAAACAAACGCGCGAAGAGATTCCCGTGGCCGGAGCTGTCCTTGTCGGAGAATTGCTGGAACCGGCGGGACAGGGCGCTGCACCGGTGCACCCCCTGGTCGTGATGGTCCATGGGTCCGACACCGAGCCCGCGATCGGCAATAATCGCGCCTATCTGCTTGCCGCGCAGGGCATAGCGGTTTTCACCTACGACAAGCGGGGCACGGGACAATCCGGCGGGTTCTATACGCAAAATTTCGAATTGCTGGCTGACGACGCCGCAGCCGCGATGGCGCACGCGCAAACCATGGCGTCTGGCCGCTTCGACAGGTCCGGATATTGGGGACAAAGCCAGGGGGGCTGGGTCGCGCCATTGGCGGCAACACGGTCAAGGGTCGACTTTGTCGCCGTGGGCTTTGGATTGGTCGCAACGCCGATCGAGGAAGATCGCGACCAGATGCTTCTGGAGGCCCAAACCCTGGGTCTCAGCGGCGTTGAAATGGACCAGATAAGACGATTGTCGCAAGCCACGGCAAAGATCGTTTCCTCCCACTTCACCTCCGGCTTCGAGGCCCTGGACGCCATCCGACAAGAAGCCGGCGTTGAAACCTGGGCCAATCTTATTGACGGAGAATACAGCGGAGACATGTTGCGCATGAACGACAGCGATCTTCGTCGCGTCGGCCGCGCCGTCTTCGACAATCTGGAAATCATCTGGGACTACGATTCAACCTCCGTATTGAAGGGGTTGGACGTGCCTCTCCTGTGGACGATCGCCGAGAGGGACCGGGAAGCGCCGATAGACCAAACGCTCGCATCGCTACGCGATTTCAAAAAACGGGGAAAACCTTTCGATGTCTACGTCTTTCCCGACACCGATCACGGCATGTATGAATTTGTCGAAAAGCCCGACGGAACCCGGACGAACACGCGCGTCACGGACGGCTATTTCAAACTCTTAGGTGATTGGATCGCGGCCAGACCCCGCCATCCGTATGGTCGTTCCCGTCAAATTTCGGAGAAAAACTGATATCAAGCAACAGGATCGCCCCCTGCCTGCGGGCACATCCGGCAATCCGTGTCCATTCGCGGGTCAAAATCTCAGCTCGCCAGACGCTGATCCTGCAATCCGAGCAAGGCGGTCAGGCCCGGCGCCGACATCGGCTTGCCGAACAGCCAGCCCTGCATGGCGTGGACGCCGGCGGCCTTCAAAGCCGAGTGCTGGCTCTGGGTCTCGATGCCTTCCGCCACCACCTGCATGCCGAAGGCGCGGCCGATGCCCGTCACCGCCTGGATGATGGCCAGGGCCTCCAGCGACGCGCGCTGGTCACCGTCCAGGGCATGGACGAATTCCTTGTCGATCTTGATCTTGTCGAACGGGAAACGGTGCAGCGCCGTCAGCGACGAATAGCCGACACCGAAATCGTCCAGGGCCAGCTTGATATCCAACGCCTGCAGTTCCTCGAACAGACCGTTGATGCGCTTCGGATCACCCATGAAGGCGGTTTCCGTCACCTCCAGCACCAGCCGGTTCGCGGCGTATCCGGTCTGCTCCAGCAAAGCCTTCAGGTCGGCGACAAAGCTCGGCTGATCCAGTTCGATACCCGACACATTGACGGCCACCGGGATCGACCAGTGAGCCGCCTCGCGCAGCACCTTCCGGCGCGCCAGGGCGCCGATGGCGCAGATCAGGCCTTCCCGCTCGGCCAGGGGAATGAAGATATCCGGTCCAACCGGCGTGCCATCGGGGCGATTCCACCGGATCAGCGCCTCGGCCGAGACCGGCAAAATACCGTTGCGGTCGAAGATCGGCTGGTACTTCATCTCGAAGGCTTCGGCGGCGATGGCGTCCTTCAGTTCGCGCACCATCACCTGCTCGGGATCTTCGGGCAGCACGGTCATACGCTCACCGCCGTCGACCACGTCGTCCAGCCGCACCAGGGTGGCTTCCAGCAAGGCGCGGACATTGGATATCTCCTCGACCGTCACCTTTCGTCCCTCTTCGCGGATCGCGCGTTCTATGACCGCGGACGCTTCGGCGACCGCACGGGCGCCCAGGTTCAGACTCATCGACTTGAGCGCGTGGGCGGCGCTGGCCAGGTCCTCGTCGCTGCCCGACGCGCGCGCCGCCAGCAGCCGGGCAATGCAGTCCGGAGCGTGCTTGGTGTAGAGGCCGACCACCTTGCGGACAAAATCGCCGCGGTCGCTGTCCAGGCTGTCGAGCAGTGGCCCGGCCACTTCCGGATCGAACAGCTCTTCATCGACCGTGACCAGGGGTTCGCTGTCGTCATCGAAATCGGACAAGCCTGGCTCCTCGGCCAGGTTTTCCGGCAACCAGTGCTGCAGGATCCCGCCCAGGGCTTTCAGCGTAAACGGCTTGTGCAGCACGCCGTCCATCCCGCACTCGCGCCAGGCTTCGGCGGCGGCGCCGACGACGTGGGCCGTCAGGGCAATCACCGGCGTGGCGGTGGCGCTGGTGCGGGCTTCGCGCAGGCGCAGGCGGCGGGTGGCCTCGAAGCCGTCCAGCACCGGCATGGAGCCATCCATCAACACCAGGTCGAAATCCTCGACCTCCAGGCGATCGAGCGCTTCCTGGCCGTCATTGGCAGTTTCGGCGGTGATACCGAAGCGCGACAGGGCCTCCATCGCGACTTCGCGATTGACCTCGGCATCGTCGACCACCAGGACGCGGGCGCGCGGCCAGGCGGTTTCGATGGACTCGGGATTGTGCTCGGGTTCGTTCAGCACCAGGGCCTGGCCGTCGCGCAGGCGTACGATCAGCGCATCGAGGTCGCGGTGGCGCACCGGCGCCGGCAGCAGGCAGGCGGCATGACGCTGGCGGACGTGACCGTCGGCTTCGGCGTCATCGGGATCGGCCAGCAGGACCAGTTTCGTCGACGCGACATCGCCGGCGCTGCGGTGGGCCTTGTCGGCGATAACCGCGGCGGGATCGGCCGAATCGACCGTGATGCCGGCGGCCTGCAGGCGGCGGGCCAGGGCAGCGCGGGTCAGGGCGCCTTCGATGCGCAGATCGACCGTGACCGCGTGGGTCACCACCGGCGGGGCGCAGGTCTCACTGTGCGCCCCCGCCGGCATGACGATCTGGAATTTGGTGCCCCGGCCCTGCTGCGAGGTGACGGAAATCTCGCCCCCCATGGCCTCGACCAGGCGTTTGGCGATCGACAGCCCCAGGCCCGTGCCGCCGAAGCGCCGCGTCGTGGTCTGGTCTTCCTGGCTGAAGGCGGCGAAGATCCTGGGCAGCTTGTCGGCGGCGATGCCGATGCCGGTGTCGCGCACCGACAGCTTCCAGCTGCGGCCATGCGCCGGCTCGATCGCGATGGCGACCAGGCCGGACTCTGTGAACTTCAGCGCGTTGGAAATCAGGTTGGACAGGACCTGGCCCAGGCGGACCGGATCGGCCGGGACGATGCGCGGGGCGTCGGGATGCGCCGACACGGCCAGCTCCAGCCCCTTTTCGCGCGCCTTGGCCTGGAACAGGGTGATGATGTCGTCGGTCAGATCGAGAATATCGACCTCGGTGGTTTCGACCTCCAGCTTGCCGGCCTCGATCTTGGAAAAGTCGAGGATGTCGTTGATGACCGCCAGAAGCGAGCGCCCCGACTTGACGATGGTCTGGGCGTGGCGGCGCGCCTTGGCCGGCAGGCTTTCGGCGGCCAGCAGCTCGGCCATGACCATGACCCCGTTCATCGGGGTGCGGATCTCATGGCTCATTGTGGCCAGGAAGTCGGACTTGGCGGCGGTGGCGGCCAGGGCCTCGTCACGGGCGGAAACATAGTCGGCCGTGCGGGCGGCGACCTCGCCTTCCAGCCCCTTCACCTGGGCTTCGATCTTCGCGTCGCGGGTCCGGATGGCGTCCAGCATGGCGTTGAAACTGTCGACCAGGCGGCCGACCTCGTCACGGCTCTCGATGGTCACCCGTTGGGAAAAATCGCCCTTTTCGGCGATGGCGCCGACCGAGGTGGTCAGCCGCGCCAGGGGACGGGTAATGGCCGCCTGCAACCGTGTGACCCCGAACAGCGCCAGGGCCAGCGCCCCGGCGGCTATGCCCAAGATGGCCAGCAGCGAACGCGCCAGGGCCGATGCCACGCCATTCGCCTGGTGCACGACGACAACCTGGCCGATACGCCGGCCGTCGATCGTCACCGGGGCGGTGACCTCTATGGACTTCGTCAGGACGAGCTGGCGCACCGAAGGGTTGGGCGTATCGGAATCGATGCGGACATCCTGGCGCAGGCGGGACCCGGTGCCGTTTTCGGCCAGGACATAGCCGCCCGCCCCCTGAACGCGGGCGTAGATGATGCCCGGCGTGCGCGACACGGCGCGGATGGCGGTAAAGGCGCGCTGCTGGTCATTTTCGGCGACGGCTTCGGCGGCGGACGAGGCCAGGACGTCAGCCGCGGTCTTCATCTGCGACCAGCGCGACTGGGCGGCGCGGGTGGTTTCCTGCCAGGTGAACAGTCCGGCCACCGGCAAGGTCGTGAACAGCACCGACCCCAGCACCAACAAGGTTAATCGCCGGCGGATCGAGGGAGCTGACTTCACGCGCTTGGAGGAACTCATACGGGCCTGTTGTCTGTTTTAAGGATGTTGCGGCCAGGTCACGACCCGTTAATCCGTTCTGCAGGCTAGCAATTAAATCTTAAAATCTGGCTGATAAAGTTTCCGATGGGCTGGAAACCAAGCAGAATGTTTTGGCGTAACCTCGGTAAAATAATACGCTGTCAAAGCGGTCAGTCGGCGATGATTTTTGCTCTCGCCGCCGTGCCACTTTTGCTGGCCGTTGGCGGCGCCCTCGAATACGGCGACATGTCCGGCCTGAAGAACCGCCTGCAGCAGGCGGCCGATGCCGGCGCCCTGGCCGGCGCCGGGCGGCTCAGCCTGGCCTCCACCAACGGCGACGAAGATGCCCGCCGGGTCGCCATCCGCACCGCCACCGACAATCTGGCTGACGATCGCGCCACCTTTACCGTCGCGATCGATCGCGCCGACGGCACCCTGACGGTCAATGCCCAGGCCGAGCATCATGGCATTACCGGTGTCCTGGGCGACAAGGTCCTTAAGGCCAGCGCCGTCGCCGAAGCGCTGCAAAAGACGCCGTTATGCGTGCTGCAGGTGGATACCGGCGGCATTACGCTGAACCAGACCGCGCAGATCAAGGCGCCGGGCTGCATGATCCACGCCAACGACAAGATCGCCGTCACCCAGTCGGCCATGATCACCGGTAAGCTGATCCAGGCCTCGGGCACGGTGACGGGCGCGACCAACCCGACCGGCAACGGCGGCGCCCTGCCCATCCCCGACCCGTTCGCCGGTATGAACCTCAATCCGTCGAAACTGTGCGACCTCAGCCTCAATATCGCCGCCACACCGCTGCTGGCAGATACGGCGGTCCAGCCCGGCGTTCACTGCCTGCCCATCCTGGCCGTCGGCAGCACCAAGGTGAAGCTGATGCCCGGCGATCACTATTTCATCGGCGGGCTGATCATGACGCAGAACTCGATCCTGCAGGGCGATGACGTCGCCCTGATCTTCGGGCCGCTGCAGATATTCCATTTCGCCGACAAGGCCAATGTCAAGCTGACGGCGCGCAAGACCGGACCGTTCGCCGGATTCCTGATCGCCACGACGCGGGCCAACACCAACGTCTTCAAGATCTCATCCAGCAATGTGTCGCAACTTCTGGGGACCATCTACATCCCGAACGCCACGCTTCAGGTGACCTCCCAGGGCAGTGTCAATCAGGACTCCGACTGGAGCATCGTCGTTGCCAAGAAGCTGGAACTGAAGAACAGCCCTGTCCTGGTGATCAATACGCGCTATAGTGGCTCAGGTGTTCCGGTGCCTGAGGGCGTGGGGCCGCGCAACACCACGGTGTTGAAACAATGAGTTCCAGTTTTGTGGAAATGGAGACGGCGCGGGTTCTCGTCGCCGATGACGATCCCATCCTGCGCGAATTCGCGGCGGTGCACCTGGCGACGCCTTCGGTTGAGGTCGAGCTGGCGGCGGACGGGGTTCTGGCGTTCGAGCGGCTGCAGGCGGGCGGTATCGATATCGCTTTGGTCGATCTCGACATGCCGCGGATGAACGGTTTCGACCTGATCGAAAAGGTGCGGGCCGATGCCCGGCTGGCGCACCTGCCGATCGTGGTGGTGACGGGCCGTGAAGACATGGTGGCGGTGGACCGGGCCTATGCCGTGGGCGCGACGGAGTTTGTGGTCAAGCCGATCAACTGGCGGCTCCTGTCGCACCAACTGGCCTATGTCCTGCGCAATAACCGCGCCGAAGCGGCCTTGCGGGCGGAGAACGCACGAATGCGGGATTTGCTGAAACAGGCCCAGGCGCAGATTGTGGCGGCGATGAAGGTGGCGGTGTGACCAAAATCCCCTCTCCCCGCCTGCGGGGAGAGGACGAGAGCCGAGCGAAGCGTAGGCGATCGGGTGAGGGGCCTTCAGAGGACGGAGCACTCGGAAGACGCCCCGCCCCTCACCCTAACCTCTCCCCGTGAAGAACGGGGAGAGGGGATTCTTACAACGCTACTTCGCCGCAACCTTATCGCTGACCACAGCCGAACCCGTCACCTGGAACGACGCCTTCACACCCGGGGCCGACTTCAACCCCTCACGCGACACCGGCTGGCCACCACCGATCCACAGATCGACCTGGCCGGCTTCAACCTTGCGCCCGCCCTGCTCATCGACCACGCTCAAGGCCCGGTCGTTCAGGACAAACTGAACCGTCTTCGTCTCACCCTTTTTCAGGTTCACCCGCTGGAAGCCCTGCAGAGAACGGATCGCCGTCCCCCCCGGATGCGAGACGTACAGCTGCACGACCTCGTCGCTGTCCATGGCGCCGCTGTTGGTCACCTCGACCGACACGGTCACCGGCGAACCGGCCGCCACCGACGCCCCGCTGACCTTGGGTTTAGCGTAACCGAACGTCGTGTAGCTGAGACCATGGCCGAACGGATACAACACCTCGCCGTTGAAATAACGGTAGGTGCGGTTCTTCATCGTATAGTCGCTGAAGCCCGGCAGGGCATCCACCGAACGATAGAAGGTCACCGGCAGCCGCCCGGCGGGGCTATAGTCACCGGCGATCAGCTGCGCCACGGCGTGACCGCCTTCGCCGCCCGGATACCAGGCCTCGATGATGGCCGGCACATGCTTGTCGGCCCAGTTGACGCCCAACGCACTCCCGCTCATCAGCACCAGAACGGTCGGCTTACCCGTGGCGAAGATCTTTTCCAGCAGTTGCTCCTGCGGCTTGGGCAGGTCGATACTGGTGCGGTCGCCGCCGGCAAAGCCTTCGGCTTCGACCTTCATCTCCTCGCCTTCGACCCGTGCCGACAGGCCGCCGACAAATACCACCAGGTCCGCCGTCTTCGCCACGTCGACCGCCTGACCGGCCATGTCGACCGGCGGGCTCCACAGCAGCTTCTGCGTGCCGCGCGGACCGCGCTGGAAGGCCTCGACCTTGATCGGATAGACCTTGCCGGCCTCCAGCACCGTCTTGCCCGACAGGATGGACGGCGCATCGCCGACGCCCCATTCGTCGACGACCAGTTTATCGCCGACCCAGACGCGATAGCCGCCTTCACTGAGATAGCGGAAGCGATATTCGCCCGACTGCGGCGCCTTGAGATACCCGGTCCAGCGTGACGACGACCTGCGGTCCTCACCCTGCCAGTCCAGGCGGGCATTGGCCTCGGTACGGGTGGCCGTCGCAGCCCCCTGCAACTGGTCGCCGGCAAAGTGCTCGGCCGTCAGGCCGGGCTGGGTGCAGGCGGCATCCAGGCACAGCGCCGTATCCGGCACAGGCGGTTCGGCCGGACCGACCAGGCCGGTGCCCTCGGCATAGACGATCTTCGCATCGGGATAGCGGGCGCGGATACCCTCCAGCACGGTGACCGGCCTGGACGGCTTGCCATAATAGTTGCCGACCAGGGCATCGAGGCTGTCGGCATTGGGGCCGATGACGGCGATGGTCTTAGGTTCGGCCTTCAAGGGCAG
The DNA here is from genome assembly GCF_000495795.1 of Asticcacaulis sp. AC460. Lineage (GTDB taxonomy): Bacteria > Pseudomonadota > Alphaproteobacteria > Caulobacterales > Caulobacteraceae > Asticcacaulis. The sequence continues at coordinate 114,583 of NZ_AWGD01000011.1, forward strand.
CAGGCCGTCATTCTTCAGCAGAACCATCGACTTCTTGGCCATGTCCAGAGCCACGGCGTGATGTTCCGGCGTGTCGTTGTCGGCGGCGGTGATGTTGGCAAACGGCAGCGAGGCCGGCGGATCGAACAGGCCCAGCCGGATGCGGCCTTCGAACAGGCGCACCAGGGCCTGGTCGACCACCGCGATCGGCAGTTGGCCGGCATTGACGGCATTGATGATCGGCTGGACCTCGGTGCTCATCTTGTTGCGATAATCGCCGCAGATCAGGTCCATGCCGGCCTTGAAGCCGACGGCGACGCCCTCTTCGGCGGTCTTCTTGTAATGCAGGGCGTCTTCGCGGAAGATGTTGGCGGCCGCGCCACAGTCCGACACCACAAAGCCCGGGAAGCCCCAGTTCTGGCGCAGCTTCTCTTCCATCAGGAAGTCGCTGGCGCAGCCCGGCACGCCGTAGACGGCATTATAGACGCACATCACCGAATAGGCCTTGCCTTCGGTCACTGTAGCCCGGAAGGCCGGCAGATAGGTGTCTTCCAGGTCGTATTTCGACGGATAGACGTCTTCCTTGTGGCGGTTGGATTCGGGCCCGGAATGGACGGCGAAGTGTTTCGACGTCGCCACCGTCTTGAAGAATTTGGGGTCAGTGCCCTGCAGGCCATGGATATAGCCGATGCCGATCCGCGAAGTCAGGTACGGATCTTCGCCGTAGGTTTCCTGGCCGCGGCCCCAGCGCGGATCGCGGAAGATGTTGATATTCGGCGACCACACGGTCAGGCCACGGTACCAGTCGGTACCGCCGTTGGGATGGACGCGTTCGACATATTTGGCGCGGAACTCGGTCGAGACGACATCGCCGACCGTGGTCATCATGGGTTCGTCCCAGGTCGCCGCCATACCGATGGCCTGGGGGAATACGGTGGCGACGCCGGCGCGGGCGACGCCGTGCAGGCCTTCATTCCACCAGTTGTATTGCGGCACGCCCAGGCGCGGAATGGCCGGCGCCGTATGACCCAGTTGCGCTGCCTTTTCTTCCAGAGTCATGCGCGCCACCAGATCGGCGGCGCGCGTCTTGGGATCGAGTGACGTGTCGCGATAGCCCATGGCGGCGATTTGGGCGGCCACTTCGGCCGGCACCGGATCGAGATCCAAATTCTGAGATTGGGCCCTGACCACAGGCGCCGCCACGGCGCACATCGCGATCAGAGACACGGACACCAGAAGGCGTCCCACAAAACTAGGGGTCAGACTCACGGGCATCTCCTCAACACGCTCTGTACGGCGCTTCTTGCAGTGGTAGCGTTACCAGCCCAACCACATAAGCGTCAAGACAAACATCTGACCTATGCAAAAAGTGATCAGACCAATTTAAATCTATTGAATTATTTTAATCCTTAAAAACGGACCGTGACAGGCGCAAATTTTTGTCGTTATCTGCCCCCCAATAACAAAAACCATCCCTCAGGGGGACACATGTTCGACAAGGCCGCCCGATCCACCGGGCACGATGTCATTATTGTCGGTTCCGGCGCCGGCGGCAGCATGGCCGCCTATGCCCTGACCCGCGCCGGGATCAATGTCCTGGTCCTGGAAGCCGGCCGGTCCTATGACCCGCAGGCAGAGGTCAACATGCTGGGCCAGGAGCACGAGGCGCCCCTGCGCGCCACGGGCACGGTCGACAAGCCCTTCGGCTATTACGACGCCACGATCGATGGCGGCTGGCAGGTACCGGGCGAGCCCTACACCACCGCCAAGGACGAAAAGTTCGAATGGTGGCGGTCGCGTATGCTGGGCGGGCGCACCAATCACTGGGGCCGCCATGTGCCGCGCTTCGGGCCCTACGACTTCAAGCCGTTTTCGCGCGACGGCATCGGCATGGACTGGCCGGTCTCCTACGACGAGGTCGCGCCGTGGTATGACCGCACCGAGGAAATCGTCGGATTGTGGGGCGCGCGGAACGGACTTGAGAATCACCCCGATTCGCCGCCCGGCATCGCCCATCCCGTCCCCAAGCCGCGCGTCTATGAGCTGCTGATCAAGGCGGCGGCCAACGACCTGGGCGTGCCGTGCGTGCCGTCGCGCTACGCCATCCTGACCAAGGACAAGCCCGACGAGGTCGCGCCGCGCAACGCCTGCTACTATACCAGCCCCTGCGGCCGTGGTTGCAGCATCGGCGCCGCATTCCAGGCGACGACCTCGCTGCTGCCGCTGGCGGCGGCGACCGGCCGGCTGACCGTTGTCACCGACGCCATGGTGGCGAAAGTGGTGATGAAGTCGAAAAACAAGGCCGACGGCGTCGAATATGTCGACCGCAAGACCGGCCAGCGCCACACGGTCACCGCCAAGGCCGTCATCCTGGCGGCCAGCGCCTGCGAGACCTCGCGCCTGATGCTGAACTCGCGCAATGACGACCATCGCAACGGCGTGGCCAACGGCTCGGGCCAGGTCGGGCGCAACCTGGTCGACACGGTCGGCGGCTACACCGGCGGCATCATTCCGGGCCTGGAAGGCCGGCCAATCTATAACGAGGAAGGCGCCGACCAGGCCCACCTCTATATCCCGTGGTGGCTGTACAAGGAACAGAAAGAGGGCAAGCTCAACTTCGCCCGCGGCTATCACTTCGAAATCGGCGGCGGCTTCCGCCTGCCCGGGCCGTGGACCGGCGGCGGCGACCTGCCCCGGGCCAATGGCGCCGAACTGCGCGCCGCCATGAAGCGCCGCATGGGCAACCGCGTCCACTTCTCGCTGCGCGGCGAGATGATCCCCAACAAGGACTGCTATGCCGAGATTGACGCCAATGTCCGCGACAAGTGGGGCATTCCGGTGCTGAAGTTCCACTGGAAATGGTCGGACCAGGAGATCAACATGGTCCAGCACGGGCTGGACACGGCCCGCGCCATCATCAAGCGCATGGGTGGGACCGTAACGAATCCCAACGACACCGGTGAAACCAACATTCGTCCGGGCGGCTTCATCATCCACGAAGGCGGCACGGCCCGCATGGGCGCCGATCCGAAAACCTCGGTGCTGGATGCCTATAACCGCTGCTGGGAAGTACCCAACCTGCTGGTTACCGACGGCGCCATGCTGACCTCGAACCCGCACAAGAACCCGACCCTGACCATCATGGCCCTGGCCTGGCGCGCCTGCGACAAGCTGGCCGCCGACATCAAGCAAGGGGCGTTCGCATGACCCTGTCCCGCCGCACCACCCTAGCCTGGCTGGCGGCCGCCGCCACCGCCATTCCCGCCGTCCCGGCCGCCGCCCGCGCGGACAAGCCGGTGGCCGTAACCGCGCTCAATCCTCAGATCGCCTGGCCGGATCTCGAGCTGCCGGTCAATGCCGCGCTCGGCTACGGCACCGATCCCGACCTGATGAACCCCACCGCGCCCTGGCCGCTTCTGCTCAGCGCCGACGGCCGCAAGGCGATCAACATCCTGGGTAACCTGATCCTGCCGCCGGACGAAAGCGGTCCCGGCGCCGGCGATATCGACATCGCCGCCTTTGTCGACGAATGGATCAGCTCGCCCTACGAAGCCCAGGCCGGCGACCGCCGCAAGGTGATCAACGGCCTGGCCTGGCTGAACGCGCAAGCCGGTAAACCCTTCGCCAAGGCAGACGCTGCGACCCACGCACGTATCGTCGACGCCCTGATGCTGGACCCCGTGCCGGACTTCCTGGTCGAGCCGGCCGGCTTCTTCGGACGCCTGCGCGGGTTGATCGTCGGCGGCTATTTCACCGCGCCGGAAGGCAAGGCGGCGATCGGCTTCCAGGGCAATACCCCGATGAAGGACTATCCCGGCCCCAGCGACGAAGCCGTCGAACACCTCAAAGGCCTGCTGAAACAACTGAACCTGCCCTACCCCGTGGTTTAAAGGATACCCCATGAACCGTCGCTCTCTGCTCCTCTCCGCCACGGCCGCCGCCGCCTTTCCGCTGACCGCCTGCGCCGGCACGCCCCAGCCCAACACCCTGACTGCGGCTGAAAAGTCCGCCGGCTGGAAGCTGTTGTTCAACGGCACCGACACCACCGGTTGGCGCAAGTTCAAGGGCGGCACGCCCGGCTGGGTCATCGAGGACGGCGCTCTGGCGCTGAAGGCGGCCGGCGGCGGCGACATCGTCACCGAAGAGGAGTTCGGCGCGTTCGAACTGGTCTATGACTGGAAGATCTCGCCCAACGGCAACAGCGGCGTCATGTACTTTGTCCGCGAAGTGCCCGACACCGACCGCCCCTACCAGACCGGGCCGGAAATGCAGGTCCTGGACAATGCCGGCCATTCCGACGGCAAGATCCCGTCGCACACCGCCGGCGCACTCTACGACCTGATCGTACCGCCGTCGGACGCCTCAAAGCCGGTCGGCGAATGGAACTCCGCGCGTGTCCTGTTCAACAACAACCACATCGAACACTGGCTGAACGGCGTGAAAACGGCCGACACCTCCTATGGCGACGACGCCTGGAAGGCCATGGTCGCCAAGTCGAAGTTCGCGGCCATGCCGCACTTCGCCGAAGTCGCCACCGGCCGCATCTGCCTGCAGGACCACGGCGACCCGGTGTGGTACCGCAACATCAAGATCCGCAAGCCGTGAGATTCCACATTTGACGTTTCATTGGGGCTATGCCCTCGCCGCCGCCCTGGTCTTCGCCGTTGAGGTCCTGATAGCGCTGTTCGTGCGCGACGGTTTTGTGCGGCCCTATCTCGGCGATGTCCTGGCCGTCGTGCTGGTCTATCTGACCTTGCGCGCCGTCACACGGCTGAACATCGCCGCGGCCCTGATCGCCACCCTCGCTATCGCCCTGGCTATCGAACTGGGCCAGCTTCTGGGCCTGACCGACCTGCTGGGCCTGCGCGGCAACCGGCTGGCGCAGGTCGTCCTGGGCGGTTCCTTCGACCCGAAGGACCTCGTCTGCTATGCGGTCGGCGGCATCGTCATTGCCGTTTTCGAAGCCCTTCGTGGAAAACGCCGGGCTTAAGCGTAATTTTAACCGCCTGCGCGTAAAGCTGAAACCCGTATCCTTCAGCTTGTGCCCAATGACCGAAGCCGCCTTTGAACTTGCTCCCTGTGGCCTGGTCGTTTGCGACGGCAACGGCTCCATCGTCGCCGCCAATCGCTTCTTCCGCGAGATGAGCGGCTATGACGGCGGCACCAAGACCTTCGGCCGCTGCCTGACCCGGCCCTCGCAGTTCATCCTCAGCGCCAAGCTGCTGCCGCAACTGAACCAGAGCGGCGAAGCCAGCGAGATCGCCCTGACCCTCAACGGCCCCGACGGCGACAGCATTCCGGTCCTCGTCAACGCCCGCCACGACGGAGACGGTTTCCACTACGCTATCTTCCCTGCCAGGGAACGGCGCGAATACGAGTCCGAATATCTCAACGCCAAGAAGAAGCTGACGCAATACAGCGACTATCTGCGCATGGCCGAACGGCTGGCGCATCTGGGCCACTGGCACGGCAACCTGGTGACCCGGGAAACCTACTGGTCGCCGGAAACCTACGCCATCTTCGGCTGCGATCCGGAGACCTTCACGCCGCGCATCGGCGAAACCATGGTCCTGTACCATCCCGACGACCGCAAGGACATCCTCGCCACCGTCGACGCCGCCGTAGCGGGCAATGGTGAATTCTCCTTCCGCGCCCGCTGCATCCGCCGCGACACCGGTGAAATCCGCCATATCGAGACCAACGGCGTGTGCGAGCGCGACGAAAGCGGCCAGGCCATCGGTCTGTTCGGCGTCGTCCAGGACCTGACCGACCTTCTGCGCGCCCAGGACGCCACCGAGGCCAGCGAGGCCCGCTACCGCCTGCTGGCCGACAGCTCCAACGACATCATTTCCGTCTTCGACCTGGACGGCACCATCGACTATGTCTCGCCGGCGATCGAAAAGCTGCTGGGTTTCACCCCGGCCGAGGTCATCGGGAAAAACGTCCGCGACATCGTCCATCCCGACGACTTCCGCCTGACCCAGGCCGCCTTTGCCGGCTATGTCCGCAGCGGCGACTGGAGCGCCGTGCCGCGCGTCCAGTACCGCGCCCGTCACAAGAACGGCCACATCGTCTGGCTGGAGGCGTCGCCGCGCGCCATGCTGGGGCCGGACGGCAAGATCGCCAAGCTCCAGGACGTGGTCCGCGACATCACCGAGCGCAAGGCCGTTGAGGCCGCGCTGGAAGACGCCATGGTCGAGGCCAATGCCGCCGCCGACGCCAAGTCCCAGTTCCTGGCCACCATGTCGCATGAACTGCGCACGCCGCTGACCAGCATCATCGGCTTTTCCGCCCTGCTGCGCGACGTCGTCCAGGACGAAGAGCCGCGCCGCTTCAGCCAGCGCATCTGGACCGCCAGCCAGGGCCTGCTGGCCCTGATCAACGACATCCTCGACCACTCCAAGCTGGAGGCCGGCCAGCTGGAGCTGGACATTGCGCCGTGCTCGGCCAACGAACTGATGCTGGAGGTCGCCGAGACGCTGGAGGTCCAGGCCCAGGCCAAGGGCCTGTTCCTGACGGTGGATACCGACGACGACATGCCGCTGATGCTGCTGGACGAGGTGCGGATGCGCCAGATCCTGATGAACCTGGCCGGCAATGCCGTGAAGTTCACCCAGGACGGCGGCGTCACCATTGCCCTGCACTGGCGCGGCGACCGGCTTCAGGTCACCATCACCGATACCGGTCCCGGCATTTCCCCCGAAGGTCAGAAGCGCCTGTTCAAGCGTTTCTCCCAGGTCGACCACACCACCAACGGTACCGGCCTGGGCCTGATGATTTCCAAACAGCTGGTCGAGCTGATGGGCGGCCGGATCAGTGTCGAAAGCAGCCCGGGCAACGGCTCGATGTTCTGGTTCGACATTCCGGTTCAGGTCTGCGAAGGCGATGCCGACGAAGAGGTCGGCCCGGAAGTCGCCGCCGAAACCGGTTTCATCCTGGTGGCCGACGACCATGCCGCCAACCGCGAGCTGATTGCCACCCTCATGCGCTCCCAGGGCTACAGCGTCGACACCGTCCCGGACGGCGGCGAAGCGCTTCAGGCCTGCCTGGAGCGCCGCTACGACCTGATCCTGATGGACGTCAACATGCCGGTCATGGATGGTCTGGTCGCTACCCAGGGCATCCGCGCCAGCTGCGAACTGAATGCCCGCACACCGATCGTCGGCGTCTCCGCCGGCGGCGAATCGCGCCGCCGCATCTGCCTTGGGGCGGGGATGAACGCCATGGTCGAAAAACCTATTCGCCCGGCGGTCCTGACCGCCACGGTCGCCGAATGGCTGGCCCAATCTCAGGGAGACTTCCCCCATGTCCGCACTGGATAAGTTCCGCATCCTCGTCGTCGAGGACACCCGTGACATTTCCGATCTTCTTGTCATCCGCCTGGAGTTGGGCGGCTATGTCACCTGCGTGGCGCGCAACTGCGAACAGGCCATCGCCCAGGCCTTTGCCTTCAAGCCGAACGCCATCCTGCTGGATATCGGGTTGGGCGATGGCGGCGATGGCTTCGAGGTGCTGCGGATCCTGAAGTCCAGCACCAAGACAAGCGACATACCGGTGCTGATGCTGACGGCGCGCCAGCAGCTGACGGACATCCGCCGGGCAATCGATATGGGCGCGCGTGACTATGTCACCAAGCCGTTCGACGACCGCAAGCTGTTGATGCGGGTGGCCAAGCTGCTGGGCCAGCCAATGCCGCATCTGACGACCGAGCGGCGGATGATGCTCTGAACTCGCGAAAAGTCCTTCGCGGCGCTGCGCTTGCTCAGCGTACATATACGAACGGCACTGGCGTCTGACCGTTAATCGGAATGGCCTTTTCTTTCTTCTCCTCCCCATTTCTTCAATGGGGAGGTGGCGAGCAAGTGAGCCGGGCCGAAGGCCAATGGCGAAACGCGTCGAGACGGAGGGGTCCTCTGTGCGGCCGACCGCCGACGCGTTGGTATCACCCCGCCCACTGCCTCAGCAGGTTGTGATACAGCCCCGTCAGGCTGACCACTTCCGGCGTATCCCCCTGCTCTGACCGCAGCTTCAACACCGTCATATCCAGCTCGAACAACATCCGCCGGTGGGCTTCGTCCCTCACCCGGCTCTGACACCACAGAAACGACGCCAGCCGCACCCCGCGCGTCACCGGCTCGACCCGATGCAGCGAGGTCGACGGATACAAAATCGCGTCCCCCGCCGGCAGCTTGACTTCATGGGCGCCATAGGTGTCCTCGACGATCAGCTCCCCGCCATCATACTCGTCCACCTCACACAGAAACAAGGTCGTTGAAATATCTGTCCGCGCCACGATCCCCCGCCCGACATCGTTCTGCAAAGCACCGTCGATATGGTTGCCGAACTGCGCCCCGACCTCATAGGCATTGAACCGCGGCGTCAGGATGATGTGCGGTATCGCCGCCGACACGAACAAGGGATGCCGGCGCAACGCCGCCTCGACCAGACCGCTCAGTTCTGCGGCTTCCGGTGCATCATGCGGAAGCTGGGCATTGCTCTTGACCCCGGCCGCCTGGGGGCCGGCTGAACTGCGGCCGTCCTGCCAGTGGGCCTTTTCCAGCTTGCCGCGGATATAGGCGACCTCATCGCGGGTCAGGACCTCAGGGATATGCAGCATCATGGGGGGCAATCCAAAGAATAACCCCGCCGGCTTAGCACCGGCGGGGCATGAAACTCAACCTCTGGGCTGAACCTAGAAACGGACGTTCAGGGTCAGCATGCCATTCAGCGGGGCACCCGGAAAAACCCGGCCGCCGCCATTGTTCAGCGAGCCGATATAGTCTTCGTCCAGCAGGTTGTAGATGTTGAGCTGGACGGCGACACGATCGGTCAGGCTGTAGGACGCCATGGCGTTGACCAGCCAGTAGGCGGGGATTTCGCTCAGGCCGGCCGACGGAGCGGCGCCCGGCGCCACGACGCGCAGCTGTTCCGAGGTATAGTTGCCGCCGAGGCCCAGGGTCAGCTTTTCGGTGACGTCATACGACGTCCACAGCGAACCGGTCAGGTCCGGCGACCAGCGCGCGGCCGCACCCGTGGCATTGTTGCCGGTGGCGGCGCCGTCCTCGACCTCGGTGTCCAGTGTGGCGATGCCGGCGATGACCTGCCACTTTTCAGTGACCTGGCCGACGGCGCCGAATTCCAGCCCGCTGACCTTGCGCTTGCCGAACTGGCGGACAGTGACGCCGGCGCCCGGATCGATGTCCTCGACGATTTCGTTCTGGTGCTCGGTCGAATACCAGGCCGCGGTCAGCGACAGACGGTTGCCGTACAGGTCCCACTTGGTGCCGATTTCCGCATTGGCGGTTTCCTGTGGATCCAGGTTCGGGCTGCCGATATTGGTCGCCGTGTCCGACAGGGCGAAGTTGGCGCTGCCCGGCGGCGTGGCCGAATTGCCGATGGCGACGTAGATGCTGCCATTGGCGCGCGGCTTGTAGACCAGGCCGGCGTTCCAGCTGACCAGGGTGCCGTCCTTGCTGAGGTGAACCGGGATCAGGGTGCCGACCGTATAGCCAGTGTCGGCGGCGACTGTGCGGCGGGCGCCACTCGTGGTCGTCTTGTAGCTGTCGACACGGACGCCGGCATTGATCAGCCACTGGTCGCCCAGTTTCACCGTATCGAACAGATAGGCCGCGACCGTCGTGGTCTCGCCATCGGTAAAGGCGCCGGTGTCGAGCGGATCGGGCAGGGTCTGGTTCGGGTTCGGATTGTACAGACTGACCACCGGCACGGTGACGCTGACCGTTCCGGTCGGCGTGGCGTAGCTGGTGTTGTAGGTGCGGTTGAACTGGCTTTCCGACGACACCTCGACGCCGCCCGACAGTTCGTGGGTAAGGCCGCCGGCCGTCCAGGCGCCGCGCAGGTTGGTGGCATTGGCCAGGATGGTGTTTTCCTGGTCGACCTTCTGGCGCGACAGGTTGACGGTCCAGGTCGACGGGTCGGCCGGAGTCGGCGCCGCGATGCCGGTCGCGCCGGTATTCACGCCGGTCAGGACCCGGTCCATGGTCGAATGGCCGTAGCGCGTGGTGTTGGTCAGCTTCAGGCCCGAGGCGAAGTCATGCTCGATCCTGGCGGTGACCAGGGCGGCATCGACGTCTTCGTGGTCGTTGATCGAGCCGTAGAAATTCTCGCGATCGACGCGCTTGCCGGCCTTGATGGTGGCATTGGTCGGGAAGTCGTAGCCGTCATAGCCGATGGTCGGGATACCGCCGTCGGGGACATTGTCCTGCTTGACCACCTGGCCGAAGACATAGAAGCGGGTATTGGTGCCCAGGCCGATGCCCCAGGCCGGCGCGATGCCCCAGCCCGAGCGGTTGACGACGTCACGGCCGGCGGCATCGATGTCCTGGGTAAACACGTTCAGGCGCAGTGCACTGGTTTCCCCGGTGGCCAGGTTGGCGTCGGCGGTGCCGCGATAGCCGCCCGAGCTGTAGGCCGAGAGGGTGGCCGAGGAACCGCCGCCCAGGCGCGGCAGCTTGGAGACCAGGTTGATATAGCCCGACGACGAACCGCGGCCGAATTCCGAACCGGCGGCGCCCTTGGCGACTTCGATCTGGCCGACATTGAAGGTATCGCGGGTGACGGCGCCCAGGTCGCGGAGGCCGTCCAGGAACAGCGAGGTCTGGGACGAGAAGCCGCGCAGCTGGAAGGTGTCGCCGGCCGAGGTATTGCCGTTTTCACCCAGCTGGATGGTGATGCCCGGCGTGTTGCGCAGGGCATCCATCAGGGTGGTGGCGCCCTGCTGGCGGATGACGTCGCTGGTGATGACGACCATGGTCTGGGGCGTGTCGAGCAGCGGCTGGGTGCGCTTGTCGGAGCTGGAGGCGGCGGCCTTGAAACCCGGGCGCTCGCCCTTGACGACAACGGCATCAGCGTCGCCGGAGGCGTCGAACGCGTCGTCAGCGTGGGCGGCAGCGGGGATGGCCAGGGCCAGGGCGGCCAAAGTCGCGTAACGGGCGGCGCTGTGTTTACGGCTGCGGATGGAGGCGGTCATTGACGTTCTTTCTCTACTTCCGCCCTTCCGGGCGGGGGCATTCCTTAGTCCCGGCCGGTTCTCTGGCCAGGTTTTAGCTTCGGTTCCGGCCGGGGCCGGCGGGGAGGTGCCGGGTTTCGGCGAAGGGCCAGAATTCGATATTGCAAGTCATTCGCAATTGCAAGCCGCAAATCGAACAAAATGTTTCGCGGCGGTTACAGCCCGTTCGCATGTGTCAGAAGGGCATCACCTGGAACACGCCGGTGTACGACCAGCGCTTTTCGGGCATGGGCGCATTGGGATCGGGCGGCGTGCCTTCAGGCTGCTGGACGCGGGCGGGGTACGAAGCGCCGATCCAATAGGTCTGGGCCATCGGCCAGGTGATGGTGACGTCACCATTGGCGTCCGAAGTAACGCTGAAATCCTTCAGGTTGCTGCGGTAGCGGCCGCCGCCGGGCACGACGGTCAGGCTCAGCCCAGCCAACGGCTTGCCGTCCAGGAGGACGCGGAACTTCGCCGGCTCATCAGCGACCAGTTCCGACGGATGGCTCAGTGGCACCAGTTCCAGGCCCGAACCGGTCGGCTCCAGCACGCCGTCGCTGGTATGTCCCGAGGTGACATAGGTTTCGACGCGACCATAGTTGCGGGTCAGGGAGACATCGGTGGCGCCGGCGGGAATCTGGCTCGCCAGGTCGGCCTCGGTGCCGCGGAAACGCTTCTGCTCGCCGTTGAGGGTATAGCGGCCCATGACGGCGGTCGAGACGCTGGCGATGCGGTAGGTGCCGTCCTTGGCCAGGTTCAGGTCGAAGGTGGTGCGGAACTTGCCGTTGCCGACGTTCTCGGGCGTGACGGTGGCGCCATCCGGGCCCGTGACCGTGACGTTGTCGAGCTTGATCGGCAGGTGGTCGAAGTCGAACAGGCCTTCCGACACGGCGGCATCGACCGTGACATAGCGCTCCTTGCCGTCGACATAGTTGGTCGAGACCAGCAGCCACTGACGGTGGGCAAAGGCGGGCGAGGCCAGGACTCCACCGATTGCCAAGGCCAGCGCGCTCGCGGCGAGAACGGAGGATTTGAAGGTCATGGGCCGGCTCCTGAACAGATTGAGGGTGACGTATCACTCATGCAATTCATTCGCAACTGGCTTTTTGCGAATGCGTATCAGATTGCCCGTCGCTGCGCAGTATTTGCCGCTTCACGGGGACACGCCGGTAGACTCAAACGACGGAACATACGGAAAGAGGCGGAACGAACCGGAATCCCGGGTGGCCGATCTCCCGCGCGAAGCGCCTTAATGGATAGATGGTTCGGGTGACGCACCGGCATATCATCACCCGGAATTCCGTGACTTCCGTGCACGTCGCCGCAGGCGGCGCTTCAGTGTTTTCCGTGTTCCTCTTAAAAGCCTCCGGTTTGTCTGAGGCTTTTAAGAGGAACACGGAACACACGGAGGCCGCTGCGCGGCGACACTGAAAACACGGAATTCAGGATGCTCTCATGCCTATGCGTCAGATCATGCCATCGGTAGGAAGGCGCTTCGCGCGGGAGATCGGCCACCCGGAACTCAGCTTCTTTCCTGCCGCCATTAGATTGCCGGGTTTACTTCCGACAGGGTAGGAAACAGAGACTGACGACAGGATGACATCATGGACTGGGCAAGGCGGATCTCACTTTTGGCGTTTCTGCTGATGCTCGGCTGCACGGGCCAACCAAAGGGACATGCGGCGACGATTCCGCACCCCGACGCCCCTGGCAAGGTCGTGGAATATTTTTCAGAAACGCCGAAGACATCTGGCCCATGGCCTGTGGTCGTTTTTCTCCACGGTCATCAGGACGGACTTGTTCGACCTGGCGGCAAGACCTATGCCGATTGGGGTGTCCTCGATGAGTTTGCAAAGCGCGGCTATCTGGCCGTCTCGATCTCCCTGCCGGGGTACGGCGGGTCAAGCGGGCCTGAGGACTTCGCCGGTCCCTTTACCCAGCACGCTGTCGAAGCTGTCCTTGCGAAGGTGCGCCAGGATCCGCGTGTGGCGCCCGACCGGGTCGCGATCGAAGGGGTAAGTCTTGGCGCCGTAACGGGTGCCCTCGTCGCCGAACACGATCCGAACGTGCGCGGCCTAGTGCTCATCTCGGGTCTTTACGACCTCCAGCCCTTTTTTGCGCATCCAAAATCGGACGCGGCCAAAAACGTCAGGTCGGCCTTCGACTCCCAGACCGGCGGAACCCCCGAGGCCCTGCAAACCCGTTCCGCGCTGAGGGGCGCCGCGACGATCCGGGCTCACACCCTGATCATCAACGGCGCCAGGGATGATCGTACAGACCCCGACCAGGCCCGGCAGCTCGCGGCGGCGATCAACGCCCATGGCGGTCACGCCTGGGCGCACATCTATCCGGACTATGGTCACGAAATCCCGGTCAAGGTCAGGGCGCTTGAAATCGACGCCTTTCTCGACGAAACCTTAATGCCCGATAGCGGATCGGCCCATTAGGCGTCATGCCGAGTTCCTGCGCGAAGCGCCTTAAATTCATGTGCCTGGATATGGCGCACCGGCATATCATCACCCGGAATTCCGTGACTTCCGTGCACGCCGCCACAGGCGGCGCTTTCAGTGTTTTCCGTGTTCCTCTTAAAAGCCTCCGGTTTGTCTGAGGCTTTTAAGAGGAACACGGACCACACGGAGGCCGCTGCGCGGCGACACTGAAAACACGGAATTCAGGGTACTCGCATGCATAAGCATCAGGTCATGCCATCGGTCGGAAAGCGCTTCGCGCGGGAGGTCTCGCAACCGGAATTCCGTTTCTTTCCGCTTCTTTCCGCGTCAGTACAGATCCTTGCGATAGCGCCCGGCAGCCACAGCAGCTTCGATCCAGGCTTCACCAAGAATAGCCCGCAGGGCGGCGTCCACGCCCTGCCCCATCGCCAGGCCGCCGCACACCAGCACGGCTCCATTGCCGCCGAGCCAGGCACGCACCTCGGCGCCATGGGCAGCCAGGACGTCCTGGACATATTGGCCATCACCGCCGTCGGGCTGGGAAAAGGCCAGGTCGAGCCGCTTCAGCGGCAGGGATTGAGCTTCAGCACACAAGGCGCCATCGCGGACCGGGTGGCGCTCGCCATAGACCAGCCAGCCCGGCGTCGTCGCCTGACGGATATGGGCGCGCAGGCCGGCCAGGCCGGACCCGGCGGCGATCAGCAGCACCGGATCGTCCCCGTCCGGCGCATGGAAATTGCGGTGGGCCTTGACGCGCAGCGGCACAGTGTCGCCGACCTTCAGGGTTTGGGTCAGGAGCATCGAACCCGGGCCGCCTTCGACGGTGCGGACATAGAGTTCGACATGGCCTTCGTCCGGCAGCGAGGCCAGGGAATAGTCGCGGCGATGACCGTCGGCCGTCAAAATCTCGGCCAGGTCGCCGGCCTGCCAGTCCGGCAAGACATCTGCCGTCAAACGCAAACGATAAAGCGGTTGGTCACCCTCGGGATTGAGGCGTTCGCGTGAAACCAGACGCCATGGCGCGAACACGGCTTCATCGGCGGCATCACCGGCGCCCAGGCTGTGCAGCAGTTCATCCCATTGCTTCAACGCGGCGGCATCGAGATCATCGACCTCGAGACAGGGCATGAGCGGATGGGCCTTATTGCTTTCCAGCCAGGCAAAGACGCGATGACCGAAAGCGCAGAAACGGTCGTATTTGCGGTCGCCCAGCGCCAGGACAGCAAACCGGCGATTGGCCAGGTCGAGCGTCTTGCGCAATAGGCCGCGCTCAAAGCCGATACCTTCGTCCGGCGCGTCGCCGTCACCGGTCGTCGATGCCACCACCAGGATCACCTTCGCCGCGCCCAGCATATCGGCCGTCGCGTCACGCAACGACGCCACCACGGCATCACGGCCGCCGGCCTCCAGTTGCGCATAAGAATGACGGGCGATCTCTTCGGCCTGGCCGGTCTGGGAAGCGAACAACACCAGATACTCGGCGGAACCCACGACCTTTTTGCGCGGCCACAGCGACCACAGGCAGGTCAGGACGAAGAAGGCCATCGCCCCCCACGCCCACAGCCAGCGTTGCGGATCCTGCGTCATCAGCTCGGTCACAGCCAGGCCTCCAGGGCGGGGCTCAATACCTCACGGACACTGTCGCCATCGCGCACGCGCAGCAGACAGGGAATGTTGTGACGTCTGGCAAAGTCGAGCGCGCGGCCCTCCCCCATCACCATCAAGGCTGTGGCCAGGGCATCGGCGCGCCAACAGGCGGGATCCAGCACGGTAGCGCCGGCGATATCCGACGTCGTCGGCGCACAGGTCGCGGCATCGATGGTGTGCGACATCACCTTGCCGTCATGGACGAAGAAACGGCGGCTGTCGCCCGAGGTGGCGACCGCGATGTCATGCAGGGCGACCACGGCGTCGGCGTCTTCGATCTCGACCCACCATGGCAGACCGTCCGCCTGGACGCCCCAGCCGGTCAGTTCCCCGCCGACCTCGACCAGGGCCGCGACACAGCCCGGCTCGGCCTTGACCAGGCGCAGCAGTTCATCGGCGGCAAATCCCTTGGCGATGGCGCACAGGTCGATGCGCACGCCGGCCGGCCTGACCAAACCATCGGCCTGCCAGGTCAACTGACGCCAACCACCACCGCTTAAACCGGAAACATCCGCCAAGCCTTCCGGCACGGCCTTCGCCCCGAAACCCCAGGCTTCGACGGCGTCCAGAAGACAGGGGTCGAACGCCCCGTCGCTCAGGCGCGCCACATCCAGGGCATGGCTCATAACCACCATGAACATCGGCGGCAGCTCAACAAAACTGCCAGGCTCGGCGGTATTGAAACGCGTCAGGTCGCTGTCGCCGCGATAGGGCGACATTTCACGATCGACCTGATGCAGCTTGGTTTCCAGCCGTTTGTGCAGATGGGCGAAGGCGCGCTCACTGAGGCCCGGATCGGCCAGCAGGATCACCTTCCAGGTGGTGGCGAAGGCCGCGCCCTCAAGAACATATTTGCGCGCCGTCGGGTGCGGCCTGGGCAGGGCGCCCAGCTCCGGGATCAGAACCTTGCGGCCGCTGACGCTTTCCGGTTTCACGGCTTGTAGGTCAGGCTGACCGTACCCAGTTCGCCGTCGCCCTTGCCCGACACCGTGCCGCCCTTGCCGGGGGTGTAGGTGAAGGGCACCTTGACCAGGTCGTGGCCGCCGGCTTCACGCGCGGCTTCGACGACCAGGACATAGGCACCGGGCTTCAGGCCGCTCAGCTTGGCGGTGTCGATGGTCAGGGTCTGGCGGCCCGGAGCGCGCGTCGTCGAGGTCACGCCGTCGATCGGCAGGGTCAGGTCGCGGCCGCTCTTGCGCCACCAGGTGCGCACGTCCTGGAGCCATTTCTGGCCGGCGCCCTCGCGCTTCTTGACGTCGTACCAGACGAATAGGTTACCAGCATGGCCACCTGAGGCGCTTTCCAGCCAGCCGGCGACATAAGGCTTATGGTACTCGGCGACCTTCTGCTGCGGAATATCGATGTCGAGCACCAGTTGACCAGCGGTCGCGCCGGTCGCCGTGAGAGCCAGCGCGCCGCCGGCGATGAACAGCGAAGATTTAAGCATGTACGAACACCATGAACAGGATGAAGGGGATGACCAGGCCGGCAGCCGCCAGAGGCCAGGTGATGCGGCGGTTTTTGGCGTAAAGCCACAACAGGCCGAAACCGGTGACCGAGAAGATCACGCAGGCCACGGCCAGGATATCGATGAACAGCGACCATACGGCGCCGGTATGCCGGCCCTTGTGCAGGTCGTTAAGGACGGCCACGGCGCCGCGGTCGGTTGTCTCGTAGCTGACATGGCCGTCGGCCTTGTCGATGGTCACCGAGGTGTCGACGCCGGGACCGGTCAGGTCGAGATAGATGTCGTCGTCGGAGACCTCGGCCTTGACCCGCGCCACGTCCGCGCCGGTCAGGGCCTTGATTTCCCCGGCCAGCTCCGCCGGTACCGGTTTGCCGTTTTCGGCCTTGCCCAGGCCGTTGAAACCGGCGTCCGACAGGTCCTTTTCGACGCGCTCTGTCTTCGGCTTGGCCTCGATCTGCGCCGCATGGTTCAGGGTGAACCCGGTCACCGAGAACAGCAGCAGGCCGACCAGGCACAGGGCCGAGCTGATCCAGTGCCATTGGCGCAACTGGTTACGCCAGAAGCCTGCCAAAGAACCTGAAAGCGCGGGCGGAGGTGAGGACATCGGAAACTGAGGCTGTGGCGGAGTTAGTTGATAATCATTCGCATTAGCAACGGCACCCGCCTTTTGCAAGGTAAAAAGGCTTCGCGGTCTCCCGAATCTCAGGGAGCTATGAAATCGTCGCCTTTGCCGGCGTCTTGCTCAGCCTTCAAAAGCGTGCGGTCGGTTTCGTCGATGACGCCGTTCTTGTCGCGGTCCTGGCGCTCGAACATGCCGATGCCCGACGCCAGGAATTCGGCGAAGGTCATGCTGCCGTTCTTATTGGTGTCCAGAACACCGAAGCGGACATGGACCTGGCGCATCTGGCGCTGGTATTCCTCGACCTTCTTTTCCTCGTCGCGGTCGAAAGTCTTCAGGTCCTCGTTCAGACGGGCCTCGAACTCGGCGACATATTCGGCTTCCGACAGTTCGCCGCTCTTGTCGGCGTCGGTCTCGTCGAAGCGGACGTGGCGGTAGGCCTCGAACTCGGCGCGGGTGACCTGGCCGTCCTTGTTGGTGTCGTACTCCTCGATCATGCCGGCGATCGAGTGCGACACGGCAAAGGCCGGAGCGGCGGTGAATGCGGCCACAACAGCCAGGGCGGGGATAAGCTTTTTCATGGCGCGTTCCTTACTGAGGCAGCACTTCGAGGGTGACGGTGGCGGTGGAACTGGTCCAGGTCGTCTCGGAAGCCGGACGGCGGACGCGAACCTGGATCAGGTAGAGACCCGCCGTCGCCGGGGTGAAGCTGACCTCACCCTTGGCATCCGACACCAGGTCGAGGTCGACGAGCTTTTTGGCGGCATAGTTCTGGCCATCGGTGACGATGGTGACGTGTTCGCCCGACAGCGGCTTGCCGTCGGCCAGGACGGCGAAGCGGACGGCCTCACCGGCATAGGCGTCATTGGGCGCGGTCAGGGGCTGCAGCTCGACGCCGGTACCGGCGGGCGGCAGCATGCCGGGCTTACCCTTGCTGACATAGACGTCGGCGCGGGTCAGGCTCTGGACATCGACGATAACGGCGCCCGGTTCCGGGGCGGCCTGGGGGTCTTCCTGGAAATGAAGCTGGCCGTCCTTAACGGCGGCCTTGGCGACCCGGCCGGTGCGCAGGCCCGAGGTGACGCGGTAGGTACCGGCGGCGCCCAGAGGCACCTCCAGGAAGGTCGCGTCCTTCAGGCTGGCCGCCGGGGTCAGCGGGGTGACGGTACCATCGGGACCAACCACGGCGAAGTGGTCGGACTTCATGGCGACGTCGGGGCGCAGGTCACCTTCGGCGAACGAAGCCTCGACCGTGACATGCGGCCGCTTGGCGTCGGGATTGAAGGTGTTGGGCTTGAGATAGGGCGAATGGGCCAGGGCGGCGGATGCCACAAACGGCAGAACCAGCAGGGACAGACAGAGCTTTTTCATGAGGCGTTTCCCTTAGAATTTCACCGTCAGCGACACGGCGCCGTTGACGCCGGGCTGGGTGTAGGCGTCCTTGATGGTCGAGGTCCGGGCCAAGCCACGAACGTCGCTCCACCAAGCGTATTTTTCGTTGGTCAGGTTAAACAGGCCGGCCCGCACAGTGGCCTTCTCCGTGACATCCCACCAGCCGGTCAGGTCGACCGCGGCAAAGGCGTCGGGGATATAGCAGCCGCCGGTGCAGGTCACGCCCAGCCGGTCAGCTTCCTTGCGCACAACCGCCGTGGTGTGCAGGCCGCCGCCGTAATTACCGGACGGGGCACGATAGCTCAGGCCCAGGACCAGCTTGGCCGGATCGATGCTGGCCAGGGCGCTACCGGTCGTGATGTTGGTGCCGCGCGCCGTTGACGCCGCCACATCGAAGGTGAAGCGCTCGCCGATCTTCAGGGTACCGCGGGCTTCGGCGCCCTCGATCTCGACCTTCGACTGGTTGACATACTGGTATTTGGCCGGGTCATTGGCCGTGAAGGTGCCGCCGATGAAGACCTGCTCGATGAAGTCGTCATACTTGGCCGAGAACACCGTGACGCTGCCGGAGAAGACGTCGTTGCGATAGCGCAGGCCGCCTTCCCAGGTCTGGCTGGTTTCCGGCTTCAGGTCCGGATTGGGCAGGGTCATATAGTTGGAGACCAGGTTGGCGAAGGCGTTGTTGACTTCGGACGGGGCCGGCGCCTTGAAGCCTTCGGCATAGTTGACGAAAACCGACAGGTTGCCGGTGAAGCGGTACAGGCCGCCCAGCTTGGGCGAGACGTGCGAACCGTCCTGGGCCGAGGCCGTGAACCCGGTTAGCAATGCATCCGGCTTCGGCGTCAGTTCATAGCTGTCGAAGCGCAGGGCCGGGAACAGCGACAGCTTGCCGTCGAAAGCGGTGATTTCGTCCTGAACATACAGGCCCGTCCGCGTATAGTCGGTATTCGGGAAGGCCCGCGTCGGGAAGGTTTCGCCGACCGGCGGCACGGTGCCGTCGCGGACCGATTCCTGGGTCGTCTTCGACCAGTCGCCACCATAGATGAGGTTGTGCGTCACGCTGCCCGTGGCGAATTCACTGGTCAGCGTGACGCTGCTACCCAAGCTCTCGGTGTCGAAAATATTGATCCGGGTGCGGTCGGCGCTGATATTACGGTCCTCGGACGCAAACTGGTAGCTGTGCGAGGTCTGGCCGTAGACGGCCACCAAAGCCGTCTTGACGAAGCCGTCGCCGCGATAACGGTAATCAAAGCTGAGCCGGTCGCGATCCGTGGTGTCATGGGCCCACAGGCTGAGCGTCGAGGTCGCGGCCAAAGGCGGCACGGCCACGGCCGACCAGGCGATGGTGTCGACTTCGCTTTCCTGACGGTCATAGGTCAGGCGCAGGCGATGCGCGTCGGACGGCTCATAGACCAGCTTGGCCAGGATCGACTGGCTGTCGATGTCCTGCGGGTTGGGTGTGGTGCGGGTGATGTTCGGCGCGTCGATATCGCCCTGGGTCTCCTGTTCGTGTCCCCGGCGTTGCGAATATGCCACCATGCCCGAGAGGCTACCGCGACGGCCGGCCAGAACGATGCCGCCGCCCTGGCTGTCGTCGGCAGAATTGCGGCCGAATTTGAGCTGACCGCCTACACTTCCAGTTTTTACGAAGTCTCCCGGATCCTTCGTGGTGAAGTTTACGGCGCCGGCAATGCCGTCCGAACCGTACAAGGCCGAGGCCGGACCGCGCAGAATTTCGACCGATTTCAGCAGATCCAGGCCAACATAATCGCCCCGTCCGGCGTTCTGACCGCCGAAGGAAAAGCCGTCCGGCACGCGGATTCCGTCGACCGTCATCAGGACGCGGTTACCTTCCAGGCCGCGGATATTGAAGCCGGAATTGCCATCCCGCCCTGTCGTCGCGCCGGCAGCGGTAAATCGCGCCGGCGAATTGCGCACCGACACGCCCGGCTCATAGCGCACCAAATCCTTGATATCGCTGACCAATTGGTCGTCCATATCGGTGTCGCTGATCACGCTGACGGTGGCCGGGACGTCCTCGACGGCTTTTTCCGACCGGGTGGCCAGGATGGTCACGGCTTCATCATCCGCCAGGACAGGCACGGCCGCCGCCATCAGCCACAGGGGAACGGTCATCATCAACGCAGTGCGCATGGTTACTCTCCTCAGATTGCATGCCCGAGGCGATAATGAGAATGATTTGCAGAGTCAACATATATTGCGAATGATTCTTAATTGCTTATTGGATGTGTGGCGTGAGGGCCGCACACTTTTTCCGCGCCAAACGCCGCACGATTTGCTAGGCCTTTAGAAAACACCTGTTGGGGGAACCGATCATGCGTCCTGTCCTTCTGAGCCTGGCCTTGCTGGCCGCTGCCGTGCCCGCAACGGCCAAGGAAAACGTGCCCCTGCGGCTGGATGGCCTGTTCCAGGATCACATGGTCCTGCCGCGCCACGGCGCCGTCGTGTCGGGCCATGCCGCCCCGGGCGAAGAGGTCACCGTCTCCTTCTTCAACATCAGCCAACTGGCTTCCGCCGACGACAAGGGCCGCTTCCAGGTCGAGCTGCCGGACTTCCAGCCCGGCAAGACCGGCCGGCTGTCGGTGTCATCCGGATCGGGCGATCGCCTCGAATTGGACGACGTGGTGTCCGGCGATGTCTATCTGTGCTCGGGCCAGTCCAACATGCAGATATCGGTCAAACGCGCCCTCAATGAAGACGTTGTCATCTCCAACTCGGCCAATGACCTGATCCGCATGGCCACGGTTCCAGTCAACCCGCAGGCCAGGCCGCAGGAACGGTTCTCCGGTCCCATTACCTGGCAGAAGGCTGCGCCCGACACGGTCGGCGACTGGTCGGCGACCTGCTACTTCTTCGCCGCGGCGCTGCAGAAGCGCGTCCAGGTCCCGATCGGCCTGGTCCATGCCTCGCTGGGCGGTTCCGACATTACCACCTGGCTGTCGCCGGAAGCCCTGCTGCCCGACTATGCCGCGGCGGAAAACCTGCTCAACCTCTATGCCGAGGATCCCGACAAGGCCGGCGCCGAGTTCGGCCACAGCTTCGAGCAGTGGTGGCAGGACAAGGGCGCTCCCGGCACGCCATGGGCGGCTTCGGCGGGCGACCTGCGCACCTGGCAGGCTGCGCCCAACGTATCCAGCAATTGGGAAAAGTGGGGCCTGCGCGAACTGGCCAGCTACAATGGCCCCCTGTGGTACGGCGCGACCGTCACCCTGACGGCGGAACAGGCGGCGCAAGCCGCGACCCTGGAACTGGGCCGGGTCGACGACATCGACCAGACCTGGCTGAACGGCCAACCAGTCGGCTTTACCTCCGGCGCCGGGACGGAACGCAAATACAAGGTGTCCGCGGGCACGCTTAAGGCCGGCGACAATGTCGTGGTGCTCAATGTCGTCGATCTGTGGAGCTATGGCGGCATGTATGGCGATACTCCGCGCCAGCTGAAGCTTGCCGACGGCACGGCGGTACCGCTGGCGGGCTGGCGCTGGAATCCGGTACCGGCGGGATTGGGCAATCCGCCGCGCGCGCCGTGGGACGCCACCGGCGGGGTCAGCATCCTGAAAAACGGCATGATCGCGCCGATGGGACCGTTCGGCTTTGCCGGAACGGTCTGGTACCAGGGCGAAAGCAATGTCGGCCGGCCCTATCAGAGCCTGATGGCGCGGCTGTTCAAGGACTGGCGCGGCCAGTTCGGCGACGACATGGTCTTCGCCGTGGTGCAGTTGGCCAATTACGAGAACCGCGCGGTGAAACCCGTGGAATCGGGATGGGCGCGGCTGCGTGAGGATCAGCGCCTGGCGGTTCTGGCGGATGGCAACGCGGTGCTGGCCACGGCGATTGATATCGGCGAGCCCACCGACATCCATCCGGCCAACAAGCAGGTTCTGGGCGAGCGGATATCGCGGGCGATTGCCATTAAACTGTATGGCTTCAACGGCTCGGAATCGGGGCCGATGATCAAGTCGGCGGTGAAGGACGGCGATCGCCTGGTGGTGACCTTCGACGGCATGGAGGGCGATTTCATCACCTACAGCTCCAATCGCCCGATCGGGTTCGAAGCCTGTGTGAGTAACGACTGCCGCTATGTCGATGCCGAGGCGAGCGGCAAGACGGTGGTGTTGCTGGCGGCGGCCGATGCCACCAAGGTGCGGTTCTGCTGGGCCGATGCGCCGACCTGCAACCTGTATGACGGCAAGACGGGCCTGCCCGCAGTGCCGTTTGAGCAGGCGGTGGCCCCCTAAGCTCGGTCCCGCGGCTCCAGCGGTCCGAAGTCAATCGCCTTGCAGCCGTTGCAGCTTTCGCAGCCCGAACCGCAGCCGTCCGACTCGGCGGCGGCTTTCTTCGGCAGGAAGCGCTTTACCAGCTGCCACGCGGCGAAGGCCACGATCAGAGCAACGATCAAACCCTGGATCATGACGTCAGCGCCTTGGTGATCTGATAGGTCGCAAACGCTGCGACATAGGCCAGGGCGAACAGATAGCCCGCCGTCACCGCGACATATTTCCAGCCGTTGGTCTCGCGCTTGATAACGGCCAGGGTCGACAGGCATTGCGGCGCGAAGACGTACCACGCCATCAGCGACAAGGCCGTGGCCAGCGACCATTGCGACGAGATCAGCCCGCCCAACTGACTGGCGATTTCATCGTCGCTGCCTGCGACGCTGTAGACGGTGCCCAGGGCCGACACCGCGACTTCGCGGGCGGCCAGGCCGGGGATCAGGGCGACGCAGATCTGCCAGTTGAAGCCGATGGCATCGAAGGCCGGCTGGATGAAATGACCGATGCGGCCGGCGATCGAATAGTCGATGTCCGGGCCCGTGGCGCCGTCGGGCTTGCCCGGGAAGGTGACCAGGACCCACAGCAGGGTGTTGACGGTAAAGATGATCCCCGTGATACGGCGGATGAAGATCATCGCCCGCTCCCACAGGCCCAGGGCCAGGCTCTTCAGGTTGGGGAAGCGATAGGACGGCAGCTCCATCAGCAGCGGATATTCCCGCTTTTCGCGGCGGCTGATCGAAATCACCCACGACACGATCAGGCCCGAGACAATACCGATCAGGTACATGCCGAACAACACCACGCCCTGGAAGCTGAGGAAGCCCCAGACGGTCGTGTTAGGCAAAAAGGCGCCGATCAGCAGGGTATAGACGGGAATCCGCGCCGAGCAGGTCATCAGCGGCGATATCAGGATGGTGGTCATGCGTTCGCGCAGGTCGGGAATGCTGCGCGTGGCCATGATGCCCGGGATGGCGCAGGCATGCGAACTGAGCAGCGGGATGAACGACCGTCCGGTCAGGCCGGCCGCGCCCATCACCCGGTCCAGCAGGAACGAGGCGCGCGGCAGGTAACCGGATTCTTCCAGGACCAGGATGAAGAAGAACAGGATAATGATCTGGGGCAGGAAGACCAGAACGCTGCCCAGGCCGCCGAACAGGGCGTCGGCGACGAAGCTTTTCAGCAGGCCGTCGGGCATGGACTGGGTCGCGACGCCACCCAGCCAGGCAAGGCTGCCCTCAATGGCGTCTTGGGCCGGGGTCGCCCAAGTGAACACCGCCTGGAAGACCAGGAACATGATGACTAGCAGCAGCGGAATACCCAGCCACGGATTAAGCAGGAAGCGGTCCAGGGCATCGTCGGTTTTCGCAGTACGCGTCGGCATGACCACGGTGGCGGAGAGAATCCGGCGCGTTTCGCTGTGGTCGGTTTCGACCGGGCTGACAGGTGGCGCGGCCGGGGTGGCGCGGTCGATCTGGCCGATCAGCGCCTTGGTGCCTTCGGAAGTGACGGCGACGGTCTCGATCACCGGCAGGCCCAGTTCGCGTTCCAGCCCGGCGGTGTCGATCTGGATGCCGCGCTTGCGGGCGGCGTCCATCATGTTCAGCGCCAGCACCATCGGCCGGCCCAAGCGGCGGATTTCCAGCACGAAACGCAGGTGCAGTCGCAGGTTGGTTGCGTCGGCGACGCAGACGATCAGGTCGGGGACGGCGACGCCTTCGAGCTGACCCAGACAGACGTCGCGGGTGATGATTTCGTCGGCGCCCAAGGCGTCCAGGCTGTAGGTGCCGGGCAGGTCCAGGACATGGACGGTGCGGCCGGACGGAGCGGTGAATGTGCCTTCCTTGCGCTCGACCGTGACGCCGGCATAGTTGGCGACCTTCTGGCGCGAGCCAGTCAGTTGGTTGAACAGGGCGGTCTTGCCGCAGTTGGGATTGCCGACCAGGGCGATGTTAAGCGTGGACATCAGGCGGCCAGTTCTACCGTAATGCGGGCGGCCTCGGAGCGGCGCAGGGCAAAGCGGGTAAAGCCGATCTGGATCAGCAACGGATCGGCGCCGAACGGGCCGCGGCCCACCACCTGGAGCGGTTCACCATCGACAAAGCCGATCTCGCGCAGGCGCCGGGCGATCGGGTCGGCGTCGGAGGTGTCGCTGACCGCGATGACGCGGGCAGGGGTGAAGGCTTTCAGTTCGGTGAGTTTCATGGCCGCCAGATAATAAGATGCGAATGATTATCATTTTGTTCATGGCGGGGTCAAGGTCGCGCGCGTGTTTTGTCTTGCGGCGAAAGGCCGCCGGGTGTTGAGTGCGGCCATCTTCCGGAGGGCTGCCATGATCCGCTTCGTAATGTCCTGTCTTGCCCTGGCGACCTTGAGCGCCTGCGCCAGCCTGCCGCACGGCGAGGCGCCGGCGCGGGCCGAGTTCGTGGTCATCGGCGACACCCCCTATAACGCCAGTGACGAAGCCATGCTGGCCACGGCGATACCCAAGATCAAGGCGATCAAACCGCCGTTTGTCCTGCACGTCGGCGATACGCAAGGCGGCGGCGAGGTCTGCGGCGCACCCGACGACCGTTTCGCGAAACTGGTAGAGGCGTTGAAACCCATTCCTGTTATCTATTCGCCCGGCGACAACGAATGGACCGACTGCGACCGCAAGGACGTGCCGGGCACCACGACCAAGTTCTCGGAACTGGCGCGGCTGGACATTCTACGCAGCAGGTTCTTCGCGGCACCGGCGGTAACCGATCCGGCGTTCGACTATATCCAGCAGGCAGGCCAGCCGGAAAACGCCCGCTTCGAATATGGCGGCATGGTGTGGACCACCCTAAACATGGTCGGCACCAACAATGGTCGCGACTCAGTCATGGGTGACGATCTGGCAACAGCGGCCAAGGCGGCGGAAGCGCGCGAACTGGCCAATGTCGGCTGGCTGAACGAGGCCTTTGCCGTGGCGGCGGCGAAGAAGGCCCGCGCTGTCGTGATCATCATGCAGGCCGACATGGTGACCGAGGTCGATCCGAAAGCTTTCGGTCATCCCTGTTTCGATGCGGTGGCGGGGAAACGCGAGGTGCCGTGCGACGGCTTCTATCCCATCCGTGACATGCTGCCGGCTTTGGCGGCCAATTTCGGCAAGCCGGTGTTTCTGATCCACGGCGATACCGGGCCATTCCGGGCGTTCAAGAGCTGGGCGCCGGGCCAGGTTTATGAGCTGAATGCAGCCGGCGATGTCTGGTACCGCGACAGCGGAGAGATGTGCGCCGTGCGCGACGTCACCCATGTGTGGATCGATGTCGATGCCGCAGAACCCCTGCGTGCTGTGGGGCTGACGACGGGTGAAGTGCCGGGAACGACACAGCCTGTTCACGACGACTGCAAGTAGGTGGAGACTTAGTCCCCCCGACACTCCGGCATGGTGAACAGCACCTGCATCACCTGGCGCAGGCCCAGCAACAGCGCCTTGCGATCCGTATGGGGGTTGGAAATCGCCCGGATCATCATGCCGTCGAAGATCATGCCAATGATCTCGCCGCGCGCGTCCATCAGGGCCGGATCGCCGAAGCCCGGATTCAAGCGCCGGCACAAGCCCCGGCCCAGTTCGCGTTCCTCGATATCGGCGGCCTGGACGATCGCGGCCACACGCGGATTGCGCGCGGCTTCGGCCAGCACCTCCAGCGCCAGGGCCGAGTTGTCCGGATCGTACTTGTGCGCGATGGCGTGCTCCATCGTCTCAAGCAGCACCTCCATCAGCCGTTCGTCGGGCGTGGCGTCCCACTCGGCGAATTTGGCGCGCATTTCGGCCAGGTCGTTGGCAACGATGGCCTCAATAATGGCTTCCTTATTGGCAAAGTACCTATAGATGACGCCGACGCTCATCTTCGCTTCCGCAGCAATGTCAGCCATGCTGGCGCCGTGGAACCCCGAACGGCGGACACAGCGCAAGGTGGCTTCGAGGATATGCTGGCGGCGGGCCTCGCGACTCGGGCGAGGTTTGGTGCCGTCCGCGGGCAGGGCGTCCGTGGTCATTCTTTACGCAGATTCCTTGGTAAATAAGGATTTAAACATTTTGTAATGCAGCCTGGTGCTTGACATACAGGATTGCCAGGCTTAAAGCCACTCAAATGAGAGTGAACGATCATTCTCATTTTTCGCATCTCTACTGACAGTTTTTGTCGGCATTGCGGCGCAAACGGAATTCAGTATCCTCATACCTGCGTAACCGACTCTCGTTCGTCCCGGAGAATCCGCATGACCCCGTCCCTTTCGTCCATTAAGCGCGGCGCCCTCCCCGTGGCGATCCTCCTGGCCGCGACTTTGGGTATGACCGCCTGCGGCAAGAAACAGCAGGGCATGCCCCAAGGCGGCGCGACCGAGGTCGGCATCGTGGTGGTCCAATCCGAACCCGTGCCGATCACCACCGAACTGTCCGGCCGGACCTCGGCCTATCTGGTTTCCGACGTACGGCCCCAGGTCAGCGGCCTGGTCAAGGCGCGCCTGTTCACCGAAGGCGGCTACGTCCGTCAGGGCCAGCCGCTTTACCAGATCGACGCCGCCCCGTTCCAGGCCCAGTACGCCCAGGCCCAGGCGCAACTGGCCCAGGCCAATGCGTCGCTGACCAGTGCGAAGCTGCGCGCCGAGCGCTACGCCGAACTGGTCAAGGTCAATGCCGTGTCCAAGCAGGAAAACGACGACGCCCAGGCCGCGCTCGGCCAGGCCAAGGCCTCCGTACAGGCGGCCGAGGCTTCGGTGCAGACCGCCGCCATCAATCTGAACTACACCAAGGTCGCAGCCCCCATTTCCGGCCGCATCGGCAAGTCCACGGTCACGCCCGGCGCCCTGGTGACAGCGGCCCAGCCGACGGAACTGGCCCGCATCCAGAACATTGAGCAGGTCTATCTCGACATCAACCAGTCGGTCGCCGAGCTGACCCGCCTCAAGCGCGCCGTCGCCGGCGGCCAGATCAGCGAACCGGCCTCGGCCGATGTCGAGCTGATCCTGGAGGACGGTTCGGTCTATCCGCTCAAGGGCCGCCTGCAGTTTTCCGACGTCACGGTCGATCCGGCCACCGGAACGGTGACCCTGCGCGCCGTGTTCGCCAATCCCGACGGCGCCCTGTTGCCCGGCATGTACGCCAAGGCCCGCGTCATTTCCGGCGTGGTCGGCAACGGCATCCTGGTGCCCCAGCCCGCCGTCACCCGCGACCCCAAGGGCAATGCCATGGTCATGGTCGTCACCAAGGACAACAAGGCCCAGCCGCGCCCGATCAAGACCACCCAGACGGTCGGCAACAAGTGGCTGGTCACCGAAGGCCTGCAACCCGGCGACCGCGTCATTGTCGAAGGCCTGCAAAAGGTTATGCCCGATGCTCCCGTCAAGCCCGTGACCATCGGCGCCGCCGCCGAAAAAAAATAAGGCCCCACCAGGCCTGAACCGACTCCAAAGCCTATAAGCCCATTCCCTAGAGCGGGGTTTTGGTAGACTCAAAACGCCGCTCTAGATTTTTGTTTTGACGCGCAATTTTTCCGAAAAGTGCTGCACACTTTATCGGATTGCGCTCTGAAGGATACCGGCAATGCTCTCCCGTTTCTTCATCCACCGTCCGATCTTCGCCTGGGTCGTGGCCATCGTCATCATGATGGCCGGCATCCTTTCGATCTGGAAGCTGCCGATCGCGCAGTATCCCCAGATCGCCCTGCCCCAGGTATCGGTCTCGGCCTTCTATCCCGGTGCCTCGGCCAAGACGGTGGAAGACAGCGTCACCCAGATCATCGAACAACAGATGAAGGGCATCGACGGGCTGCTGTATATGAATTCGACCTCGGATTCGAGCGGCGCGGCCAGTGTCACCCTGACCTTCAAGTCCGGAATCGACCCCGACATCGCCCAGGTCCAGGTCCAGAACAAGCTGCAATCCGCCACCGCCCTGCTGCCGCAGGAGGTGCAACAACAGGGCCTCAGCGTGAGCAAGGCGACCGGCAGCTTCCTGATGGCCATCGGTCTGTATTCCGACGATCCCAATGTCAGCAGCACCGATCTGGGCGACTATATGAGCTCGACCCTGATCGACCAGGTCAGCCGCGTCGATGGCGTCGGAACGATCCAGAATTTCGGCGCCCAGTACGGCATGCGCATCTGGCTCGATCCGGCCAAGCTGACCGGCTACAACCTGACACCCACCGACGTCATCGCCGCCATTCGTGCCCAGAATACCCAGGTTTCGGCCGGGCAGCTGGGCGGTTTGCCGGCCGTCAAGGGCACGGCGCTGAACGCCACCATTACGGCGCAGTCGCGCCTGACCACGGTCGAGCAATTCCGCCAGATCATCGTTAAGAACTCGGCCGGTGGCGCCACGGTGCGCCTCCAGGACGTCGCGCGCGTAGAGATGGGCGCCGAACAATATGCCGCGTCGGTGAAGTTCAACGGCCGGCCGGCCACCGGCATGGCGATCAGCCTGTCGACCGGCGCCAACGCGCTGGAAACCGCCAAGGCGGTCAAGCTCAAAATGGACCAGCTGTCGAAAGGCTTCCCTGCGGGTTACAAGTATGTCGTGCCGTTCGACACGACGCCGTTCGTCGAACTGTCGATCCATGAGGTCATCAAGACCCTGGTCGAAGCCGTCGTCCTGGTCTTCCTGGTCATGTTCCTGTTCCTGCAGAACTGGCGCGCCACCCTGATTCCGACGATCGCCGTTCCGGTGGTTCTGCTGGGGACCTTTGCCGTCCTGGCGGCATTCGGCTACTCCATCAATACCCTGACCCTGTTCGCCCTGGTTCTGGCCATCGGGCTACTGGTCGACGACGCCATCGTCGTGGTCGAAAACGTCGAGCGCGTCATGCGCGAGGAAGGGCTTCCGCCTCTGGCCGCCACCATCAAGTCGATGAATGAGATCACCGGCGCCCTTATCGGTATCGCCCTGGTCCTGTCGGCGGTGTTCATTCCCATGGCCTTCTTCGGCGGCTCGCAGGGCGTCATCTACCGCCAGTTCTCGATCACCATGGTCTCCGCCATGGCCCTGTCGGTGGTCGTCGCCCTGGTGCTGACACCGGCGCTCTGCGCGACCTTGCTGAAGCCGATCACGGCGAATCATGAGCCCAAGGGTTTCTTCGGCTGGTTCAACCGCAATTTCGACCGCGCCGCCGTCGCCTATCGCAACGCCGTCAACCGCATCCTGGGCCAGAGCGCGCGCTATCTCACCATCTTCCTGGTGATTGTCGGGCTGATGGTCGTGCTGTTCACGCGCATCCCGACCGCCTTCCTGCCGGATGAAGACCAGGGCTACCTGTTCACCATCGTGCAACTGCCCCCCGGTGCGACCGAAGAACGGACCCTGGCCGTGCTGGATCAGGTCTATGACCAGTTCAAGAACGACCCGGCTGTCGCTTCGGCCTTTACCGTCTCGGGCTTCTCCTTCTCGGGACCTGGCCAGAATGCCGGCATGGCTTTCGTCCGCCTGAAAGATTTCGAAGAACGCAAGGGCGAAAACATGAAGGCCTCGGCTGTCGCCGGACGCGCCATGGGCACCTTCATGCAGTTCCGCGACGCCATGGCCTTCGCCATCGTGCCACCGGCCGTGTCCGAACTGGGCAACTCGTCCGGCTTCGACCTTCAGCTCAAGGACGTCGGCGGGGTCGGTCACGACGCCCTGCTCAATGCCCGCAACCAGGTCCTGGGCATGGCCTCGCAGAACCCGGCCTTGGCCGGGGTGCGTCCTAACGGTATGGAAGACACGCCTCAGCTGAAGCTGGAAATCGACCAGGCCGCCGCCGGCGCCATGGGCCTGAGCCTCGGCGACATCAATGCGACCCTGTCCAGCGCCATGGGCGGCGCCTATGTCAACGACTTCATCGACCGCAACCGGGTCAAGAAGGTCTATGTCCAGGCCGATGCCCCCTTCCGCATGAGGCCCGAAGACCTCGACCGCTGGTATGTCCGTAACGACCAGGGCAATATGGTGCCCTTCTCCGCCTTCGCCACCTCGCACTGGGAGTTCGGCTCCCCGCGCCTGGAACGCTATAACGGCGCCCCGTCGATGAACGTCCAGGGAGCAGCCGCTCCCGGCAAGTCATCGGGTCAGGCCATGGCCGAGATGGAAAAGATCATCGCCACCCTGCCCGCCGGCATTTCATATGAATGGACGGGCCTGTCGTTACAGGAAAAGCAATCCGGCGCCGAAGCCCCGATGCTGTACGCCCTGTCGATCTTCGTGGTCTTCATCCTGTTGGCCGCCCTGTACGAAAGCTGGTCGATCCCCGTCGCCATCGTCATGGTCATCCCGCTGGGCGTTCTGGGGGCCTTGCTGGCCACCATGCTGCGCGGCCTGGCCAACGATATCTACCTCCAGGTGGCGCTGTTGACCATCATCGGGCTCAGTTCCAAGAACGCCATCCTGATCGTCGAGTTCGCCAAGCATAACCACGAGAAGGGCATGAGCCTGATCGACGCCACCCTGGAAGCCGTCCGGGTCCGTCTGCGCCCGATCATCATGACCTCGCTGGCCTTCACCTTCGGCATTACGCCGCTGGTCTTCGCCAACGGCGCGGGGTCCGGCAGCCAGAACGCCATCGGTACCGGCCTGGTCGGCGGCATCATTTCTGCCACCCTGCTGGCCATCTTCTTCATCCCGCTGTTCTTCGTCGTCATCGAACGCATCTTCAAGGCCGACGAAAAGCACCTGAAGAAACTGGCCCTGCAACGCGAAGCCGAAGCCCTGCTCGACAACGACCCCAATAGCCGCGGAGGGCACTGATCATGCCTAAGCTTGTTCGACTTTTCCTTCTGACCACCGTGGGCGCCGTAGCGTTGAGCGCGTGCACCATGGCCCCGAAATATGAGCGCGGAGTCCTGCCGGTACCGGGCCAGTTCCCAGCCGAAGCCTCGAGCGTTTCGGCCGAAACCCTGTCTTGGCGCCAGGTTTTCCTCGACCCGCGCCTGCAGGCGGTCATCGCCCAGTCGCTGGACAACAACCGCGACCTGCGCGTGGCAGTGCTCAATGTCGAGCGCACCCGCCAGCAGTACCGCATCCAGCGTGCCGGCTTGCTGCCGGGCGTCAATGGCAGCGTCTCCGGCACGCGCGGCGATACCGGTCAGGTTGATGCCTCGGGCAATCCGGTCGGCGAGACCGAAGTCTATAGCGCCAATATCGGCGCGGCGTGGGAGATCGACCTGTTTGGCCGCGTGCGCTCGCTGAGCCAGGCGGCGCAGAACACCTATTTCGCCGCCGGTGAAAACCGCAAGGCCGCCCAGATCAGCCTGATTTCGGCCGTGGCCTCGACCTGGCTGACCCTTGCCGCCGACCAGGAACAACTGCGGCTGTCGCGGCAGACCCTGCGGTCGCGTGAGGAGAGCCTTGACCTGACGCAACGGCGTTTCGACGCCGGCGCCTCGGATCAGTTGACCCTGCGCCAGGCCCAGGTGCTGACAGAGCAAGCCCGCGGCGATGTCGCGTCGTTAAGTGCGCTGGTGCAACAGGACCAGAATGCCCTGCGGCTGCTGGTCGGCGCCGAAGTGGCCGCGGAAAACCTGCCGGATGCCTTCCCCGATAATGCGGTCCTGGCCGACCTGCCGGTGGGCGTGCCGTCGGACGTGCTGCTGAAGCGGCCGGACGTGCTGGCGGCGGAGTATGGTTTGAAGGCGGCCAATGCCAATATCGGTGCGGCGCGCGCCGCCTTCTTCCCGAGCATCTCGCTGACCGGGAGCGTTGGCAAGGCCTCAACCGATCTGGGGCAACTGTTCGACGGGACGGATACCTGGACCTTCTCGCCGTCGATCTCGGTGCCGATCTTCGCCGGCGGCGCCAACCGCGCCAATCTCGGTGTTGCCAATACCAGCCGCGACATCGCCGTGGCCCAGTATGAGCAGGCCATCCAAGCGGCGTTCCGCGATGTTTCGGATCAACTGGCGACGCGCTCGACCATCGACGAACGGCTCAGCGCCCAGACCCGCGTGGTTGAGGCGGCTGCAGACAGCAACGCGCTGGCTCAGGCGCGGTTTACCCAGGGTGTGGATTCGCGTTTGACCCTGGTCGATGCCGAGCGGACGTCTTACGGCGCCCAGCAACAGCTGATCGGCATCCGGCTGGTGCGGGCGGTCAACCTGGTCAACCTGTACGCCGCGCTCGGCGGCGGTTTCGAATAGTGGGCTTCACACCCCCTCCGCTTCGACGCGCTACAGCCTTCGGCTTTCGCTTGCTCAGCACCTCCCCCGCAAGCGGTGGAGAATAAGAAGCGACTATCCTCCCCCGTTTACGGGGGAGGTGTCGAGCAAGTGAGCCCGCAGGGCGAAACGCGTCGAGACGGAGGGGGCGTGCAGCCCCGCTTACTGCGCCAGAATGTACGTCGCGAGCACCTTACGGTCATCCTCGCTGATACCTTCGAAGGCCGGCATGGCATGGGTTCCACCCCACACACCCGTGCTGCCAGCGCCGATCCGTCCGGCAACATAGTCCACCGCATCGGCACGATCGTGGTACTTCGCCGCCACCTTCTTGTACGACGGCCCGACCGAGTCCTCGTCGATCTGGTGGCACGACAGGCACGAATTGTCCTCCAGCAGAGCCAGGGCAGGTGATACCGGCGCCTCGGCCACAGCGACCGCCACGGGCTCCAACTCACCCGGCCGGAAGACGATCCGGTACAGGCCCGACGTCGGGTTCGGCGCGTTCCACTTCGGCCCATAGGCTAGGACATACAGGTTACCGTCCGGGCCGAACATCATGTCGATCGGGTTGTCGATCTTCACGTTGGGCGCCAAATCGACGATCTGGCGGACATTCCCCTGGTTGTCGAAATCGACCACCTTCACATAGCTGCGCACGAAGTCCGAGATGAACAGCTTGCCCTCGTACCAGACCGGGAGGTTGGTCGTCGCCGGGGTTTTCAGCCGGCGGTAAACGCCGCCCGCCGTCGCCGAACGGCCGCCCGTGCCCAGTTCCGGGAAGATCGAGGATTCGTTGTACGGATAGTACAGCAGGGCTGGACGCGCCGGCGGCAGCACCTTCATACCGGTATTGCGCGCCGACGGATTGACCGGATGCGCCGGATCGAAGGCCGGGCCATTGGCGCCGGTGACGAAGTCGTGCTTGTGGTAGGGATAGTTGTTGCCGATGAACAGCGGCCAGCCGTAGTTGCCAGGGCTCTTGATCTCGTTGATCTCGTCATGGCCGCGCACGCCGCGGTTCTCGTCGTCGACGCTGGAATCCGGGCCGACATCGCCGAGATACAGGTAGCCCGTCTTCGGGTCCTGAGCGAGCGAGTACGGGTTACGGAAGCCCATGGCGTAGATTTCCGGCCGGCCCTGTTTCGGGCTGGCGAACAGGTTGCCCTTCGGCACGGTGTAACCACCGGCGGGCTTGGGCCGGATGCGCAGGATCTTGCCGCGCAGGTCCTGGGTGTTGCCCGACGAACGGCCGGCATCCATGTCGCCGCCGGTCGGACGGTTATCCAGCGGCGCGAAGCCGTTGACGTCCTTGTCCCACGGATTGGTGTTATCGCCCGTGGTGATGAACAGCTCGCCGGCCTTGTTGAACAGCAGGCCGCTGCCGGTGTGGCAGCAGGTGTC
Organism: Asticcacaulis sp. AC460; assembly: GCF_000495795.1. Lineage (GTDB taxonomy): Bacteria > Pseudomonadota > Alphaproteobacteria > Caulobacterales > Caulobacteraceae > Asticcacaulis. The sequence continues at coordinate 148,997 of NZ_AWGD01000011.1, forward strand.
CTCGATCGGGATATCGATCAGGGTATCGACCGGGGTCAGGCGCCCGGCCTTCACGTCCAGCCGGAAGCGGCCGACGCGGTTCATCATCTTGCCGCCCTTTCCGCGCTTCGAATGCTGGATGTAGAGAATGCGATTGCCGGCAAAGCCCGGATCGACGGCCAGGGCATAGGCGCCGTGCTCGCCATTGGACGAATCGAAGGCCACCTTGCCCACCGTGCGGCGCGTGCCCCAGGTCGGATCGACATGGATCAGCTCGCCGCCACGCTGGATGATCAGAATGCTGCGGTCGGGCAGGAAGTCGAAAGCGATCGGCTCATTCATGTTGGAGACGACGGTTTCGCGCGTCATGCGCTCGGCCGCCGGGCGGACCTTGCTGTAATCCTTGGCTTTGTTGCCGACGGCATAGGTCAGACCCTGAATGATCAGGCGCTGCATGATCGGTTCGGCATAGGATTCGTTGCGGTGGCCCAGGCCGATATAGAAGCCGCGGCCGCCGTCAAAGTCGTTCGACCATACCATGTTGCTGATGCCCTGGGATTGCGATCCCTGGTAGCTCTGGCTGTCGATTTTCAGAATGTGGTGCAGGAAGGGGCTGACGTCGCGGTAGTCGTACCACTCGTCGGTGAAGCGCAGCTCGCCCTTCTTGACCAGGGCGGGATCGGCGGCAATGGCCGGGTTGTGCGGATCGGCGACGACCAGCCGGGCTTCCTGGATGGCCGGGTGGTGCTTGAAATGGCCGCCGATCAGCTTGGTGTACCACGGCCACTTGCCGTCGCTTTCGGTGTCGGTCGCCGAGTGTATGCCCAGAAGGCCACCGCCCGACTGGATAAAGTGTTCGAAGGCGGCCTGCTGGTTTTCGTCCAGGATATCGCCCGTGGTGTTGAGGAACACGACGGCGTCATAGGTCTTCAGGTTGTCGTCGGTGAAGACCGACGCGTCCTCGGTGACGGTGACGCTGAAGCCCTGCTTTTGAGCCAGGTCCTTGAGCGCCGCTTGGCCGGTCGGGATGGAGTCGTGACGGAAGCCGGCGGTCTTGGAAAAGACCAGGACCTGCGCCCCCATCAGCGGTTTGGCCGTTGCTCTTGCGGGGCCTTTCGCGGCCCAGGCAGCAAACGCCACGGCCAGGGCGGCCAGGACGAGTATCAGCCCGAACAGCAGCTTACCGCGGCCCAGACCCAATCTTTGAACTATCGCCATTGTTTCCTCTCGATCTTGTTTTTTCTTGTCTTCTTCACAGCTTACGGGGAAGCGCCCTCCTCCCCATCTCATGGGGGGGGTGCCGGCGAAGCCGGCGGAGGGGTATTCTTCGGTCTTTAAAACGCCTTACGCAAACTCACCGTTACATTGCGTCCCCGCGCCCGGAAGCCGACCACGGTTTCATACTCCGCATCCCACAGATTGCCGATCCGCGCCGACACCGCCAGCCCATCTCCAAAACCATAGCCGACCGTCAGATCGCTGCGGACATAGCCTTTCAACCTGACATCGCCGGTCGGGATCGAATTGGACGAACGCTTGCCGACATAACGGTTGTCCAGCCGCACGGTCCATCCCGGCGAAGGCGTCCAGGTCACGTCGAACGCCGCCGTCAGGTCCGGCCGATGCAACAGGCCATCCTCGCTGCCATTGACCTCGTTCTTCAGGGTCGAGACCCGCGCCTCATAGGTCACCCGCGATCCGATCGGGCCTTCCAGGCCCAGGTCGACGCCGGAAATTTCCACCTTGTCGCGGTTGACCAGCTTGAAGGTAGCGAAATCGAAGTCGATCAGGTTGCGATAGACGGTGCTGTGGGCCGCGATCGTCAGACGCGCACCACCGAACCGGTACGCCAGGCGGAGATCGCCGCCTTCGCTTTCTTCCGGCCGCAGATCGGGCGAACCAACCAGCGGATCGCCCAGGGCGTAGAAGCTCGGCACCTTCAGCGACCGGCCCCAGGTGCCGGCCACGGCCAGGCGATCGTCGGCCGACTGCCATTCCAGACTGGCGCGATGGCTCCACGCCGCCTTGTCGTTGTCGCGGGCATCGGCGCGGATGCCGCCGCGCAACGAGAAGCCGCCGCCCAGCCGGACCAGGCCTTCGCCGAAGACGCCGGCGCTGCTGCGGTCCTGTTCGAAACTGGATGGCAGTGAAAAGAAGCCGAAGTCCAGCACGCCGTCGACCTCGCCCTGTTCGCGCATCAACTCGACGCCGGCGGCGTAATCCACCCGCTGGCCGGCGGCACGATAGGTGGCGGTGGCCTGGACTCTATCGAAAGAACTGGTCTGGACCGTTGCCGGTGTGCCGCCGGCCATCGGATCGCCCATGGCCGGGCTATACTGGTCCTGATCACGCCGGAAAGCCGCCAGGTTCACGTTGACACTTCGGCCATCGCCAGCCGGTTGCCGGAACGACAACCCAGCCAGGCGGTCCTTGTCCTGGATATGCTGCTGTTCGCCGTTCGAATAGAGAATTCCGCCGCTGGCGACATCAAAACCTTCACGGTCGCTGTCAGCGGCGCGGACGAACAGGCTGAGGCGGCCATCGCGCGGCGTCGCGCCCGTCAACTTCGCCGTCACGGTCGAGAGCGTCCGCCACTGCCCCAGGTCCTTGTCGCCGTCCTCGCCATGGCGGGCAGCGCCGTTCAGAGTCCAGCCGCCCAGATCGACGCCACCGGCCAGGCGGACGGCATATTCCTCATCGCCCGAAACCGACAGGCGCAGTTGCGGTTGCGGTTGCAGGTCGATCTCGGTCGTCACCACGCCGGCCAGGGCGCCGGAACCGTACAGGGCCGACAAAGGCCCCTGCCCCACGGTAACTCCGGAAATCTCATCACCGGCCAGGGTGGAAAAGTCATAGGCGCCGCCGCGCGAATCGCCGAGGTCATGGACCGGCACGCCTTCGATCAGCACCGGGGTGAAGTTAGCGTCGGCGCCGCGCACGAACAGTTCGGCGCGCGATCCCGCCACGCCGCCGTCCAGAACCGTCATGCCGGGCACGCCTTCCAGGACGTCATTGACCGACTGGCCCTCCTTGGCGACGCGGTGTTCGGACCACGGCACGGCGGTTTTCAGCCTTGTGCTGACGATGACAACGTCTTCGGCGAACGCCGGAACCGTCACGGCGGTCAACGCCCCCGCGCTGCACAGAACCCAAACCCACTTCACGCGGAACTCCCTGAACGACCCAGGCGGAGTTGCAGCACGAAATGCGGCAAACCTCAATATGTAAACGATGTAAAGGATTACAATGATGAGGACCTATTCTGCCCCACCCTTGCCGAACTTGCGGTTGATGCCGATCATGACACCCGGGCTTTCGGTGCGGCTTTCAACGCGCGACGTGCCTTGCGGCGTTTCGAACACCGTCTCACGCTTCGACGAATTCAGCAGATCGAAGCCACGCACCGAGAAGGTCCATTTCGGTGTGATCTTGTGACGGTAGACCATGTCCAGGCGGTAGAAACCGGTCTGATAGCCCTGTAACTGCACGCCGCGGCCTTCGGCGTTCAGGTTGAACTGCAGCCAGTCCTTGGCATTGGGCCGCCAGTCGATGACGGCATTGCCGGAATAGGTGACATATTGCCGCTTCAGCGCCTCGCCGCCGAACATCCCGGCGATCTCGCTGTCGAAGACGTTCAGGTTGACCGAATAGTCGATCTTTTCCGAGACCTTGCCCTTCGCGGTCAGTTCCAGCCCCATGGCGCGCGACTCATCGGCAGTGGTGACCGAGGTCATGACGACCTGGCCGACCACCCGCCGTGTCTGGGTCATCGGGTTAGCATTGACGCGATAATAGAGGCTGCCGTTGGAGCTGAAATCCTTGCCTTCGAACTCATAGCCGATCTCGTAGGCGTCGGTCTCCTGGGCCTTAAGATAAGGATTGCCTTCGTAGGTGTAGTAGCGGCCGTAATAGACAAGGCGCGGATTGAGCTGATAACCGTTGGGCCTCTGGGTGCGGAGGCTGTAGCTCGCCACCAGCTTGGTGCTGTCCGACAGGGTGCGGTTCAGGTTCAGTGACGGCAGCCAGCGCAGGTCGGAGGTCTCGGCGGGGCCCGCCGTCCAGCGTTCGGCTTCGACCCGCAAACCCGGCATGACCGCCCATTTGCCCAGCGGCGTCTGCCAGGTGACATAGGCGGCCTGGGTGGCGCGATCGTACAGGAACAGGCTGTCGATATCGCTTTCGCCCGGCACCAGGTTGGCGAGGTTTTGCGACCGGTTCAGGCCCTCGCTTTCGTTGGTCTCGATTTCAAACCCGGCGTTCAGGCGGGATTTTCCGAGGGGCCGCTCGTAGTCGCCCTTGAAGTTCATCCCGCCCTCGGGCCCTTCGTTGAAATAGGCATAGGCGATATCGGACGGCGTAGGCACGGCGCCGATCAGCCGGTGCCAGGCGCCGTCGGCATAGGTCCCGGTATTATAGGATACGTTCAGGTCCAGGGTTTCGCCTTCGACGGCGCCCTTGTGCTGGAAATGCGCCGACACTTCCGATCCGTGGCCGGCTTCGGCGCTAAAAACGTCTTCACCATGATCGTCGATCACCTGGCCGGCGGCATTCTTGATCAGCACCGTGCCGTCCTCGCGCGTCGAAGCCCGCCAGCGGTAGTGGCTGAGGTTCAGTTCCAGCCGGTCGCGCTCGTTGGCGTCGTAGGCCAGGCTGGCATTGGCATAGGTGCCGCGGCGCGACACGTCGGAATGGCTGACGCCATCGGTGGTTTCCGTGCCCCATGTCTGATGACCGCGCCAAGTCGTGTTTTCCAGGGTGCGGCTGGTGCCGGCCGAGCCGCCCCACGTCCAGCGTCCGCGCTTGGTGTTGAAGCCGAGATTGATGTTGTAGCGGCCGTCGTCATCGCCGCGGACACCGGCATTGCCGTTGACGCCGTCCTTGCGCTTCTTTTTCAGGATGATGTTGATGATGCCGCCGCTGCCGTCGGAAGCGAACTGGGCCGACGGGTTGGTCATCACCTCGATGCGCTCGATTTCGGACGCCTGAAGGTTGGCCAAGGCGCCTGAGCGGGATTCGACGCCGTCGATCATGACCTTGACCTGGGGATCGCCGCGCAGGGCGATGCGGCCGCGCGGATCGATGGTGACCGAGGGAATCCGCTGCAAAACGTCGCTGGCCGTCGCAAAAGCCGATTGCGCACTGGTGCTGACGTCGTAGACACGGCGGTCGATCTTGTTAGTGACCGAAGGCTTGCGCGCCTTGATGGTGATGGTGGGATTGTCTTTACTATCGGCTGGCGGGGCCTCTGCCGACTGTGCCCAAACCACGCCGGGCGCACACGCCACCACAGCGACCATAACCGCCAGAACTCGCACCATTTTACCACCCCGTACACCTGCGCACGCAGCAAACATGCGCAGGTGCCGTGGTCAAGGGCTTACGGGATCAAATCCTTGCGAAGTTCCGGAACCGCCTTGGAGAGTTCTTCCGTGACGATCTTGGCGAAGACATCGGCGCCTTTCGGCCCCAGGTGGGTGTAGTCGAAGGACAGCTTGGCGGCGCCCATGGGTTCAAGGGCGGCGTTGATCTGGGCTTGCGTCGGCGCGGGGGCATTGGGCGGTACGGGTACGCCGGTCGCGGCGGGAATGGTGGTGCCGGTCTGGGCCGCGGCGGCGACCTCCGCCGACGGCGGGAGTTGGGCAAACTGCGTCGCCTGGGCCGCGCCCATGGCCTGGACCACGGCCTGGCTGCGGGCGTAGAGGTCGACCACGGGCACGTTCATCTCTTGGGCGACCTTGCGGGTGGCGTCGGCCCAGGGACCGAGGTCATCCTGCAGCTTGCCGTTCTCGAAACCGCGCCGGGTCAGGGGCGTCACCAGCACGGGGATAGCGCCGGCGGCACGGACCTCTTCGACATAGGCGCGCAGGTTGGCGGGAAATTCCGTAGCCAAGTCGGTGGAGCGGCCGGGCTTGCCGGGCTGGTCGTTATGGCCGAACTGGATCAGGACATAGGTCTTGGCGAACCCGCCTGATTTCATTTCAGCCAGCGCGATATCCCACGAACCTTCGGCGCGATAGTTGAAGCTGGACCGCCCGCCGCGCGCCAGGTTGACGCAGGCCAGGAAGGAAGTGACGTGGTCGGCGCAGAAGCTGGGGCCCCAGCCGCCCTGGACCGCCGTGGTCGAATCGCCGACCAGGATGATCTTCTTGGCGGTGATCTTTTTGACCTGGGCGCGGGCTTCTGCGTCGGTTTGCGCGAAGGTGGGTGTGGCGAAGGTGAGAGCGATCAGGGGCAACAGGTATTTCATGTCGTCATCCACTTTAAAGCATTGATCAGGAAACGTTTTTGCAGCGGCGCCACCATGTCCGGCAGGCGATGGACAATGGCGCGCATGCCGGCTTTTTCGACCGTGAAACAGGCGGCGCCGTTGTGGCGGTCGTGGTCACGGCTGTAGCCGGCGATAACCTGGATGCCATCGCCTTCGATCTTCAGGCCGTTCGACGGTTCGCCGGGAATCTGATGCAGGACGCTGGTCGCCTGGTCGGTCGGGATGCCGTCGAACAGGGCATGGGCGCGCAGGTAGTTCCAGTTGCCCATCCACGGTGCGCGGAGATTTCCGACCTGGCCGGAATAGGTGAATAAACCCAATGCCGCCAATTGTTTAGCCACGCCATCCGCCAGGCCGTCTTCGGGCACCATGGCCAGCAAAGGGGTGCCTTTGCGGACCGCGGCGAGGACGTCGGGCGGCAGTTCACCGGGGATGACGACCGGCTTTTCGCCCTTCTTGGGCCGGGCTTCCAAGCCGGTCTGTTCGGCGATCTGGCGGCGTTCGATCTCCTCAGCTTTGAGGCCGGAAGCGATGATGGCGTCGTATTTTGTGTTGGGTTTAAAGTCTTCGAACGTGACGACGGAAATTCCCGCCAGCTGGTCGCAGAAGGATTTGGCGATGCCGGAAACGCCTATTTTCAAAGGGCGGGCGAAGGCGGGACGGGTGTGGGTGACCCAGATTTCGCGTGTGAAGGTCGAGGTCCAATGGCCGGGCAGTTCCAGCACGATCTTGTGCAGGCCGGTCTGGGTCAGGACCGGGGTCGTGATTTTTTCGGCAAGGAGGTAGCTGAACTGGTCGCGGACATGTTTCGGCACCGGAAAGGTTAGTATTTCCAACGACTTGCCATCGGGCGTGACCAGGCTGAGGTTGAGAGTGCCGGTCAGTTGGGTGTCGGTGTCGTTGAGCAGCCAGATGTCCAGTTCGGCGGCCTCGCCAGCCGAAAAAGCCAGTTTTTTGGTCTTGGCGACGGGTCGGACCGGCAGAAGGCTGGACCTGATCAGATCCGGATTTGCCTTGAAATACCGCAGGTTATCGACAATGCCGGAGTGGTTCTCGATGGCCGTGGTCTCCCATCCCGAGATGGCGGCGACATCGACCGAGTCGCCGATGCGGATGTTCTCGCAATAGTGCTGCCAGGCGTCATAGGCCTTGCGCCCGATTGACAGGAACAGCGATTCAGTCGTCGGGAAGGCTTTTCGGAAACCCCACACTTCGCAATAACTGGATGTGTTTTCGATAATGGCCGTGTGGTCAGCCAGATCGTACGACTTGCCGCCCTGGGCCTTGATGTCGGCGACCATCTTGACGTGATTGTCGGCCACCGCGCAGCCCTGCATCTCGCCGAATTCGACGATGTAGGGTTTGCCCGGCTGGTGGTGGATATAATCGTCCCTGGTCTGATAAAATTTGTCATACCACTGATCACCGGCGCCCTGGTGGTTGACCCACCATCCGCCCCATTCTTCGACGTCGGAGCGATAGTAGTGATCGCTGTAGGGCAGGTACATGGCCTGGGCGGCGCCGCGGGCGACGAAGCCGTCATTGAGGATGACTGCGCGGCTGGGGTCGGTGTCGTGGATGGCCTTCAACACCGCCTGGACGTCGGGATTGGCCAGGTTGGCGCCGATCTCGTTCTGCAGGGTGTAGTGGGCCAGCGATGGGTGCGACCGGAAGGCTTTCGCCATGGCAACGCATTTTTCGACCATGAAGGCGCGGCTGAAGATATCGGCTTCGGACAGGGTCTCGCCGGGTTTGATATCCCTGGCGATGGCGTGGCGGCCGCCGCCGGGTTCCATCACGCGCAGGAGACCCAGTTCGTCCTGGGCCTTGAACACATCGGCCTTGCCGACATTGCGGTGGGCATGGAGGGTGTTGAGGCCCAGGGCCTTGGCCGAGTCGATCTCGCGCCGCGCCAGGACGGGGGTCGGCCACATCCCGTTATAGCCCCAATAGCCCCAGGAGATGGCCGAGTAGAGTTTGATGCGTTTGCCGTTCAGCCGCAGCACGGCGTCGCTGCCGAGGCCATCGACGCCGAACCAGCGGAAGCCGAAGCGGACATCGCGGGTGTCGTCGCCATAACTGAAGCGCAGATGGTAGAGGTGGCGGTTTTCCAGGTCCCACAGTTGGGCCGAGGGCGCCGAGACGGTGAAAACGCCGTCCTTGAGCCGGATATCCGCCGGGACGGGTTTCAGGTCGGCGTCGAGCAGGACGGCGGTCAGCTTGCGTTTCTTGCCGGTGACCTCGACATGGCCGGTGACGACGTGGGGGTCGGGCGTGTTCAGCACCCAGGCGTCGCTGATATGGCCGTCGAGGGGGTGGACGGTGAGCGACATGCCGCGGTCCAGGCCGCCGAAGCCGTGCGAGGCGAACAGCCTGGCCTTGCCCCACATCATGGTGGTCGAGTCGCGCCAGTCGTAGCGGCCGCCGGGATTGGTGATGCGGATGGCCAGCCGGTTAGGCTGGCCGGGTTTCATGGCCCGGGTCAGGTCGCAGTCGAAGGGCAGCTCCGACATGATCGAATAGCCGACCAGGGTCTCGTTGAGGAAGACCTCGGCGCGCAGGCGGGCGCCGCGAATATGCAGGAGCACGCGTTTGCCCTTGGCCGCAGCGGGGATCTCGATATCGCGCCACCACCACGACACGCCGCGATACGCCCCGTTTTGCGGCACGTCGTCGTCCTCGGCATAGCGGTATTCGTCGCCGGTATAGGGTCGCAGGCCGAACCGGCCCCAGAAATGCTGTTCGACTGTGGCCGGCAGGGTGACGACGGTTTCGGGCGTGAGCGCGCTCCAGCCGCCGGTCGGCGGATTGACCGGCAGGTTTTTGAGATCGACCTGGGCGGGCAGGAAGATGGTGTCGTCCTGCCAGGAAGCGGCCTGGTCGATCCACAGGTTCCAGCCGTCATCGGGGATTATCATGCGGAGGTCCTGTCGAGGAAGTGGATCAGCCGGCTCATGTTGTTGATGTAGGTCCCCGTCGAAATGCCGATCACCGGCGTGGTGGTGATGTAGGGCGAGGTGTCGCGGGCATCGATCGCTTCGCCGTTGGCGGCGATCGACGCCGGCAAAAGCGCGGCTTCCGCATCGGGATGGAAGACATTGCTGGTGGCGTTGAGCAAGGTCGGCCAGTAGCCGTCGCTGTTGAGGCTCGCGACCAGTTCTGCGATGCCGGCGTTTTCGTCCTGGGTGTTGAGGTCCGAACCGCGTTGCGGCCGGTCGACGGCGTATTTCGGCAGGGGCTTCAGCGCTGGCGACAGCAGGGGCGAGTCCTGGGTCGCGACGTCGCGCGGCAAGGCCTTGACGGTCTCGTATTCGCGGCGCAAGGCGGCGATGTTGAGCTTGCGGTTGACCCAGCCGACGCCATCCTTGGGTTCGTAGACGACCTCGTTGCGTTGATCTCCCGACCATGTGCCGGAATGTTTGAGATAAAGGGCGCGGTCGGTGCCGACCTCGATAAAGGTCGGGTGGGTGAAGCCGTTGATTTGGCGTTCTTTGGGTAGTTCCAGCTTGTCGAGCCAGTCCAGCGCCTGCGGCAGGCGCGCCAGATATTTGGTGTCGCCGGTCCAGCGGTAGAATTTGATCATCTGGCGGATACAGGCCGCGGTGGTGTGGGTGGCCAGGGATGGCGGTTCCGAGCTGCGGGCGCCGGCGGGTTTCAGGTCTTGGGTATATTGCAGCGCCCAGCCCGGCTGGGGGTCGCCCTGTTGGGCCAGGATGAAGATGCCCATGCCGCGCATCAGCGGTTCCAGCACCCGCTGTTCGCCCAGGGTCTGGTAGATCAGGGCAAGGAAGTTGGTATTGTTGATCGCCACCTCGTCGTTGAAGGTGATGTTGGCGGTATAGTCGGGCAGACCGCCGTTGGAATATTCGCGATTGATCGGGAAACGCTGGGGCCAGCCACCGATCGGATACTGGGCGGCGATAACGAAATCGACCACCTTGTCGAGCGGAGCGCGGTATTTCGGATCGCGCTTTTCCATGTAGAGGCGCAGCAGGAACTCGCCGCTTTCGATGGTGCCGCCGTCGTCGAAGGTGCAGTTGCCGTAGTAGTGGCGCATCTCTTCCAGCCGCATGCCGTGCGAGCCGATGGTGTCGTACCAGTCGCGCAGAGAGGTCTCGCCGGCGAAGTCGATCATGTAGTGCCAGCCGCCCGACGGATGCTGGCCCCAGATCAGGGCGCCGGCGACGTCTTCGGCGGCCTTGTAATACTGGTCCTCGCCGGTGGCGTGGTAAGCGTCGAGGAAGAGCTGACCCATGCCGGGGGTACCGGGCGCCTGGACCCAGATCATGGTCGGCTTGGCCTCCATCTCGCCCCAGCGCCGCGACATATCGGGCAGGTAGGACCAGACATAGCCGCCATTGACGGCGACCTTGTCGGTCATGAAGGTCGTGGCACGGCGCATGGTGTCGAGGATTTTGGCGCGCGACGGTGTTGCGGCCAGCGCGGGGGTAGCGAGCATGGCGCCGGTGGCAGTCAGGAAAAGGCGACGATCCATCAGGCTATCCATGAACGGTCGGGGAAGACGGCTTCGAGACGCCATTTCGCCGCGTCTTCGGGTTTGAGCATGTCGGCCCAGAAGACGCGCGAAGCGTCATTGGCGCCAGGGCCGGTCGAGCCGTATTCGGCGAAGTGGGCCGTGGTGTAGGTCTCGGTCTTGCCCGGCGTCCATTCGCGCCAGCCTTCCGGATGGATATTCCCTTCGATGCGGGTATCGAGGAAGACGACCTGGCCGTAGGGGCGCCAGGCGCGGCCGAAGTAATAGTTTCCGTCGCCGGCCGTGGTCACTGTGCAGTGGTCGAAGACGTAGGCCGTGGTTTCGGTTTCGGCCGTGCGGCTATGGGCGGTGATAAAGGCCTGTTCGCGGGCGAGGATATGGAGGACGCAGCGGTCGAATAAGGCCAGGGCATTGCCGAAAATGAAGTCGACATGGCCTTCGATATAACAGTCGTGGAAGTACTGTCGCGACGGTTCGGTCGGTTTCTTGCTGGCGGCATACAGCGTGTCCTGGGCGCCCAGCAGGCGGACGTTCTGGAGTACGGCGCGGTCCGAGGTCAGGTACAGGGCGACGGCCTGGGACGGTTCGGGGTTATCGAGGTGGTAGTCGTTCTGGATGGTCAGGTTGGTGGCGCGGAAGCCGTCGCCGGTGATGGTCAGGGAGGCGGATTTGCCGGTGCCGCCGGCCATCTTGGCGCTGTCGCCCCAGACCAGGATGACGTCTTCGGGTTTTTCGCCGGTGCCGATCAGGTGGACGTCGGTTTTGTTGAGCGACCATTTTTCACGGTAGGTGCCGGGGGAGATCTCGACCGTGCCGCCGGTTTCCGGCAGGGCATTGAGGGCTTCGGTGACGGTCTTGTAGTCGGCCGGAACGCGGACCGTGGGGCGGGTTTGGGCCAGGGCGGGCCAGGGGGCGACGGCGGCAACGGCCGTCACTGTGGCGATGAAGGTACGGCGAGTCAGCATGGGAACTTCCTTTCCACACAGTCAGGCGAGGCCGTGACGACCGAAGATACCCCTCCACCGCTTCGCGGTCCCCCTCCCCACTTCGTGGAGAGGAGAAGTAAGACGGCTTCCATATTCAGATGGATCAGAGACTGCATCACAGCGCTCGGTATTTGAAGTTTTTGAAGCGAGCTTCGCCGGTGCCGGTGGCGTAGAAGCCGGGCTTCAGCATCAGGAAGCCGCCGCGGACATTGTGGTGATAGCCCGAGACCTCCATGCCGCGGTCGAACCGCTTCCACGTCACGCCGTCCGAAGAGGTGTGGAAGCTGACGATATGGCGCTCGTTGCGCAGCCGCATCAGCATGCGTTTGCCGTAGGGATTGGCCGGGCGGCCACGCTCGATGCCGTACTGGTGGGTGATGAAGCGGTCCTTGTCGAAGCCCAGGCCGCAATAGAGCTTCTGATCGTAGAACAGCAGCAGGCCGGCGCGGGCGCCGTCGTCGATCTCGATCTCCATCTCGATCTCATAAGCCGGATCGCCAACCACGGTGATCAGCGGCGCCGAGGATGACGGCGCTTCGGCGGTGGCCGTCAGGTGCAGCACGCCGTTGTCGCGGCGGATGCGTTTGGCTTCATCGGCCGACGGGTTGAAGAAGTTCCACTGGATGCCGTACTTGTCTTTCGTGAAGTCATCGGACAGGGCAAAGCCATGGGGTTGCGCAGTGCCGCCCTTGGGTTTGGCGATGGGCTGCGACAGATCGCCGCCGCCGAAGTCGAACCAGCCGTCGTTCGACCAGGTGACCGGCGCCAGCAGGGTTTGTCTCCCCAGGGTCCACAGGCCGTTTTCATAGCCGTGATAGACGCCCCACCAATCGCCGGCAGGACCTTCGACCAGGGTGGCGTGGCCGCGCGACCACCACTTTTCGTCCAGCGAGGTCGTGCGGACCAGAGGGTTGCGCGGGTGTTGCTCCCACGGCCCGTTTATGGATTTGGAGCGGGCGACGATGACCATATGGCCGGTGGGCGGACCGGCCGTGCCGCCGACGGCCAGGATCAGGTAGAAGTACTCACCGTGGCGGGTGACCTTGGGGCCTTCCGGGGCAAAGCCTTCGACGTCCCAGGTATCGGGGTAGCGCCACGGGTCGTAGACATGTTCGGGATTTGCGGTACGGGAGAGACCGTCATCGGAAAGGCGCACCCGGTCGCCGCCCGACAGGAACAGCCAGCGCGAACCGTCTTCGCCGACCGCATGGCCGGGATCGATATGGGCTGGCAGGTCCAGGTCCATGGGGTCTGACCAGGGGCCTTTGATGTCGTCGGCCCAGATGACCCAGGAGGTGGTCTTGCTGTCCGGGGCGGTCGTCTTTTTGGTGGGGATATAGAGGTAGTAGCGGTTGTTGTGTTTGGTAAGTTCGGGCGCCCAGACCGAACCGATATTGCGCGTCAGGGCGGCCGTGATGGGCTGCCAGTTGATCAGGTCCTTCGAGTGCCAGATGACGAGCCCCGGATAGGCGTCAAAGGTCGAAAACGTCATGTAGTAGTCGGCACCGTCCTTCAGGATCGACGGATCCGGATGGTCGCCGGCCATGATCGGATTGAGGAACCGCCCGTCGCCCAGGTCGGCCTGGCGCTGGTTTTCGATTCCGCGGGCCCAGGTGGTGGGCTTGGCGGGCTCGGGGGCGGCTTGGGCGACGGCGGGCGTGCCGAACAGCAGGGCGCCGAGGCTGAAGGATTTAAGCGCATCGCGCCGGGTGTTGGACATGTGGCATTTTCCTTAGTGGAATTTTCGTTGAGTTGGTGAAGCGGATTTTCCGGTCGCGGTATCTTCCCGCGCGAAGCGCATCCGAGTATCTACCGGGCCGTCGTGTTTGTGCGCGTAAACGCTGTCCATCTGGCTTATCTGGCTTATCTGTGGACAGCCCTCGCCGAGGTTCAAACGGATGGATGGTCGGCGTAAGGCCACCGCTGATCGTGCGAACGGAACCTTCTTTTTTTGGATCCACAGATAAGCCAGATAAGCCAGATGGATGGCGTCAGGGTCGGCCAGGCCTCGGGATAGCCCTACCTTCCTGTACCCCTCCACCGCTTCGCGGTCCCCCTCCCCACTTCGTAGGGAGGAGGGAGTTCGCCCCCTCTCCTTCATGCGAGCCTCACAAAGTCTGTGTGTTGGAGAGTCTTTGGGTTGAAGGGACGGCGGGTGGAAGGGCGGACGGGGTAGCCGCCAGCGTCGGATTCGGAGTGGATGATGCGGCCGGTGCCAGCCTTCGCCGAGGCGATGATAGCCGCATCGATCGGGTCGCGGCTCCAGGGGCGAGCGCCAGCGTTGGCGTAGACATGGCGTTGGGTGTTGGCGATTGTTGTCAGGTTGGGCTGGGGCATCGAGCGGATAAAGGCTTTGGGGACGTAGGCGCCGCCTTCGTCGTAGCCGTCAGAACGGGCCTGGTAGTAGCCGATGATCGGGGCCGGTGAGCCGTCCGCGTAGGTGGCGATATTGTCCGCCGCGTGCAGCTCCAAGTCCCCTGCCCCGCCGAAGGTCAGCATGGCCAGGCCCGCCCGGGTGTCTAATCCGCCGCGCATGACATTGCCGCGCAGGACCATGCGGCCGGGCACCCGTTCGCGACCGGTCCATTGGTCTTCGACCAGCGTGTATTGCGAACAGGTATGGCCAGGATTGGCAAAGACATTACCCGTCACCACCGCCTGACCGCCGCCCTTGACCAACGGATGACGCTCATTGTTGTTGGCGTAAAGATTGCCGGTGATGCGCACGCCAGTGACATTGTCGTGGATCAGGGAGCCCATCGAATGCGGCCCCTTGGCGTGGCTGGCGTCGTGCAGGCTGTTGGCCACGATGTTGTTGGAAAAGACGATGTCGTGCGAGGTGTTGCGCCGCCAATCCTCAAGCGTCGCGCCTTCAAAGCGCGGGCCGGAGGCCGAGAGCGCTTCGTCCACCGCCCAGGTCAGGCTGCAATGGTCGACGACGACATTGTAGGCCGAGGTGGTGGTCAGACCGTCGGGTTCGAAGCCGCTCCGTTTTGCCATGCCGGCCGTGCCGGGACGCACGGCGATATGACGGATGACGACATCGTGGGTGGCGACCGAGATACCGCCGCGGATCAGGGTGATGCCGGGGTCGGGCGCCGTTTCACCTGCCACGGTGACGAAGGGCTGGGTCAGTTTCAGGCTGGTCTTGTCGAGGTCGATGACGCCGCCGACCTCGAAGACGATGGTGCGCGGACCGGCTTCGTCGAGGGCGGCCTTCAGCGAGCCCGGCCCTTCGCGGTCGAGCGTGGTGACGCGCACGATCCGCGTCCCGGCCTGGGCCAGGCTCGGCAGGAGCAGACCTGCCGTCATTACCAGCAAGGCACGCCGATCGATCACAGCCGCACCAGTCCTTTGCCGTTCAGGCCGAAGACGGCCGTTTCACCGGCTTTCAACGCCAGGGGTTGCGTCTGCCCGTCGTAGACCAGGGCGGCCTTTTCGCCGAACGCCGAGGTCAGGGTGACGCGGTCGGCTTTGCCGTCCTTCCAGGCGATGTCGAGGGTGAAGCCGCCGCGCGCCTTCAGGCCGGTGATACGGCCCGACGGCCAGGCTTTCGGCAGGGCGGGGAGTATCTGGATTTCGCCGTCGTAGGATTGCAGCAGCATCTCGGTCATGCCCGACGTGCCGCCGAAATTGCCGTCGATCTGGAACGGCGGGTGGGCGTCGAACATGTTGGGATAGGTCCGTTCCGGCCCCAGCAACAGCTTCAGGATGGAATGGGCGCGATCACCCTCGCTCAGGCGCGACCACAGGTTCAGCCGCCACGCTATGGCCCAGCCGGTCGACAGATCACCGCGCTGATCCAGCGAGACCTTGGCGGCCTGGGCCAGGTCCGGAGTCTTGCGCAGGCTGATCTGGCTGGACGGAAAGGCGCCGTAGAGGTGCGAGACGTGGCGGTGATGCGGGTCACCGGCCTCGGCGTCCCAGTCCTCCTGCCATTCCTGGAGTTGACCTGCCTTGCCGATCTTGTTGGGGGCGAGTTGGGTGCGCAGGGCGGCGACTTCGCCACGGAAAGCCTTGTCGGTTTTCAGGATCTCGGCGGCTTTGATGGTGTTGGCGAACAGGTCGCGGATGATCTGCATATCCATGGTGGGGCCAGCACAGATCGAGGTGCCGAACTTGTGGCGGTTCTCCGGCGACATGGAGGGCGCGGTGACCATGAAGCCGCTGTGCGGATCCTTGACAAGGGTGTCGACGAAGAACAGCGACGCGCCCTTGAGCAGCGGGTAGATGTCCTTCAGGTAGGCCCGGTCGCGGCCATAGTCGTAACGGTCCCAAAGGTGCAGGCACAGCCACGCACCTCCCGTCGGCCAGGTGCCGTAGAAGGCGGAATCGATCGGTCCGGTCGCCCGCCACAGGTCGGTATTGTGGTGCGTCACCCAACCGCGCGCACCGTACATGATGCGGGCCGTCTCCCCACCGGTGATGGCCAGGTCCTTGACCATCTGGATCAGGGGCTCAACCATCTCCGGCAGGGCGGTCGGCTCGGCCGGCCAGTAGTTCATTTCGGTGTTGATGTTGATGGTGTACTTGCCGCCCCACGGCGCATTCAGCTTCTCGTTCCACAGGCCCTGGAGATTGGCCGGCTGGGTGCCCGGCCGCGAGCACGAAATCAGCAGGTAGCGGCCGTACTGGAAGTACAGGGCGGCCAAAGCGGGATCGTCCTGGACCAGAGATTTGGCGATACGGTCGTTGGTGGCCAGATCGGCAAATTCATTGCGGCCGAGGTCGAAGGTGACGCGGCCGAACAGCTTTTTGTGGGCAGCGATATGGTCGGCCAGGATTGTGTCGTAGGGGCGTTGGACGGCGGCGGCGATCTGGGCTTTGGTGATGGCGGCAGGGTCGCCCGAAACATCGCGGAAGTTTTTATAGTTGGTAGCCGCCGCCATGTAGACGGTCACGCTGTCGGCGTTTGCGACGATCAGTTCGTCATGGCCGGTGGTTTGTTGTCCGCCCTGGGCGACCACCCTGACCCGGCTTTCGAAGCGAAGGGCGCCTTCGATGCCATTATGCGGGCCGTTGCGGCCTTTGAGTACGATGTCCTGAGGGGATTCGATTGTGACGGCGGCCTGCTGCGGGCTTTCGAAAGCGAGCTGGAAGCCGATCTTGCCGGGCTGGTCGGCCGTCAGGCGCATGACCATCACTTGGTCGATCGGCGAGACAAAGGTTTCGCGGGTAAAGCGGGTGCCGTTCTGGGTGTAGGTCACGGTGGAGACGGCGCGTTCCAGGTCCAGTTCACGGCGGTAGTTGGAGGCGTTCGACGAGACGCCGAAGATCAGGCTGAGTTCGCCGATCGTCTGGTACGACACCTGGCGCATGGGGTTGGCCATGCGTTTGGCCTGGATCAGTTCCTGGGCCTTCAGGTATTCGCCGGCAAAGATCAGATTGCGCACTTCCGGCAGGGCGGCCAGGGCTTCGGGGTTGGCCGGCTGGTAAGGGCTGCCGGCGTAGATGGTGTCTTCGTTCAGTTGCAGCCGTTCGCGGGCGACGCCGCCGAACACCATGGCGCCAAGCCGGCCGTTGCCCAGCGGCAGGGCTTCGGTCCATTCGATGGCGGGCTGTTTGTACCACAGCACCAGGTCGCGGGGCGGGGTTTGGCCGCGCGCCGGCAAGGCTGCGGCGACGGCAGATGCGGCAGCCAGTTGGAGTGCGGAACGGCGAGTAAGGCGGGGCATGGGCACTTTCATACTATGTATGACTTTTGGTTTGGTATGAATTTCGGGCGAAATGGCCTTCGCCTGAAATACACGGTCGATGCCTGTAAGATACCCCTCCACCGCTTCGCGGTCCCCCTCCCCACTTCGTGGAGAGGAGAAGAAAGGACTATCTCGGTTCCACTCAAAAAAAGGGCGGGCGGGTTGGGCAACCCGCCCGCCTGAGTGGCCAGCTTGTCTAGGAATGTCGCATTCCACAACGGGGAGCTGGATCTGGAGAACGGTAGAAAAGACCGGCTGGGGCGCCCCGGTGGCCCCAGCCCGGCAAGAAAGACTGCGGTACCGGGAGACGGACACCGCAGTCTGGGAAAGCCTAGTACTTGTAACGCAGGCCCAGGGTGATGGTCCGGCCGGTCGAGCCGTACTGAGTCACCACAGGCTGGTCGTAGGCGTAGCGGTTGGTCGTCTGGTTGGTCATGTTCAGGCCTTCCAGGGTGACCGTCCAGTGCGGCGCCGGATTGTAGCTGATCGCGAAGTCGACGTTCAGCGTCCCTTCCGAACCGCCGAACTCGTTCATCAGCGGACCGTCGCACGGCGTGCCGTCGGCATTCAGGCCGACCGCACAGGCGCCCGATGCGATCGGGTAGGTCGTGTAATAACCCTTGCGCTGGGCGGCCGAGACACGGGCGCTGAGCTTTTCGGTTTCATAGTAGAAGGTCAGGTTGATGGCGTCCGGCGAGGCATTGAGCCACGGACCATTGCCGTAGGTCGGCGCCTTGGTGACCACGCCCGTCGTCGCGTTGACCGTGCCCGGATCCAGGATATAGGTCAGCTCGGAATCAATGTGCGTCATGTTGAACTGCACGCCGGTGTGGCTGAGCAGGCCCGGCAGGAAGTTGAAGTCCTGCTGGTAGCTGAATTCCCAGCCCTGCAGCGAGCCGCCCGGCGCATCGCTGACCTGGCGGGCCAGGAAGGGACGGTCATCGCTGACGTAGGCGATCTGGTCGGGATCGGTGAACTGCAGCTTCAGCGCATCGATGGCTTCGGCATCCAGGAAGGTCGACAGCGGCGCCGAGTACAGGATGGTCTGAGGGTAGGAGTCGATGTCCTTTTTGAACAGCGACAGCGACAGCAGGCCGTTCTTGGCGAAGTACCATTCGGCGGCCAGGTCGTAGGCCGTGGCGCGGAAGGGCTTCAGCTTGGGGTTACCGACGGTGAGCGTGCCGCCCGCCGCTTCGCCGCCCGCCGCCGGGACGCTGATCGCCGACACGGCCGGCGACAGGTTGACCAGTTGCGGACGGGCCATGACCTTGGAGGCACCGGCGCGGATATAGAGGTCGTCCATGACTTCCCAGGCTACGTTCATCGACGGCAGCACATCGTCATACTTGTTGGTGCCGAAGATGTGGCGGCCGGCCGTGGTTTCGCCCTGGGACAGAACCTCGGTCGAGACCTGGCGGACACCGATATTGCCGAACAGGTTGCGGCCCAGGATGTCGTGCTTGAAGTTCAGCTGGCCGTAGACGCCTTGCGTCTCTTCGGCCACCGTGAAGCTGGCCGTGCGGTTGCGCTTGCGGGTGATGCGGAAGTCGCCGTACTTGTTGACGCAGTTGCAGTCGAAGCCGAAGACCGACGAGAAGGCTTCGATCGACGGGGCGCGGAACGCGGTCGGCGTGCCTTCGGAGACCTCCAGGCCGTCACCGAAGTCGATGACGCGGCTTAAGGAATCGACCGAGACCTTGGCTTCCTTTTCGGTCGGGTTTAGCAGGTCGCTGTTGCGTTCGAACTGGTTGGTCGAGAAGCCGTACTTGCGGGTCACCGCGCCGAACTTGAACGAGAAGGTGTCGTTGATGTCCCAGGTGAAGTCCGCCTTGGCGCCTTCGTAGGTGTTTTCGGTATCGCGGATATAGTTGCGCATACCCGAGAAGCCCTTGATGATGCCCCACTTGGACGCATCGGTCAGGTCGAATCCCGGGTTGAAGGTCGGCATGTCGCCGCCGGCGCGTTCGTCGTAGGTGAAGACTTCCGGACGGTCCATCGAATTGAACTCGACCAGCAGGCCCTGATAGTGGTTGAACGACTTCGAGGCACCCACCGTGATATCGGCGCGGAAGTTATCCGTGAAGGCGTGGGTCAGGTTGAACGAAACCTGGTTGAATTCGGTGCTGTATTGGCCACGGTCGGCGGCGGAGCGCCAGTCGATGTTGCTGAGCTTCAGGTAGTCGGCATTGTTGTTGGTGACGTGGGCATCCAACACCTTGACCGCCGGCCGGCCGATCAGCGCATCGCGGAAGGCCATGCCGTTGGTCGAGGCGATATAGCCGGGCGACGCCGTGCTGTTGAAATAGTCGTAGGGGTCGAGGTTGAACGGGTTGTAGCTGAACTGAGTGCCGGCGACGAGCGTCGTGCCGTTCATCTGCTGGCCGCAGTCCTGGCCGGGCGCCAGGTCGGTTTCGGTCGCTGCGGTGCACAGGCCGGGATAGAAGCCGCGCTTGGTGGCCACCGCCGTGCCGGCGTTCGCCGTGTTGAAGCCGGCATTGGTGTTGTTGCGGTTCAGGCCGACGCTGGACACCTGGTAGATGGTCGATTTGTTGTCGAACTTCGAATAGAGGCCGTCGATGGTCAGGCGGGTGCGGGGCGCCAGCTGGATCTGGAACGAGGCCGTGACGCCCAGGCGCTTCTGCTCCAGGTCCTGCTGCTCGATCGAGCCCAGGGCCGGGAACTTGACGACCGAGTTGTTACAGCCGGGCTGAACCGCCGTGGTGTTGGTGGACGCTGCGGCGCAGCCCGGATACAGGGTGGCATAGGCCGTCGGGTCGGAGCCGGTCTGGGCGGCGATTACCGCCGGATTGGTGATGACGCTGCCGAAGGTGGTGCCGGCAGGTGCTGCGAAACCGGCGCGGCCGGGGATTTCGTTGCCGGCCCAGGTGGTGCCGCGATAGGTGTAGTCCGAGCTGCCCGGACCGCGGCGGAACTGGTCGTTTTCGGAGACCTTTTCCGAATAGGCGACCGAGGCCAGGAAGCCCATCTTGCCGTCGTACCAGCGCTTGGAGAACAGGCCGGTGATCCGCGGGCTGTTGGTGCCGCCGTTGCTGTTATAGGCGTTCTGGACCGACACGGCGAAGGCGCCGTCCTTATAGTCGAACGGGCGGCCGGTCTGCAGGTCGACCGTGGCGCCCAGGCTGCCTTCGTCGGTTTCGGCCGAGGCCGTCTTGCGCACGGTCAGCGAGTTAAACAGTTCCGAGGCGAAGGTGTTGAAGTCGAAGGCGCGCGAGCGGTTCGGCGTCGAGCCGGCGTCATTAGCGCCCGCCGTCGACAGGGCTTCCAGGTTGTTGATGCGGACGCGGGTGAAATCGCCGCCCAGGCCGCGCACGCTGATCTGACGGCCTTCGCCGTTGTCGCGATCGATCGAGATGCCCGGGATGCGCTGAAGCGATTCCGCCAGGTTGGCGTCGGGGAAGTCGGCGATGTCGTCGGCATTGATGGCGTCGAGCATGACGTCGGCATTGCGCTTCTTGCTGAGCGCGCTGCGCAGAGAGGCGCGATAGCCGGTGACGACGACGACATCGTCAGCCGCAGCAGCGGGCGCGGCGGCGGGCGCATTTTGGGCCTGAACGGCGCCGGGCAGGAGGCCCGCAACCGTTAGCGCTAACACTGAAGCTCCGAAGAGTTGAACCCTGCTCCCCGAGCGGATGGCATTCCGTTTCATGATGTTCTTCCTGGTTTTTCCTGCGTGGCGATGCCTGCCACTTTTTTGTTTGGCAATGACACCGGGGTCAGACACCGGTGTCATTTGTCGACCTATTAGCACATTCTTCGGAAACGGAAATAGAAAATGAGCATTTTGCTATGTTGCTGCGCAATTTTGCGCGATTCAGAGCGTCTACGTGGCAAAATCGTCACAAATAGCGGAACAATTATGAATATAAAAATAATTCTATACTTATTTTATGCTTGCAACGCCAATCGCCCTTTGCGCTAAAAGCACAAAGGTTATCTCATTTTCGCCACTTTGAGCGGCGAAGCGCGAATTTTACTTACGGCCGGCGAATTTCGTCATGTCATGCGCATGTCCAAAATGCCTTCCGTCAAAAACTGTAGCGAAGACCGGCATGGATGCGCCGGCCGCCGAGACGGTAGTCCGTCGTCCGGCGGGCCACGGAATCGCTCCATGTGCCATTGGTCTCCTTGGTGAGATTCAGCCCTTCCAGGCTCAGGGTCAGCTGGTCGGTGACGCGATAGCTGGCCGAGGCATCCCAATAGGTCGCCGCGTTCATGCCGTTGGCGTCGGTGTTGAAACCGCCCGGCACGGCGCTGAGATATTCGTCGCGGTAGTTCATCGACAGCCGCGCCTCGAACCGGCCCTTGCTGTAATACAGAGTGGCGTTGGCCGAATTGCGCGACAGGTAGACCAGGTCGGCGGTCACGGTGACCGTGCCCAGTGCCGAGGTGGTGATGTAGTCGATCTGGCTGGTCGCCCAGGTGTAGTTCATGCGCACGCCCAGGCCCGACCAGAGACCGGGCAGGAAGCGCAGGGGCTGCTGATACGTGATTTCGGCGCCGTAGAGCGGTCCGCCGGGCGTATTGACGGCACGCTGGATGACGAAGTCGTCGGTCATCGTCGCCCCGGTGCCGGCCAGAAGCTCCACCGGCAGGCCTGTGGTCGAATAGGGCGCCACGTGGGTCAGGGACTGCACGTAGGTCGAAATGTCCTTGTAGAACAAGCCGATGGCCGCCACCTTGCCCGAGGCCGGATACCATTCGTACGACAGGTCGAAGCTGTCGGCGCGGTAGGGCTCGAGATAGGGATTGCCCGTGGCCACGCGGCGGGCGCCGCCATTGACCTGGACGCTGGTGTCGGCGACCAGGCTGGTCAGGGGCGGACGG
This sequence comes from Asticcacaulis sp. AC460, assembly GCF_000495795.1. Classification (GTDB taxonomy): domain Bacteria; phylum Pseudomonadota; class Alphaproteobacteria; order Caulobacterales; family Caulobacteraceae; genus Asticcacaulis. The sequence goes on from NZ_AWGD01000011.1 coordinate 171,266, forward strand.
GCGATGACCTTGGCGGCGCTGAAACGCAGCACCGTGTCGCGGTTGAGGTCGGCGGCGATGTTGAAGGACGGCAGGGTGTCGCTATAGGCGCGGCGGACCTGGGTCAGGCGCTGGCCCGACGGATCGACCGAGGTCGGGACGCTGGCGATGAATTCGGAGACCTGTTCGGTGCGGACCTGGCGGACGCCGAAATTGCCGCGCACCGGCACGCCCCACAGGGTGCGTTTGAAGGCCACCAGGCCGTAGACCGAATGGTCGGTTTCGAAGACGGCCTGATTGAAGCCGCGCGCCGCCGGATTGGTGGTCGACACCGCCGTGCGGCCGCTATTGCCCAGCAGGTCGTACTCGGCGATGAAGGCGTCGATATCGGGGATGGTCCAGCAGATGGGCGAACGGCCGTCTTCGACGATGTCAGACACGCCGCAGAACTGTTTGGTCAGGTCCGCGATGCCGGCTGATGGCGCCGAGAAGTTGGCCTCGCCCTGGATCAGGCGGTAGACGATGCTGCGGAAGCTGTAGTCCTTGGTTTCACCGCCCAGGCTGGCACGCCAGCCGTCGCCAAGGTCATAGGTGAATTTGGCCTGGGCGATTTCATAACCGTTGTGCAGGTAGTTGGGACGCAGGCGCAGTTCCGGCCCTGTCGCCCCCGTGCCGCCCGGTTGAGTCACACGCGGGCCGAAATACCAGTTGGACGGTTCATTGACGTCGAAACCATAGTCAATCTTCGGGCGATACTGGCCGCCGTCGCGGATGTCGTAGCTGTAGCCGTCGACATTGAAGCGGTCGATCTGGGCCGACAGTTCCAGGTTGCTGAACCTCGACGAAGAGACACCGAACATGCCTTCGAAGCCCAGGCGGTCGGTCAGTTGGTGCTTAAGGCTGAACGAGCCCTGCTTGAAGATGGTGGTGAAGTTCTCGATGGCGATTTCCGAGCGGACATCGACATTGTCGAACCGGCCATAGACCAGGGTGTCACTGGCATCGACCGCGGCCTCCAGCGGCACGCTTTCCGGTTTGCCGCCCTGGGAGGCGCCACGGCTGAAGCCGATGGCCTCCAGGAAGTGGTCGGTGCGTTGCGTACTGAACTGCGAATAGAGCAGGTCGACCGTCATCAGGGTGTGTTCCGATGGCTGCCACTGGGCGCTGGCGGTCATGCCGACGCGTTCGACGTCGCCCTGCAGGTCGGTATAGCGGTAGAAGCGCGGGATGTAGGTGGTGGCCTGGTTGACGCTGTTATAGGCGGCGGTCGCCTGGGCCAGGTTGGCGACGTCGCACGGGCCGCCGGTGCCCTGGGTCGGCTTGCAGAAACCGCCATCCGCCGTGCCCTGGTTCCAGCCGCCGCTGTTGACGCCCTGCAGGTTCAGCGGGGTCAGCGACCAGGCGGCCGAGACCAGAATCCCGGCCTTGTCATCGGCAAAGGTGTCACTGAGCATAAGCGTGGCGCGGGCGCCGCTGCGGTCGCCCAGGTCGTTATAGGTAAGCTGGGTGCCGGCAGCGATGCGCGGGCCCTTGCGGTCCAACGGATGCGGCGTGACCAGGTTGACCGTGGCGCCCAGGGAGCCTTCCGGTTTGTCGGCGCTGGAGGTTTTCAGCACGTCGACGCGGCTGAACAGCTCCGACGGGAAGACGTTGAAGTCGAAGCCGCGGCTGCGGTTGACGCCCTCGGCCAGGCCATCGGTCGCGGCCTGCGATTCCAGGCCGTTGATCTCGACGCGCGTGAAGTCGGGGCCCAGGCCGCGCACGGTGATGCTGCGGCCTTCGCCCTGGTCGCGGGTGATGGCGACGCCCGGCATGCGCTGGAGGGCTTCGGCCAGGTTGTTGTCGGGGAACTTGGCCATGTCTTCGGCCAGGACGACGTCGACCACGCCATCGGCGCGGCGCTTGATGCGCAGGGCTTCGGTCAGGCTCTGGCGATAGCCGCGCACGATGACCGGCGGGGACGGCTCTTCGACCCAAACCACCGGCTGGGGCGTGGCGGCCACAGGCGCGGTCTGAACCGGCAGGGGGGCGACGATGTAGGAGCCGCCGCGCGTGGTGGTCAACCCTAAGCCAGTGCCGGCCAGCAGGGTCTTCAGCGCGCCTTCGGTGGAATAGGCGCCGCGCAGGGGTTTGGCCTGGCGGCCGGAGACGGCTTCGGGCGAGAAGATGACATTGGCGTGGGTCTGGGAGCCGATTTCGGTCAGGGATTTCGACAGCGCCTGGGACGGCAGGTCGAGCGCGTACAGAGCTTCGGCCTGCGCCGCGGGTGCGGACATCAGGGCCAACGCCACAACGGCGTTCAAGCTCATGAGACGAGCAAAACTTCCCATTTCCCCTTGCCTGTAACGAAGCGTCTCTGGGCGCTCCTTGATGATGAGACGGATGACGGTGGCAAAACCGACATTATCTTAGCGCGATAAGGTGATGGTCTCCCCTGAGCGGCGGGCTTTCAGCCGGTTCATCTGGGCGACGGCGACGGCGAATTCGGCAGCGTCATTGGTTTCGAACACGCCCGAAACGCGCAGTTCGCCGATCTCCGGATCGGCGATGACGATCCTGACCGGACCATAGCGGTTCAGCTCGCCGGCGGCGTCGCGCAGCGCGATGTCCGAGAAGATGACCTCGCCGTGGCGCCAGGCGGTTACGGTGTCGACCACCGGCTTGTCCAGCACGGTGCGCCCGGCGCCACCAAAGGTCAGGCGCTCACCGGGCGCCAGGATGGCCAGGCGCTCCAGGGTGTCGCCTTCGCGGCGCGACACCTCGACCTTGCCTTCGATGAGGGTCACCGCGGTATGATCCGGATTGCGCCGGACCAGGAAGGAGGTGCCCAGGGCCTTGACCTCGCTGCCGCCGACCGAGACGATGAAGGGCCGCTTGGGGTCGCGCTTGACGTCGAACAGGGCTTCGCCGCGATCCAGCGCCACCCGGCGCTGGCCGGGGGTATAGGCGACGGTGACGCGGCTGTCGGTATTCAGCGACACGCGGCTGCCGTCGCTGAGGGTCTGGACCTGCTGTTCGCCGGGCAGGGTTTCATAGACGGTCGGCTGCGATATCCACAAAGCGCCGGCGGCCACCATGGCGGCGACGGACGCGGCGGCAACGGCGGCAAAGGCACGGCGGCCGCCGGCCTTTTTGACGGCGACAGGGCGCGCCGGATAGTCGTCATTGGCGGCGATGGCCTGGCGCACGGAGGCGGCGCCCGGCAGCAGTTCCCAGACCTCGGTGGCCCGGTCGAAGGCGGCCTGGTGGTCCGGGTGGGTCTTCAGCCAGCGCTGGAAGGCGGCTTCGGTGTCGGTGGAGCGGTCGTCGTGCTGCAGCCGCGCCAGCCAAGCCGCGGCCTCGGCATCCGCCCGCTCGCGTTCCGCTGTTTGCTGTCTCACCATCCGTCCATCCACTTCATCAGTTCGAGAGTCGCCCGCGCCACCTGTTTTTCGACGGCGGCGACCGTCATGCCCTCGGTCTGCGCAATTTGCTTGAAACTTGTCCCGTCCAGCCGGCGGCTGAGCAGGATCCGCCGGGTCCGCTCCGGCAGTTGGTCCAGGCCTTCGGCGGCGCGTTTCAGCCGCGCCTGGGCCCGGACGATCTCATCCGGCGGCGGGGTGCGGTCGGCCACCCTCAGCAGGTCGTCGGCGACATCGACGAAGGGCGAGTCGCGGCGCCGCCGGGCGCGGTCCATCGACAGATTGACCGCGGCGGTGACCAGCAGGGCTTCGCGCGAGCGGACCTGTTGCTTGCGTTCGTATTCTTCGACGCGGAGGAAGGCTTCCTGGACGATGTCGTCGGTGTCCTGCATGAGAACGCCCCGCCGCAGCAATGCGCGTCGGGCTTTCTCCAGCATGGCCTGCAGTGGCGACATCAAAGGGATTCCTCGTCTCAGTTTATGAGACGTATGCGAAAGGAAAACCTGACATGGCCGGCTGAAAATCCAGTGAATATTGTAGAAGAAGGAAGAGTACCCCTCCACCGCTCCGCGGTCCCCCTCCCCATAAAATGGGGAGGAGAAGGAAGCAGATGTCACAGAATCTTTCTTCTCCTCCCTATCGAAGATGGGGAGGTGGCGAGCAAGCGAGGCCCCCTATGGGCCGACGCGCGTCGAGACGGAGGGGTCCTCTTTCCTACTCCACCGGCGGGATCAGCCGCGCATCGACGTCGGCGTTGCGATCGACCACCAGCCTGCCGTCGATCAGCTTCAACTCGGCGACCTGGATCACCGTGCGCTGGTTCCAGTGCGGGTCCTCGGGCTTCTCAGCCCCCTGGTGAACGAAGTAGTAGATAAACGCTCGGCCGCCCGACACCACCACATCCGGATGCTGACCCATCTTGCGATCGGTGGGCTTCACACCCGGCTCACCCAGGATAAAGCCGTCCTGCTGCGTCCAATGCTCGGCATCATCGGAACTCAGCACCGCCAGCCCCTTCCAGGCGTCGAACACCATCCAATATTTGTCAGCAAATCGGAACACCTTGGGCCCCTCGCCGCGCGTCTCGCTGACCGGGATGTCCCCGACCCGCTTCCAGGTTTTCAGATCCGCGCTATCGGCCGCCATGATGCGCGAACCGACCGTCTCGTCCTTGTACCACAGGCGATATGTGTCCCCGACCTGGATCACCGCGGCATCGATGATACGGCCGATATCGAGTTCGACGTCGCCGGCGCACGACCAGGTCTTCAGGTCCGGGCTGGTCAGGTGGACGATGCGGCTGGTCGCGCCGGGCTGGCCCCAGCGGTTGAAGATGCCCGGCACGATGGTCAGCCACATGTGATAACCGTCCTCGCCGCGGAAGACTTCAGGTGCCCACAGGGTCACGCCGGTACACGACGCCGGAAACACCGCCGTGCCCGCATAGTCCCACGTCAAACCGTCCGCCGAGGTCGCCACGCCGATCGGCGTGGCATGGACCCAGGCGACGTCCTTCAGGTCGGGCGCCTTAACGGTGGCGCGACGGTTGGTGTAAAACATGGTCCAGCGCGCCTGGGCTTCGTCCCAAACGATGGAGACGTCGGCGGCGCCGTCATAGACCGGATCGCGGTACAGAGGCTTGGACGCCACCTTTAACGCCGGTGCCCAGGTGAAACGCACTCCGTCCTTGCCGTCCGACTGCGGCCCCGGGCTATCGGCCAAGACCACGCCCGTCTTCGGATCGATGCGCAGGAAGCGGTTGGTCACCAAAGACATCAGGGCCAGTTCACCGGTCGGGGTCTCGATCCACTGGAAGCTCTGGGCCGCGCCGGGTTTGCCGGCTTTCAGGCTGACCGCGCCATCGGCGGCCACGGTCAGCCAGGCATCGCCGACCTTCAGCGCGGCCCGTCCCAGCTTCATATCGACGACCGCCGCATCGGCCGGCGCGCCACGCACGGGCTTGCCGTCGGTCACGCTCAAACCGGTCGGCTGTGTCCAGGACGTCAACCGGATCGATTGGCCGTAAGGGATGGGCTTCATCAGCCCCTTGGGATGCGGTTCATAGACGTCGATCGAGTCGAAATCGGCATAACCGCCTTCGGCCCGGCGGCTGTTGTAGGCGAACAGCGAGTAGCGCACGCCCTGGAAGGTCGTCAGTTGAAACGCCATGGTGAAGGGCTCGCCGGCCGGCAGGAAGGTCTCGCCGTCGGTCGAGTACGAAAACCGCGCGATTTCGGTCATGAAGTCAGCTTCGGCGCGCAGCCAAACCTTGGTTGCGTCGATCTTCACCCGCACTGTGGCATTGCTGTATTCGTCGAACTGGACCAGGAACAGTCCGTCATCGCTGCGTTCGACACCGATCCAGGCATAGGGCTTGTTGGTCAGGGCCAGCCCAGCGACATCGCCCGGCTTCAGGCCGGAAGCATCCAGCACGGCGGTCGGGGTCGATTGCGGCCCGATGGCGCGCTGGGTCAGGGTGTTGCGCGCCGTCCAGAAATCCCCCGCCGGCAGGGTGTGCAGCCGCAGATGGCCCGGCCGCTCGGTCAAAGACCATTTGGCATCGACGGGAACGTGGCTCCATTGCCAGACGGGTTTCAACGTCGCGCCGGCGAAGTCGTCGCTGCGTTCGTAAGGCATATGCGGCGCGACCTTGTACTTTGTTTTGGGCTTGACCCAGGTACGCGGATTGCGCGTCAGGTTGCCAGGCAGGCCGAAATAGGGCCAGCCGTCCTTCCAGGTGATCGGCGCCAGTGAGGTCAGCCGGCCGACCGAATTATAGTCCATCATCGAAAAGCCCCACCATTCGCCTTCCGGCGTCTGGACCAGGCCGCCCTGGTGCAGCGACATGCGGCCATTGGGCGCCGGATTGCCGGGGTGGATGCGCAGGAAGGGTTGGCGGCCGCCGACTCTGTTGCCTTCGGCCAGGCCGAAGTCCTCATCGATGCTGATGGCCTGGTTGACCTCATACGGCCCCCAGATGTTATCGGCCCGCGCCGCCGGCATCCGCATCCGCCCGTCGAACCAGGCCGAGGTGATGACGTACTTGCCGTTCAGCTTATAGAAATGGACGCCTTCGCCCATGCCGGCGCTGTGGGGGATGATCTCACGCTCGGTGCCGGGCACAATGTCGGACAATTCAGCGTTCAGTTCGGCCATCCGGATACCCTGATAGCCCCAGATGATGTAGGCCTTGCCGCCGTCGAACAGCACCGACAGGTCGTGGAAGGACCGCTTCATCTGGGTGTGGGTCCACGGGCCTTTCGGGTCGGTGGCGGTGAAGAGCTGGGTCGTCTGGCCGTTGACGTTGCTGAAGATGTAGTAGGTGCCGTCGTAATAACGGAAGGTCGGCGCCCAGATGCCCTGGCCGTACACACCCTTGCCGTCTTCGAGGCGGAAACCGGGGCCGAGGTCCAGCTTGGGGCTGGCGTAGGTGAGGAATTCCCAGTTGACCAGATCCTTGGAATGCAGAATCGGCAGGCCCGGCATGGAGTGCATGGTGGTGCCGGTGAGGTAATAGTCGTCGCCGACACGGATCATGTCAGGGTCGGAAAACTCATCGTAAAACAGCGGATTGGTAAAGGTGCCGTTGCCGTTGTCGGCTGTCCAAGTCGTTGGCCAGGTGTCGGCTTTTGCGGCGGTGATCCCGGCGAGGCCGAGACCGAGGGCGATGACCAGTCCGGTGATGAACGAACGCATGGGATTCCTGCCTGTGGCTTTTTATATGTCTGACAATTACATAACGCGACGGGGCGTGAATGGGCAAGGGGATTTGTGCGGCTTTGCGGGCCTGTGGAGCGTTTGGAAAAAAGTTTTATGTGGTTGTTGACGCCTGAAAACTTTCTGACTATAGGTCGCCGCCTCCGGTCTAGGCCGGGGACCGCAGACCTAGAGACGTGCCCAGGTGGCGGAATTGGTAGACGCGCTGGCTTCAGGTGCCAGTGATGTAACAGTCGTGAAGGTTCGAGTCCTTTCCTGGGCACCATCTGCTAGTCCGTCACAGTGCGGAATCAATTGAAAAATCCATTTAAATATAGTCGTTTGAGCGGGCTGTAGTCCGCCAAAGTCCCATAGCGTTCGGTAACGTCCGAACCAAAATTGGGGCATCATTCGGGGTATGGCGCTATTACTCTATTAGGCGATACCCCAAGCTATTACCACAGGCCGTTGTGACGTCGGGATTTGACGTTTAGTTATGCGCTTCCCGCCGTGCTAGAGCGCGTTTCGATCCGGTAGAATCGGATCGGCGCTCTAAGTTTTTGTTTTTACGCGCATCTTAATCCAAAAAGTGCGTCACACTTTTTGGGATGCGCTCTATTGCCGTGGGCGTGTACTGCGTGTCGGTCACTCGCGACCAGATCACCGAAATGACCACCATGCTCGCCAGCGGGCGCGTTCAAACATTTCTTGAATAATTCAGCTAAATTAGCTAATATAGGGGATATAGCCATAACAAAGCCAAGGAGGGCAGTTATGACCGAATTTACCGTACCATCGACCGAGTTTCAAAACCGGGCGGGGCTTTATATCGAACGGTCAGCCAAAGACCCGGTTTTCATCACTAAGCATAGCCGCCCGGTTCGCGTTTTGCTGGATATAGACGAATACCGGAAGTTGCGCAAAAATTACCGAGAAGCCTTGCACGTGTCGGAATTAAGCGACGCAGACATGGACGCAATCATGTCCGCAGAACTACCGCCGGAGGCGGAAGCTCTCAATCACCTTATGAACGACGAAGCCCCATAGTCATATGGCCTTGCCCGATCCTAAACCCGGTCTGGTCATCAACTACAGTTATTTGTGGCAAGAAGAAGCGACGAAGGGACAAGACGAAGGCCGAAAGGATCGGCCTTGCGTCATCATTCTGGCTGTTCAGCAGATTGAAGGCGAACAGGTTGTCACAGTTGCGCCGATCACCCATTCGCCCCCGGCAGTCGCCACGTCCGCGATTGAACTGCCCGCGCCAGTAAAAAGGCATCTTGGTCTGGACGATCAAAGATCGTGGATCGTGACATCGGAAGTCAATCGCTTCGCTTGGCCTGGCAGCGATCTTCGCCCTGTTTCAAGAAACAAGCCCGGCCAATTTACGTTCGGATTCATTCCTGGTGATCTCATCCGAAAGATACGACAACAAATTCAGGAACGGCGATCCATCAAAATCACCGACCGCGACGCGTGATCCTCCTCGCTCCCATGCATCATCATATGCAGCACGGTTGATACCACTTCCATCGCGGCATGAACGCCCTGGTGGCGATCGAGCTGAAAATCGGCCGGTTCGAGCCGGAACACCTGGGCAAGGTTGGCTTCTATCTTGAAGCCCTGGACCGCGATGTTCGCAAGGCCCATGAAAATCCGTCCATCGGCCTGTTGCTGTGCGCCAGCGCCGACGATGAAGTGGTAGAATACGCCCTTATCCTGTCGTTTGCCCCCGGCCTTGGTAGCGCAATACCAAACCCAGTTGCCTGACAAGAACCTGTTGCGCGCCAGGCTGCATGAGTTTTACATGTTGAACGCCAGCGGCCAGACAGAGGACGCATGAGCGCGAAGCTCAATCCCGCCAACAATGACACCGGCGTGAGCAGAAATGTCTCTGGCCCCCTTTAAGCCAAGTCCTTTCCTGGCACCATCTGCTTAAGCCGCCAAGCGGCAACTCCTGAAAATTTACAAATGCAAAATGCGTGAAAGTGATGCGTAAAGCCACTTCACGACACGGAATTTTGCCCCAGTTTCTCCTCTGCAATCTGGTCAAAAGACTTTGCCGCCACGTCGTCCGCGCTAGCTGATCGGCTTACCCAATTCGAGTAGGTCTTGCCTGCCAAGGACCCTCATGATTTCAACATCGCCGTCCAGGATTCGGTAATAGATGGAGTCCACGCCGCAAACGCTTCTGCGGTATCCATCTCTGATATGGTCGACGGCCGGATACATGTACGGCTTCTCAGCGATGGTATCGAACCTGTCGAACAGCGCAGCATAGTAGCTGTCGGATCGCACCTCACCGAAGTCTGTCACGCCGCGCAGATAGATGCGCTTTATGTCGTCTCTGGCAGCATGGTTCAGTTTATATGCGGCCATTCCGTCGCATGTCTTCTTTTATTTCCGCCAGGAGAGCCTCCCGGGAAACGGTTGATGCCCCTTGCTGTTCCGCTGCAACGAGATGCGCGCGAATAGCCGCGATATCGGCGGCGGTTTCCTTCTCGCGGACCTGACGCTCGCGTATCAGTTCTCGGATGACTTCACTTTCGTTTCCATAATGGCCCGTCGCGACCTGCCCGGCGATCCAATCGTTTTGTTGGTCCGTAACGGAAATACTCTTTTTGACCATAGACATAGCGCCCTACCTCTCAGAACGAAATACTACACTGTAGCATATTATCCCACAATCACGGTGCCGGGAAGTGTGGCCGCTCCTAGTTCCAACGCGAATAACGTCTTTGCCCCCTTAACCCCATAACCCCATAACCCCATGGAGCCAGCCGTGCCGTGATCCCTTTGGTTTAACGAGCTTGACTCTATTAACGCATTGTTTACTCTTGGCTCCAACGGAGGGGAACCAATATGCAAGGTGTGGGCCTAAGTGAGCTTTGGCAACAGACCATTTCCGCATTTGGTAGCTTAACTTATCTGGACATATACAAAATTGCCTCCCCAATAGGCGCAGGGCTGTTCGGGCTACTAGGTTTTGCCACAAGATTTTGGAATGACTCAGCTAAGCGCATCACTTTTTCTGGTTTAGTCGCCACCTTGGGTGTGACCCTATCAATAGCCGCCGGGGTTACCGCTAACGTTTTTGAGTTTCGAAAAGAGCAAGTCGATCAAGCAAAACGAGATCAGACGCTTGTGGAAGTGGAGCGGCTGACGCGGCAACAAACAAAAATTGTAGAAGCACAGGGCGTACAAATCGAACTTCAGGGCAAATCCTTGCAGGTTCAGCGTGAACAGGTTTCGGCACAACGCGAATCCCTCAACTCAATTAATCGCGCTGTAAACTTGATAAATTCTCCCTCAGTTCACGCAACATTTCATGTCAATCGCATCCAGTATGATAGTGCCTTTGTTCTTAAGCCTGGAATTTCAAAAAAGGACATCCCTTATAGTCCAGAAAAGCACTTGAAAAATTACTTATCAACATCTTCCTTTTTGTCTGTAGCATTTTACAGAGAGTCGGAGAGTAGTGTAAATATAAGAAAAAGTCTAGAAGGCATGGATGAGGCTGGATATATTGAGCCTCTTTTATTCTGGAACGTAGACAGGCACGGTGAAATAATAGTCGTCGAAAAGCCATCTTCACTCGTCACGCCCGATGGTAAAAATTGTTGCGATTTGCGCGTTTCCTTTGAATCGGAAAGCCTGAAGCGTTGGAATACTGACAACATTCAAAGCTGGGTAGATATTGAGAAAACTCGTATTGCGGTTATATGCAACGGACTTGATCGAAAGGGATTTTGCGCACGCGCAAGTCTAACTAATTTTTACTTTAGGGATATTTCCGGGCTGGTTATAAACATGGCTGGCTGCGAAACGGACCACTCCGTAAACGATCAGGGGCTTGGTGTAGTTATGGCGATTTGCACGCCGAAAAAGTTTACAGGGCCAAAAAAACTCTAGCCTGCTAGGGCCGATAGAAGGAAATTCGGCTTGTCATGATGCGTGCGGCTTCATCCATTCAATGCTAGTGAGGCCAGGGAAACACCAGACCCTTTTGAGTTGCCGCCCTTGCCGGTATCCGCATGACGTGCAAATGTCCGGGGAAACTCAGGGGCTTACGGGCGAATCATGAATCCCACCGAAATTGCCGATGCGCTGGACGTCATCGCCAAAGCGCCGTTCGACGCCGCTGAATTCGGCTATGCCTTCGCCGACGCCACCGACAATGCCCGCGCGACCATCGCCAAGCTTAAATCCGGCGCCACCAACAAATCCGACCTGTCGGGTGGCGTCCTGCTCAACCGCAAATTCCACTACGCCCCAGCCCTGGCCGGCGACACGGCGCAAACCCTCGATGCCCTTCGCGCCAGCAAGAAGACCGCCTCGGCCAAACCGGCCATCCTGATCGCCACAGATGGCCAGATGATCGCCGCCGAACACCCCAAATCCGGCGACACCCTGCATTGTCCCTTCAACGAACTGGGTATGCATTTCGCCTTCTTCCTGCCGGCGGCGGGCAAGGACCGCTATCAGGCCGCCGAGGAAAACCCGGTCGATGTCAAGGCCTCGGGCAAGCTGGCCAAGCTCTACGACGCCCTGATGCGCGCCAATCCCGACTGGAAGCAGGCCGAACGCCGCCACGACATGAACCTGTTCATGACGCGGCTGATCTTCTGCCTGTTCTCAGAAGACGTCGGCATCTTCACCCAGCATCAGTTCTCCCACGCCGTCTTTTCCTATGGCGGCAACAAGGGTGAGCACGCCCACGACACCATCGTCTCGGCCTTTGCCGCGATGAACCGGCCCAAGGGCGAACGCAGCGACCTGCCGGCCTGGACGGCGAACTTCGAATACGTCAATGGCGGGCTGTTTACCGGCACGATCGATGCGCCGGATTTCGATCCGGTCGCCTTCCGCTATCTGCGCGATTGCTGCGACCTCGACTGGAAACTGATCAATCCCGACATTTTCGGCTCGATGATCCAGTCGATCGCCGACCCCGACGCCCGGTCGGAACTGGGCATGCACTATACCTCCGTGCCCAATATCATGAAGGTGCTGGGGCCACTGTTCTTGGACGATCTCGACGCCGCCATCGACAAGGCCTGGGACAAGGTGTCGGCCCTGCGCGCGCAACTGACCCGGCTGTCGAAGATCCGGGTGTTCGATCCGGCCTGCGGTTCGGGCAACTTCCTAGTCGTCGCCTATCGTGAACTGCGCGAACGCGAAATCCGCTTGTTGAAGCGGCTGGGTGAACTGGAGGCCAACCCGCAGAACGTCATGTGGTCGTCGGTCAGCCTGGGCCAGTTCCATGGCATCGAAATCACCGACTTCGCCGCTGAAACCGCCAAGCTGGCGCTGTTTATCGCGGAATATCAGGCCAATGCGCGCTTTGCCGATGTCTTTGGCCGGATGCCGGCCCTGCTGCCGCTGCGGGACGGTGGGCATATCCTGACGGACAATTCTTTGCGTGTGGACTGGGAGGTGGCCTGTGCTCCGCCAGTGGACGACGAAGAGGTCTATATAGCTGGTAATCCGCCTTTTCTCGGCAAAGCTCAGCAAGACAACGAACAAAAAGCTGATATGGATTATGTTTTCGGCGGACATACTAAAGCCTACCGGGCATTTGACTTGGTAGCAGCATGGTATTTTAAGGCATCTCTATATGTCCGCAACTGCTCTGCTCGGGTCGCTTTTGTGGCGACTAACTCCATTTGCCAAGGCGCTTCGGCTTCGTCATTCTGGCCGGAAATTCTTCACGGAGGAATTGAAATCGGGTTTGCTCACCGGTCGTTCAAGTGGAGCAATAATGCCGCGTCGAACGCAGCGGTCATTTGCGTCATCGTCGGCTTGCGCAACAAATGTTCTGAGCGGAAGCGCATCTTTGAACAGGGCATTGAAGCCGAGGTTGGGAACATAAATACCTACCTTATCGACGGCCCCACAATTTCAATCTCGGCAACCAGCAAGCCTATAAACGGGCTGCCGGAAATGACCTTTGGAGAAATGCCTCGCGATGGTGGGCATTTAATTCTCAATGCCGAAGAGCGCGCTTCTCTCGTAATGAACTATCCGGAAGTATCAAAGATCGTAAAAAAGTTTTGGGGTTCTGAAGAGGTGGTTAACGGTCTCGAGCGTTATTGTCTTTGGATTGATGAACGCAGTGACGATGGCACATTCGATGCACTTCAACTGGCTTCAGATATTCCTCCTGTAAGAGATCGCATTGAAAGAGTTTCTGCCAACAGGCGCATGAGCCCGAACAAATCAACAAGTGAATTTGCGGATCGTGGGTTTCGATTTGTAGAACGTCGTAGTCCCAAGAAATATAAAAGCGCGATACTTATTCCAAGTGTCACGTCCGAACGTCGTCCATACCTGCCAGTAGACAGGGTAGCTAGCGATGTCATTTCGTCTAATCTGAACCAGGTACTATACGATGCGCCCGACTGGTGCATCGCCCTGATTGCATCCCGCCTCCATCTGGTGTGGATCGCGACCGTTTGCGGAAAGCTGAAATCGGACTTCCGTTATTCCAACACACTTGGTTGGAATACCTTTCCCGTTCCCAAGTTCACCCCTGACCAGTTGGATCAGCTTACGGCCTCGGCGCGGCGCATCCTGAAAACCCGCTATCAGCACTATCCCAAGACCATCGCCGATCTGTACGATCCCGACGATATGCCCGACGACCTGCGTCAGGCGCACCGCGACAACGACGATCTGCTGGAAACCATGTATATTGGCCGGCCGTTCCGCAACGACACCGAACGGCTGGAAAAGCTGTTCAAGCTCTATGCCGCCAAGGTGGCCACCAAGGGGGGCAAGTAGATGGTCGAGATGGTCAAGGTCGCCTATGGGCAGTCGGGTGCGTCCAAGACGACCAACGCCCTGGGCCAGCGGCCTATGCAGGCGCGGGCCTATGCCGCGCGCGGTGCCCAGTGCCTGTTGTTGAAAGCGCCGCCCGCCGCCGGCAAGAGCCGCGCCCTGATGTTCATCGCGCTCGACAAGATGCACCACCAGGGCCTGGGCAAAACGATTGTCTGCGTGCCGGAAACCTCGATCGGCGCCTCATTTCGCTCGACGCCCCTCTCCAAAGACGGCTTCGACCACGATTGGGTGGTCGAAGACCGCTGGAACCTGTGCCTGTCGGGCGTGGAAGACGCCCCGACCTCCCAGAAGGTCAGGGCTTTCACCGAGTTCCTCACCTCGGACGCCCGTGTCCTGGTCTGTACCCACGCCACCTTCCGCTTCGGCTTCGACGCCGTCGAACAGGCGCGCGGGATCGAAGCCTTCGACGACATCTTCCTGGCCATCGACGAATTCCACCATGTCTCCGCCGCTGACAACAACCGGCTGGGCGAGATTCTGCGCCGCATCGTCCGCCGCGAAAAGTCGCACGTCATGGCCATGACCGGGTCGTATTTTCGCGGTGACGCCGTCCCGGTGCTGCGGCCGGAGGACGAGGAACGCTTCACCATCGTCACCTATTCCTATTACGAACAGCTCGACGGCTACGAATTCCTCAAATCCTTGGGGGTCAATTACAGCTTCTATCGCGGCCAGTATATCAACGGCCTGCCCGAAGTGCTGGACACCCGGCTGAAGACCATCATTCACATCCCCCATCGTGGCTCGGCCGAAGCCTTCGGCGACAAGTATGACGAGGTCGGCCGGATCATCGACCTGATCGGCGAGCACAAGGGACGCGACCCGGACACCGGCTTCGACCAGGTCGAAACCGCCGATGGCCGGGTGTTGCGCATTGCCGACCTGGTCGATGACGGCCCCGGCCGCGATATCGTCAAGGCGGCCTTGTCGCGCGAAATCCGTGGACCCGATGGCCGTCGCGACGATGCCGGCGACCGCGCCAAGGTCGATATCATCATCGCCCTGGGCATGGCCAAGGAGGGCTTCGATTGGGTGTGGTGCGAACACGCCCTGACCATCGGCTATCGCGCCTCATTGACCGAAATCATCCAGATCATCGGCCGCGCCACCCGCGACGCGCCGGGTAAGCCGCGCGCCCTGTTCACCAACCTGGTCGCCGAACCCGGCGTCGAAACCGGCGCGGTCACCGATGCCGTCAATGACATGCTGAAGGCCATTTCCGGCTCGCTGCTGATGGAACAGGTGCTGGCCCCCAACTTCCGCTTCTACCGTCGTGAGGATGGCGATATCCGCGAACCGATCAGCGTCGACGGCCAGGGCCAGGTCACCATAGGCATTCGCGGCCTGATGGAGCCGCCGACCGAGCGTGCCCGCGACATCTGCGAAAAGGACATGAACGACCTGGTCGCCAGCGCCTGTCAGGCCATGGATGCCCGCGTCCTGGCGCCCGACACCGCGCCGGAAGTGGCGACCCAGATGATGCTGACCGACATCATCGAACGGCGCTATGACAATCTGAGCGCCGATGAAACCGAAGCCATCCGCCAGGACCTGGCGGCGCGGATGAACATCCTGACCCTGGCGCGCCGCGAAGCCGCCACCGGATTTTCAGAAAGCGCCAGTGGCGTTTTCGAAGGCCCGCCACCGTCCGATGGCGATGACGAACCGGCGGGTGCGCCCAATACCCTGTTCGACCTGGTGCGGAGGTTCATCAATGTCCGCGAACTGGATATCGACCTGATCGACAGCGTCAATGCGTTCCGCGAACGCTTCGAAGTTGCGTCGAAGTCGCTGGATTCCTCGCTGCTGGCCCACGTCCAGACCGCCATGGTCGCCATGCGAGTCCAGATGACGGAGGAGGAGGCGCGCACCCTGTGGGTCCGCATCAAGCGTTTCCGGGCGCAGGAAGGCCGCGAGCCCAATGTCCACGCCTCCGACCCGATGGAAAAGCGCATGGCTGAGGCCCTGGCCTGGCTCAAGAACCGCAAGGCGCAGATGATGCGCGACGGGGCGGGCTGACCGTGCCGCGCCCGACCCTGGAAGACATCTTCGCCGAACCGGATGAATTCGGCTTGCTGAATGTAACCTTGCGTGCGGCTTCGTCGCGTCCGTCGGCGGATGGCGGTGCGGCCATTATGCGCGATGTGACGGGCTTTTTTCAGCGCACGGGCCGCCTGCCCGATGCGGACGCCGACGACCACGAAGAAATGCGCCTGGGGACCATCTGGTCTCGTATGTCGGCGACGGCGTCCGAAGCCATGCGCAACGAAGATCATCTCGGCCTGCTGACCCGGTCGGTGCAAAAGCGCGAACCGTCGTGGCGGGACGATCCGGACGGGGACGAGATTCCCGATAGCCTGGACGACATTCTGGGCGATGACGAATTTGGCATAGACGATGATGTTTTTTCGCTGCGCCACGTCACGCCGTCGGCGGAGCGTCTGGTCCCCGACCATCGCGCCGAGTTCACGCCGTGCCGTGATTTTGCGAACTTCCAGGCTTTGTTCGACGATATGCAGGCCGCGCTGGATGCCGGCGATCGCGTGGCGACCCGCATCGAGAAGCGTGCGATCATCGAGCCTTTGGAAGGTGATTTCTTTATCCGCAACGGCCTGTTGGCCTATATCGCCGAAAAGGGCGAGATGACCATGCGTGGCGGTGCCCGCGACCATCGGCTGCGGGTGATCTTTTCCAATGGCACCGAGAGCGACCCGCTGATGTCATCGTTCCGCAAGTCTTTGAACGACGACAAGACCGCGCGCGTGGTGCAAAGGCCGGGTATGGGGCCGCTCGACCCGGAATTCGACGCCGACCGGCTGGACCTGACGGGGACCATCTATGTTGCGCGAACGCTTTCAACGGACCCGGCACTGGCCGCCGACCGCGCCATCCTGCACAAGATCGGCGTGACCTCCCAGGACGTCAGCCGTCGCGTGGCGGATGCCCGTAACGATCCGACCTTCCTTCTGGCGCCGGTTGAGGTCGTTGCGACGTTTGAACTGAAGAACCTGTCGCGCGCCAAGGTCGAAGCGCTGCTGCACCGGTTTTTCATGGCCGCCCGTCCGGCGCAGCTGTTTATCACCGACCGCTTCGGCAAAAAGATACGGCCGCAGGAATGGTTCTATGTGTTGCCTGACCATGTCAGCCAGGCGGCAGCATTGATCCGGGACGGTCAGTTGCACCTGTACCGCTATGACGTGAGCCAGCAGAAGATTGTTCTCAAATGACGAGGTTGGATTGAGCGACATCAAACTCTTCAAGCTGGCCAACAGCGGCGTTCAGGAACTGAGCGGCACGACCGACACGATCGAAAAATCGGTTCAGGTGCTTTTCGAGCGCCATCTCGAAGCCTTGCTCGGCGTTCGCTTCCTGGCGACGGAATTCGTCACCACGAATGGTGGGCGGATGGACACCCTTGGGCTGGATGAAAATGGCTGCCCGGTGATCATCGAATACAAGCGCGCGATGAACGAAAATGTCATCAACCAGGGTCTGTTCTATCTCGACTGGCTTATGGATCACCGCAAGGATTTCCAGTGGCTGGTCATGGAAAAGCTGGGCAAGGCCGTGGCGGACAGCGTCGACTGGTCGGCGCCATGCCTGATCTGCGTGGCAGGTGACTTCAACCGCTATGACGACCACGCGGTGCGCCAGATTCAGCGCAATATCCGGCTCATCAAGTATCGCCGATTTGGTGAGGACCTGTTGCTTCTGGATCAAGTGACCTCGACTTCCGTCAAGAAGCCGGTCGCCCTCCCCGGCACAGTCGAGGTGTCGCCATCGGGCACACGGTACAAGACCATATCTGCGGTCATCGAAGAGCTGGATGCCGGCATGATCGACCGCCTGGAAGCGGTAAGAGCCACGCTCTGCGCCTTGGGGGACGACGTTCAGGAAACGATGCTTCGCTTCTACATTGCCTTCAAGCGCATCAAGAATTTTGCCTGTGTCGAGGTGCGGCCGCGTGAGGGAAGGATTCTCATATTCCTGAAAATCGATCCCGTCACCGTGCAACTCGAACCCGGGTTCAGCCGCGATGTTTCGAAGATCGGTCACTATGGCACCGGTGACCTCGAAGTCACCTTGTCACGGCCCGAAGACCTCGAAAAAGCGCTGTCGCTGATTCAGCGCAGCTATGACGGCGCATGATCCTGGCACGTATCTTGAAATAGTACAGATACAAAAAGGGCCTCCGTCCCGGTTCGGAACGAAGGCCCAAAGGATCGACTTTTCAGGAGCTTAGCCCAAAAACCTAGCCAAGCACGAAGCCGTTGATGTCATAGGTCCAGGGGGTCGTGCCGCTGCTCTGAAGGACAGCGATCATGGTGGCGCCGGCGCTGAAATCACCGTCGGCATCCCAGTACAGAGCCCCGACGTCCTTCTGGTAGACAAAGGCGCCCTTACCGCCGTTTGACAGAGACGTCGCCAGCATCGCATCATAGTCGTTGACGCTGGTGATGTTGGTTCCCGCGATCAGCGAGGTGCCGCCGATGTCGAACTCATTGGCCGTGTAGGTGCCCAGGCCGACCACGTCCAGCGCGATCTTGTCGGCGCCCGAAGCGCGGAAGTTCTTCACCGTCATCAGGGCGGTGACATCGTCCAGGACCGCCGTGTCGACGCCCGTGCCGCAGTAATAGGTGTCGCCGCCGCCGCCGCCAAAGAAGGTGATCGCACCCGTGCCCGTATGGGTCACCGTGTCGATGCCGGAACCACCCGTCACCGTTTCGACATTGGCCACCGACACGCCGTTCAGGACGCCCGACATGAGGGTCAGGCTGTCGGTACCGGCGCCCAGGTCGACCGTGCCAGCGGCAAGCGGCGTATCCAGGGTGATGATGTCGGCGCCGGCATTGCCGTTGATGGTCTCGGCGCCCGAGATGGTGCCGGTGTTGGCGAAGTTGCCCAGGTTCAGGATATCAATCCCGCCCTTCAGGTTGACCACCATGGTGTTGGTCAGCTGAGAGCCCAGGGTGATGTTGTCGACCAGCGAGCCGCCGTTGATGGTTTCGGTGTTCGACACCGTCGCCGAGTTGGCGAAGTTGCCGAGCGTCAGGCTGTCGGTGCCGCCGGCCAGGTTGAAGACGCCACCCGTAATGGCCGTAGCCAGGGTGATCACATCCGCCGCCGCGTTGCCGGTGATGGTCTCGACGTTGCTGACCGTACCCGTATTGGCCAGGTTGGCCAGGTTCAGGACGTCCGCGCCGGCCTTCAGATCCAGCGTCATGCCGGTCAGGGTGGTGGCCAGGGTGATGGTGTCGATGCCCGTGCCGCCGTTCAGGGTTTCGGCGTTTGAAACCGTCGCCGTGTTGGCGAAGTTACCGAAGGTCAGGCTGTCGGTGCCCGCCGCCAGGTCGATCGTAGCCGAGGCAACGGCCGCGCCGATGGTGATGGTTTCGTTGTTGGCCGCGCCGGTGATGGTTTCGACGTTCGACACCGTCGCCGAGTTGACGAAGTTGCCGAAGACCAGGGTGTCCGCACCGCCCGCCAGGTCGATCGTGCCCGCCGTGATGGCGGTGCCCAGCGTGATGGTATCGACACCCGCCGCGCCCGTGATGGTCTCGACATTGTTGATCGTACCGGTGTTGGCGAAATTGCCCAGGATGAGGACATCGAGGCCGCCGGCCAGGTTGATGCTGTCGGTATTGGCCAGGACGCTGCCCAGGGTGACGGTGTCGATGCCGGTGCCGCCCAGGAGGGTTTCGACGTCGGTGACGGTCAGGGTATTGGCGAAGTTGCCCAGGTTCAGGACGTCGTTGCCGGCGTTCAGGTCGACCGTACCGGCTGTGATGGCCGCGGCCAGGGTGATGGCGTCGACGGCCGCATTGCCGGTGATGACTTCGACGTTCGACATCGTGACCGTGTTGGCGAAGTTGCCCAGGATCAGGGTATCGACGCCGCCGTTCAGGTTGATCACCATGCCGGACGCGTCGGTGGCCAGGGTGATGGTGTCCGCCGCTGAACCACCGGTCAGGGTGTCGACGTTGGAGACCGTCGCCGAGTTGGCGAAAGCGCCAAGGATCAGAGTGTCGGTGCCCGAGACCAGGTCGATCGTGGCCGCCGTCAGCGCCGCACCGGTGGTGACGGTGTCGTTGCCGGTGCCACCGGTGATGGTTTCGACGTTGCTGACCGTGGCGCTGTTGGTGAAGTTGCCGAAGGTCAGGGCGTCGGTGCCGGCGGCCAGGTTGATCGTGCCCGCGGCAATGGCGGTCGCCAGGGTGATGTCGTCGGCCAGGGCATTGCCGGTGATGGTTTCGGTGTTCGAGACGGAACCGGTGTTGGCGAAGTTGCCCAGGTTCAGGATGTCCAGGCCGCCCGCCAGGTTGATGGCGTCGGTGTTGGCCAGGGCGCTGCCCAGGGTGACCGTGTCGATGCCGGCATTACCGGTGATGGTTTCGGCGTTCGAAACCGTCACGACGTTGGCGAAGTTGCCCAGGTTCAGGACGTCCGTGCCGGCGCCCAGGTTGATGGTAGTCGCCAGCAGGGCGGCACCGGTGGTGATGGTGTCGACTGCGGTGCCGCCGGTGACGGTTTCGACGTTGGAAACCGTGCCGGTGTTGGCGAAGTTGCCCAGGGTCAGGCTGTCGGCGCCGGTGCCCAGGTTGATCGTACCGCCCAGCGCGGTCAGCAGGGTGACGGCATCGACCAGGGTGCCGCCGGTGACGTTTTCGACATTGCTGAGGCTGCCGGTGTTGGCAAAGGCACCCAGGATCAAGGTGTCGGTGCCGGCGGCCAGATCGACCGTCATGGTATTGGCCAGGGCGGTGCCCAGGGTGATGGTTTCCGCGCCGGTATCGCCGGTGATGGTTTCGACATTACTGACGGTGGCCGAGTTGGTGCCTGCGGCAAAGGTCAGGACGTCGGTGCCACCGGCCAGGTTGATGACGCCCGCCGTGATCGTCGTGGCCAGGGTGATGTCGTCCGCCAGCGTGTTGCCGGTGATGGTTTCGACGTTGCTGACAGTGCCGACGTTCGCGAAGCTGCCCAGGTTCAGCACGTCCAGGCCGCCGGCCAGGTTGATCGTATCGGTATTGGCCAGGATCGTTCCGAGCGTGATGGTGTCAACCAGGGCATTGCCGGTGATGGTTTCGGCGCCGGAAACAGTGGCCGTGTTGGCGAAGTTGCCCAGGATCAGGGAGTCGGTGCCTGCGGCCAGGTTCACCGTACCGGTCAGGGCGGCGCCGATGGTGATGATGTCGGCGGCCGCGTTGCCGGTCAGGGCTTCGACGTTCGAAACCGTCAGGGTGTTGGCGAAGTTGCCGAGGGTCAGGCTGTCGGTGCCGGTGCCCAGGTTGATGGTCCCGGAGGTCATCTGGGTCGCGATGGTGATGGTGTCAGCCAGAGTACCGCCGGTGATGGTTTCGACGTTCGAAACCGTGGCCGAGTTGGCGAAGGCGCCCAGGATCAGGGCGTCGGTGCCGGCAGCCAGATCAATCGTGCCGGCCGTGATGGCGGTGCCGAGCGTGATGGTGTCAGCGCCGGTATTGCCGGTGATGGTTTCGGTATTTGAAACCGTGGCGCTGTTGGTACCCGCCGCGAAGGTCAGGACGTCGGTGCCGCCGGCCAGGTTGATCGTGCCGGCCGTGACGGCGGTCAGCAGGGTGATGTCGTCGGCCAGGGTGTTGCCGGTGATGGTTTCGACATTGCTGACCGAACCGGTGTTGGCGAAGGCGCCCAGGTTCAGGACGTCGAGGCCGCCGGCCAGGTTGATGGTGTCGGTATTGGCCAGCGCCGTGCCCAGGGTGACCGTGTCGACCAGGGCGTTGCCGGTGATGGTTTCCGCACCCGAGACTGTCGCCGTATTGGCGAAGTTGCCCAGGGTCAGGCTGTCGGTGCCGCCGGCCAGGTTGACGGTGGCCGCGACCAGGGCGGCGCCGGTGGTGATGAGGTCGGCCGCGGCATTGCCGGTGATGGTTTCGACGTTGTTGACGGTGCCGGTATTGGCGAAGTTGCCCAGGTTCAGGACATCCAGGCCGGCGGCCAGGTCGATCGTGCCGGCCAGGGCGGTCAGCAGGGTGATGGTGTCGACGGCCGAACCGCCGGTGACGTTCTCGACATTGGTCAGGCTGCCGGTGTTGACCACGGCGGCCAGGACCAGGGTGTCGGTGCCGGCAGCCAGGTCGACCGTCATGCCGGTCAGGGTGGTGCCCAGCGTAATGGTGTCGGCGCCGGTGCCGCCGGTGACGGTTTCGGTGTTGGAGACCGTGGCGCTGTTGGTGCCGTTGGCGAAGGTCAGGGCGTCGGTGCCGGCCGCCAGGTTGTAGACGCCTGCGGTGACGGCTGTCAGCAAGGTCACGCTGTCGAGGCCGGTACCGCCAGTGACGGTTTCGACGTTCGACAGTTGGGCGAAGTTGCTACCGTTCATCAGGTTGAGTACGTCGACGCCGCCACCCAGGTTGATGGTATCGGTATTGGCGACGTTCCAGGCCATGGTGACCGTATCGATGCCGGTACCGCCGTTGATGGTTTCGGCGTAGCTGACGGTGACCGTGTTGGCGAAGTTGCCCAGGTTCAGGACGTTGACACCGCCGCCCAGATTGACCGTGCCGGCCGTGATGACGGTGGCCAGGGTGACGACGTCGGCCAGGAAATTGCCGGTGATGACCTCGGCATTGCTGATCGTCACCGTGTTGGCGAAGGCGCCCAGATTCAGGGTATCGGTGCCGCCGGCCAGATTGATCGTCATCCCCGTGGCGTCGGTGGCCAGGGTGATGGTGTCGTTGGCCGAACCACCGGTCAGGGTGTCGACGTTGGAGACCGTCGCCGAGTTGGCGAAGGCGCCGAGCGTCAGGCTGTCGGCGCCCGAAACCAGGTCGATCGTGCCCGCTGTAATGATAGCGCCCAGGGTGACGGTGTCGGCACCGGTGCCGCCGGTGATGGTTTCGACGTTGCTGACGGTGGCGGAGTTGGTGCCGTTGGCGAAGGTCAGGGCATCGGTGCCGGCCGCCAGGTTGATGGTTCCCGCCGTCACAGCCGTGACCAGGGTGATGGTGTCGGCACCGGTGCCGCCGGTGATGGTTTCGACATTGCTGATCGAGCCGGTGTTGGCGAAGTTGCCCAAATTCAGGACGTCGAGGCCGCCGGCCAGGTTGATGACGTCGGTATTGTTCAGCACTGTGCCCAGGGTGATGGTGTCGATCCCGGCATTGCCGGTGATGGTTTCGGTGTTCGACACCGTGGCGCTGTTGGCGAAATTGCCCAGGATCAGGGCGTCGGTGCCGGCCAGCAGGTTGATAGTGCCACCGGTCAGGATGGTGGTGATGGTGATGCTGTCGGCGCCGGCATTACCGGTGATGGTTTCGGTATTGTTGATGGTGCAGGTGTTGGTCGTATTGGCCAGGGTGATCGCGTCGACGCCGGTGCCCAGGTTGACCGTGGCGCTCATGGCCGAGGTCAGGGTGATGGTGTCGTTCAGCGTACCGCCGGTCAGGCTTTCAATGCCTTGAAGCGTGCCGGTGTTGGTGAAGTTACCCAGGATCAGCGTGTCGTTGCCGTTGTCCAGGTTGACCGTCATGGTGTTGGTCAGGGCCGAACCCAGGGTGACGGTATCCGCGCCGCCGCTGTTCTGACCGAGGATGGTTTCGGCATTGGAGATGGTCACCGAGTTGGTGAAGTCACCCAGCGTGATGCTGTCGGTGCCGCCGCCCAGGTCGATTGTACCCGCCGTGATAGCCGTCAGCAGGGTGATGTCGTCAGCCAGGGCGTTGCCAATGATGGTTTCGACATTGCTCAGGCTGCCGGTATTGGCGAAGTTGCCCAGGTTCAGCCGGTCGATACCGGCGGCCAGGTTGATGGTGTCGGTGTTGCTGAGCACGGTGCCCAGCGTAATGGTATCGGCATTGGCATTGCCGGTGATGGTTTCTGCGTTCGAAACCGTCGCGGTATTGGCGAAGGCGCCCAGGAGCAGGGTATCGGTACCGCCGGCCAGGTTGACCGTGCCCGTCAGGGCGGCGGCGATGGTGACGACGTCGGCCGCGGCGTTACCGACCAGGGCTTCGACGTTCGAAACCGTACCCGTGTTGGCGGTGTTGGCCAGGTTCAGGGTATCGGTGCCGGTACCCAGATCGACCGTGCCCAGGGCCGTGGCAAGGGTGATGGTGTCGGCGGCCGTGCCGCCGGTGATGGTATCAGCGTTGGAAACCGTCGCCGAGTTAGCGAAGGCGCCGAAGGTCACGCTGTCGGTACCCGAAACCAGGTCGATGACACCGGCCGTCATGGCTGCGCCAATGGTGATGGCATCGTTGCCGGTGCCGCCGGTGATGGTTTCCACGTTCGAAACTGTGGCCGTGTTGGTACCGTTGGCGAAGGTCAGGGCGTCGGTGCCGCCCGCCAGGTTGATAGTGCCCGCGGTAATAGCGGTGACCAGGGTGATGTCGTCGGCCAGGGTGTTGCCGGTGATGGTTTCGACGTTTGACACCGAACCGGTATTGGCGAAGGCGCCCAGGTTCAGGACGTCGAGGCCACCGTTCAGGTTGATGGTGTCGGTATTGGACAGCACCGTGCCCAGGGTGATGGTGTCGACGCCAGCATTGCCGGTGATGGATTCGGTGTTCGAAACCGTGGCGGTGTTGGCGAAGTTGCCCAGGGTCAGGCTGTCGGTGCCGCCGGCCAGGTTGACCGTGCCGGTCAGGGCCGCGCCGATGGTGATGAGGTCGGCCGCCGCGTTGCCGGTCAGGGTTTCGGTGTTGGACACGGTGCCGGTATTGGCGAAGTTGCCCAGTGTCAGGCTGTCGGTGCCGGCGCCCAGGTCGATCGTGCCGGCCAGGGCGGTGGCCAGGGTCAGGGTGTCGGCCGCGCTGCCGCCGGTGATGTTTTCGACATTGGTGACCGAGCCGGTATTGGCGACGGCGGCCAGGATCAGGGTGTCGGTGCCGGCCGCCAGGTCGATGGTGACGCCGGTCAGAGTGCTGCCCAGCGTTATGGTGTCAGCACCGGTGCCGCCGGTGATGGTTTCGGTGTTGGACACTGTGGCGCTGTTGGCGCCGTTGGCCAGGGTCAGGCTGTCGGCGCCCGCCGCCAGGTCCACAACGCCGGCGGTGACCGCCGTGGCCAATGTGATGGTGTCGGCACCGGCCGCACCGGTGACGGATTCGACGTTGCTCAGCGTACCGGTATTGGTGAAGTTGCCAAGCGTCAGGGCATCGATGCCGCCGGCCAGGTTGATGCTGTCGGTGTTGCTCAGGACCGAGCCCAGGACAACCGTGTCGACACCGGCATTGCCGAGGAGGGTTTCGACATCGGTGACGGTCAGGGTATTGGCAAAGTTGCCCAGGTTCAGGACATCGTTGCCGCCATTCAGGTCGACATTGCCGGCCGTGATGATGGTGGCGAGCGTAATGGCGTCGACGGCCGCGTTACCGGTGACGACTTCGACGTTCGACAGGGTGACCGTGTTGGCGAAGTTGCCCAGGATCAGGGTGTCGGTGCCGCCATTCAGGTTGATATTCATACCCGAGGCATCGGTCGCGACGGTGATGGTGTCGTTGGCCGAACCGCCGACCAGGGTGTCGACGTTGGAGATGGTCGCCGAGTTGACGAAGGCGCCCAGGGTCAGGCTGTCGGCGCCCGAAACCAGGTCGATCGTGCCGCCCGTGATGATAGCACCCAGGGTAATGGTGTCGGCGCCGGTGTTGCCGGTGATGGTTTCGACGTTCGAAACCGTCGCGCTGTTGGTGCCGGCGGCGAAGGTGAGCAGGTCGGTACCGGCCGCCAGGTTGATCGTACCGGCGGTGATGGCCGTGGCCAGGGTAATGTCGTCGGCCAGGGCGTTGCCGGTGATCGATTCGACGTTGGAAACCGTGCCGGTATTGGCGAAGTTGCCCAGGTTCAGCACGTCCAGGCCACCGTTCAGGTTGATGGCGTCTGTATTGGCCAGGGCACTGCCCAGGGTGATGGTGTCGACGGCAGCATTGCCGGTGATGGTTTCCGCGCCGGTCACGGTGGCCGTGTTGGCGAAGTTGCCCAGGAGCAGGCTGTCGGTGCCGGCGCCCAGGTTGATCGTGCCGGTCAGGGCGGCGCCGACCGTGATGAGGTCGGCGGCGGTGCCGCCGGTCAGGGTTTCGATGTTCGAAACCGTGCCGGTATTGGCGAAGTTGCCCAGCGTCAGGCTGTCGGTGCCGGTGCCCAGATTGACCGTGCCGGCCAGGGCCGTCAGCAGGGTGATGTTGTCGACCAGGGTGCCGCCGGTGACGTTTTCGACGTTCGACAGGCTGCCGGTATTGGCGAAGGCGCCCAGGGTCAGGTTGTCGGTTCCGGCCGCCAGATCCACCGTCATGGTGTTGGCCAGGGCCGTGCCCAGGGTGATGGTTTCCGCGCCGGTGCCGCCGGTGATGGTTTCGACGTTCGAAACCGTAGCGCTGTTGGTGCCGTTGGCGAAGGTCAGGACGTCGGTACCGGCCGCCAGGTTGAAGGTGCCGGCCGTAACGGCGGCGCCCAGGGTGATGTCGTCGGCCAGGGCGTTGCCGGTGATGGTTTCGGCATTCGACACCGTACCCGTATTGGCGAAATTGCCCAGGTTCAGGACGTCCAGGCCGCCGGCCAGGTTGATGGTGTCGGTATTGGCCAGAGCCGTACCCAGGGTGATGGTATCGACCAGGGCATTGCCGGTGATGGTTTCAGCGCCAGAAACGGTGGCGGTGTTGGCGAAGTTGCCCAAGCTCAGGCTGTCGGTGCCGCCGGCCAGGTTGACCGTGCCGGTGAGGGCGGCGCCGATGGTGATGAGGTCGGCCGCCGCGTTGCCGGTCAGGGTTTCGACGTTCGAAACCGTCAGGGTGTTGGCGAAGTTGCCCAGGGTCAGGGCATCGGTGCCGGTGCCCAGGTCGATCGTCCCCGAGGTCATCTGGGTCGCCACGGTGATAGTGTCGGCCAGGGTGCCACCGGTGACGGTATCGACGTTGGAGAGGGTGGCCGAGTTGACGAAGGCGCCAAACGTCACACTGTCGGTACCCGAAACCAGGTCGATGATACCGGCCGTCATGATGGCGCCGATGGTGATGGCGTCGTTGCCGGTCCCGCCGGTGATGGTCTCGACGTTCGAGACCGTGGCCGAGTTGGTGCCGTTGGCGAAGGTCAGGGCGTCGGTGCCGGCGGCCAGGTTGAAAGTGCCTGCCGAAACGGCGGTGCCCAGGGTGATGGTGTCGGCCAGGGCGTTGCCGGTGATGGTTTCGGTGTTCGAGATGGTACCGGTATTGGCGAAGTTGCCCAGGTTCAGGACGTCGAGGCCGCCGGCCAGGTTCACGGAGTCGGTGTTGGCCAGGACGCTGCCCAGGGTGACGGTGTCGACACCGGCATTGCCGAGGAGGGTTTCGACGTCGGTGACCGTCAGGGTGTTGGCGAAGTTGCCCAGGTTCAGCACGTCGGTGCCGCCGTTCAGGTCGACCGTGCCGGCCGCGATCGCCGCGCCCAGGGTGATGATGTCGGCGGCGGCGTTACCAGTGATGACTTCGGCGTTCGATACGGTAACGGTGTTGGCGAAGTTACCCAGGATCAGGGTGTCGGTGCCGGTGCCCAGGTTGATGGCCATGCCGGACGCGTCGGTGGCGACCGTAACAGTGTCGGCCGCGGTGCCGCCGTTCAGGGTATCGACGTTGGAGATCGTCACCGAGTTGGCGAAGTTGCCGAGCGTCAGGCTGTCGGTGCCTGAGACCAGGTCGATCGTGCCGGCCGTGATGGCCGCGCCCAGGGTGATGGTGTCGGCGCCGGTGCCGCCGGTGATGGTTTCGACGTTCGAAACCGTGGCGCTGTTGGTTCCGTTGGCAAAGGTCAGGGCGTCGGTGCCGGCCGCCAGGTTGATGGTGCCCGCCGCGACGGCGGTGGCCAGGGTAATGGTGTCGGCCAGGGCGTTGCCGGTGATGGTCTCGGTGTTCGAGATGGTGCCGGTATTGGCGAAGTTGCCCAGGTTCAGGACGTCGAGGCCGCCGGCCAGGTCCATGGTGTCGGTATTGGCCAGGGCGCTGCCCAGCGTGATGGTGTCCACGCCGGCATTGCCGGTGATGGTCTCCGCGCCCGTCACGGTAGCCGTGTTGGCGAAGTTGCCCAGGGTCAGGCTGTCGGTGCCGGCCCCCAGGTTGACCGTGCCGGTCAGGGCGGCGGCGACGGTGATGAGGTCGGCGGCGGTGCCGCCGGTGATGGTTTCGATGTTCGAAACCGTGCCGGTGTTGGCGAAGTTGCCCAGCGTCAGGCTGTCGGCGCCGGTGCCCAGATTGACCGCGCCGGCCAGGGCGGTCAGCAGCGTGATGGCGTCGTTGGCGGTGCCGCCGGCGATATTTTCGACATTGGACAGGCTGCCGGTGTTGGCGACATTGGCCAGGGTCAGGTTGTCGGTGCCGGCCGCCAGGTCGACCGTCATGCCGGTCAGGGTGGTGCCCAGCGTGATGGTGTCGGCGGCGGTACCACCGGTCAGGGTTTCGACGTTCGAAACGGTG
Organism: Asticcacaulis sp. AC460; assembly: GCF_000495795.1. GTDB lineage: Bacteria > Pseudomonadota > Alphaproteobacteria > Caulobacterales > Caulobacteraceae > Asticcacaulis. Next base: position 199,605 of record NZ_AWGD01000011.1, read on the forward strand.
GCGCTGTTGACGAAGTTGCCCAGCGTCAGGGCGTCCGTGCCGGCGGCCAGGTTGACGACACCGCCGGTCAGGATGGTTGAGAAGGTGATGGTGTCGGCATTGGTGCCGCCTGTCAGGGTCTCGACATTGGCGATGCTGGCGGTGTTGACGACATTGGCCAGGTTAAGGGTGTCGGAACCGCCCGCCAGGTCCAGCGTCATGCCGGTCAGGGTGGTGAGGAGCGTGATGATGTCGGCGCCCGAACCACCGGTGAGCGTCTCGACGTTCGAGACCGTCACGACGTTACCGCCCGCGGCCAGCGTCAGGGCATCTGTGCCGGCGCCCATATCCACGACAGCGGCCGTAAGGGGCCCGGTGACGGTGACGATGTCATTCCCCGTACCCGAGATAAGGCTGTCGAAATAGGTGATGGAGAGGGTGAGGTCGTTGTTGCCGTAGACCAGATTGACAGCCATGGTAATGCCCCTTTACGAACACATTACGCCGTCCTGTGAGTGTGTCTTTCCGCCTGAAAATAGCGCCTGCACACGCACGGATGCGTAAGTCGAGATGACTTGGATTGAGGCGCCGTCCGCGATCTGCGGGAATTATGACTATTGATTCCGAGTCCGCCCCGAATGGAACAGGCTTTTTGCCAATGAGCGTTTAACTCCCCAGCTCTCTTCTAGAGCCTATTGCTAAGTAATTTACAGAAATCGCTTGAACAAAGTGTTAATCGCCGAATCTCTAAAAAAGCGACTGTAAACACCTGTGGCGAACATTGTAATTTAATATGAAAAACAACGCGTTATAAATAATTAACTCAACCGTTTAACGTGTGAAAAACTTAATTTTTCAACTTCTGAATGTCCTGATAACCATTTCAGAAGGGCAGCTTGTTAACATTGTTGCGGCGCAACAAAAAGTATAACCGGCAAGTCTTGCCGACTATATTTAAGACTAGGCAAATTTTGCCGATCTATACTGAAAATATCAATCCACCGCAAAATAATGCGGTACAAAGCGCGCCCGGTCGTCGGTGATGGCGCCGTCGCTTTCGCGAATCCCCATGCCCCTGGCCTCGCCCCCGATCACCCAGCTGCCGATCAGGGCGTGGACGTGCGACGCCCCCAATCCCGCGGTAAACAGGGTGGCCAGGTCCTGATAGACGAAATCGTTGTCGCCATAGGTGCCGGAGGTGCGCTCGGTTGCCATGGCCTGCCCCTTACGGAAGATGGTCACGTTCTGGCCTTCGCGTCCCAGGGCCGGCTTGCGGACGAAGCCCTCGGACCCGCCACGCTCCATCTTCGCCCGCAAAGGACGTTCGCTGCGGTGGGTTTCCAGCAGGTAGGGGCTGTCGGGGAACATCTGCCACATCTTCACCAGCAGCAGCTTGTTGGCCATCAACATCTTCCAGGCCGGCTCGAACAGCCGGATGCGTCCCCCAAGCACGGCGTCGGCCAGCAGCGGGCCGTAGGAATCGGCCAGCAGCCAGTCCCAGGGATAGAGCTTGAACAACAGCCGGATCGGCTGGTCGTCCTGGTCGAGGAACAGGCCGCCGTCCTGGGAGGTGTGGCCGATGGCGGAGATCGGCACGAACTTGACCTCAATGCCGGCCTCGCGCGCCACGCTTTCGATATAGGCGACCGTGCCGGTGTCCTCGTCGTGCGGAAAGACGCAGGAGACGTGCAGGAAAGCGCCGTGCTCGTCGCGCCATTGTTTCATGCGTGCGACGAAGGCCGCGTGCAGGTCGTTGAACTGCCCGGTCGCGTCCTTGCCGAAGACATCGGTCAGCCACGACCATTGCACCACCGCCGCCTCCAGCAGGCTGGTCGGGGTGTCGGCATTGTATTCCAGCATCTTCGGCGCGCCGTTGCCGTCCCAGGCGAAGTCGATGCGGCCGTAGATGTCGCGCTCGTCATTTCGCCAGCTATGTTCGATCAGGGCGATGGCGTTGGGGCTATAGCCCCATTGCGCCAGTTCTCCGCCCCCGATCAGGGCGCCCGCCGCCGCCACGGCCATGTCGTGGCAGGCCTGGGTGGCGTCATGGATCTCGTCGATTTCGGCCTCGCTGAAGCGATAGGCCACGCCTTCGTGCCAGTAGGTGATGCCGTGGGCGGTGTGCCACAGCATGCCTTCCGCCTCGACCCGCTTCTGCCAGTCCGGGCGCGGGCCGCGCGTCTCGCGTTCCATGACCTATCCGCCACCGCCGTGGAAGCCCGAAGATCCGCCGAATCCGCCGCGCGACTTCGCGCTGTAGGACGGACGGCTGCTCTCCCGAGCGCGGCCACCGGAATAGACGGGGGCACTGGTATATCCATCGTTGCGCCGGCGCCGATAGGTATCGAGGTCGGCGCCGTTCATGGCACGGGCCAGCATGAAGCCGGTCAGGGCCGGCACGAACCAGCTACCACCGCCACGGCTTTCGCAATGTCCGGCGCCGTATTCGGCTTCGCACTGTTCCTTGCGGCTGAACTGGTGCTGGCCCTGGACGGCGGCGGCCTCGGCCATGGCTTCGTCGCAGATGCGGTCGTCGGTCTGGGCCGCCTTGCATTCGTCGAGCGACTTATAGACGATGGCGTCGTTATTGCCGTTGTCCCAGCCGGCTTGGCTGGGCGCGGGATTGCCGCAGCCGCCCAGCATGGCCACGGCCGAGGTGGTGCAGGCCAGCAGGGCCAGCCAGCGCGCCCGGCGGCGTTTCATTTCGCCCATATGGCGTGTGCGGTAGGCGCGGGTGGAGTTGGTCATCGTGCGGTCTCAGTACGACAGGGCTGCGGCGTTGAGCATGCCGACGACCAGGCTGAAGCCGGACAGCAGGAGGGCCGAGGCGATGCAGGGCTTTTCGTCGCCGCGCGCCGTCAGGCGGCCATAGGTGGTCTTCCAGAAGGTACGGATGACCAGGTGCGTGGCGACCTGGGAGACGATGCCGATCCCGCCCCACAGAACCAGTTCGAGGGGGTTGAAGGTCGAGTGCCCGACCGACTGGATCGGCAGGGCCAGGGCGATGGCGACGGCCATGAAGTTGATGGCGACGGCGGTATTGCCGTTACGGATTTCGTCAAATTCCTTGATCGGGGTGACCAGTTCGTAGAGGAACAGGCCGACGCCCCAGACCAGGAGGCCTGCGCCGAAAAACAGGAAATAGTCCGGCAGGTTGGCCAGGGTATCCAGGTTGAGCATGGCGTCCCTCCTCTATCTTTCGACATCAACCATAATCCGCGTGGGAAGTAAATTAAGCTCGTCAATCCGGCTTGCGAGCGGTTATCCGCTTGGCCGCCAATTCAAGAACATCTTCCGCTGCCGTATCTGGATCGATCATGACATCGGCTCCGTTTAGCCGGAAGACCATCATGCCCTGTGCTTCCAGCCAGGCTGTACTCACCTCGTCCCGACGGGCCTTGTCGTCTTCGGTGTGAACACTGCCATCCACTTCGACGACCAGCGACGCCGCGGTACAATAGAAGTCGACAATATAGGGACCGATGGGATGCTGGCGACGGAAATGGATACCCTGTGGATTGCCCCTTAACCTGAGCCACAACCGGGTTTCGGAGGGTGTGAGAGTCCGCCGGAACCTGCGCGCCAGTTCGTACTTCAGACGATGCCGGGTTGTGTCCATGTTGAGAAGATAGCTTCAAATTCAACCTTGGGAAGCGCAAAATTTTCAGAACCCCTCACCTCCGAAGACGCAAACTCCCTCCTCTCCACGATGCCTGCCGGCGAGGCTGGGGAGGTGCCGGCGAAGCCGGCGGAGGGGTATAGGCGGGTGCGGCTTGCACTCTGTTTCAAGCCTTGCTCAACCCTGTAAGAGAAGAAGTATAAATAAATTAACCCCTTAAAAGACCTTCACCTCTGATAGCTAGATACCCCTCCGTCGGCTTCGCCGACACCTCCCCACTTCGTGGAGAGGAGGGAGTTCGCAGCATCACCCGCGATTGTCCTGTAAATTCCATTGACAATGCCGGCCTGAACATTTATGAACAATGTTCAAATTTGCCTGGAATGACACCCGTGACCTATCCCATCGGTCTTCGCATGGCCGGCGCCGGAACCTACTCACCGCAATTCCGCCAGCCGTCCACCGCGCTCGACGCCGTCTACGGCCAGGCCGAAGGCTGGACGCAGACCAAATTCGGCATCGCCGAACGCGGCATCGCTTCCCGCGAAGAGACCACTTCGGTCATGGCTGCCCAGGCCTGCCGCGCCGCGCTCGACGAAGCCGGCTGGGGCGAGGATTTCGATGTCATCGTCGGCGGCTGCGGCGTGATGGAACAGCCCATCCCCGGCACCTCGGTCCTGGTCCAGCACGAACTGGGCCTGCACAAGTCCGGCATTCCCTGTTTCGACGTCAACATGACCTGCCTGTCCTTCCTCAGTGCGCTGGACCTGGTCAGCCTGGGCTTCAAGGCCGGACGGTGGCGGCGCGCCCTGATCTTCGCCAGCGACATCGCCTCGGCCGGCCTCAACTACAGCCAGCCGGAGATGTCGGCCATTTTCGGCGACGGCGCCGCCGCCATCTGCGTCGAAGCCGCCCCGGAGAACGGTGCGGCCATCCTGGCCTGCCGGTTTATCACCTTAAGCTCCGGCAAGGACCTGGCCCATCTGCGATCGGGCGGGACACGTATCCGCGTCGAGGACGGCTATGAGGCGCTGCAGGCCGGCGCGCGGTTCCATATGGATGCTTTCGGGATCTTCAAGGCCGCCGGAAAGCGCCTGCCCGAGCTGATCAACGAAACCCTGGCCACCGCCGGCCTGACGATGGACGGTATCGACACCGTCATCGGCCACCAGGCCAGCAAGCCGGGACTGGAATATGTCCGCCACATCCTGAGGACGCGGCCCGAGCGCGTGGTCGACATCTTCGGCCATACCGGCAACCAGATCGCCGCATCGCTACCGACCGCCCTGGTCGCCGCCCGCAACCAGGGCCGCCTGACACCCGGCAGCCATGCCCTGCTGCTGGGAACCTCGGCCGGGGTCAGCATGGGCGCCATGGTCGTGCGGTGCTGAACGCACTGTTCGCCTATGCCGGTGCCCATTGCCCGCCGCCGGCGCGCCAAGCCCTGGAGCAACAGCAACAACGTCTGTGGCGCAGGCTGCCGCTGTCGCGCGCGCCGGCGTTGAAGGGTTTCGCCGGCAAGCCCCTGGCCGAACTGCCGGTGATCACCACGGCGCAGTTTCGCGAGCGCTTCGCCGACTACACCACCCAAGGCCTGGACGCCGTCCTCGCGAGCCAGGCCGCCATGGCCGCCGAAACGGGTGGCGCCAACCCGCTGCCGCGCGGCTTGAGCGCCGGGTTTTCGACCGGCACCGGCGGCGGCACGCGCGGCCTGTTTGTCGCCTCGCCGGAGGAGCGCAGCCTCTATGGCGGGATGCTGGCCGGCAAGCTGTTCGGGCCCTTTGAACTGGCCGGATTGAAACGGATCGCGGTGTGCCTGCGCGCGCCCAACCGGCTGTACGACAAACGCCGGGTGCGTTTCTTCGGCCTGGGCGATCCCGATCGCGATACCGCCATCGAAGCCTATGACCCGCAGGTGCTGATCGCCCCGCCGCAGGTGCTGCTGGACCTGGCGCAGTCCGGCCGTCCCCTCCCCGCTCTTAAACGGCTGTTCTACGGCGCCGAAACCCTCAACGCCGCCGAACGCGATTTCGTCGCCACGCGGCTGGGTCGCCGGCCCGATCCGATCTACCAAGCGACCGAAGGCTTTCTGGGGGCGCCGTGCCGGCTTGGGACCCTGCATCTCAACGAAGACTGCCTGATCATCGAGCGCGCGCCTCTGGGCGGCGATCGTTTCCAGCCCATCGTCACCGACCTGCTGCGCACAAGCCAACTGGTGGTGCGGCTGAGGCTCGACGACATCCTGCGCCCCGCCGTCTGCACCTGCGGCTCGCCCCTGGCGGCCGTCCAACCGGTCGAGGGCCGGGTCCAGGATATCTGGCGCTGGGGCGAACAGGTGGTCTTCCCCGGCGAGGTTGAAGCCGCCGTATCGCCGCACCTGCCGCCGGGGCATCGCTGGATCGCCACGGGGCATCCGGACGGCATCGCCTATGCCTGCGAAGAGGCACGGGACGCCCCAGCTCTGGTCCAGGCTTTGGCCGTCTTCGGCCAGCCCCTGTCGCGGGAACCCTATGACCGCGGCCTGGACTTTCCCAAACGCCGGCATGTGCGATGGCGGCCATGAAGATCCTGCTGACCGGCACCCGAGCCCCCGTTACCCGCGACCTGGCCGCCGCCTTCGCGGCGCGCGGCCATGAGGTTCACGGCGCCGACAGCCTGGCCGCCGCCTCGACCACCCGCACCTTAAACAGCTTCACGCTCCATGCCCCGCCGGCGCAGCGGTTCGACGCCTTCGCCCGTGACGCGCAGGCCCTCGTCGATCGGTTACAACCTGACCTGATCCTGCCGCTGTGCGAGGACATCTTCTACTGGACCAAGGCGTCACAAGGCTGGCCGCTGTTCGCGCCGGACCTGAAGGCGCTGATCCAGCTCCATTCCAAGTTCGAATTCGTCGTCCTGGCCGATTGTCTCGGCCTGCCCGTGCCGCAAACCCGGCGCCTGAGTCCCGGCGAAGATGCCGAACCGGGCGACTGGGTCTACAAACCGGAATATTCGCGCTTCGGCCGGCGCCTGGTGATCCAGCCGCGACAGGCGCAAGCCCTGGCGCGCGATCCGAAAAATCCGTGGCTGCGCCAGGCCTGGATTCCGGGCGAAGACGTCTGCTTCCACGCCATCGCCCGTGACGGCGCCTTGCGCGCCTTCGCCGCCTACCGCTCGTCGTGGCGCACCCGAGGCGGGGCCAGCTATTATTTCGACCCGCTCGAACCCGAGCTGGCGCAACGGCTCGAGGCCATGGCCGCCCGCCTGGCCGCGGCGTTGAACCTCACCGGCCAATTCGCCTGCGACCTGCGCCACGATCCGGACGGCCGCCTGTGGCTGATCGAGTGCAACCCGCGCGCCACCTCCGGCCTGCACCTGCTGGCGCATGATCCGGGCGCCTTGAGCGACGCCTTTACCGGTGGCGGTGACAGCATCCTGCGGTCCGACGGGCGGGCGACCTGTATCGGCCCGGCCATGTGGCTGTACGGCCTGCGTCCCGGCCGTTACCGGCCATGGCGGACGGACCTGCGCCGGGCGCGCAATGTCTTCGCGGGCGTTACCTGTGCCGCCGTGCTGGATACGATGGGTTTTTCGCTGCGCGCCGCCCTGGCCGGCCGCAACCTGCAGGACTTCCTGACCGCCGACATGGAATGCAACCGGGACCTGACATGCACCTGAACAATGCCCGGGTGCGGATGGACACCGTCGATCTTGCCGGCCGGCCGCTCGATGTGGTGGTGCCGCAGACACCCAATGGCTGCTGGCAGACCTCGCTCAGCGTCCTGCTGGGGCCGGTGGCGCGCGAGGAGGCCCGCCGGGCCTTGTCCGGACCGGAGCTGTGGGCCGTGCTGGCGCTCAGCCATGCCACCGAAGCCTTTGGCCGGCTATTGCGGATCGACCGGGCCGTCTATCCCGGCCACCAGTTGCTCAGCACCAATCTCTATGACGGCCGGCTGGACCAGATCATCGCCGCGGTCCCCGATCTGGCGCGGGCCTATCCCGACCGCGCCATCATCCTGCGTTCGCTGACGCAGCGGCCGCAGACCGGTGTGGCGTGGCCGATACGGGTGGTGTGGATCATCGACGACATGCCGGACATCTGGGCGAAACGCCGCGATAGCCGCCGCGATATGCGCAAGCTGGCCGAGTCGAACCTGACGGCCCGCTGTTTCGGTCCGCAGATCGACGATGTGCGGCTCGATCGCTGTCTGGCGCTGTATCGCCGGCTTTATATCGAGACCTATTCGGCCTTCAATCCCGACTATACGGCGGCCGGCCTGCGTGACCTGCTGGCGCGTGGGATCATCGAGATCTGGACGCTGGAGTCGGATGATGGTGACATCGCCGCCTTCTGCGCCGCCCGGGACGACGGCGAAACCCTGACCATACCCCTGGTGGGCTACGATCGCAGCCGCCCCCAGGACGACGGCCTTTACCGGGCCATCATGGCGCATATGGCCCAACAGGCCATGGAACGCCGTCTGAAACGCAACCTGTCGGCCGGCGCGCCGCACTTCAAGCGCCACAGAGGAGCCTCGCCGTGGATGGAATATCTGGTGATCTTCGACAGCCACCTGCCGGTCTGGCGGCGGATGGCCTATCGCCTGATCGGGGCGATGCTGAGCCGGTTCGAGGCCCGGCTGATGGCGGCCGCGGTCACCTGAACCTTCCTGCGGGCATCGACGAAGCCTGGCTGCCGGTCGCCCTGAGCCATGAGGTCGGCGCCAAACCGCATGGCGTCAAGGTCGCCGGCGTGCCCGTGGTGCTGTGGCGCGGGCGTGAGGGTCTGAAAGCCTTTCTCGACCGCTGTCCGCACCGCAACTATCCGCTGTCGGCCGGGCGGGTCGAGGACGGCCAGCTGGTCTGCGCCTATCACGGCTGGGCCTTTACCGGCGACGGCGGCTGCGCACATGTGCCCGGATGTGCGGCCGGCGACCTGTCGCGGCTGAAGGCCGAAACCGTCGGCGTCGCCGAATGGCAGGGCATGATCTTCGTCAGCCTGAAACCGCAGGTTCCTTTCACGGACGGATTGCCGCCCATTCCGGACGGTCCGGATTACGACCATTTCTGGTGGGCCATGAAGCCCCAGCGCGCCCGGGTGTTCGACGCGCTCGACAATGTGCTGGACCCGTTCCACACCAACTTCATCCATGACGGCCTGATCCGGGTCAGCCACCGCCGCCAGACGGTCGAACAGACGATCGAGACCTTCGAAAACGGCTTCGAGGCGACCTATATCCAGAATACGGACTATGGCTGGATGTCGCGGGCGCTGGAGGGCAAACGGGCCCGCAGCCGCGGCCGCTATTTTCCGCCGGTGGCCTTCCAGGGCCGGTGGGAGGGACCGGAAAAACTCAACCTGTGCACCACCATCTGGTTCGTCCCCCAGGACGCGCACACCATCCGCCCGATGGCGCGGTTCACGACCTTGAAATCCCGCGGACCGGCGTGGCTTAAGGAAGCGGCCATCCGACTGTTCCTGTTCCGAGTGATCGACCAGGACGCGGATGCCTTGACGAAGCTGCATGACAATATCGCGGCGTTCGGCGGGCCGAAGTTCCGTGCCGGCCCGGGCGACCGGCTCGGCGACAAGCTGATGCGCCTGTATACCGGTGGCAAGCTGGTCCCCGAGGTCCTGGGACCGTTTCACATGGAGCTTTAGTGATACTCCGCCTCGTCGGCGGGCAGTTGCATCAACTGGAACCAGTAGTCTTCGATCTTGGCGACGATGCCGTCATAGGCGTCGATCGTCACCGGCTTGGTGATGTAGCCATTGGCGTGACGGTTGTAGCTGCCCACCACGTCGGCACGGGCGCTGGAACTGGACAGCACGATAATCGGGATACAGCGCAAAGCCGGGTCGGACTTGACCTCCGACAAAAAGTCATGACCACCGATACCCGGCAGGTTCAGATCCAAAAGGATGATGTCCGGACGGTCGGCGTCATCGAAACCGTCCTCACGGCGCAGGATGCTCAGGCCCTTTTCACCCGTCTCGGCAACGACGATATGGCGCACCCGCTGCGCCCGTTTGAACGCCCGGCAGGTCAGCATGGCGTCGCCGCGATTGTCCTCCACCAGCAGCACCCGCGCGCTGCGTTCGATCTCCATACCCGTCATCACCGCTTCCCTCCGTGCCTTCAGGGATACCGGCCGCGCCTTCTGGCGGGTCCGGAGGCTGGGATTGTCCGCCAATCCCCCGCAACTGGCAAGCGATTGGGCTGTCACTTTCGAGTGTAAACTACTCACCGTTCCAGTAGCTGGTGATGGTCTTTTGCTCGAAGCGAACCTCGCTGAACACCGTCGTCAGGTGCTCGCCCAAAGGTGACTGGCCGAACATGCCGATCGACAAGGGTTTGGCCGGATCGACGCTGAAATCGCGCACGATTTCCCAGCTCTTGCCGTCACGCGAAGCGTAGAAGAAGACCGAGGTCTTGACCCGGACCATCTTCATCCATATCTCGTCGACGCTGCCTTCGGTGCGGAAATGGTAGCTGTTGTCACCGACCGGAGTCGAGAAGTTGGACGACACGGCATTGCTGTTGTCCGGAAGGCGTTCGAACAGCATTTTCGCCCAATAGCCTTCGCCGTTCCACACCACCAGGCCGGGGCCGTCATAGGCGGCCTTCAGCTGGCTTTTGGCCTTGAAGGCGAAGATGAAATCGCCGGCAGGCGGGGTAAAGGTCAGGCGCGGCGCAGACGATACCGCAGGCTCGCCGGCCGGGTTGTACAGGTCCGTCCCCTTGGGCGCCGTCAGGGTCACGCCGTCATCGGACATGGCCACCTCGCCGGCTTGCGACAGGGTCAGTTCGAACGGCAGTCCCTTCTGCCAGATGCGGATATCCTGGGCCACGGCATGGCTACAGACCAAACTGAGACCAATCACCAATGTTACGATAAAACGCATAATATCCCCCCGATTATCTGGTTATGGTTTGGTCTTATTGCGTGTATCGCTACGTGTCAAGTTCACTTCGGATGGCAGGTGACGCCGGACAGCGCATAGGCCTGTTGCGTGTCACGGCGGACGGCCAGGCATTCACCGTCCTCGATGACGATGTCGAAGCGGATCGGCTGGGCGGTGGAGTGGGTTTCGTAAGGCCCCAGCGGCGGCGGCAGAACCGTGACGGTCGCGCCGTTGCTGGCGCCCAGTTCGATGCGGGCCTTGCCGACGGCCTGGGCCAGGGCGGAAGCAACGGCGGTCTTGGTGGCCGGGTCGTCCAGATTAACGGTTGCCGGCGCGCGAACAGCCGCGGTCGACTGGCAGGCGGCCAATGCCAAGGGGAGGACCAAGAAATAGCGCAGAAACATGGGATAGCTCCGGACAGGACTCCCTCTCCCCGCCTGCGGGGAGAGGGTGGGGGTGAGGGGCATGCTTTACCGTCAGGTGCAAAGCCGTCCTCTGAAGGCCCCTCACCCGATCGCCTTCGTTTCACTCGGCTCTCGTCCTCTCCCCGCAGGCGGGAGAGGGAATTTTCTGCGCTCCCCTTACCGCGGCAGGGTCATGTCGCGGTTACGCTCCATGATCCACCGCTCCGGTTTCTCAACCGCGATCGAAGGGATCTTCGACGTGCTCACCGACGCCGAGGACGACCGCACCGCCGATGACACCAACGCCGGACAGGTCGCGCTCGACCGGTACCCCAGGGCCGCGCTCAGCAGGCCTTCGCCGGCATCGCCCAGCTCATGGCCGTAGTCGTCATTGACCTTGCAGCCCGGGAGGCGGACGCCGAACGAACCGCTGGCATTGTTAGGCACGAAGCCGTCCGCATAGTCGCCGAAGCCCAGGTGGTTCACCCCCTGGAACTGAATGGAGTAATAGGTCTCGCCGCAGTTATCCTCGGGGTAAAAGCCGTACGGCTTGCCGCAGGTGCCGGCGCCGATCAGCACCACCTCGACCCCCGCGCCACGCAGGCCGTTGACCACCGCCTCGCTGGCCGAACAGGTGTTGTCGGTCGACAGCACATAGACCCGCGGCAGGTTCAGGCTGGGCAAGGGCGTACCGTCGGCGACGCTGAAACCCAGGCCAGTGCGGTAGAAGGGCACGGGCTCGTTGACCTCGCCCGTCACCGGGTTACGGTTGCCGGCCGCCGCATTGAAGCGCAGGGATTCGAACGTCTTGCCCGCCGTACGCGTATCGCCGGCCACCATGTAGCTGACCTGCGACGCCACCGCCAACAGCCCGCCGCCGTTATAACGCAGGTCCAGAACCAGGTCCGAAACGCCTTCGGTCTGCATCTGCTGCATGGCCGTGACAATCTCGGTTTCGCTGGAATAGGGGCTGAAGGTGTTGAACAGGATATAACCGACCTTCTGGCCGCCGCTGTTGAGGATACGCGTGCGATTGACCGCCTTGGTGACCAGGTTCTGCGACGTCACCATTACCGTGCGGCTGGTCGATGATCCCGGATCCTGGACGGTCAGGGTGGTGGTGGTGCCGGAACTGGACGGCCACAGACCGTTGTTCAGCGTATCGACCTCGGCCTGGGTGCTGCCGCCATTGACCAGGTCGATACCGTTCACCGTGAGGATGCGCGTACCGCGGATGAGCTTCTTCTGGCCGCCCGACAACTCCTCGGCCGGCGAACCCGGCTCGGTGAAGGCCACGCGGACGTCGCGCGGCACGGTCGCCGAGATGACGACAAATTCTGCGCCGTAGCTGGCGCTGGCCGTCGAGTTGCGCCGCGCCAGGTAGTCCGCCGTCGACTCGCTGAAATGGAAGTCGTCCTTGGCCTTGCCCGACGTCGTGGTGGCAAAGGTCTTCAGGCTGTCGAAATACTGCAGCCGTGTGCCGCCCAGGGCCGGATTGGTGTCGGCGACCTCGGTGTTCCACAGATAGGTTTCATGGGTCCACGACCGCAGCCAGTTCTTTTCGTCGGTGGCCGTGCCCGCCCGATCGGGGAAGGCATTGCCTTCAATGTCGATGCCGGTGCGCACGGCGGCGCACTTGTTCTTGAAGCTGCTGGCCAGTTGGAAGACGCCGGCCACCCAGCCGCCCGAGGGCGGCGTCACCGTGCCGCCACCGCCGCCTCCGCCGCCGCTGTTGAAGCTGCTGCCGCCACCCCCACCGCCTCCGCAGCCCAGGAGAGACGCCGAAGCGGCAGCCACCAGCAATAGTCTCACAAGGTTCACGACATATCCCCCAAGGTTCACATGGCGATCATGACTCCGATACGCTGCCTGTGCAAGAGCGGCCGGATTGGGGGCAAGGTCACCACACAAAAGTGAATCCGGCGTGTCCTTCGCCGCATGGGTCCGGCACGACCATTCCGCAATCGATATCCGTCCATAACGCCGATCTTGTTGCGAATCTGTCACAGCGCACAACCGTCATTTTCAAGGATTTCAATGCCTTGTGCGGAGATGACATCGTATTAATTCAAATTGTTTTAATGATACCGCTACCAATGCCTTCGTCGAATTGACATCGTTGTCAGTCCCGCCGCATTTAAAGGCGCGGACATGCCCGGCCTCGCCTTGAGGCTGCGCGTGCCGCCAAATAATTCCTAATGGGAAGGATACCACGTGTTGAAGTCACATCACCCACGGCTGGCCCTCATGGCCGCCGCCTCTCTGCTTGCGCTCGGAACCGCCACGGCCGTCTGTGCGCAGGACGCACCCGCGGCCGCGCCTGGCGATGACAATGTCGTCGTCGTGCGCGGTTTCCGCGCCTCGCTCCAGTCGTCGCTGAACACCAAGAAGAACTCGAACCTGATCATCGAGTCGGTGACCGCCGAAGACATGGGCAAGTTCCCCGACCAGAACATCGCCGAAAGCCTGCAACGCCTGCCCGGCATTCAGATCGACCGCGAAAACGGCCAGGGCACCAAGGTCCGCATCCGCGGCCTGGACCAGAACGTCACCGTCATGAACAACGACATCTTCGTCTCGGGCATGGAAATCTTCCGCCTGGGCGAAGGCAATGCCCTGCAGGACGCCTCTCTGGAAGGCATTCCGTCGGAACTGATCGGCGGGGTCGACGTCTACAAGTCACCGGACGCCTCGCTGCTGGAAGGCGGCCTGGGCGGTATCGTCAACCTGAAGACCCGCTCGCCGCGTTCGGTGCGCGACACGCTGTTCTCGGGCGACATCCGCCTCAACAAGGGTGGCGAAGGCGACGCGACGCCCGTCGGCTCGCTGGTCTTCGGCAAGAAGTTCGGCGACCGTTTCGGCCTTCTGGCGACCATTTCCTACGACCGCACCGACATCCACACCGACGTGCTGGGCGGTGAAAACCGCGGCGGCTGGCGGCTGTTCGAACGCCCGACCTCGGGCGGCACGGCCACCGTCTATTCGCCGGAATATCGCTACGCCACCAACCGCAACCAGGAACGCGAACGTATCGGCTTCTCGCTGAGCGGCGAGTTCCGCGCCAGCGACTCGCTGACCCTGACCGGCGACTGGTTCCACTCGGACCTGTCGATCCTGACCAAGGAAGCCTCGCTGAAGTTCCCCTTCGCCAACGAAGGCGCGACCTATGCGGCTTCGGGCCTCAGCATCGACAGCAACCACGTGCTGCAGTCGGGCACGGTCACGGCCAATTCGTCGGAGTCGATCACCTTCGTCCAGAACGGCGAGGTCAAGACCGACAACCTCCAGTTCGCGGCCAAGTGGGATAACGGCGGCACCCTGACCGGTACCTTCCGCGCCGCCCTGTCCAAGGCGGACTACGAAAGCTCGGCCGCCAATGCCGACGTGCGCTACACCCAATACGGCGTGCGCGCGGTCAATGGCGGCGCCGGCGTCACGCCGAACAGCACCGCGCCCGGCGCCTTCACCTTCAGCTACAAGAACGGCGACCTGCCGTCCTTCTCGGCGGCGGGTCCGAACGCCACGGCCTTTACCAACCCGGCCATGGTCTTCGCCAAGTCTCACTGGGCCTTCGGTGAAAAGACCGAGATCGAAAACACCGCGCTTTCGGCCGACTTCAAGTGGCGCCCCGACTTCGCCGCCGATGCCGGCCTGGTGGTCAGCTTCGGCGCCCGCTTCGCCGAACGCACGGTCGATTCCGAATACGGCCGCTACCTCGCAGACCTGACCAGCCGCGGCGAACTGCCGACCTCGGCTCAGGGCCAGTACCTGACCTTCTCGGGCGGCCAGCCTGTGGTCTCCCCGACCAACACGCCGGGTTCGACCTTCATCAACTGGACGCCCTACGGCTACTTCATGGACGGCGCCATCGGCCTGAAATGGTGCGACGGCGCGGGCTCGCCGTGCGGCCGCTTCGGCGACTCGAAGGCCACTGCCTTCCACAACGCCACCAACCCGTACGACACGGCCGCCAGCAATCCGGGCCGCTTCGAGCAGGTGAATATCCTGGGCATCAATGCCCTGGTGAACCGCGCCGACGGCATGACCGATGCCGCCGCCTGGATCAGCAAGCTGTATCCGGAAACCCCGTTCAAGTTCTTCAAGGATCCGCTGAACTCCTTCAAGGTCGAGGAAAAGACCACCACCGGCTACATGATGGCCGATGTCGGTGAACGCGGCGACCGCTTCCACCTCAATGCCGGCGTTCGCGTCGTCAAGACCGAGCTGGCGGTTACGGCTTCCTCCACGCCGGTGACCCCGCTGTGGTGGGGTACAGACAGCTGGAACGGCATCCTGAAGAACCCGGGCACCGCCACCACGGTGCGCGAATATACCGACGTCCTGCCGTCGGCGTCTGCGGTGTTCGAGCTTAACGACTCCGACAAGCTGCGCGCCTCGGCCGCCCGCGTCGTCTCGCGCCAGAACCTGTTCCAGCTCGGCCAGGGCTCGGCCTACGACTTCACCCGGTCGTCCTCGCCCGGTCCGAACCTGGACAAGTTCCTGTACACCTCGGGCTCGGGCGGCAACCCGAACCTGGATCCGTACCGCGCCTCGCAGTACGACCTCGCCTATGAACGCTACTTCGGCCAGGACGGCTTTGTCTCCGGCGGCTTCTTCTACAAGAGCGTCGACAGCTTCATCCAGACCGACACCATCAGCGTCTGCGTCGCCGACCAGTCGGCGGCCGGCTGCACCTCGGGTCCGTTCTCGGCTCCGGTGAACGGTGACGGCGGCACGATCAAGGGCGTGGAACTGGCGGCGCAATACGCGTTCGACAACGGCTTCGGCTTCACGGCCAACTACACCTACTCGGACTCGGAATCGTCGAACTTCAACGACTTCGACGAAAACCTGCCGATCCCGGGCGTGTCCAAGCATGCCTATAACCTCCAGGGCTTCTATGAAGGCGGTGGCTTCGAAGCCCGCGTCTCCTATGCCTGGCGCGACAAGGCCTACTACGGCAACTTCGGCTTCGGCTCGGGGGCAACCGGCGGCGGCACGGTCACGGCCGGCACCTGGGAGCGCGCCTATGGCCAGCTCGACGCCCAGGTCGGTTATGCGATCACGCCGAAGCTCAAGGTCACGCTGGAAGGCATCAACCTGACGGAAGAAGCCACCGGCCGCTATCTGCAGTTCGAGAACCTGCCGCTGCGTTACGCTTCGGGCGAGCGCCGCATCATTCTCGGCCTGCGGTACAACTTCGGTAACTGATTCGCGGTGCCGAAATGTCCGGTCCGGTGTCCCCTATGGCACCGGGCCGGTCTCCCAAACACTTGGCCGGCTTTCCTCCCGAGAGCCGGTCCTTTTGTTGTATACAAGGGCGAGGCGCTGTCAGAATCCCCTCTCCCCTCCCTTCCGGAGCCCCCCGCGTGCAGTCACCCGACCCCATCCGCAGCATCGTCATCGTCGGCGGCGGCACCGCCGGCTGGATGGCAGCCGCCGCCTTCGCCCGCAACCTGGGCCGCCACCTCAGCATCACCCTGGTCGAATCCGAAGACATCGGCACGGTCGGGGTCGGCGAAGCCACCATCCCGCCGATCAAGCTGTTCAACGCCATGCTGGGCCTGGACGAAGCCGAGTTCATGCGCGAGACCCGCGCCACCTACAAGCTGGGCATCCGCTTCCACGACTGGCTCAACCTCGGCCATGAATATTTCCATCCGTTCGGCGTCTACGGCCTGAAACCGGAGCTGGGCCACTTCCTGCAATTCTGGCTGCGCGTGCAGGCTCAGGGCCACGATATCGGCCCGGTCAGCGACTACTCGCTGTGCACCCTGGCCGCCCTGCAGGGCAAGATGGGCCGCCAGACCGATGACGGCGTCATGGCGACCTTCGGTTCGGCCTATCATTTCGACGCCGGCCTCTATGCCCGCTACCTGCGCCGCTACAGCGAACGGCTGGGCGTCATCCGCATCGAAGGCCTGATCGCCGACGTCGAACAACACCCCGAAACCGGCAATGTCAAGTCGGTCCGCCTGAAGGACGGGCGTGAGATCGAAGGCGACCTCTTCATCGACTGTTCCGGCTTCCGCGGCCTGCTGATCAAGCAGGCGCTCAAAACCGGCTACGACGACTGGAGCCATTGGCTGCCGTGCGACCGCGCCATGGCCATGCCCTGCGCCCACGCGGGTGCGGACATCAACCCCTACACCTCATCAACCGCGCGTGAAGGCGGCTGGCAGTGGCATATCCCGCTGCAGCACCGGGTCGGCAACGGCTATGTCTACAGCAGCCGCTTTACCGACGACGACAGCGCCGAAACAACGCTCCGCGCCAACGTCGAAGGCGAGGCTTTGGCCGAACCCAATCGCCTGCGCTTCGTGACCGGACGCCGCAAAAAGTTCTGGAACAGGAACGTCGTGGCGCTCGGCCTTGCCAGCGGCTTTATCGAGCCGCTGGAATCAACCAGCATCCACCTGATCCAGTCAGGCATCAACAAGCTGCTGCTGCACTTCCCCGACCGGTCCTTCGCCCCGGCCAATATCGAGGCCTATAACCGCCGCCAGCACCTGGATTATGAGCGCATCCGCGACTTCATCATCCTGCACTACCATGCCACTGCGCGCGACGATTCAGCCCTGTGGCGTTA
Source organism: Asticcacaulis sp. AC460 (assembly GCF_000495795.1). Lineage (GTDB taxonomy): Bacteria > Pseudomonadota > Alphaproteobacteria > Caulobacterales > Caulobacteraceae > Asticcacaulis. The sequence continues at coordinate 217,082 of NZ_AWGD01000011.1, forward strand.
CACCCGGACCATGGAGATCCCCGACACCCTGGCGCACAAGATCGAAGTCTTCCGCGAACGCGGCGCCTTCGCCAATGCCGCCGAGGAGATGTTCACGCCGACCTCGTGGATGGCGGTGCTGATGGGCCAGGGCGTCATCCCCCAAAGCCACGACCCGCTGGTCGCCTATGAGGACATCGCCACCCTGCGCACCGGTTTCGCCCGGATGAAGGACCACCTGACGAGGTTGGCTGCCGACCTGCCGTCGCAGCGCGACTATCTGCGTCAGAACGGCATGCTGGCGATGTCATAATCGTTGCCATTCTCCGGGAATTGGTGAAGGATGATTCCACACAGGTGCCATAGAAGCATCCAGGGGTCTCGAGAGTAATGGCGTTAACTGCCGACAGAAAGCCGGGCATAAGCCTGGCCGGTACGAACATGGTTCGTGCCGGCGACTATAACCAGCGCGTCATCCTCCAGGCGATCCGCGCCGGCGGACCTGTGACGCGCAGCGAACTGGCCGGTGCCACCGGGCTGACGCATCAATCGGTCATCAATATCACCCGCCGCCTGATGGAGGACGGCATCGTCCAGGACGAGGGCGCCATCATCGGCGGCCGCGGCCAGCCGGCGGCGCGCCTGGCGGTCAATCCCGACGGCGCCTATGGCCTGGGGCTGAATATCGACCGCGAACACGTCACCCTGATGCTGATGGACCTGTCGGGCAAGGTGCGTCACCGCGCCTATATCCCCCAGCGCTTCGCCATGCCCGAGGACGTGCTGGGCTTTGTCGAGGACCAGTTGGACAACGTCCTGGGGCGCCGGCTGATTTCGCGCAAGCGGCTGGTCGGACTGGGAATCGCCATGCCGGAACGGCTGGACTGCGTCGAAGCCTCGGCCCGGCCCGCGGCCTACAGCCAATGGTCTTCGCTGGACATCGTGGAAACGTTTACAGAGCGGTTGCACATGCCAGTCTCGGTGCGCAATGACGTGACGGCGGCGGTATTGGGCGAACTTCAATTCGGCCAGGGTTTCCAGTTCAAGAGCTTCGTCTACACCCTGATCAGCGCCGGCATCGGCACGGGTCTGGTGGTCAACGGCCAACCCTATGAGGGTGGCCTGCGCCAGGCGGGTGAGATCGGCAAGTATCCGATCACCCAGGACGGAGAGACCGGCACGCTCTGGGATGTGCTGTCGGTGTTCGCCTTCCAGGAAATGCTGGGCCGGCGTGGCATTGCGCCCGACCGTGAACTGGACCCGTCCGACGCCCAGGTTTCGGCGGCTGTGGATGCCTGGGTCGAACGCGCTGCCGGCTATATGGTCGCGCCCTATCTGGCCCTGACCTATACGCTGAGCCCCGAGCGGCACTTTATCGGCGGTCAGTTGCCGCCGTTTGTGATCGAACGGCTGTGCCAGGCCCTGAACGCGCGGTTCGCGAGCCATTCGGCCAGCTTCCCGATGGGGCCGTTCTGTGCCGCGACGACGGCGGTCGACGCGGCCGCTCTGGGCGCGGCCGTCCTGGCCTTCCAGGAACGCCTGCTGCCGTCGCCGGACGTGTTGATGAAGTGAGATTCGGCAAGGCCGGTAGAATCAGACGACGGAACACACGGCTCGATCCGGAAAGAAACGGAATTCCGGTGGCGGCACCTCCCGCGCGAAGCGCCTTCATGACGAGGCGCCATGGTGTCGCGCTTTATGTGATGAAACCCTGAATTCCGTGTCTTCAGTGTACGCCGCCATCGGCGGCGCTTCAGTGTTTTCTGTGTTCCTCTTAAAAGCCTCCAGTTTGTTTCAAGCCTTTAAGAGGAACACGGACCACACGGAAGCCGCTGCGCGGCGACACTGAAAACACGGAATTCAGGGCGCTTCGAGGTACGCGCGTCACGTCGTGCCCATAGGTAAGAATGCGCTTCGCGCGGGAGGTGCCGATGCCGCAATTCCGCTTCTTTCCGGATCGAGCCGTGTGTTCCGTCGTTTGATTCTGCTGCCGGGGCGAGGCTTGGCAGCCAACTCCGGTTGGGCGATCAAAATCGGTCACTTCAATTGCCTGGTAGCTTGCCTCCGGCAATATAAATAGTATACGGTATATGCATGGAAACTTTCAGCTCCCGCCCCTTCGCGTCTGGCGCGCATATCTGCGAATCCGACGCCTGCCGTTGTTCACCCTTGAGCCGCCGCGGCCTGCTGGCCGCCACCGGCGCCGCCCTGTTCGCCACATCCGTGCCTTGGGCCGCCGCCCAGGCGCAGCAGACGCCGGTGAACCTCGCTAAAGTCGCGACACCCTCGACCTCGTACAATTCCGGCGACACCCGGGTCATCGCACTGAATGACGGCCAGGAACCGGCCAATTCCGCCGACACCGAAAAGGGCATGTACGGCAACTGGCCCAAGACCGGCACCGAATGGGTCGAATTCCAATGGAGCCAGCCCGTCACCACCGACAAGATCGAGATCTATTGGTGGGTGGACGGCCAGGGCGTGGGCCTGCCGAAGTCGTGCCGCCTGCTGTACTGGAACGGCAAGGACTATGTGCCGGTCAAAAATGCCAAGGGCCTGGGTCTCAAGAAGGACCAGTTCAATTCCACGACGTTTGATCCGGTTACGACCGACCGCCTGCGGCTGGAAATCACCTCCGACGGCACCCTGTCGACCGGCGTCCTGGAATGGCGCGCCTGGAGCCACGGCGCGGTGCCGGCCTTCGCGCCCGCCGTTGCCGCCGGCATCGACCGCATTGTCATGACCGGCGGCCGCACCTGGCTGTCCGGCAAGGCCGAATGGCTGACCTCGACCTCCAGCGAAGGCCTGATTTGGCGCAAGGTCTCCGGCCCCGGCGAGGTCAGCTTCGCCGACGCCACCTCCGCCAACACCACCGCTAAAGTCACGGCGCCCGGCGACTATATCCTGGAGCTGGCCGCCACGGCCAACGGCAAGACCAGCACCTCGACCTTACGTGTCCGCGCCGAAACCCCGCCGCCCGCGCAGCGCCTCGATGTCGTCTATACCAAGCGCTACAGCATCGACAGCCCGCTGTGGAACGCCCGCGCCAAGTCGCTGATCGTCAACTGGATGCCGCACGTCATTTCCTATTGCGAGCGCACCGATCTGAAGGCCGGCGACGGCGGGCTCGACAACTTCATCGAGGCGGCCAAGAAGCTGCGCGGCGAACCGCACGGCCGCCACCGCGGCTATGTCTTCTCCAATGCCTGGGTGATCGAGTCGATCGAAGCCATGTGCATCTGCCTGATGGTCGACCCGCGCGGCGACGCCGAGATCATCGCCGCTCAGGACCACATCCACGCCAGCCTGGAGCGCTGGATTCCCATCATCCTGGGCGCCCAGGAACCCGACGGCTATCTCCAGACGGCCAAGACCCTGGCCGAGCCCGGTGCCTGGGACGAACGCTGGTCGGCCGATCACCGTGGTGACCACGAAGGCTATATCGCCGGCTATTTCATCGAGTCGGCGATCAACCATTACACTCTGACCAACGGCCAGGATCTGCGCTTGTACAACGCCGCCAAGAAGCTGGCCGACTGCTGGGTCGCCAATATCGGCCCGGGCAAGAAGGCGTGGTTCGACGGCCACCAGGAGATGGAGCAGGCGCTCGTTCGCTTCGGCCGCTTCGTCAACGACATGGAAGGCCCCGGCCACGGTGACGCCTATATCGCGCTGGGACGTTTCCTGCTGGAATCGCGCCGCGGCGGCCAGGAGTACGACCAGAGTCACCTGCCGCCGACGCAGCAGTACGAAGCCGTCGGCCACGCCGTGCGCGCGGTCTACTTCTATTCGGCTATGGCCGACATCGCCGCCGAAACCCACGATACCGACTACCAGAGCGCGGTCATGTCGCTGTGGGACAACATGGTCAACCGCAAGTACTACATCACCGGCGGCATCGGCAGCGGCGAGACCTCGGAAGGCTTCGGCCCCGACTATAGCTTGCGCAACGGCGCCTATTGCGAGTCGTGTTCCAGTTGCGGCCTGATCTTCTTCCAGTACAAGCTCAACCTGGCCTATCACGATGCCAAATATGCCGACCTGTACGAACAGACGATCTATAACGCCCTGCTGGGCTCGACCGACCTGGACGGCCAGTCGTTCTGCTACACCAACCCGCTGACCAATACCGAGCGGACCAAGTGGCACGTCTGCCCGTGCTGCGTCGCCAACATCCCGCGCACCCTGTTGATGCTGCCGACCTGGACCTATGTGAAGGGCAATGACGGGCTCTATGTCAACCTGTTCGTCGGCAGCCGTATCACGGTCGAAAAGGTCGCCGGCACCGATGTCGAGATGGTCCAGGAAACCGACTATCCGTGGAACGGCAAGGTCAAGATTACCGTCAATCCCAAGGCGTCCAAGGCCTTTGCGTTGCGCATCCGCATCCCCGACCGCAAGACCAGCGAGCTCTATACACTGTCGCCGCAGGTTGGCGGGGTGAAGGGCTTCATGGTCAACGGCAAGGCCGTGACGCCTGAGATCGTCAAGGGCTATGCGGTCGTGGAACGCACCTGGCAGGCCGGTGACACGGTGTCGTTCGAACTGCCGATGGCGCCGCAACGTATCATCGCCGATCAACGCATCGAGGCCGATCGCGGCCGCGTCGCCCTGGCCTATGGCCCGCTGGTCTATAATGTCGAGCGCGCCGACCAGCCCGATATCGAAAAGAAGCTGAGCGGTAAGGCGATCGAAGCCAAGTGGCGTCCGGACCTGCTGGACGGCGTCATGACCCTGACCGGGACGTGGGAAGACGGCTCGCCCATGCTGGCCATTCCCAACTATGCCCGCATGAACCGGGTCGGTGCGGCGGCGGAAGTCGGCGCCGGCGATGTCGACTATGCGCCGGGCTCGAACGCGGCGGTCGTGGATGCCCAGATCGGCCCGCGCACGCGCTTCAAGGGCCTGCAGTCCCAGGTCTGGATACGTTCCGTTTAAGGATGGCGGCGTGACGTACAGTCTGACACTGGACGAGGCGTGGGACCTGAGCGTCCGCGTGCTGGAAACGGCCGGGTTCTCGCCCGCCCATGCGGCGGCGATTTCGCGGACCATCTGGGCCGGCCAGCGCGACGAATGCCATTCCCACGGCCTGTACCGGCTGCTGGTCTGTACCCATACGCTGAAGACCGGCAAGGTGTCGCCCGACGCCGAACCGGTGGTCAGCGACGCCGCCCCGGGGTTGGTCCGCGTGGATGCGAAAGGCGCCTATTCGTTGCTGGCCTATGAAACCGGTCGGCCTGTGCTGATCGACAAGGCGAAGACGGTCGGCCTGGCGGCTTTGGCGATCAATCACTGCTACCACTTTTCGGCCCTGTGGCCCGAGGTCGAGGCGATCGCCGAGGCCGGCCTGGTGGCCATGGCCATGACGCCGTCGCATGCCTGGGTGGCGCCGCATGGCGGGACCAAGGGCGTGTTCGGCACCAATCCTCTGGCCTTTGCCTGGCCGCGGCCGGAAGGCAATCCGTTCGTCTTCGATTTCGCCACCAGTGCGGCGGCGCGCGGCGAGATCGAACTGCACCGCCGGGCGGGGAAACCGATCCCGCAAGGCTGGGGGTTGGATCGCGACGGTCGGCCGACCACGGATGCCGAGGCCGCCATGCAGGGCGCCATGCTGACCTTTGGCGGGCACAAGGGTTCGGCTCTGTCGGCCATGATCGAGCTGATGGCCGGGCCGCTGATCGGCGATTTTTTAAGTCTAGAGTCGATGGCCTATGACGGCGGCGCAGGTGCGACGCCTTATCATGGCGAACTGATCCTGGCCTTCGACCCGAAGGTATTTATGGGCCCGGATCATGGGGTGCATTCGGCCCGCGCCGAAGCCTTGTTCGACGCCATCCTGGGCCAGGGCGCGCGTTTGCCGTCGCAACGCCGCTACGAGGCCCGCGCGCGCAGCCTGACCAGCAATAGCGTCACCATTCCACGCAAGCTGTACAGTGATTTGGTGGCTTTGCTGGATCCGACCACCGAATCCAAGCCGTTCTAGCGCTGTAAAGCCCCTCTCCCCGCTTTGGCTGGTAGAGGGGATTCTTACGCATCCTCACCCGTCAGTTTGAACCGCGTTTCGCCGTTTGGACGGAAGGTTATCGCATCGTCGACCAGTTTCACCGGCCGGCCGTTCAGACGCAGATCCCGCACCTTGCGGCCTTTCGGCAGGCGTAGAGTCAATTGGATTTCCTTCGGTTGCGAACTCCCCTCCAGCACCACCTCAGCGCTTGCGCCCTGCAAACGGAAATCCACCCGGCCCCAGCGCGTCGGCGCGTCCTTGATCTCAACCGGTTGCCCCCACCAATCCCGCGGCACCGCCCGGCCGAGATACAGCACCTCCGCATCCGACGCTTCGAACACCAGCATCCACCGTACCAGCTTCGGCATCGTCAATTGCGCCGGCACGCAATACAGCGGCAAACCCCCGTCGATATCCGACACCTCGCCCGCCACCCAGGTGCCCGGCGTGTGCGAATGGTAACGATGCGAATACAGAAACAGCAGGTATTCCTCGATCCGTCCGCTGCGCAAAAGTTGCTGGGCATGGCCATACGAAATGAAGCCCAACTGGCTGCGCGTCGTCTCATTGGCCCCGACGACATTGGCCGTGACGCCGATCGTGGTGGCACCGTGGCCGCGCATCGCGTCGATTACCGTCGCCGCCAGGTCGTCGGGCAAAACATCGGCATGCAACAGTTCGGCATAGACCCGGTGCGCCCAGCCATGCTCGGTGCGCTGCTTCTTCGCCCGCGCCTCGGCATAGGCTTCACGGTGGGTTAGCTTCGCTCCCGGCAACACGGCGACATAGGCCGGTTTCAGTTCATGCCGCACCGATGCGCGCAAAGCCTTCACCAACTGCGCCTGCAGGACCTCCGCCCGCCGGTTCCAGTCGGACGCCAGACCCGCGCCGCCGGGATCGACCGCCGCCCATACCTTCGCCATGTCGCGCCAGCCGCGCACGGCAAAGGCTGAATTGTTCCAGTAGGGCTTCCACCACAGCGCAGGATCGGGATGCAGGCAGGCATCCGACTCGCTCCAGCCGTCCAGCAAACCAAAGCCCGCCTCCCCCATCGGCTTGGCCAGGGCCAGGTCGTGCAACTCGGTCAGGATCGCCGCCGTCGCCGCCAGCTTGCCGGCATACTTGCGCACTGTGCCTAAGTCGCCGGTGTACATCAGGTAGCGGGCCATCAAACTCAGGGTCAGGCCGAACTGCGGCACTTCCGGCCCGCGCATATTGATCATGCCGTCATCGGCGACGAACAGATCGAAATAGTTCTCGATGACGGCTTTGGCCTGGTCGAACCGGCCCCATTCCAGGTTGGCGTAGAGCGACGAGGTGAAAATATCCTGGAAGCCGTCATATTCCGGACCGAAATAGTCGCGATCGACCACGCCGTATTTGGGATAGGTGCCGCCCGGCCGGGTGACCAGCTCGCGTGCAAAGGCGGCGCTAACCATGTCGCTCAAGGCGCCATCGGGCAGGGTAACCTTGCTCTGGTCTTTCAGTTCGCCCTGCCACACGCCCGCAAAGTCCAGCATGCCGCGATAGAAGTCGACCGCCTGCGGTTCCTTCCGGCGCGGCGGAAAGGCGGCGTAGGAATAGCCGAACGCCGTCTTCACCGGCCGGCCATTGTCGTATTGCACGGTGCGGTGCCAGGTCTGGACCAGCAGCGGGTCCTTGGCGTTGACATCGGCAAAAACCAGCAGGTCGTACCAGCGCGTCGGCGACACCTCGATGATCTTGTGCACCGCCGGCAGCCACCCGCCCAGCAGCCCTTCCCAGCGCTTTTTCGAGCCTTCGTCGCCGGTCAGGTCGGGAAAGGCGTGCTCCGGCCGGTAGCCGCGCGTGCGGCCATTTGGGAAGACCGGCATGGTGTCGCCTTGCTGGCGTGTGCCGACAAAGTTGGTCCAGGCCAGGCGGGTATAGAGATTGTTGGGATCATAGTTGGAACCTGCCGGCGGGGCGGCCTTGCGCACCATCTCCGGGTCGGGATCGCCGCCATGGCCCAGCAGCTTGTCGGCCAGAAGATCGGCATCGGCCAGGCAGATGTCTTTCAACGCCAGGCCGAGATAGGGCGGCGTGATATCGTCGAAACAGGCCTCAAGCCGCTTGGACAGGACCATGGCCTCGTCGCCGCCCACAAAGGTGATGACGCCGTCGCGCTTCGACTGATCCTCGTACACCGTCCAGCCATCGAACCCTGCCAGTTTCGCATGGCCGCTCACCGGTGCTTCGGCGGCGGGCCGCAGTTTCGGAGCGGCGACGGCGCTGGTGCCCAGGGCGGCGACCGTGGATGCGGTCAGAAAGGCGCGGCGGTCGAGACGGGGCATGAACTCACTCCAAAAGAAAACGGCGCCGCAGGGGGATCTGCGGCGCCGATACGCTTAGACACTCACATGGTTTAGAAGGCCGACGACAGACCGATAAAGAACATCCGGCCCAGCGGATCATAGGTGCTGGTATAGGTGTTGCCGTTGCCGTTTTCGGCCAGGAGGCCACCGTCGATCGCCGGCGGCGACTTGTCGAAGATGTTGGTCACGCCGGCGCGCAGGGTGACATTGTACGGCAGGTTATAGACCGCCGTCAGGTCGAAGTAGTTATAGGCTTCGATCTCGGCGTTGAGCACCGACTTGTTGCCCGACAGGAAGGGATCGTCGGTGTTACGCGACAGCTCCGTCTTGCCGACATAACGCCAGTTGACCGACACGGCGGCGGGCAGCCAGGCGCTTTCGAACGGCGTCGCCCAGGTGGTGCGCAGGTTGTGGCGCCATTCCGGCGAGGGCTGGCCGCAGATCGGGCCATACAGCCCCTTGCAGTCATAGGAGCCCAGGCCCGGCAGAACCTCGGTTTCCAGCGAGCCGAGCAGCGTGCCGACCAGCGAGAAGGTGACATCGCCATGGCCGGTATCCAGGACATAGTTGGCGGTGACGTCAAAGCCGGTGGTTTCCAGGAAGCCGGTATTGAGGTTGGTCCCGATGATGTAGCCACCCTTGGTGTTGTAGCCGAACAGGGCGCCGGTAGCCGGATCGCGATGGATCAGGCCGCAATAATAGGGATCGCCGGTGTTCAGGCACTGGGCCAGGGTCACGCTCGAATCCACCGTGCCGATATAGCCGTCGATGTGGATCTTGAAGTAGTCGACGCTGGCCGAGAAGTTGCGCATGCCCTGCGGCGTAAACACCAACCCGAAGGTGGTGGTCTTGGCTTCTTCCGGGTTCAGGTTCGGGTTACCGCCGCCCAGGGCAGAGCCGACATCGGCCGGGGTCTGGGGGATGGTCTTGTTGTCGTACTGGGCCGCGGTGGCGCCGGTACGCAGGCACTGCTCCTTGGTCGCCGTCTGGGTGGCGTCGGCGCAGGGGTCGATCAGGGCGACATTGCCGACACCCTGGGCCGCGAACAGCTCCGAGATGTTGGCGGCGCGCATGGCCTTGTTGTAGCTGGCGCGGAACAGGATGTCGGCGGTCGGGGCATAGCGGCCTTCAACCTTCCAGGTGTCCGTCTTCTTCTCGCTACCGGTGGTGGTCGACGACGAGACATTGAAGGTCGAGGCGCGGTAACCGAGCGAAAAGTCCAGGCTGTGGATGCCGGGCTTGTCGGCGACGACGGGGATCTGGATTTCGGTGAAGATTTCCTTCGCCTGCACCTCGCCGTCGGCATTGGCCGAACCGGCCGCCAGCTGGGTTTCGTCGCGCTTCTCGTCCAGGGTTTCCTTACGGCTTTCGACGCCCAGAACCACGGCTATGCCATCTTCGGCCCACGGCGAGCGGATGCCGTATTCACCCAGGTCACCCGAGACATAGGCGTTGTAGACAAGGATGTCCTGTTCGTTACGGGTAAAGGTCGGGGCGTAGATATAGGCATAGGCCTCGGCGCTGGGGCCCTTGCTGCTGAAGATGTCGATCGGCACGCAGCCCTGCTGGCCGCCCTTACAGACGACAGAGCCGCCCGAATTGATGGCCTGCAGCGCATTGGCCGCCTTGTCCTGGTTGATGTCGTTCTGGTAGTTGAACTGGCCCAGGGTCTTGGCATACAGGACGCTGGCATTGTAGTTCCAGGCGTCGCTGATGTCGCCCGACAGGGCGGCGGTGAAGCGGTAGTTGGTGTGGCGCATGTCGTTGCGGCGGCCCGGGCCGGTGGCGGCGCGGAAGGCGACCCAGGTCGAGGCGTCGGCGGTCGAGGTCGTCGATCCGCACAGCTTCATCTTCTGGTCGTCGCTCATCAACGGGTTATCACAGTTGACGGTGAACGGCCGACCGAACCAGATGGCCGACGGCGCCACCTGGGACACCGAATGGTCATCCATGAACATGGCGCTGCCGTCGAACTTGACGTGGTCGTTGAACACGTAGTTGACGAAGCCGCCGGCCTGGTAGCGCTCGGAATTGCGCAGGGTATAGTTAGACGGGGCGTAATTGTAGGCGAACGAGCCATCGTTCGGCACCCAGGTCTTGCTGCCGTCCTTAGAGTTCGCAAACTCGGTGTTGGCGTTGGGCCCGGTCAGAGGACGGAAGCGGCCATAGGCGTGGTTGCCCGAACCGCCGCAGCCGAAGCTGGTCGCCGAGGCCTCGAACAGGGCGCAGGCCGAATAGTCGCGGGCGTCCTGGGTCACGGCCTCCATCTTGCGGTAGCCGAAATAGCCGGTGACATTGCCCTTGCCATCGGCCAGGTTGGCGCCGATGGCGATGTTGGCGTCGTACTTGGCGCCGTCCCAGACGTTTTCCGGCGCCAGCACGATGCCGCGCGACTTATGCAGGGCGCGCAGGTCCTCGTCATCGTTATTGTGCTGATAGATGCTGTACTGGGCGTCGACGCGGACGCCGTCCAGGCGCTTGCGCATGATGAAGTTGACGACGCCCGACATGGCGTCCGAACCGTAAACCGACGACGCGCCGCCCGTCAGGACGTCGGTGCGCTCGATCAGGGTCGAGGGGACGAAGTTCAGGTCCACGCCCTGCTGCGGCAGCAGGCGCTGGCCGTCGACCAGGACCAGGCTGCGGTTGCCGCCCAGGCTGCGCAGGTTGACCCCGGCCGTGCCATCGGAATTGTTGGACTGGTTTTCGTTGTTGCCGGCTTCCATGGAAGGCAGGGCCTTCAGGAAGCTGTCGACGGCGATGGCGCCCTGAAGTTTGACTTCGCGTTCATCGACCGTGGTGATCGGCGAGGCGCTCTTCAGGTTGGGCCGGCGGATACGGGTACCCGTGACGACCACGACGTTTTCTTCGGCCGTCGCCACAGCGGCGGCCGTGTCGTCCTGCGCGAAGGCCGTATTGCACAGGAAACCCGTGCTGATGGCGGCCACGGCCGCCCCGGCCATAATCCACGCCTTATGGTTACTTTTTTTCATTTAGCGAACCCTTCTTCTTCCAAAGTCGGTTCGCGCTTTCCCCGGCGCACTGTACGCTACTACGGGCCGGTGGATACGCGACCCCTGAAACTAAAGGGCCACCGGCGCCCTGAATCGTCAATATATATTATACGGAATGTGAAATACCGTATACGATTGTGTGACAGTGATGTTTTAATATCACCTTTTGGAGGTGGAATATGTCCGTTTCCGTGTACCGGGATGTGAGCCGGGCGCAGTTTTCGGGTGAGATTTGCCCGGCGAATCGTCCCGCCGTACTGAAGGGCATGGCAGGGGACTGGCCCGCCGTGGCGGCGGGGCGCGCGTCCGATGAAGCCCTGGTAGCGTACCTGAAGGCGCGTGATAACGGCCAGGTCGCCGGGGTCTATGTCGGCGCGCCGGACATAAACGGCCACTTCTTCTATGGCGCAGATACGAAGAGTGAGAACTTCCGCTACGGCCCTGCCCCCATCCCCCAGGCGCTGGACCGGCTTATCACTGAGAAGGCGAACGCGCGGCCGACCTCTGTTTATGTCCAGTCGGCTGAACTGTTTCGCCACATGCCTCAGGTCAGGGCCGAGAACCATTTGGACCTGCTGCCCGACACGGTCGAGCCACGCATCTGGATCGGCAACCGCACGGTGACGCGAGCGCATTATGATCTGAACCACAACCTGGCCTGCGTGGTGACCGGCCGGCGTAAGTTCCTTTTGCTGCCACCCGATCAGCTACCCAACATGTATCCCGGGCCGTTCGATCGCACGATCGGTGGGGTGCCGGTGGCCATGGTCGATCCGGAAGCGCCGGACCTGGACCGTTACCCACGCTTTGCCTTCGCCCAGGCCTCGATGATGGAGGTCGAACTCGAACCGGGCGATGGGTTGTATATTCCCTACGGCTGGTGGCACCAGGTGCGATCGCTGTCGGCGTTCAATGTGCTGGTGAACTACTGGTGGGACGATGCCCCGGCCATGGCGGCCCAGCCGTACGACGCCCTGTTCCATTCGCTGTTGGCCCTGCGAGATATGCCGGAAGGGCATAAGGCTTTGTGGAAGTCGGTCTTCAATTACTATGTCTTCAACGACGAGGCTCTGTCGCACCTGCCGCCGGGCGACCGCGGCAGCCTGGGCGACCTGACCCCGGAGCTGGTGGCGAGGATCAAAGCAAACCTAAAGAAGGGGCTGGGATAAACTTATCCTCCACCGCTTTGCCTGCCGGCGAGGCCGGGGGAGGTGCTGAGCAAGCGAGCCCCCCCCTATGGGGCGAAGCGCGTCGAAGCGGAGGGGGCGTTACAAGCTCCGAGCTCCCGGCTCCCCCTCCGTCTCGACGCGGTCGCCTAAGAAGGCTCCCTTGCTCGACACCTCCCCCGCAAGCGGTGGAGGATAAAGTTACGAGCATTCCTTGCTCGCCATCCCCTTAACCGGCGTCACCACTGTCGCCTCCGGTGTCAGGGCTTCCCATTCCTGGGCCGCCACGGCCGCGAACGTCTTGCCATCGGTCGAAGCGTCGAACACCGCCCGCAGACACTTCGTCGTCACAGGCGCAAAGCTGACAGAATTAAACCCATCCGCCGTCGGATACTCCGCCGCAATCGCCGACCACGCCGAGCCCGTCCAATATTCGAGATGCCACGCCTTGGGCGGCGCCACCCCGACACCGGAACCGGCCGGCTGGTCACCCCAGAACTGGATCCGCGCGCCGTTCAAAACCACCGGCTGGTCCCAGTTATACTGCGCCCATTGCTGCTTGGGATTGTCCGGCGTCCAGGTCGCCCACATGTCGGGCGGCAAAGGCGCCATCCGCACCTTGCCGTCATTCAGCGCCCTCAGCCAGTATTGCACCGGCACCGGCGCGTTCGACGCCGTGACCCGGGCGGCGGCGGCGATATTGCGCGCCGGCACCGGCGGCGGCAGATTACGCGTCTGAACCACCGTCTTGATCCGCGCCGGCGAGACACTGTCGTCCCAAAGCACTTCATCGACCGCCACGCTGCGGCGGAAATGCCCGCCACCGACGGCATCGGCATTGTGATAGGCGATGTACCACTTGCCCTTGAACTCCACGATGCCCGGGTGCGAGGTCGTCGACGACACCGGCTCCAGCATCACCCCGCGATAGGTCCACGGCCCCAGGGGTGACGACGCCGTGCCATAGGCGATACAGGCATAATAGACGGCCTCGGTGCACTCGGACTCCGGCCCGGCCTTGTTGCCGGCATAGGCCATGTAATAGGTGCCCTTGCGCTTGAAGATCCACGGCGCCTCGAAGAAACCGGTCAAACTCTTCACATCGACCGGCTGGCCTTTGAAGGTCACCATGTCGCGTTCCAGCTCGACACCCTTCAGCCGCCCGAACGTCCCCCAATAGAGGAAGACCCGGCCGTCATCGTCGACCAGGACGGTCGGATCGATGTTCTGGATATCATTGGCCACGGGATAGGACTGCGACACCACCGGACCCGCCGGATGGGCATCGACCCACGGCCCAAGCGGGCTGTCGGAGACCCCGACGCCAATGGCGAAACCGTCCTTGTTGGTGCTTCCCTCCTGCATCACGGGCGCATAGAAATAGTAACGTTTATCCGGTCCCTGGACGATCTGGGCGGCATAGGCCCGCGCCGGCGTCGCCCATGTGAACACGTTTTCCGGCCGGATAAAGTGCGGATAGTGCGTCCACTCGCCCGACTTCGGATCGCCGGTCGCCAGCATCTGCCACTCCGGCATGATGAAGTCGTTGACGCCGTCTTCGGCCATGTCGCGGCCGGTCAGGACATAGAACTTCCCGTCCGCCACGATCGGCGCCGGGTCGGTGGTATAGTCCACCCCGTCGGCCAGGATCGGATTGACCGCCGCATGCACGGCACGGCTCTCAAGCGCCGGGTCGGCCTGGACTGTGGCGCAGGCCATCAACGGCAACAAGGCTGCACTCAAAATCAACCGCTTCATGCCGCCGTCCCCGCCGGAGCCGCTGTGAACAGACGCGCACCGAAGACCGGTCCAGCCGTCTTGCCCTCCTGGGCGTTGAACTTGATGGTCACCTTGGCCTTGCCCTTGGTCAGCTCATGCGGAATGGGATAGTCGACATCGACCCAGGCGCCGGGCTGCCGGCCCGACAGCCGTTCATGGGCGATCACCGTGCCGTCGACCTCGATGGTGAAGCTGCGGTTGAACTCCGAGCCCCAATAGGTCGCCTCCAGCACCAGCGGCCCGGGATCGCGCCCGTCCTTCTGCACCTTCATCTCGAAGGTGAACCAGCCGCCGGTGCGGGCATCGCGGCCGTTTCGGGCGCGGTAAACCACCGGATAAGAATTGCCCTGGGTCTGCAGGTTATGGTCGCGCTCGGGTTGCATCTCGCCCAGGTGCATGACGTCGACCGACCGCGCCGCCAAGTCCTTCAGACGCGCCTGCTCGGCCTGGTAGGCGACCTGCGCCTCGGCCCATTCGGCGTCGTTGTAGCGGTTGAAATAGACCGCTGTGCGACGGGTATATTGTGAATAGAACGGCCGGAAGGTCATGTCGCCGGGACGGCCGATGCCGTTGCTGCGATAGACCGCCTGCTCGACCGACTCCGGCGTAAACGACCCCAGCAAATCGGCGCCGACCAGGGCCGGCGCATCGCCTTCCCACGGCGCCTCGATCGAGCCGAGATCGGCCGCCAGCACCATCGGGCCGCGCAGCAGGGCCACGACCTTGTCGTCGCCGGCCGTGCCTTCGAAGCGCAGATCCAGCGGCAGGTCGAGCGTCACGACATCGCCGGCCTTCCACTTGCGGCGGATAAGGGCATAGCCCTTGTCGATCGTCGCCAGGGCCGGCTGGCCATTGACCTTCAGAACATTCGACTTCGCCCAGCCCGGGATACGCACGGCTACCGTAAAGGTCTTCGCGCCACCCAGTTGCTTCACGGCAAACGCGATCCTGCCGTCATACGGGTATTGCGTCGTCAGCTCGAAGGCCGCCTTGTTCCACGACACTTTCGACGGGATGAACAGGTTGACGAACAGGGTGTCGTCCGACTGCCAGTAGATGCTGTCGCCGTGCTTGGAGTGGCTTTCGATCCCCGACAGCACGCAGCACCAGAACGAATCCTCCGGCGTCGAAAACTCACGGCCGGTGCCCGACATCAGCGGCACCATATAGGCGAACATGCCGGTTTCCGGGTTCTGGTGCGCCATGATGTGGTTGAGATGGGCGCGTTCGTAATAGTCGAACCACTTCGCATCCGGCGTCCAGCTATACAGGTGCCGCGTCAGCTTCAGCATGTTGTAGGTGTTGCAGCTTTCGCAGGTCTGCTCGGTGATGTGCTTGGCGATGGTGTCGGGTTCGAAGAAATATTCGCGGTCGGCATTGCCGCCGATGACGAAGGAATGGTGGTTGACCACGCGCTCCCAGAAGAAGGACGAGGCGTTGCGGTACCCCGGCTTGCCGGTGATCTCGTACAGCCGCGCCAGCCCGACCAGCTTCGGCACCTGGGTATTGGCGTGGTTGTTGGCCAGCTTGTCCTCACCCGCGGTCAGCGGATCCAGGATACGGTGGTGATAGATGCGCTCCGACAGGGCCAGCCAGCGCGGGTCTTTCGTCCGCGTATACAGCTCGGCAAAGGATTCGTTGATGCCGCCATGCTCGCAGTCCAGCACCTTCTGGACCTGTTCGTCGTTCAGCGCGGCAAACACCTTTTCGATATAGCCGCCCAGGGCGACCGCCACCGGAATCCCGGCATCGACCCCGGCAAAGGTCTGGGCGTCCATCAGCCCGGCGAACAGCTTGTGCCAGTTATAGAAGGGCACCCAGCAGCCATTGAGGTCGAAGCCGGCCGAACGAATATCGCCGGCCATGATCTCCGGGAAGATCTCCTTGCCGTCGACGATCGAGGTATCCTTGCGCTTGCGCATGAAACCGGCGGCATAGCCGTCGCCGTGCGCCGCCTGGACCTTGGCCAGTTCGGAAATGATGTATTCGATACGCGTCTTCGCCTCGGCATGGCCGGTCTGGGCGTGCAGCAGCGACAGGGCCGACAGGTAGTGGCCCAAGGCCTCACCGGCGATGGTGTCGGCTTCCCAGCCGCCATACAGTTCACCCTTGACGGGCAGGCCGGCAAACTTGTGATAGTTGTGCAGCATCCGGTCCGGCGACAGGAACATCAGGTACTTGGTATTGGCCTCGACCGCGGTCAGAAACGGCGACGGCAACAGGCGGACATCCTTCAGCGGCACCGAGGTCGCCGCCGTCGGCACCGTCACCGCGCTCCCGGCCATGGCGCCACCGGAAGCCGCCGCCAGCAAGGTCCCACCGGCCGCCCCACGCAGCAGGAAACGGCGGTCGACGGAAAACGAATTGCGGATCATATAAGCCTCGCTGGCGCAAAATCGGACGGTTGCCAAGACATTATTATACGGTATACAATTCTGTGACAACACCCAATCGAGGCCGAAATATGAGAGTTCTGCTGCGGGCAACTGCCCTTGCCCTGGTCCTGGCTGCGACCTCCATGCCGGTCCTGGCCGATGATGCCACCGATGCTGCTTTCCGCAAGATCTACGAGACGGAATGGGCCTGGCGCAGTGAACACGCGGCCGCCGACGAGGACGCCGGCAAGACAGACGTCGCCCCGCGCCTGCCCGATGTCTCCAAGGCCGAACAGGACCGCAAGCTGGCCTATTGGCAGAACGTCCTGAAACAACTCGACGGCATCGACGTCAAGTCCCTGTCGCCGCGCGAAGCCGAAAACTACCAGGTCTACCGCTATCAGATCGAGACGGCGATCGACGGGCAAAAGTACAAGCTCTACGAACGCCCGGTCAGCGGCGACACCTCCTTCTGGAGCGACCTGACCGGCATGGCGCGCGGCACCTTCCGCACCGAAGACGACTACCGCAACTACATCGCCCAGCTCAACGACATGCCGCGCTATTTCAAGGACAATAGCGATAACATGCGGGCGGGCCTGAAGCGCGGCTTCACCCTGCCGCAGGTGTCGCTGCAGGGCCGCGACCTGACCATCACCAGCGTCATCGACGCGCCCACGATCGAAGACAATATCTACTACCTGCCATTCAAGACCCTGCCGGCCAACATGCCGGCGGCGAAACAGGCCGAACTGCGCGCCGCCGCCACGGCCGCCATCCGCGACAAGGTCATCCCGGCGCACCGCGACCTGCTGAAGTTCATGCGCCAGGACTATATGCCCAAGGCCACCAAGTCTTTGGCCGCCTACGACCTGCCCGACGGCCGCAACTTTTACCAGGCCCAGATCCGCGAATACGCCACCGTCACCATGACACCGGAAGAGATCCACCAGATCGGCCTGGACGAAGTCGCCGGCCTGCGCAAGGAGATGCAGGCCATCATGACCGAAGTCGGCTTTACCGGCGACCTGAAGGCCTTCCTCGACTTCCTGCGCACCGATCCGCAGTTCTACGTCACCAAGCCGCAGGACCTGCTGGACCGCGCCGCCTGGACGGCCAAGCTGTTCGACGGCAAAGCCGACCAGTATTTCGGCCGCCTGCCGCGCTCGCGCTTCGGCATTTATCCGGTGGCGCCGGAACTGGCGCCGTTTTACACCGGCGGCCGCGGCGGTCCGGGCGGCTACTGGGTCAATACCTGGAACCTGCCGGCACGTCCGCTGTACTCGATCCCCGCCCTGACCCTTCATGAGTCCGCGCCGGGCCATGCCTTCCAGATGCCGTTGGCGGCCGAGAACAAGGGCCTGCCGGCGTTCCGCCAGCAGACCTACATCTCGGCCTATGGCGAGGGCTGGGCGCTGTACGCCGAACGCCTCGGCGATGAAATGGGCATCTACCAGACGCCCTATGAGCGCTTCGGCATGCTGAGCTACCAGATGTGGCGGGCGGCACGCCTGGTGGTCGACACCGGCATCCACGCCAAGGGCTGGACGCGCGAACAGGCGCAGAATTTCATGCTGGACAATACGGCCTTGTCGAAGCACGAGGTAACGACCGAGGTCGACCGTTACATTGCCTGGCCGGGCCAGGCCTTGAGCTATTACCTGGGCGAGATGGTCATCTGGAAGGTGCGCCGCAAGGCCGAGGCGGCTCTGGGTGAAAAATTCGACATCCGCGCCTTCCATGATACGGTTCTGGAACTGGGCAGCGTGCCGCTGCCGGTTCTGGAGGCGCGTGTTGACCGTTTCATCGCCGAAGGCGGCAAGAGCCCCTATGCCGACGAAGAGTAAAAAGACGACACTTTTAACGCGGATTGCCAGCATCAGGACGGTCGCGGATGAAGTCAAAAGCTCCCTCCTCTCCACGAAGTGGGGAGGGGGACCCCGAAGGGGTGGAGGGGTATACCGCGGGTTCAGATGCCTCGTTGTTTCAGGCATCGCACTGTGCACTCTCCCGGCCTGCACCGCCAGCCTCGCCCCACCGCCACCGACCCTGGCGGTCGATCCGTTCTACCAGAAATACGCCGACGCCGGCGGCATCCCGATCACGACCTCGAACAAGGTCCCCGACAAGGTCGTCTACATCGCCCGTGACCTGGTCGACGACATGCTGATCCACCGTCCCGACCTGCGCGCCGAACTGGTCCGCCAAGGCGCCCGGGTCGGGGTGATGTCCCTGAACGAAACCACCACCGACCTGCCCGAACAATCCGACTGGAAGAAACCGGCTATCGACGATCCGCGCCTGTCGAAGTGCGATGTCCGCGACTATGCCACGACCATCGGCACCATGACCGACCGCGACTATTGGGCGATGCGGGCGCGCGGCATGGGCGGGCTGTATACGACGGGCGCCGAGGAAAATCTGCTGGGCCTGCCGAACACCCGCTATTACGGCGAGAACATCCTGGTGCATGAGTTCTCGCACAACCTGCTCAACGCCATCCGCGACGTCGACCAGCCCCTTTACCGCCGCATCGAAACGGCCTTCGCCACCGCCAAGGCGAAGGGCTATTGGCGCGGCGCCTATATGGCGCTGAACATCGACGAGTACTGGGCGGAAGGGACGCAGTTCTGGTTCAACTCGAACATGGCCTACAAGACGGACGACGTCACCATCGTCAATGACGACGAGCTGAAAACCCACGATCCGGGCCTCTATGCCGTCCTGGGCGAGGTCTATGGCGGCAATCATCATCTGAAGGCCGACGTTTTCTACCGCCACCCGGCGCGCATGAACAGCGCCAAGGCCGACCTGGTGAACGACTGCTATTCCTAGGGCGCCGCACGTTAGAACGTGCCTGAAGGTGGATGGGCCTGTCTTGCGATGTGAAGAGGTAACCGCGGGCCGGGCACGCTCAGGCAATAACGCCGTCTACCTCTCGCCGGTAGGGTCCCTGATAGGCGTCCTCACGCCGGCGGCGGCGATCCGGCCCCATATAGCCGCGGCACTTGATAAACGGCCTGGGCCGCACGACCGCAGCCTCCATGCGCGCCAGCAGCGACTTGGCCGTCAAGGGCTTGACCACAAATTCGGTAATACCGGCATCACGCGCCGCATTGACGCGGGACCGTTCGGAATGGCCGGTCACCATGATGATCGGCAGATACGGGTTGCCGCTGTCGACCGAAGTCCGCACCATCCGCGTAAACTCGATGCCGTCCAGCGGGGTCATGCTGTAATCCACCAGCGCCATGTCGGCCGGAAAATGCTGCAGGACCGCCAGGGCCTCCGCGCCGTCGCGGGCTTCACGCGGGTTCAGGACACCAATCCCTTTCAGCACGGTTTTCATGATGTGCCGCATATGCTGATTGTCATCTACAATCAGGACTTTTAATCTGCCGTAATCCGCCGTGTGCACCGCCGCCTCGCGCTTTCCAAATCGTCGCCTGCCGTATAAACCGGCGCCGTCAGGCCGCCCGGCCCAGAAGCATTTGCGTCAACTCGATCAGGTCCGAAGGCGCGAAGGGCTTGGCCAATTGCGCCTCGACGCCGAACCTTCGCGTCGCATTCAGGGCATCCTGGTGGCTCACCTTGCTCTCCATGCCGGCGGACATCGAAATAATATTGACCGCGGGCCACGTCGACTTGATCGTCCGCATGCCCTTCAATCCCCCCATACCCGGCATGAAGACGTCGCACAGGACCAGGTCGATGTGGGCGATGTCGACATTGCTGAAGGCCTCCTCCATCGTGCCGGCTTCGGAGATGCGGTAACCGGCGTCCCGCAAGGCGCCGGTCGCTATACTGCGGACGGTCTGGCTGTCGTCGATGACCAGAACATGTTTACGCCGCGCCCCGGCTTCGACATCCAGGCCGACCGTCTCCAGAACACTGCGGACCAGGGTCTCGGTAAAGGGCTTGCGCAGGACAAAGTCGGCGCCGGAACGGCGCGCGCTTTTCAGCGTCTCCTCAATGGCTTCACGGCTGTTTCCGGCGGTCATGACCGCAATCGGGGTTTGCGGCGCCGATTTGCGGAAGCGTTCGACATGCAGCAGCGCATTGTACGACCCGACAAAGACATCCAGGAACATGACATGGACGCGCATCTGCGTGAGCGTCTCGCTGGCGGCCCTGACATCTTCGCAGTGAATGACGGTCCAGCCCTGCGCCTCGATCATGCGGGCGATAATCTGCGCCTGGGTCTTGCTGTCCTCTAAAATGAGGGCGGTCTTATCCATAAGAATTCCCCGGCAGTCCTAAATATAGGGCTTTTATAACCGCCTCACCGTTACCAGAGTGTTAAATCATTCTTACACCGGAGACAGGATCACCCAAATACAAGCAACTTTATGTATTCTAACAGAATAATTTATGTAAATTTTAGTGCAAAAGGCTAAAAATCTGGCCCAGACTTGCATTATAAATGATTTTAATGATGATAATATGCGCTAAATAGCAATATAAAACTTCCATCACCCCATGCTTAACACGCTAAAATCCAATAAATATCATTCACAATGCTCATCTTATCGGATTTTTTTTGGCCCTTTACGCTAAAAACATGCAAAATTTTCACGCTATTGAAATTTTTCTATACTACAACCACCTAGCGGTAACCTAATTTTAATACAAACGCTTGATCTTGACCTTGTCCAATTTTTAGGAGTAGCGGATCATGGGAAGCTATGCTCGGATCGTCCCCGGTCAGTCTGCGGAAGCCGTACGCAAGGCGCTGGAGGCCGTCGCCTTATCGGGAGAACAGGCGCAGCACGTCCTGATCGATCAGATTCGGGAGATTGTGCCCTTCCGGCACATTTCCATCTCCGGCCTCAATATCGAAGCGATGACCGTCGGCACCGGCACCTTCCTGCTGAACGATTTTCCGCCCGAGTATCTGGCTGAATATTATGCCGGCGATTACGCCGACCTTGACCCCCTGATGACGCAGTTCCGGCAAGGCCAAAGCGTTTGCCGCGACAGCGAAGCCTTCGCCACAACCGAGGCGCGTCGCAACGGCCATGAGGTTCTGGATCTTCTGCGCCGGCATGGCATCCCCGAGCGTACGGCCATTGTGATCTACCATAACGGCAAGGCGATCGGCTCCTTATGCCTCATTACGGACAAGGCGTTGAGCGAACGACAGTGCAATCTGTTGCAGCTTGTCGCCATGACGGTACACGCGGCCTTTGCCCGCCCGGCGCTGGGGAGCCTGAACCACGCCCTCAAGCTGACGCGCGGCGAGCTTTACTGCCTGGAGCGGGCGGCTGGCGGGCTGACCAGCGAAGACATCGCCGCCGAGGACGTCTATTCGGTGGACACGGTGAACACCTACCTCAAGACGGCGACGCGCAAGCTGGGCGCCCAGAACCGCGTCCAGGCCGTTGCCGAGGCCATGCGGCGGGGCCTGATCGGATGACCATCCTTTGCCAGAATCAGGGCGGATTTCTGGTCTCAACTCATGTTGAGATACTTGGCCTTCGAACGATCGACTGCGCCACCGAACGGTATTTCCAGCAAGCCGTCACCCGCGCGCTTGAACATAATCTGGACGGAAGGACCGAACTTGCGACGGCCGGGTTCGAGGCCATAGCGGTCGAGATGCGCGAGGCAGGCGCCATGGCCGTTGTCGTCAACAGCGTCGCTGAAGAACCCACACCAGGTGCCTGCCTGGCCAGTATACTCGATGCCATGCGGCTCAGCACTGCCTTGAACACACAACAGTAGGAGTAAATTTGCATGACCAAAAGCCATGTTCCCAATCCTGTGGACCTGCATGTCGGCGCCCGCGTCCGGATGCGCCGGAAATTCCTGAAAATGAGCCAGCAGGATCTGGCCGACTCGCTGGACCTGACCTTTCAGCAGGTTCAGAAGTACGAGCGAGGTGCCAACCGTATCAGTGCTTCCAAGCTTCACCAGACAAGCCAGGCCTTGAGAACGCCTATCGAGTATTTCTTCGAAGGCCTGGGTGAAATAGCCCCGATCGCTGGGTTTTCCGATTCCGATTCAGAACAGTTCGTACACGGTTTCCTTGTGACGACGGACGGCATCGAACTGGCGGAAGCGTTTCCGCGAGTCAAGGACGGAAAGGTCAGGCGAAAGATACTGGACCTTGTGCGCTCGCTGGGAAGCACAGAGAACCACCTGTAAGGAACCACCATAGCCGTTCCGGTGAAGGTCGACTCTTCGTGAACACCGGTGGACTCAAACGGTGGAACTCGCAGACAGAAACGGAAAGAAACGGCCTGAATTTCCGCATTGCCTGCCTGTTCAGGCTTCACACGTGCGCTCATTACGGTTAGTCCTGTCCTCAGGGCTATCCAGGGGAAAAATCCATGCACGTTTTGAAGACTCATCTGAAAGTTGCCGCAGCGGCTATCCTCGCCCTGACCGTGCCGGCCATAACCCACGCCGAAAATGTGATCGGCATGGGCAACATGACCAAGGGCTATACCTATTACAATCTCCCGGGCACGACAGCCGCCGACCATAACGACGCCGTTACGGCCTGCGCCGCGGAAGCCTATAAGGCGCGCTCCTACGATGCCGAACTGCGCGATGGCCCCTCCACGGTCTACAGCAACAACAACTACTCGGTCGCCGGCATCATCGGCAGCGCCATCGGCGATGCCATCGTCGATGATATGATCTCCGCCTGGGGCCGCGGCGTCTACGCCGCCGCCTTCGAAAACTGCATGGTCGTCCGTGGCTGGCGGGTCGTTCGCCTGCCGGAAGCCGAGGGCAAGGACCTCTGGATGAACCCGGCACCCGATATCGCAGCCCGCATCGCGCCATGGACCGGCGCGGAGCAGCCCCATGGCGAAGTCGTCCGTATCTGGAAGAACGACGCCGCCTCGGCGGCCACCCGCTACCTCTACTTCCGCCCGGCTCACGACAAATACGGCCTCCTCAGCCTCACCGCCGGCACCGGTACGTCCCTGGCCAGGGTGACCCTGGCCCCGCCGCAAAAGCCAGTCATCATCGGGATCGACCCGAAATGGCCGGAAAAGGACCTGACCCCGGATCAGATCGCCGCCGCCCTGCCCGAGGCCGGCGTCATCGTCATCCGGCTCAAGGGCGCCAGCAACAAGACCGGCCTCCGCCTTACCCTGGCGCGCATGGGCGCGGACAAGGACGTGCTGCCGTCGACCGTCGACCATGCGCCCGATGTGCTGACGGTCACCGGGGCGATCAAGGGCAAGGACAAGGATGGCGTGTTTGTCGCCTTCACCGCGCCGCCGGGGCGCTGGCGGATCGCCTCGATTGCCGCAATGCCGGAAATCGGCTTCTGCATGGGCTCGCCGTCCTTTCCAATCGAGGCCGGCGAAGTGGTTTATGCCGGCACTTTCGACCTTTCGGCCGCGGACCTCGGGCCTGACCTGTCACTCGATGCAGCCAAGGCGTGGCTGGCCGGCAAGCCGGCGGCGGACACCATCCGCCAGGCCGCTTACACCAACGGCAGCCTGGGCCCGTGCGGCTATAACGGCCTCTACGCCCTGGAAATCAAGGGCGCGCCCTTCGATCCGGACTATCACTGGGGCAGCGCGGCAAAGGCGCCGAAACCTACAGAAGCCACGCCCCAGTAGGTTCCCCCGACTTGGCCGTTCGTCGGACGCCTACACCCGGTCGATCGCCGGCTGGGGTTCGGTGAACCATGCCGCGCCTGACTCGGTGACGTACATGTGGTCTTCCAGCCGGACGCCGAAGCGCTCCGGCACCACGATCATCGGCTCGTTCGAGAAGCACATCCCCGGCGCCAGCGGCGTCTTGTCGCCGCGCACCAGATAGGCCGGCTCATGGATGCTCAGGCCGATGCCGTGCCCGGTGCGGTGCGGTGTCCCCGGCAGTTGGTAGTCCGGCCCCAAACCATGTTTTTCGAGCACCGCCCGCGCCGCATAGTCGACCGCCTCGCACGGCAGACCGACCTCGACGCGCGCGAACGCCGCCGCCTGCGCATCCTTTTCGATCTCCCAGATGCGGCGATGTTTTTCATCTACCTTGCCGAAACTGTAGGTCCGCGTGATGTCCGAGGTATAGCCCTGGACGTAGCAGCCGGTATCGACCAGGACCAGATCATCCTCTCGCAGGCTCTGCACGCCCGGCAGGCCATGCGGAAAGGCCGTTCCTCGCCCAAACTGGACGATGCAAAACGAATTGCCCGCCGCCCCCATCTTCCTGTGCGCTGCCTCGATGAAGTTGGTCACCTCGACCGTCGTAATCCCCTCATGCAGCATCCGCGCCGTCGCGCGATGCACCTCCAGCGTCATCGACTTGGCCTGCTGCATCAGGGCCAGTTCGGCCGCCGACTTGTACATCCGGCAGCCATTGATCACCGCCGACGCCTCGACAATCTCCAAACCTGACTCGCGGCCCAGCCGGTGCACCATATCGAACGACATGGCCGGATCGACAGCCAGCTTCGACACCCCCCAGTCCTTCATCGCCTGCCCCACCAAAGCCGACGGGCTCTCATGCTCATGCCACAGGCGATAGTCGCAGGCGATCTGCATATCGGCCTCGACCGAGCCGCGCTCGAAATACGGACAGATCAGGATCGGCTCACCATCGACCGGCAGCAACAGCGCAATCAGCCGCTCCGACGCGCCCCACGGCAGGCCGGCGAAGTAGCGCAGCGACGCCCCTGCCCCGACCAGCAGCGCATTGGCGCCCATGTCCCGGGTCAGCCGCCGCGCCTTGTCCAACCGACCCAGGCGTTCCGCAAGGGTAATGGCCGGCGCCGGATCGGCCGGCGGCAACAACCGCGCCAGTTCGGCTTCGATAGTCGATGATCCGATCATTGAAAATGCTCCCCAAATCTTTGCAACGAGAAAGCCATAGGCGACTCGCCGCTGTCGATCATATCGGCAACGATCTCACCCGTCACCGGCCCGAGCGTCAAACCCAGATGCTGGTGCCCGAAGGCATACCAGAGCTTGTCCTTCAACCGCCCGATCGCCGGCAGATAATCCGGGAAGGTCGGCCGCGCGCCGATCCAGGTCGCCGCGTCCTCCACCGGACCGAACGGCAGGCCCAGGGCCGTCACATGCTTACGCAGCTTCGACCACTTGCCGGCATCGGGCGGATCGTCGACTCCGGCGAATTCGACGAAGCTGGCCGCGCGCAAACCACCTTCGAAGCCGGTGACGATCATCGACCGGTCTTCAAATACGACCGGCGGCAAACCGTCCGGCCAGCCGTGGGCCTTTGACTGGATATGATAGCCGCGCTCGGCGACGATCGGCACGCGCGCGCCCAAGGCTTCCAGCAACGGCTTGGACCGCACCCCGGCGCTGACCACGACCGCATCGGCGATCAGGGTTTCACCACCGGTCAGCACCACCACACCGTCGCCAACCCGCGCCACGCGCTCGCGCAACACCCGGCCGCCGCGTTCGGCGAACTTGGCTTCCATCGTCGCCAACAACCGCGCCGGATCAGCGATCTGACCGGTATTTTCAAAGCGAATCGCCCCGGCGATATTGGCCGTGGTGATCCGGCGCAATTCCGACAATTCGTCTTCGGTCACGACATGAAAACGGGCATCGCCGGTATCGCTCGACTGCCAGGACTTCAGACCCGCGGCTGCCGAGGCCGGCGTCTCCCACACGACATAATGGCCGTCCTGACGCAACAGATCCGGGGCACCGATATCCACCACCCGGCGCTGCCATGCCGGCATGGCCTGGGCGATCAGGGCCGACAAGGCCGCCTTGCCGCGCGCGAATCTCTGCGGACTCGCCGCCTTCAGCAAACCCAGAGAAAACGGTAACCAATGCCCGACCGCCTTCGCCGGCAGCCCCAAAGCCCCGCGCGGATACAGCCGCCGCCACGCCGACCTGACCATCGCCATCGAGGCCAGGGGCTCGACCTGTTCTATGGCGACATGGCCCGCATTGCCGTACGAAGCGCCCGTCCGGACCGCTTCAGGCTCTATCAATGTGACCGAAAATCCCTTACTCTGTAAGGCGAGCGCAACATTAAGACCGACGATGCCGCCGCCGGTAACAATTGCGTGTGCCATGTGATACTATCCTTGTTGCATCTCGCTATCGCATATTGTATACGGTATATGTTCTTACGCAAGCTTCCAGGAGCCTATTATAATGACCATCGACTGGCACGGCGTGTTTCCTGCCGTAACCACGCAATTCCGAGAAGATCTTTCGATCGATTTTAAAGACACCCAGCGCGTTGTCGATGATCTTATCCGTGACGGCGTAACCGGCATTATCGCCATGGGCACCTGCGGCGAAAACAATTCCCTGACCGCCGAGGAAAAGCGCGAACTGCTCAAGGCGATCGTCGAGGTCGTCAAGGGCCGCGTCCCCGTCGTCACCGGCGTGTCCGAATTCACCACCCCTCTGGCCCAGGCCTGGGTCCGTGACGCCGAGGCCATCGGCGCCGACGGCCTGATGCTGCTGCCGGCCATGGTCTATGTCCCCAAGCCCGAGGAACTGGTCGCGCACTTCACCCAGGTCGCCAATGCCACCAAGCTGCCGATCATGCTGTACAACAACCCGACCGCCTACCGGGTCAATATCGGCAACGACGTCCTGGAAGCGTTGAAGCCGGTCAAAAACATCGTCGCGGTCAAGGAATCGGCGGCCGATACCCGCCGCTTCACCGACCTCTACAATGCCTTCGGCAGCCGTTATGTCATCTTCGCCGGCCTCGACGACGTCGCCTTCGAAGGCCTGCTGCTGGGCGCCCAGGGCTGGGTTTCCGGCCTGACCTCGGCCTTCCCGCACGAATCCGTCATGCTCGTAAAGGCGCTCGAAGCCGGCGACATCGCCACTGCGCGCGAAATCTACCGCTGGTTCCTGCCGCTGCTGCACCTGGACGCCGAGCACGACCTGGTTCAGTCGATCAAGCTGGCCGAACAGATCATGGGCCGTGGTTCGGAACGTGTGCGCATGCCGCGCATGCCGCTGACCGGCGCCCGCCGCGCCGAGGTCACGGCCATGGTCGAAAAGGCCGCCGCGACCCGTCCGTCGCTGAAGATCACCAAAGCCGCCTGAGGAATAAGGATGGAGTTTGTTCTTCTCCCTCCCTGCTTGCGGGGAGGGGGGACCGCGAAGCGGTGGGTGGGGCTTTACCGTCAGTGGAATAGCCCCCTCCGTCTCAGTGCTTCGCACTGATCCACCTCCCCCGTAAACAGGGGAGGAGGCAGTTAGCAAGCTCCATATAATTGCGTTTTCGGGGCGGGTTGCACATAAGCAAGCCGCCCTGTCTATTTGGAGCCCCGCCATGCGCCATACCTTCTTTGCCATCGATGGCCACACTGCCGGCAATCCGGTTCGTCTCGTCGCCGGCGGCGCGCCGCTGCTCAAGGGCAATTCCATGTCCGAACGCCGCCAGGATTTCCTGTCGCGCTTCGACTGGATTCGCACCGGGCTGTGCTTCGAGCCGCGCGGCCACGACATGATGTCGGGTGGCTTCCTCTATCCGCCCACGCTTGACGATACCGACGCCGGCATCCTGTTCATCGAGACCTCGGGCTGCCTGCCGATGTGCGGCCACGGCACGATCGGCATCGTCACCTTCGCGCTGGAAAACGGCCTGATCACCCCCAGGACTCCGGGCAAGCTGAAACTCGAAGTCCCCGCCGGCATCATCAACATCGACTATACGACGCAAGGCAACCGCGTCACCTCGGTCAAGATCACCAATGTCCCGGCCTATCTGGCCCAGACCGGCATCGAGATCGACGTCCCCGACTTCGGCACCCTGACTTTGGATGTCTCCTACGGCGGCAACTACTACGCCATCATCGAGACGCAAGGGTCCTATACCGGCCTCGACGACCTGGGCGCCGCCCGAATCATCGAACTCAGCCGCACCATCCGCCAACTGGTCCGCGAAACGTACGAACCCGTCCATCCGCTCGACCCGACCATCCGCGGCGTCAGCCACGTCCTGTGGGCCGACAAACCAAAACATGACGGCGCCGACGGCCGCAACGCGGTTTTTTACGGCGACCGCGCCATCGATCGCTCGCCCTGCGGCACCGGGACATCGGCCCGTCTGGCCCATCTCCACGCCAAGGGTAAACTGAAGGTCGGCGATCGTTTTATCCATGAAAGCTATATCTGCAGCCGATTTACCGGCCGCGTCGAGGCCGAGACCGACCTGAACGGACAGAAGGCGATCATCCCCTCAATCGAGGGTTCGGCCATAGCTACCGGCTTCAACAACCTCTGGATCGACCGCGAGGACACATTCTGGGCCGGTTTCCAGGTGATTTAATTTCGTTGATAATTCAACGATTCGGACTTAGCACTTGCTAACTGGGGCAAACCGTAGCTTAATTTGGTATACTGTATATCAGAGCTCGTCCGGGGCGGGAACCTAATGTCGATTGTTGTCCAAACCCTTTCGGAACAGATCTATACCCTGATGCGCGACCGCATCATCACCGGCGACATGCCGGTGGACACGGCGATCCGCCAGGACGCCCTGGCGGCCGAGCTTGGGGTCAGCAAGATTCCTCTGCGCGAGGCCTTTGCCCGCCTGGAGCAGGACGGCCTGCTTTTGTACATCACCAACCGCGGCTTCTTCGTCCGTCCGCTGTCAGCGGAAGAGGTCGAGGAGGTCTACGACCTGCGCCTGAAGATCGAGCCCGACGCCGTCGCCCTGGCCTCCTCCATGGCCACCGAAGCCGACAAGAAGGCCGCCTATAACGCCCTGATGGCGCTGGACGAGGTCATGGTGTCGGACAAGTCGAAGGTCGGCCGGAAGAACCGCGCCTACCACATGGCCCTCGTCAAGCCGATCCAGCGCCCGATCACCATCCAGGTCGTCGAACGGCTGAACATCATTTCCGAGCGCTATGTCGGCAAGCACCTGGAGCCGGCCGGCCGCGACAGCCGCGCTCATGATGAACACACGGCGATGTACGAGTTGTGGGCCTCGGGCAAGTCGAAGGACGTCGCCGACATGATGGCGCAACACATCGGCCAGACCCTGGAAGACCTGCGCAAGCAGTTCGAACTGGAGAAGGCGGGTTAAAAACCCATCCTTCCCCCGCTGTCCGGTTTAACCCGGCTCTCTTCGCGCAGCCGCTCCAGAACCGCCGCCCCGTCCTTCGCTGGCGCATGGCGCAGTTGCCTGGCCACCACGGCGAAATCGCCCGGCGTCAGGTTGCGCAAGGCCCCCAGCCCCGCCGGCGCCGGCATCCCGAAGAACCGCGCGAACGCCCGGCCCAGCCGTTCCGGCCCCAAAGGCGCCAGATCCAGCTTGAACACGAACCGCCGCAAGGTCGCCGGATCCAGCGAACCCGGATGGTTGGTCGCCGCCACGACCGGCAAGGGGTGCCGGTCCAGCCAGGTCAGCATTTCGTTGACCTGACCGACCTCCCACGACGCGCGCGCCCGCGTCCGGTCGAACAACAGCGAATCCGCCTCGTCGAACAGCAACACGCCCTCCTCGCGCCGCGCGTCCTCGAAAGCCTTCGCGATGTTCTGCTCGGTCTCGCCAACCCACTTCGACAGCAGGTCCGACGCCCGCCGCACCAGCAACGGCCGGTCCAGCATCCGCGCCAGATGGTGCGCCAGGGCCGTCTTGCCCGTGCCCGGAGGCCCGGTCAGCAGCAACGACACATCCAAGGCGCCCAGATCCCTTATCGAATCGAACAGGACATCCATCGGCCGGTCGGCCTCATACAGTCCCATATCCAACTCACCCGGCCCTTCCATCGGCATCTCGCCGCCGCGCAAGGCCCGCACCAGCGACGTCGCCGCCCGGGCACCGCAGTCGGCCTCGCCGGCCAACCGCGCTGCTTTCACGGCCACCCGCAAGACGCTGGAGGTCTGCGGCGCCTGGTCGATCAGGCGGCAGATGGCTTCGCCGGGCTCGCCCCCCTCATCACATCCTAGTTCGTCTTTGGCGACACGCGCCAGGATACGGTGGGCCGCCCGTCGCGGCGGCAGGTCCAGATGCAACACAAAGCTCATCCGTCGCAGGATGGCGTCATCGATGTTGCCGACGGCGTTGGTGATCCAGATCACCGGCGCCGCATTGGTTTCCAGCAGCCGGTTGACGAAGACCTTGCTGCCTTCGCGCCGCGAGAACCAGTCACCGCCGGAACGTTGCGCCCCGCCGATCAGGTCCTCCATCTCGTCGAACAGCAGCACGGCGCCGGCGCGGTCGCCCAGCACACGCTGGGCTAGCATTAGCGCCAGAACACGGTCCTCCCGCGTCGGCTCCTCGCCGTCATCATCGACCTCGCCGATCCCGTGCAGCGGACAGCCCGCCGCCGCGGCCAGGGTCCGCGCCAGCTCGGTCTTGCCGGTCCCCGGAGGCCCGTGGATCAGGATGTTGACGCCGTGCGCCCGCTCGCGCGCCGCCCCGGCCAGCAGCCGCACCAGGAATTCGGCCTCACCGACATGGGCGAAATCGTCCAGGTCCAGCCCGGCCGTCTGCCGCCGCCCGGCCAGGGCCTCGGCCATCTCCTCCGGCGCCAGGTCGCGGTCGAGGACGCGCGATAACGGCCAGCGGATCTCCACCGGATCGTCATAGGATGCGCGCACCCCGAACCCGACCAGGCCCAGCTTCAGGACATCGCTGCGCCGGACGCACCGCGTGGCGTCCTGGGCTTCGGCCCCGGCCAGTTCGCCCAGCGCCGCCGGCAGGTCGCGGATATGGTCACCGGCACAGCCCAGCATGGCGCTCAGCCGCGGCAGGCGGTCGCAAGCAATCATCAGGGTCAGCAGGCGGGCATCAAACGGCGCCAGGTGCAGCAATCGCCCCAGTTCGTCGGCCAGGTCCAACACGCGCGGGCGCGGTTCCTTGGACTCCGGCGGCGTCTTCAAGGCACGCTTCAGCCGCTTACGGAACGGCTTCCATTCCAGCTTGTCCTGTGCCGGCTCGCCCAGTAGCCAGGCGGCATGGCTGGTGGCCCAGGCCAGCAGCCTTTGCGCCGGAACCGAGTCCGGCACGATGTCGCGTGCGATCCGCAGCGCCAGGCTGCGGACGATAAAATCTTCGTTCATGGTCATGTCTTTCGGCGGAGACGCGCGCGGTCGCGCATCTCACGATGTTTCATTCAGGTTGGGAAACAGGGGTGCGGCCGAGGTCTCTGCCCCGCCGCGACGCCGAAAGGGCGCCTAGACGAAAGGCAGGATCGCGGCGGGTTTACAACCCCGGCTGATGTTCGATCCTATCAAGTCATACTCTCCATGTGCCAGCGCATGAGGCGGCACGTTGCGGCGGTATAGTTAAATCCGAAACGACATGCAATCCACCCAACTCAAAAGCTACACCACCGTTGCATCCAAGCTACACTCGAACCATGCGACAAGCTCCCTCCTCCCTACGAAGTGGGGAGGGGGACCCCGAAGGGGTGGAGGGGTATATCGTAGCCGCCCGGAACGCCTAAGGCGCGCCCTCACTCATGCCCCTCGGCCAGATAATCCGTGGCGTGATCAGGATATACAACTCCGTGCGGCTGCGCGTGCTCCGATCCATCCGGAACGCCTTACCCACCAACGGAATATCCCCCAGCAACGGTATCTTGGAACTGGTCTTGAGCTCGTTCTCCTGCAGCAACCCACCGATCACAAAGGCATCGCCGTCGCGCACGGTCGCCTTCGTCTTGGCCTGGCGCTGACTGATGGTGGGATAGCCCTGCGAATAGCCGGTCACGCTCGAAACCACGACAAACACATGCGACGACACGAAGCCGTCGCTGCTGACCCGCGGCGCAATCTGCAAAGTCACCCCGACATTGACATACTGAACCTGCTGCGACACACCGTTGACCCCCGACAGCGTAATGGCGGTCAAAATCGGCAGCGCATCGCCGGTTATGATGCTGGCCGTCGCTCCACTCTGGGCGGCGATCTTCGGCTTGGAGACGATCCGCCCCTCGCCCTGCGCAATCTGGGCATACAAAGCCGCCTGCAGCGACATGCTGTTCAGGTCGCTCTCATAGGTTTCGGGGTAGAAACCCGGCGCGATAAACTGGCCCGACTGGATCGTCGCCACGCCTATCTGGCCGTTGGTATTGGCGAAATCGATCCCGACATTGCGCGCCCCGGCCTCGGTCAGTTCGACGAACTCGGTCTCAAAAATCACGCTGGGGACCGGCACATCGATCATCTCGATCTGAGCCCGCACCCGCGCCACCCGCTCCGGCGAACCGCGTACCCAAACAGCATTCAAGCGGCGGTCGATTGCCAAACCGGCATCGACGCCCTCGCCCAGGGGCCGGTCATCGGGACTGGCCGCGCTATCCTGACTTTGCGTGTTCGACGTGTTCTGGCCCGGCGAACCGAAGCCCGGCTCGCGCGGCGTAAAGGCATCATTGGAATTGACGGTAACGCCTTCGGACAGCAGGCCGACGACCTCGCTGACATCGGCATATTTGAGCGGGATCAGCGCATAGGCCTCCTCGCCCGGCAGCGGCTCGGCAGCCGGCGGCAAGGCCCTAGCCGTCGCTCCGCGCGCCCCTGCCGCCGCACCCTGCGCTCCCGTCGCGGTACTGACCCGCTCCATGGCCGTCAGCCGGATAGCAAAACGCCGCTGCGAGTCCGGCGTGACCTCCATGTGGGTTTTGGCCGCCAGCACAAAGGTCAGCTGCAGATAACCCGACTGCTGATCGAACAGGACATCGCGCAAAAGCCCGGAACTGGCGGGATCGAAACTGACGGCCTGCCCGCGTGTCGTGTTCATCAGGGTGACGGTGATGCGGTTGGTGTCATTGCCGCCGATGCGGGCCTCGGGGGCGGCGCGGTCGAAATCGAGACTGGCCGTGGCCTCGCTGGGGCTCCTGTCCTTTGCGGTCACACCGACCAATGCACGGCTGTCCTGGGCGGCAGCCGGCAGGCACAGCCCACCCAGCAGGAAGACGATGATCAGGACGATGACCCGTCCGCACTCCAATGCACCAGTATATTTCATAAGGGCCCGCATTCCTTATTTCTTATACCTCCCCGTTATACGGGGAGGTGGATCATTTGCTGGAAGCAAATGAGACGGTGGGGGATTTCTTGGCACCGAAACGACGACAGGGCTGCGCGCCGTAAACGACGCACAGCCCTCTCAAAACATCCCGAACACCTACCAGACGGTGATGTTGGAGCTGCCCGTCGAACCGAAGCCTTCGGTGGCCATGATCTGATAGTTCATGGTGCCGAGGTTCCAGCCCTTGGACGCCCACGCATTGACGTGGTTGGCGAAGGTGATGGTGTTGTTGGTGCCCTGGCCGCGCTTGGACGTCCGCACGCTCCAGTACTGGTAGAAGGTCGCGGTGCCCTGGATGGACGGCGCATTGACCCGCTGGGTACGGTAGATGTTGTAGGTCCCGCCGTCGGTGGTCACGGTTCCCATGGACTGGGCCCCGCCGCCGGGAGGCGTGAACGAGCTGCCCCAGCTATCGACGACATAGTATTCGACCAGAGGGTTGGTCGACCAGCCGTAGAGCGTAAGATAGCTGTTGGTGCCGGCATTCCAGACCCCGGCATTGTAGCCGACGACGCGGGTCTTGGAGCCCGTTTGCCAACCCTTGCCGGTCACCATGTTTTTGTTGCCGGACAGGTTGTACGACGTGCTGTAATTGCCGCCGGACCCGAGCGTGATACACCCGGTGCCGCCGTCTTTCCAGAACGAATAATAGAAACCGTTATTGGTGCCGGTGGTATTGTTACATACCTGTTGAGCATTCACGGCACCTGAAAACACTAGAAACGCAGACGCGGCTGTGCAAGCCGCCACTATGACACGTGACAGTTTCATGAGTCTTCTCCTAATCCACGATTATGGATTTGCTTCCTTTTTCGAAAACGACACTGGCTTATGCACTATTTCTGTCGTTATGCCGCCGAATCTTCATTTGTATGACAAAACGTCGGACATAACTTCAAACTAGCCGGATAAAAACCTGCGTCAAGGTAGCGCTAACATACCGCGACGCAACCATGATTTGTAGTATCAATCGCTGTGCGCTTATGGACTTGACGTTTTTGACATGGCTGTAGGTAAAAACAGCCCCGTGTCACAGTTACGTGATGCTGCGAATGCGAAGTTAATTATTCTGGTCGGCGCCCCTATATTCTCCAGACATTATTTATACTTATCAAAGGCATGACTTGTTGCAAAAATCCACTATCCAAAAGACGTAATTCGCACCGCACGATTTAAAACTACCCCACCCGACGACACGAGCGCCCTCCTCCCTACGAAGTGGGGAGGGGAACCCCGAAGGGGTGGAGGGGTATTACGCAGGTTCCGCCTCCCAAGACTATCCAAACCATCCACATTGCAAATTCGTCCATTTGAGACTATCTTCTGTCTCATAGGAGACAGCCTCATGCCTGCGGCCGCCAAAACCCAAACCGACTGGAAAGCCGCTGATGGCACGGCCATGCTGTTCCGCACCTCGGCCCTGGAGCGCGACAGCTTTGCCCGCGAAGGCGTCCCGGTCGCCTATGTCGACAACCTGGCTGACCGCCTGGGCGAAAGCCGCTCCAAACTTTACGTCCTCCTGCGCATCCCCCGCGCCACGGCGGCCCGTAAAAAGTCCGCCGACCAACGCCTAAACCTCGACAGCAGCGATCGCGTGATCGGCTTCGCCAAGCTGATCGGCCAGGTCGAAACCATCATCCAGGAGTCGGGCGATCCGGAAGGCTTCGACGCCGCGCAATGGCTGAAAGGCTGGATCTCGCGCCCCTTGCCGGCGCTGGGCAATCGTATGCCGCAGGAGTTTATGGACACATCGGACGGCCGCGAGATGATCTCGCAGATCCTGGCCCGCAGCCAATCCGGCGCCTTCTCGTAATGCCCGCTACCCAAGCGGACAGCGTCGCTCTTCCTTCTCCTCCCCATTTTTTCAATGGGGAGGTGGCGAGCAAGCGCAGCCAGGCCGAAGGCCATTGGCAAGCGCGTCGAGACGGAGGGGTCCACTTTCCGCCTTCACTGCGCCCATCAGGCATCTCCTGATGCCCTCCGTCTACCGCATCGCCTCGACTTCGCCGTCCTACGCCTACGACGACCTGACCGGCAAGGGCGCGGAACTGACAGGCGGCCGCTGGAACCGCAAAGGCGTACCGGTCATCTACACGGCCAGCAGCATCGCCCTGGCCGCCCTTGAAACCATCGTGCACACCGACACCGGCGCCTGGCCGCTGAACCGTTATGTGCTGGAAATCGCCATCACAGACGACCTGTGGGCGGCCGCCGAATCCCCGTCCCTGATAACGCTGCCGCCCGTCTGGGACGCCCAGCCGGCGCCGAAGGAGACGCTCGATTTCGGCGATGCCTGGCTGGCTTCCCGCCGGTCTTTACTGCTGAAGGTCCCGTCCGTGGTGGTGCCGCTGGAAACGAACATCCTGATCAACCCGCGCCACCCGGACGCCGGCCTGATCAGGATCATCAACACAACGAAGTTCGTCTATGACAGCCGCATCCGACCGTGAGTCTGTCCCGCGATCACCTCACGCCACAGTCGCGCTGTGCGTCATAGATGGCGCCGCCACCTCTCAGATAGCCCGGTTTGCTCACCAGACAGTCCAGAGTCTCCTGATCCAACGTTGTCTTGATGTGCCATAAATCCTCGGAACGTCCGTCCTGATCCCGCAGTTGCATTTCAAGCACCTCGGCGTTCCCTTCCGTTTCGCCGTGAACCATTATGGCATTGACATGCCCGCCGCTCGACCGGGGGATGCAGCTTTCGAGTAGGTAGACCCTGCTCAGCAGAATCTTGTCTTCCCGGGACAGACTCAAGACCGGCCGCGGGTCGCCGCCACATTCTCCGCGTGGCTGACGCTCCGGCATATGCCCCCAGACTCTGTAGGTCGCCTTCGGTAGCTTGCAAACCGCGTCGAACTTGCTGGCCGGCAAATAACCGTACTTGCGAAGCTGCCGCCAGGCGGCGGCATCATTATGCGTGCGAAACCAGTTCTGCTGCATAAACCCCGCATTATCGTTGATAGACAAATACTCGATACTAAACAGGGGGATTTCCGGCACGCAGGTCACGCGGACGGTTTCGATATATTCATCCGCCAGAGCCGTCGCCGGCTGTCCGAGCCAGAAAACGCCCGACAGGAGCCACGGCAGCGTACAGCCGATCCGCGCAAGCTTGTGAATATTCATGGAATTTTGCATGTCCCCTCCACGGCTTCGATCATGCCCCAAGAGAACCAACAGGCGGTAAAAGCTTAGGGTAAATCTTCGGCGCCGCCGCGCCGCCAAAACGCAAAAGCCGCAGCCTTCCTCAGGCTGCGGCTTCAATTATCTCCTGCGCGAAGCGCCTAAAACGTCCTCCGTAGGCCCCAGAAGGTACTGCGTCCACGCTGTCCATCTGGCTTATCTGGCTTATCTTTGAAGGCGCTTCGCGCGGCGCCCCCTACTCCGCCTTTTCTTTGCGCAACCGGCTGTTCCAGAACCCGTAGGCGAAATAGAACACCAACCCGATCACCATCCACACCAGGGTAAACATCTGACTCTGGCGCGGCAAATTCCAGAAGATGAACACACAGCCGGCAATGGCGGCAGGCGCAATCAGCCAGTAAACCGGCGTTTTGAAAACGCGCTCGGCATTCGGCATCCGTACCCGCAGAATGATCACCGACAGGGCGACGGCGACAAAGGCGATCAGGGTGCCGGCATTCGACAGCGCCGCGATCTCCTTCAGAGGCACAAACCCCGCGAAGACCGCAACGAACACACCGGTCAGCAGGGTGATCAGGGCGGGTGATCCCTTGGCGTTGACCTTCGCGACCGCCTGCGGCAGCAGGCCATCGCGTGCCATGACGAAGAAGATACGGCTCTGGCCATACATCATCACCAGGATCACCGACGGCAGTGCGATGATTGCAGCCATACCGACCGCGGCGGCAACGATAGGATAGCCGATTTCGCGCAGGATATGCGGAAGCGGTTCGCCGCTGTTGGCGATCTCCCGGAAGGGCGCGACACCGACAGCCACGGCCGCAACCAGCATGTAGATGACCGTCGAGACGGCCATGGAACCCAGGATGCCGATGGTCAGGTCGCGGCCGGGTTTCTTCGCTTCTTCGGCTGAGGTCGAGACGGCGTCGAAGCCGAAAAAGGCAAAGAACACGATGGCGGCGGCCGCCATGATACCGACCTTTTCACCTCCGATTTCCTGGCCGATAAAGCCATAGGGCGCGAAGGGATCGTAATTGCCGGACTGAATGGCGGGCAGGCCCAGGACGATGAAGGCGCCCAGGGCGACGATCTTGATAATCACAAGGACAATGTTGATGGTGGCGCTTTCGCGCGCCCCGATCAGCAGCAACCCCATCACGGCCAGCGACACCACCACGGCCGGCAGGTTGACCAGTCCCCCGGCATGAGGCCCGTTCAGCAGCATGGCCGGCAGTTCCAACCCGATACCGTCTCTCAGCCATCCGACCAGGTGCGCCGACCAGCCGACGGCGACGCTGGAACAGGCCAGGCTGTATTCCAGGATCAGTGCCCAGCCGACAACCCAACCTGCAATTTCGCCGATGGCCGAATAGGTATAGGTATAGGCTGAACCTGCCGCCGGGATCATGGTCGACATTTCCGTGTAGCACAGGGCCGCACAGGCGCAGACCAGACCACACAGGGCAAACGACAGGATCACGCCCGGCCCCGCGAGACCGGCCCCGACCCCGGTCAGGGTGTAGATGCCGGTGCCGATAATGCCGCCGATCCCAAGCGCCATAAGGTGCGGCCAGCTCAAGGTCTTGGCCAGCGCCTTGCCGTCCGCCTCCGTTCTGTGCAGCGGCTTCAACGGTCCGAAAAATCCCATCAGGAATCCCCTATAAGTCTCATGCCAAAAAGTGGATGCCACTTTATGGATAAACATGAGGCGTTCTAACCAAAAAGAAGGCCGCAACCCCTTGGCAGGATTGCGGCCTCAAGTGTTAACCGGCTTTCGGCGTCAACTCAATGGTGGTTTCAGATGCACCGAGTTTAAGCCGGTAGGCGCCGCGCTCGATCGGCGCCGAAGTGGTGTAGGTCTTGCCGCCGGCCGTGGTGGTCGCGACATTGAGCCAGGCCTTCGGTGTCTTCGCCGTGGCGCCCGCCAGGGTCAGCGACACCTGGCCGGTCTTCGGCACA
Organism: Asticcacaulis sp. AC460; assembly: GCF_000495795.1. Classification (GTDB taxonomy): domain Bacteria; phylum Pseudomonadota; class Alphaproteobacteria; order Caulobacterales; family Caulobacteraceae; genus Asticcacaulis. Next base: position 255,797 of record NZ_AWGD01000011.1, read on the forward strand.
TAGCGCACGGCAGCGATCTTGCCGGCATCGAGCGTCAACCACAGCCCGGCCGGGGCGATAAACACCCGTGAACGGGCGCTGTCCTTCGGTTCCAGTACGATAGCGTCGCCGTCCTTACGAACATTGCCGCCGAACCCGACCCAGCCGAACACCGGATGGTCGACCAGGTACGAGGCCGCCGCCACGGCATGGCCGAAGAAGCTCATGCCATAGTCGCCGTTCATGCCGTCCCAGTGCATGGCATCGGGGAAGGAGTGGAAGGCGGCCGCACCGAAGCCTTCGGAATCGATATTGGTCAGCGATCCCATCAGCCCGCCATAGGCGGCGCGCAGAAGCTGGATATCGGCCGGCTTGTCGCGATAGGCATCGAACAACGGCACGGCGTTCAGCGACGAACCGTAATGGTGCAGTTGCCGTTCGATACGCGATGTCTTGCCGGCATAGAGGAAGTCCCAGAACCGCCGCGCCGAGCCGTTATAGCCCCAGTGCGGGATGGTCGGATCGTAGGCCAGGATGACTTCGCGAGTCGAATCGGCGGCATGCTGGTCGCCGAAATAGCGCGCCCACATATAGACTTCCGCCTGGCCGGTCGAATCCCACGGCATTTCCGAGCCGAACGGATATTTCAACGTCTTCCAGTGGTCGGCGCGGCCCTTCATCAGGGTCTCGACCTCGCCGGCCAGGTCCGTGAAGCCTTCGCGCTTCAGGTCCTGCAGGATGTAGACGAAGACATCGCCTTCCATCTGGCCGAACTGGGTATAGTAGGGCGCCTTGGTCATCATCGCCTTGGTGGTCTCACCGGCGCGGGTGAGATAGGTCTGCCAGGTTTCACCCGTCGCCAGGCCGTCGTGATAGCGGCCCAACCGGTACAGCACCCACCACGCCGCGGCGACGTGGGGATAGTTGTACGACCGGCCGAGATCGGCGGCATGCTGACGATCCCAGGCCGACCACACCTTCCAGTTCAGCGAAGCGTCGTAGGTACCGGCCGGCATGGTTTCGTCATAGAACATGACCGACTTGCGCACGCCGTACTGGCCCGGGCCGTCCTTTTCCTGGATGCGGCCCCACAGGGTCTGCGACGCAAAGGCCTCGAACTTGGCGACCTCTTCCGGCACCGGATTGTCGAGCTGCTTCATGATGGTGGCCAGCCACGATCCGGCGCCCCCCTCGTCCGACAGGCCCGAAATCCACACGCGGTTGTCCTGGGTGATGATGGCGTTCTTGTCGCGGTCGTAGCCCATGATCGACGGGCTGCGGCCGAACGGATCGGCCGGATTGTCGTACCACTGCTTCGTCGTCAGGAAGCGACCCATATCGGCCACCACCTCGGTCTGCGGCTTGGTGAGCAGGTAGTGCACGGTCTGCATCGTGCCATTGGCATAGGTGATGTCGACGCGGGCGCGACCGCCTTGGAAATCCGGGATATGTTTCGCCTTCAGGGCGTAGCGCACCCAACCGGACCCGACCTTCTGTGCCGCGCCGATCTCCATCGAACCGCCGGGCCAGACCTCGATCGACTTGACCGGCGACGGGGCGTGCAGGAACAGCGCCGCCTCCATGTCGGTCGGCACGACATAGCCGGGCACGCCGACGGCAACCGGGCGCTTGTTCTTGATCAGGGTGGCTTCGATATCGCGGATCGACGGCGACAGGACGAAGCGCACCGCGTAGTCCAGCGCGGCGCCGGCCTGCAAGGTCATGATGCCGGTGGCGTTCCACTGCTGGACGCCCTTCCACTCGGTCTCGGCGAAACCGCCGGCATGGATCATCCAGCTATAGAAACCCTCGAAGGTCATGTTGCGCGGTTCGGGGTCGTTGTAGATCTTCAGCGACTTGTCGGGATTGCGCTCGTTCAGGATGGGTTTGTACAGCTCGAAAGACGCCGACTCGGTCTGCGGCAGGACCAGCAGCGATGGACCCTGGCCGTTCAGCCGGTTGACCTGCAGATAGCCGGCATCGAGCCCGACATAGGGGTCGTAGAAGCTGGCGACATCGTGGGCGGTTTCCAGGTCGCGGCCGGTGATGATGTTGTCGAACACCATGGCCAGGCCCAGGCCGCCGATCTCGACAGCCTGTTTCGTGACGTTGGTCACAGTAAAGCGCAGGACCAGGTCGCCGTTCTTGACCTCCCAGGTCCGCACCACCTTCAGCGGCAGGCCGGCGCCGAGGCTGGCGGTGATATCGGCCGAGGCCAGCGCGCCCTTCGGCTTGGGCAGTGCCTTCACTTTCGCCCGCTTGAAAGCGCTCGAATGGTCGCTCCAGGCGGTCTCGCCCTCGAAACGCACACGCAGGTCGATGTCGCCGAGACGATAGGCGCCATCATCGAGGCGCTGGGTAAAGCGGTTGGAGGGGCAGAAGTCGAAGCCGCCGGCCACACCCTTGGGCGCCAGCGAGACCAGGGTCTGCGAGGTGTCCTGCAGCGACAGCAGGAATTGCGGGGTCTCAAAGATCGTGGTCGCCGCGTCGGAGCTGTTCCACGGCAGATCGGCGGCCTTGGCGGTTCCGGCAATCGCCGTCATGGCCACGGTGCCGGTGAGCAGGGAACGACGATTTATCGAGGCCATGATACCATCAAACATAAAGGAGGTCCGCGGCGGCGTGATAATCGCCGCGGACGCTCAAGTGGACCAGGGGCCGAGGGGGAGGATAGGGATGAATCCCCGGCGCCGGCGGGACTGAGGCTACAAACCGCGCCGGAGAAGCACGTTGTGAAGCCGGGCCGACCGCCACGGGCTCAGGGAGAGCGAGCCGCGGCAATTGACTGAGTAATACAACCACCCTTCTGCCTACGCGTCAAATATAAATTATACGATTTTACAAATTGCTGATTTAAAAACCTTTCTCCTCCTCGCAGGCGTGGCTGAGCCATCTGAGATGAACCCCACTTCTCCTCTCCACGAAGTGGGGAGGGGGACCGCGAAGCGGTGGAGGGGTATCTTTCTTCCTTACTTCCTTTTCTTTTTCACGACCGGCCTCAAAATCGCCGTCGCTCCACCGGACCCGGCCAGGTTCAACACCAACCGATCGCCCTTCCCCACAGCCTGCGTACTCGTCACCAAAGCTGTCGGCGCCGAACCATCCTGCCAAACCTTAGCCTCAACCCCACCCGCCAGAAAATCCAGCGGCACCTCCACCGTCCGCGCCTGCTCATTGGTCATGGCGCCGATATACCAGACATCCCCCTTGCGCCGGGCGGTCACGACGAACTGGCCGATCTCGCCCTGCAACACCCGGGTCTCATCCCAGTTCGTCGGCACGGCCTGGATAAAATCGACCCCATCCTCCCAAGACCCGTCGGCCTTCCGGTAAGCCTGAGGCGCATCGGCCACCATCACCAGAGGACTGTCATAGACGACATACATGGCGATCGCCTGACCGCGCGTGGTCATGGTCACCGGATGGTTCTCGACGATCTCGAAGGTCTCCGGCGTCCGGTTACCGAAGCCACCCGGCGTATAGTCGATCGGCCCCAAAATCATCCGCGTATAGGGCAAGGTGACATTGTGGGTCGCCGTGATCCGGGTGGTCCACTTGTTGTACTCGGCGCCCAAGACGCCTTCCTGGCTGATATAGTTGGGATAGGTCCGGGTCAGCCCGGCCGGGGCATAGGCGCCATGCAGATCGACCAGCAGATGATGATCGGCGGCCTTGCTCAAAATCCTGTGGAAGTAGTCGACGATATCCTGATCCGACCGGTCCATGAAGTCGACCTTGATGCCGGCGACGCCCCACTTTTCATACGCGGCCAAAGCCTCGTCCATCTGCCAGTCCAGTTGCTCCCATTGCAGCCAGATCATCACCCGGACCTTGCGGTCCTTGGCATACTTGATGATGGCCGGCAGATCGACCGCCGGGATCGGCTTGGTGACATCCGAACCGGGCTTGGGCCGGGTCGAGGAGCCGACATACCAGCCCTCGTCGATCAGGATATAGTCCAGCCCCATCTCGGCGGCGAAATCGACATAGGCCTTATAGGTCTCGGTATTGATCCCCGGATTGGCCACCGGCGCGCGGAAGCCGTTCCACCAGTCCCAGGCGCTCTTGCCCGGCTTGATCCACGACGGATCCTTGACCCGCGACGGCGCGCCTAAGGTGGCGATCAGGTTCGACTCGACCAGATCGCGCGGGCTGTCGCCGACCATGATCACCCGCCACGGCGTCTTCACATCGCCGCCGCTGAACTTCGCGACGTAGGGCTTGATCGAGTCGCTGTCCAAGCGCGGCGGCAACCGCACGGCCACCCCCAGCTTGTTGTCGCCGGTGCGGCTGTAATAGCCGGCCGGATAATGCTCGATGTCGGACTCGGCCAACGCGAAGGCCGCGTCCCCCGTCTCGCAGACCAGGGGCGAATCGAACAGGTTGTGGTCGCGGATCAGCGACGCTTTCACCGGGTCGAACTCGCCTTCATGGGCGTTGTGAAATTTGCCGATGTTCAGGCCCCAACAGCCATAGTCGCCGGCAAAGGCAAATTCGGTCCTTTCCCCGTAAATTCCGAAATTATCGAAATTATGCAATGTATAGCGAAAGGCGACACCTTCGTCATAAACGCGAAATATCACGCCCAGCGTCCGCGAACCGCCTTCCTTGAAGGTCAGGGTCACCTCATTATACCGGTCGGGCGCGGTGGCGGCTTTTCCCGCCACCATGCGGTAGGTCTCATCGACCATCCGCGTGGCGACGTTCTCGACGGTAAATCCCTTGGCGCCGAAACCGACGACATCGGTGCGCAAACCCAACTCCGACGGCGCGATCAAAGCCTTGCCACGCAAGGCGACGCTGTATTTCGGCAGCCCCTCCCCGGCCTTGTCGATCGTCACCCGGATTTCACCGTCGGGCGAATCCGCCGTCCAGGTTTCGGCCTGGGCGGAACCCGCGGCCAGCAGGAGGGAAGCGACAATCAACGATCGGTACATGGAGGACCTCTGGACGGGCGGAACAATTTATGAATACTGTATACGATATTGCCTTGTAAAGCGGAGATCGCCATGCGCGCCTGGACCCTGGCTACGGCCCTGACCGTCATCCTCGCCGCCCCGGCCTGGGCCGGCGCGCCGGTCGGCGGGTGGGTCTTCGACAGCTCGCCGGACTTTCCCGGCTTCACCCGCCTGGTGGTGGCGGAAAAAGCCGGCAAGGTATCGGGCACGATCACCTCAACCTGGTACGGCGACCTGCCCCTGACCGATCCGCGGGTCGAAGGCGACACCCTGATCTTCAAGCTCTACAACGGCAATCCGCGCGTGACCATGACCGATATCGTCATAGCACCCGAAGGCAAGTCCGTCCGCATGACCGGCAAGGTGTGGTACCAGGACTTCGCCATCACCGCCCACAAGGGCTCCACTACCGAATTGAAAAGCCTCGATTTTCCGACCTACCCCCTGCCCGACAAACGCGTCGTGCCGCAGAAATCCCTGGCGCCCGTACCACCCATGGGCTGGAGTTCGTGGAACAAGTTCGCCACCGATATCGACGACACCACGATCCGCCAAATCGCCGACGCTTTGGTGTCGTCGGGACTTCGCGACGCCGGCTATATCTACGTCAATATCGACGACGGCTGGCAGGGCAAACGCGACGCCAACGGGGTTTTGCACCCCAATGAACACTTCCCCGACATGAAGGCCCTGGCCGACTACGTCCATGCCCGCGGCCTGAAGCTGGGCCTCTATTCCGGCCCCGGCCCCAAGACCTGCGCCGGTTATGAGGGGTCCTACGGCCATGTCGCACAGGACGCCAAAACCTTTGCGGAATGGGGTGTTGACTACCTGAAATACGATCTGTGCTCCGGCGAAGCCTTCTACAATACGGCGGAAACCGTCTACGCCAACTATCAGGAAATGGGCGAGGCGCTGAACGCCACCGGCCGCGATATCGTCTACAGCCTGTGCCAGTACGGCCGTTTCGACGTCGGCGCGTGGGGCCGCGATGTCGGCGGTCACCTCTGGCGGACCACCGGCGATATCGAGGACACCTACGCCAAGATGTCATCGATCGGCTTCGACAAGAATGGCGTGCCGAACCACACCGGACCCAATGGCTGGAACGATCCCGATATGCTGGAAGTCGGCAACGGCGGCATGACGCACGACGAATACCGCACCCATATGTCGCTGTGGGCCTTGTTGGCGGCGCCGCTGATCCTGGGCAATGATGTGCGCGACATGACGCCGGAAACCGTGGCCCTGCTGACCAATCGCGAGGTCATCGCCGTCGACCAGGATCCCTTGGGCGCCCAGGGTTTGCCGGTGAAAAAGGACGGCGCGGCCGAGATCTGGGTCAAGCCCCTGAGCGACGGCAAGGCGGTCGGCTTGTTCAATCGCGGGGAGACGCCTTTGACCATCACCGGCACCTGGACCGAACTGGGTATCTCAGGCGCCTCGGTGCGCGATCTGTGGACGGGTGCGGAAACCTCCGCCGGCGACGGATTCCGCTATGTGATCCCGCCGCACGGCGCCATTCTCGTGAAGGTGAAGTGAGCTACTTCGTCTCCGCCGGCGGGGTTTCGCCCAGCAGATTGACCGTGAAATAGTCGCGCAGCTTGTCCCAGTAATAGGGCTGGTACACGGCGTGATTGGTGTTGGGCAGGATCACCAGCTCATGTGGCTTCCCGGCCGCCACCAGGGCCTGGGACAGGCGATAGCTGGCCGCCACCGGGACGTTGTCGTCGATGTCGCCGTGGATCAGCATCAGCTTGCCCTTCAGGTTTCTCGCCACCGAAGCGTTGGAATTGCGCTCCCATGTCGCGTCGTCGGCAATCCCCATCGACACTTCCGGCCACCACGCCTTGTCCAGGCGCAGGTCGTGATTGCCCGATGACGCCACGCCGACCTTGTAAACCTCCGGCCTCCGCAGCACGAACCGCGCCGTGTCGTAACCGCCGGCCGAACCGCCATAGACCCCGACCCGGTCGAGATCGAAATACGGATATTTCCGCTTCATCGCCTTCAGCACCCAGATATGGTCATCCAGGCCGACCTCACCCAGGTTCTGATAGGCCGACGACCGGAAAGCCTGGCCGCGCTGCGAGGTGCCGCGGCCGTCGATCGTCACCACGATGGCGCCCAGTTGCGCCACCGAATTGACCGAACCGCGGACGTTATCGCCATAACTTTCTTCGAAACGGTGGGTCGTCGGGCCGGTATAGACGTTCTCGATGACCGGGTATTTTTTCTTGGGATCGAAGTTCTTCGGCCGGTAGATCATGCCGTAGAGCTTGGTCTTGCCATCGTCGGCGACGGTCTCGAAGACTTCCGGCATGGTGAAGCCGGTGGCCAGCAGCGCGGACGGATCGGCGCGGCCCAGCTCGGCAACGATGCGGCCATCGGCGCCGCTACGCAGCAGGGTCCGCGTCGGCTCGGTCGGGCTCGACATGCGGTCGATGAACCAGGCGGCGTCTTCCGACAGGGTGACATCGTGGTCCAGCGGCTCCGGTGTCAGGTTGGCGATCGCACCGTCCAGGCCGACCTTGTACAGGCTGCGGAAATAGGGATTGACGCCCGGCTCGCGGCCGATGCCGCCGACCAGGACCGGCCCACCATCGGCAATATGGGCAACGTTGGTGACTTCCCAGTCGCCCTGGGTCAGGCGCTGGCCTCCATTGGGATCGCTGCCGGCCGCGACATAGTAGAGCTGGGCCCAGCCGCTGCGCTCGGAGATGACCAGGGTGCCTTTCAGTTGCGGCGCGCTGACCATGGCGGTCGAGGTGACGGTGACGATCGGTTTGAGGCTTTCGCGCACACGCACGGTCGCGACATTGGTCGCCGGGTCGATGGCGTACAGTTTCAGCTCGCCATAGCCCCGCGCCTGCCATTCGTAGATGACCTGGCCGTTTTCCCACCATAGGGCGGGATTGCCCGGCCACAGCAGCGGCACGGCGGGCACGTTCAGATCGGTGACCTTGCCGGTGGCGACATCGATCAGGACCGGCTGGGATTGCGGCACATTGACCGCGCCGGCGGTCGGATAGACATAGGTGAACTCGCGCGGGAACTGGCTGCCCGGCGGATTGGGCTGGACCCCATGCCAGATATAGCTGCCGTTGCGCGACAGGCGGAAGGTCAGGATCTGCTTGCCGTCCTCCGACCATTGCGCACCGACCTCCATGTCGGGGTTTTCCGAATTGGCCGCCACCATGTCGCCCAGCAGCGGATAGTTGATGCCGTAGCGCGCGTCGTAGCTGCCGTCGGCGGTCAGCGGCGTTTCCTTACCCGTCGCCACCTCGGCCTTCCACAGATTGTAGTTGCGCGACACGATCCTGAACTTGCCGTCGGGCGAAACTACACCATCGGCTTTTTCCGGCCGCGCCTTGGCAGTGACCGCGCCGGCGGCGTCGATCGTCCATTCCTTGCCCCCGGCCGCCACCGTCAGCACACCGTCTCCATAGGCTGTCGGGCGGATATCGACCTTATCGCCAAGTTCCGCTCCGGCGGCGGTCAGCTTCGGCGCCAGGGCCGCGTCCTGGGCCAGTTCGCGGCTGGCGCCCGTCGCCGGATCGGCCAGCAGGATAACGCCCTTGCCCTTCACGCCCTTGCGGTAGAGCACACCGCCCTTGACGAAGCGCGCCTGCATATCCAGGTCGATGATCAACGGATCGATCTTGCCCGGCGCATACTGGTCCGAAGCGGCATAGCGGTCGGCGATGCTGACCGCCGGCGCGGCGTGGACGATGGCCGGCAGAGTGGCGGTGGAGGCCGCCAGGATCAAAGCCAGGGCGATGGAACGGTAACGCATGGATCAGTCTTCCGGAGTAACAAGAGTGACGGTCAGGCTACCGGAATTGCCGGCGAAGCTGACATCGTTGAAGCCGAGCGCAAGCGCCACGGCCGTTTCGGGGATGGGGACGCGCACGCCGGTGCCGATGACAAACGGCCGGCTGACCAGGACGCCGTCGGCATCGACAAAGGCGCCGATCAGGGCGTGGGCATTGGCGGGATAGAGGATCTTGGGGGTATAGAAGCTGGGGTAGAACTTGCCCTTCGGGCCTTTCTGGTCGTCGACGGCGGTGTCGGGCACGCCCGTCCCGTCGACCGCGGCACCACCGGCCACCGTTGTGCCGTCGGCATAGATTTCCAGCGAGCCCAGCATACCCGGCCCCAGACCCGAGACGATGACCGGCGGGGCATTATCACCGATGCCGTACTTCATCTCCTTGTTGGCCTTGACCAACCACGGCCCGGCCTTGGCGTCGACCTGGACGACGATCTCCTTCGCCTGAGCCGCACCGGCCAGCACGAAAACCGCCAGGGCGGCCGCAAATACACGCATCATTCAGTGGGGTCCTCTGCGGTCACGGTCGGCGTCTTGTAGCTGATCGTCACGATCAGCTCGCCGGAATTGTCGGAAAAGATATCATCGTTGAGGCCCATGGACAGGGCCACAGCGGTCTTGGGCACGTCGAGCGTCGCCTGCTTCCCGATGGCGAAGGGCTCACCGATGATCACCCCGTCGGCATCGACGAAGGCGCCGACCAGCTGGTTCAGGCATACCGGATTGTCGCTGACGATGTAGCGGCTGGGGAAGTAGCTGCCGGAATTTCCCGGCAGCGCGCCGGTAATGTAGTCGGACTGGCCGCCGGGCCCGAACGGCGGACCACCGCGCGCGGTAGTAGTGCTGCCGGTCGCAGTCACAGTGAGGGTGCGGTTGACCTTCAGGCTGATGCCGAAAGCCACGGCGGGAGCGCGGCCGTCGCCGCTGCCGAAACCGTATTTGCGATTGATGCGTGTGTCCCACGGCCGCGCCTGGGCCGAGACCTTAACGACTTTTTCATCGGCCGTGGCGGGGCCCGCCGCCAGCAGGGCCGCCAGGGTCAATAAAGACATTCCGATACGCACCAACATACGCCCCGCCCTTCCATAGAAGAAGGATGATGTTCGGCACAGTTTGGAGAGTGAGTCAAATATTTTATACGATATACGACTTGATTGCATATCCTTGCGGCCATAAGGTCATTGGAATAGAATGGGATACGATGATGATACGTAAACTGGTGGTGGTCGGCGGCGGTACGGCGGGCTGGATGGCGGCGGCAGCGCTCAGCCGCACCTTTGGATCGGCCGGTTACAGCATCACCCTGATCGAGTCCGATGAGATCGGCACGGTCGGGGTCGGCGAGGCCACCATTCCGCCGATCATAGAATTCAACCAGATGCTGGGGATCGACGAGAACGATTTCCTCAAGGCGGTCAACGGCACCTTCAAGCTGGGCATCCGGTTCATTAACTGGTCCGCGCTGGGCAGCGACTATCTCCACCCGTTCGGCGTCTACGGCGTCGACATGAATGGGCTGAACTTCAACCACCACCTGATGCGCTACCGCAAGGCTGGCGGCAATGCCGATTTCGGCCTGTTCAACCCCCAGACCGTAGCCTCGCGGCAGAACCGTTTCGGCCGTATGCAGGAGATCAATCCGCAGGCGCCGCGGGTCAACTACGCCTTCCATTTCGACGCCGCACTCTATGCACGTTACCTGCGGGCCTATTGCGAAAAGCTGGGCACCATTCGCCAGGAAGGCCGCATCACCAAGGTCGAGCAGAACCCGGAAACCGGCGACGTCACCGCTGTTGTTCTGGAGAACGGCAAGGTGATTACAGGCGACCTGTTTATCGACTGCTCGGGCTTTCGCGGTCTGCTGATCGAGCAGACACTGAAAAGCGGTTACGAGGACTGGTCGAAATGGCTGCCGTGCAACCGCGCCGCCGCCGTGCCGTGCGACAAGGCCGGCCCGGTTACGCCCTACACCACCTCGACCGCACGCGAAGCCGGCTGGCAATGGCGCATCCCGCTGCAGCACCGCACCGGCAATGGCTATGTCTTCAGTTCCGAGTACATGTCCGAGGATGAAGCCTCGTCGCTGCTGATGCAGCGCCTGGATGGCAAGGCCCAGGCTGATCCGCGCATCATCCGTTTCGTCACCGGCAAGCGCAAACAGCAGTGGAATCGCAATGTGGTGGCCATGGGCCTGGCTTCGGGTTTCCTGGAACCGCTGGAATCGACTTCGATCTGGCTGGTCCAGGAGGCGATCACCATGCTGCTGCGGTATTTCCCGCGCGACGGGATCACGCAGAACCAGAGGGACTGCTTCAACCGCGAAATGCTGGGTGCCTATGACAATGTGAAGGACTTCCTGATCGCCCACTACAAGGTGACGGCGCGCGAAGACACGCCCTTCTGGGCCTATGTCAAGCATATGGATATTCCCGACAGCCTGGCCTTCCGGCTGGAGTCGTTTGCGGAACATAACCAGCCGCTGGTGCGTAATCATGAGCTGTTCAAGGACGCCAGTTGGTTCGCGGTGCTGGTCGGCCAGGGGATGGAGCCCAAGTCCTATAACCCCATGGCCGATGTCATGCCGCAGGACGAGTTCCGCTGGCGCATGCAGCGGGTGCGTGAGGGCACGGCGGGCCTGGCCGGCATGATGCCGCAGCACGAGGCCTACCTGGCGAAGGCGTGTCCGTCACCGCAACGGGTGACGGTGTAAAAAAAGCCTCTCCTCGCTTTTTGGACGGGGAGAGGCGAAACGTCAGAAAGTCTCGCCGTAGATCTGGCCGTTATTGACCACGGTGACGTCGAAGTCGTTCAAGCGCACCGCATTACCTGGTGCGCCACCGACCCGGCTCAGGCTGTCACCCGGCATGGCCGCGTTACCGCCATTGCCGCCCGGCGCGCCGCGCCGCCCGCCGGAACCGCCACCGCCCGGCGTTCCCGCCCGG
>NZ_AWGD01000012.1 GCF_000495795.1 Asticcacaulis sp. AC460
GTCACCGCCGGCACCGCCGACACCGACGCCGACCGCCACCGCCGTGCCGGACGCGGCCGCGGCCGCAACGGTCACGTTGAAGCCGCCGTTGCCGCCACCGCCGCCGACCGACTGAGTCAGCAGGCCGGTCGAGAAGGCACCGGTGGTCTGGATGGCGCCGCCCATATTGACGGTGACCTTGTCGCCGAAGCCGCCCTTGCCGCCCTTGCCGCCGAGACCCAGCGCGAAAGAGCCCGACGGGCCGTCGACATTGCCCGACACTGCCACTGCGACCGAGAAGCCACCGTTACCGCCGCCGCCGCCGACCGATTGCACGAACACGCCAGCCGAATAGGCGCCTTCGGTGCGGATGACGGCATTGCCGGTCAGGTCGACCAGGCCGCCCTTGCCGCCCTCACCGCCCTTGCCGCCGACCGCGGCCGCCAGGCTGATGCCGTAACCGATGGAGGTTTGCGCGGCAAAACCGCCGGTGCCGCCGCCGCCGCCGACGCTCTGGGCGAAGATGCCCATGGCACGATCGCCTTTGGTGTAGATCAGGGGCGACAGGGTGACGTTCTGGCCGCCGCCCAGGTCGACCGTGCGGTCGAACGAATGGAGCTCGACCTTGCCGCCTTCGCCGCCCTTGCCGCCTTCACCGCCGATCGAGACGCCGACAAAGGCGCTGACCGAGGTCGAGGAGCCTCCGCTGCCTCCGCCGCCGCCGACCGCCTGGGCGAAGATGCCGTGGGAATCGTTGCCGGTGGTGTTCAGGTTGTTGTAATTGTTGACGATGACCGTGCCGGCATTGCCGCCGTCCTTGCCGGCGCCGCCGATGCTGAGCAGGACCGAACCCGAGGTGCCGCCGTCGCCACCGCCGCCACCGATCGACTGGGCATGGATGGCGCTGGAGACCGCGCCTTTGGTGGTGACCGAACCCTTGTTGGTGACCGTGACAGCGCCGCCGGTGCTGAGCACGCCGGAACCGCCGGTGCCGCCGATGCTGACCAGGCCGCCCGAGTCACCGCCGGTGCCACCGCCGCCGCCGATGGACTGGGCGAAGATGCCGCGGGCGCGCACGCCCTGGGTGGTGATAATGCCTTCGTTCTCGACATCGACCCGGCCGCCGGCCCCGCCACCGCCGCCCTTGCCGCCCAGCGACACCAGGCCGCCCGAGGCCGAACCCGAACCGCCGCCGCCGCCGAGGCTCTGGGCGAAGATGCCGTCGCTGCCGACTTCGGAGGTCAGGGCCAGGGTCGGGTTGCCGGTGATGATCGAGCCGGTATTTTTCACATAGATTCGGCCGCCGATGCCGCCACCGCCTGCGCTGCCGCCGACCGAGACCAGGCCGCCGGTGCCATTGGCCGCGCCGCCGCCGCCGCCGACGGACTGGGCGAAGATACCGCGCGCCGCCTTGCCGGTGGTGATCAGCCGGCCCGCATTGGTGACCGAGACAAATCCGGCATCACCGCCGCCGTCGCCGGAACCGCCGACGCCGACAATACCCGCGCCGGTGCCGCCGACGCCGCCGCCCTTGCCGACGCTTTCGGCGAAGATGGCGTGGGCGCCTGTGCCCTGGGTGGTGATGGAGGTATCGGCCATGGTGACCACGACAACCTCGCCGCCATCCCCGCCGCCGGCGCCTTTACCGCCGACGCCGCCCAGGCCGCCACCGACCCCGCCGTTACCGCCGCCGCCGCCTATGCTCTGTGCAAAGATGCCGAAGCTGCCGTTCTTAAGTGTGACTATCCGGCCATTGCCTTCCAGACGGGCTTCGGCCTTGCCGCCGTTGCCGGCCGCGCCGCCCTTGCCGCCCAGACCCACCAGGCCGCCGGCATAGCCGCCGTCGCCGCCACCGCCGCCGATGGATTGCGCCACCAAGCCGTAGGCATCGAGGCCAGTGGTCAGGATGGAGCTGCCCTGGCCGCTGAACGCCACGGCCAGGCCGCCATTGCCGCCCTGGCCTGCGCCGTCATTGCCTAGCGCCACGATGCCGATGCTGTCACCGGCCTGGCCGCCGGAGCCGCCGATCGATTGCGCCACGACACCATGGGCGCCCTTGCCTGAAGTGGTGACCGAGGCGAAGTTATACGCCGAGGCATTGCCGCCCGTCCCCGCCTGCAGCGAACTGCCGGGAATACCGACGATGCCGTAGCTGCTGCCGCCCTCGCCGGACTCACCGCCCAGGCTCTGGACCAGGACACCGATGGCGCCGGTACCGGTTGTGGTGATGTTGCCGTAATTGTAGCCGAGCGCCGTACCGCCGCCATTGCCGGCGCCGCCGGTGCCACCCTTGGCGATGCCGAACTGCACCGTGCCGGCAACGCCGCCGGCGCCACTGCGGCTATAGATATGCATGCCGTGGGCTTCGAGACCTTTGGTGGTGACGCTGGTATTATTGGTGACGGTGACATTGCCACCCTTGCCAGCCTTGCCGCCCGAACCGCCGTCGATGCCGAAGCTGAAGGCGGCATCGCCGCCACGGCCGCCACCACCGCCGACGCTGCCGACACGGATACCCGCAATCTTGTCGGAGACGGTTTCGATCAGGCCATGGGTCGACGGAACAGATTTGACGATGTCGGCGGCATCCGCGCCCGGACCGCCGTCGCCGGCCGAGACGCCTATGACGACGCCGAAAATCTTGAAGCCGCCGCCGTTACGGCCGTTGCCGCCATTGGCCGCAGTCTGGACGTCCAGGACAACGTTCTTGTCGCCTGAAGCCGGCGGATTGATGACGATGCCAGGGCCGGGCGGCGGCGGGACGATGAGGCCGACCTCAGCCGACTTGTCGACGAAGGTGACGATATCGCGCTGGACACCGCCGGCGCCTTCGACGCGGATCTTGGTCGCCTGGCCGGTCAGGGCATTGATGGTGACGCCGACGACCTTGACCTTGGTGGTACCGCCGTCGATGGTCGGGTCGATAATTTCCTTCTTGTCGGTCGCGTCCTTGGCTGTCAGGCCCGTCAGGCTGGTCAGGATCAGCAGATACTTGTCGGTGACGACCTTGCCGCCGCCTTCGTTCTTGAGGACAACGCTGCTGACCCCGGTTTCCGGATTGACGATGGTGTCGCCGACCGCGGTGCCAGCGGCGGCCGGGAAGGCCAGGCTCAGACCGGCGGCCAGGCCCAGGCCCAGCAGGGCGGCGCGGACCTGTTTCAGAAGCTTGCGGGTGGAAGAGTCCATCTGGACGGCCTTGGCGCGCGAGGCCAGGTCGACGACGGCCGCATCCGTGACGGATTGCACCGGCACAGGACGGGTCGCCAGAAGGACCAGGACGGCCAGGGCATCGTGCAGGGATACCAGGACCTCATGCGGGACCTTGGTTTGCGACGTTCCCATCAATTCGGCGATCAGGGCACGGGTGGCTTCCAGGTCACGAATGCCGGAGCTGTACCGGTCGTGGAAGGCGCTGGCCACCGCCGGATCGCGCAGGTCGCTCTGCCATTGGTCGGCGAGCTGTTCCAGATAGGAGACGAGCTTCGTCAGCCGCGCGGCGCGCGACCCTTTTGCTGATTGTGTCAAGTTCGCCCCGCGCGTTCAGTTGGGTAGTTGTTCCGCCGGAGCCCCTGTGAAACTCCGGAACGCTTTACAATTGACCAGCTCTTGCGGCTGACACGCTTAATATGGCGTTAACCATACTTAATCCCCGCGTATATTGTCCAGTCACATCGTACCACGGCCAGGGCGGGCGCGACCTTTTGCCGGCTGTGAGACTCAACCGCCACATGCAACAACGGCACCGTCACGGAGGCCGTCATGCGCGTTATTACCGCCAAGTCTTTACCTGAAAGGTCGTTGCTGACTACCTACCGTAACGGTAAGGCCTATACAGATAGCTACAGCCTGGACCTGGCGTTCGAGGTGACGTTGGCGGCGTATGTCGAAGCCTTCTATACGACTTGGCTGTTCAAGCTGGAGCGACTGGTGCTGGCGACCTTGGTCGGGAGACCATCCAGGGACAGCCAGGCTTTGGCCCTGGCGCGCGGCGACGTCCGGAGGTTCGCCGCCTGGACCGTCGAGGCGCGCGATCATGACCAGATTCTGATGTGCGACTTCCTAGCCAAGACCAAATCATGGCTGATGTGCGACGGCAAGCGCCTCTGGTTCGGAACGGTGATCGTACCCGAAGCCGTCCATTCCAATGGCGAGGCCTATCTCGGTATCGGCTTTCACGCCCTGATCCCATTCCACCGCCTCTATTCAAAAGCGCTGTTACGGGCAGCGGCGCAAAAGCTGATCCGCGCTCACAGCTGAGCGAGTTCTCCGAGGTCCGACACGGTGTGGTCCATGCTGCGGGCGGGATCGTCCTGGGTGCGGGTGGCAACAATCCGCGCCGGCACACCGGCCGCTGTGCAGTGCGGCGGCACGGGCTTCAGCACCACCGAGCCCGAAGCGACCTTGGCATAGGCGCCGACCTCGATATTGCCCAGCACCTTGGCGCCGGCGCCCAGCAGCACGCCTTCGCGGATCTTGGGGTGACGGTCGCCCTGCTGCGCCCCCGTCCCGCCCAGGGTGACGCCGTGCAGCATCGAGACATTGTCCTCGATCACCGCCGTTTCGCCGATGACGATGCCCGTGCCGTGGTCGATGAAGACGCCGCGGCCGATACGCGCCGCCGGGTGGATGTCGATCTGGAACAGCTCCGACACCCGGCTTTGCAGCAGGTAGGCCAGGGCGATCCGGCCTTCGTGCCACAGGCGGTGCGAGAAGCGATGGATCTGCAACGCCAGGAACCCCTTGAAGAACAGGAAGGGCTGGAGGTAGCCACCCGTCGCTGGGTCGCGCTCGAAGACGGCCTGGAGATCGGCTTCGGCATCGGATACCATGCCGGGATCGGCGCGATAGGCGGTCAGTATCATCTCACGCACGGTCATGGCGCGCAGGACGTCTTCGCCGAGACGGCGCGAGATATGGTAGGACAGGGCCGCCGTCATGTCGTCGTGCGACAGGATGGTGGCGTGCAGCAGCGAGGCCAGGGCCGGCTCGGCCACCAGGGTGCGCTCGGCTTCGAAACGCAGCTGCGGCCACACGGACTCGGTTGCCGGAGCCACGGCATGAAGATTTACGGTCATTGTCAAAATTCCAAAGGGGCGCGGCGGACGTGTGTCGTCCGCCGCCACAGCAACCCGTTGGCAGCCCTACTTTTGCAGACTCAGGCGCCGGACGACCTTAGCCAAGGCATCCAGGTCTTCGAAGGTATTGTAGAAGGCGAGCGAAGGCCGCACCGTGGCCTCCAGCCCCATACGGCGCAGGATCGGCTGGGCGCAGTGGTGCCCGGCGCGGACGGCGATGCCCTCGGCGCTGAGAGCCTTGCCGATCTCCGGAACCGTGTGGTTGTCCATCACGAAGGAGATGACGCCGGCCTTGTCGGCCGCCTGCCCGATGATCTTCACGCCCTTGATGTCGGTCAGCAGGTGTGTCCCGTAGACCAGCAGATCATGCTCGTGCGCCGAAATGGCGTCCATGCCGATCCGCATCACGTAGTCGAGCGCGGCGCCCAAACCCACCGCGTCGGCGATATTGCCCGTGCCCGCTTCGAACTTCCACGGGGCGGGGTTGTAACGGATATGTTCGAAGGTGACGTCCTCGATCATGTTGCCGCCGCCCTGCCAGGGCGGCATGGCGTCCAGCACATCCGACTTGCCGTACAGCGCGCCGATGCCGGTCGGTCCGAAGACCTTGTGACCCGAGAAGACGAACAGGTCGGTATCCAGCGCCTGGACGTCCACCGGCATGTGGGAGACGCTCTGGGCGCCGTCCAGCAGAGTGATGGCGCCGACGCGGTGGGCCATGTCGATCATCAGCCGCGCCGGCGTCACCGTACCCAGGGCATTGGAGACGTGGGTAAAGCTGACCAGCTTGACCTTTTCGGTCAGCAGGCGGGCATATTCGTCAATCAGGATCTCGCCCTTGTCGTTGACCGGGGCGACCTTCAGTTTGAAGCCCAGTTCTTCGGCCAGGCGCACCCACGGCACGATATTGGCGTGGTGTTCCAGATGCGAGATGACGACTTCGTCGCCGGGGCCCAGATTGGCGCGGCCCCAGCTTTGGGCGACCAGGTTGATGGCCTCGGTCGTGCCGCGGGCGAAGACGATATTGTCCGTCGACGGGGCGTTGAGGAAACGGCGCACGCTTTCGCGGGCGGCTTCGTAGGCGTCGGTGGCGCGGGCGGCCAGTTCGTGCGCCGCCCGGTGGATGTTCGAGTTTTCGTGCTCGTAGAAATAGCTCAGACGGTCGATGACGGCGCGCGGCTTTTGCGTCGTGGCGCCGTTGTCGAGCCAGACCAGAGGCTTGCCGTTGACCGTCTCCGACAGGATCGGAAAATCCTTGCGGTAAAGTTTGGCGTCGAAGCCCGAAGCGCCGGCGACCGGCAGACCGATCGTTTCGACGGGTGCGGCCGGCGTGGCGACTTGCGGCGTCAGGAAGTAGAAGGACTCCGGCGCAGTGGCCTGCGGGAAACCACCAGACGGCACGGCACCCGGAGCGCCAATCGGCAGGCGGCTGCCGTCGCAGGGAATGTCCAGACCCAGAACCGGGATGGTCAAGCCTTGGGGCGGACCCAGCGGGCGGCCGTAGCCGCCCAGGGCCGGGCTGTGCGGCTTGACCGGCGAGTCGAAGGTCGGCGCGGTGGTGTAGTGCGGCAAGCCGGCGACGGCATCGGCCGGATCGGCCAGGCCAGCGGCCGTGCCGGGCAGGCCCTGCTGGACCGACGTCATGGGGACGGTTGCCTGTGGGATCGGAGCGCCGAACTGGGGGCCCGCCGCACCCGGCAGGGCCGAGAACAGGCTGTTGGCCAGATCACTCAACACAGCCAAGTCCTTTGGCAAATCCGCCGCCCCTTCCGGGATCGCCTGCGGATCAAGGTTAGGTGTAGACATGGTACTGATCCACTTCGACGTCATCGAGCACACCTAGGGCGTCATTGGTCAGGACGGCCAGAGAGCAGTAGAGCGAGATCAGGTAAGACGAGATCGCCTTGTTGTTGATGCCCATGAAGCGCACCGACAGCCCCAGCGACTGTTCGCCGGGCAGGTTCGGCTGATACAGGCCGATGACGCCCTGACGGGCCTGGCCCGTGCGGAGCAGCAGAATCTTGGACTTGCCGTTTTCGATCTTGACCTTGTCCGACGGCACCAGCGGAATGCCGCGCCAGGTCAGGAAGGGCGAGCCATAGATCGACACGGTGGGGGGCGGGACGCCGCGGCGGGTACATTCACGGCCGAACGCCGCGATCGCCTTGGGGTGGGCCAGGAAGAAGGCCGGCTGTTTCCAGACGCGCGAAATCAGTTCGTCCAGGTCGTCCGGGGTCGGGCGGCCGTTGCGGGTCGAGATGCGGTGTTGCGGCGAGACATTGGCCAGAAGGCCGTATTCGGCATTGTTGATCAGTTCGCTTTCCTGGCGCTCCTTGATCGTCTCGATGGTCAGGCGCAGCTGTTCGGCGATCTGGGGATGCGGCACGCTGTACAGGTCGGAAACGCGGGTGTGGACTTCGACCACGGCGTTGACGGCGCTGAGCAGGATTTCGCGCGGATTTTCGTCATAGTCGACGAAGGTATTGGGCAGGATGCGTTCGTCGCGGGCCGAGCAATCGACCTCGATCGTGCTCTCGTCCTTGACCTTGTTGAGGCGGAAGATACCGGCTTCGACCGGGACCCACTCCAGGAAGTGGACCAGCCAGCGCGGGGTGATGGTGGACAGTTGCGCGGTGGTCTTGGTCGCGTTGGCTAACTGACGCGCGGCCACATCGCCGAGCGCAGTCGGCGCGAAGGATTCATCTGCCATGAGAGTATGCGGAGCCTTTGGAATATAAGGTGAGAGAGCGGAAGAACCTGCTGCCCTCATAGGCTCGGCGGTGAGGTATTTCTTATTGAGTTCGCAGCTGCGAAGCAAGCCGTTTCGCGAAATATTTTTCGCGAAAATAACACCAATTCAATGCGTTATAAAGAAAATTCAATTGGTGCAGTATTTGACCGCGCAACCACTTCGATCGGCTATAATGTTGATCTGACGACGAATTTTTACGGAATACCCCTATGGATTCTCAGATTTTGGCGGCGGCGCTTCTGGGCGGCGCTATGATCGGCCTGGCCGCGGGCGGGCTGTATCTGACCACCGGACGCATTGCCGGGATCAGCAGCCTTTACGGCGATGCCGTGCTGCGCCGGCCGCAAGCCTGGCGATGGCTGTTTCTGGCGGGCTTGATCCTGGCCGGATTGTTAGCGAGGCCGCTGGGTCTGACCGTGCCGGAAGCACTGGGACATGGTCCGCTGTGGCTGGCGGCGGCGGGACTGCTGGTCGGTTTCGGCACCCGGCTGGGCAATGGGTGCACCAGCGGCCATGGCGTCTGCGGACTGGCGCGGCTGTCGTGGCGGTCGCTAACGGCAGTGCTGGTCTTCATGGCCACCGCGGGCGTGACCGTCTATGTCGTCCGCCACATCCTGAAGGCGGCGTGATGAAGATCGCGGATATCGTCCTGCCCCTGGGGTTCGGTTTGCTGTTCGGGCTGGGGCTGATCGTGTCCGGTATGATCGATACGGCCAATGTCCTGGGATTCCTCGATATCGCCGGAGACTGGCGTCCGGCCCTGGCCCTGGTCATGGGTGGCGCCGTCGCGGTGGCCTTGCCTCTGTTTCAATGGACCCGCCGGCGCGGCAAGGCGTTCAACGGCGCCGAACCGGAAAGCCCGCCCGCGCGGATCGACCGGCGGCTGATTGTCGGCGCCGGCATCTTCGGTATCGGCTGGGGCCTCAGCGGCATCTGTCCTGGCCCCGGTATCGTCTGGCTGGGCCTCGGTATCGATCAGGTCTGGCCGTTCCTGGTCGCGGTCGCGGCCGGCGCATGGCTGGCCGACCGACTGCCGCAGAGGCGGTAAGTTTACCGCACGTGATTTGACATAGGCCAACGTCCCGCTATGGTGGCTCCATGCCGATACGCGCGCTTCTCACCCTTGCCAATTCCCTGAAGGGATATCCCGTCACGGGATCATAACCCGAAGCTCGGCCCTGCGCCCCCCGAGCTTCGGGGCAAGCGCATTGTTTTCGATCGTCCCCGCACGTCGAGTTCTGCCCTCCGGCGCACGCAATTCCTTCCCATGAACCTCAGGACCGTCGCGTCCTGAAAAATTTGTGTGCACAACATGACCTATCTGAATACCCGCCCGGGCCGTTCCGCCCCCCTGCCCCACATCCTGATCGGATGGGACGACTTCGAAACCCTGAACCGCCTGGCCGATGCCGCCACCGGTGATCTCGAACTCGCCGCGCAATACCTGCGCCGCGAACTGGACCGCGCCGCCGTCGTGGCAACGATGAAGCTCAACCCGGCCGTGGTGCGGCTTGGCTCGGTCGTCAGCTATGCCGCCGGCACCGGCGCGCAACGCACCGTGCAACTGGTCCTGCCGGGTGAGGCTGATATCTCGGCCGGCCGGATTTCCATCCTGACGCCGGTCGGCGCCGCCCTGATCGGCCTGCGCGCCGGCCAGACCATTACCTTCACCACGGCCCAGGGCCGTCAGCAAAGCCTGGAGGTCTTCGGGGTGGATCAGGCACCTCCCGCCAAAGCTTGACAAGACCTTGTCCAACCTTTCCAAATACAGGCCACAGATGCAAAATCCAGATGATATAACCCCCGCGACACCGCCGCCCGCCGATTGCCCGCGCCAGTACCAGGCCGACTATATCGGCAATTCCTCCGTTGGCGGCCGACGCCTGGCCATCCTGTTCGCCGTCATTCTCGGCGTTGCGGCTTTGGCGGCGGGCGGCTGGGCACTGCTGCAGGCCATGACCTCATGAACCCGATGCGGATCTAGTCATATAAGGTAGCCAGGCCGGCCAGTTCCAGTTCGCAGGCGCGGGTGCGGAAGACCGGCACCTGGCGGACATAGTCGCTGCGCGGGCCCTTGTCGTAGTAGCGCTGTGTGAAGCGTTCGGCGTCGAACTGCTCGCCGATCATGTCGAGCAGTGCGCCGGTCAGGTAGACCCCACCCAGAGCGCCCATGATCAGGGCCATGTCACCGGCCATGTCGGCCAGCCAGTCGGTCATGGTGCCGATGGCTTCGGCGGCGCGCGGATCGCCGGCCTTGGCCGCTGCAATGATCTGCGCAGGGGTCAAGGCCGGTGCGTCCTCGCCCGCCACGGCGTGCAGGGCATACCAGATGTCTTTCAAACCGGCGACCGAGATGCCGGATTCGCGCGACATGTGACCGTTCTTCTCACAAATGGCCTGAACCAGCCGCCATTCGCGTTCGGTCTTGACCGGCAGGCCGGAGTGGCCGCCTTCGCCGTGCAGCGCCATCCAGCCGCCGAAACCGTCGCAGACCAGACCCGCCAGACCCAGGCCATGGTGCGGTCCCAGCACAACGATAGCTCCGTCGCCGATCGGATCGCCGCCGCAGATCTGGAGTTTTTCATCGCGGCGCAGGCCAGGCACCGCCAGGGCGCGGGCGACAAAGTTGTTGACGAAATTGACCCGCTGGACCTCGGCCAGGACACGGATGTCATCGCGGTCCAGGCGGTAATCCAGCCCGACCAGGTGCAGCTCGTTGTTCTGTTCCCAGCCCCGTGCCGACAGGGCGGCGCCAACCAGGCCCGAAGTATCGCGTGTTCCCAGAAAGTTGCGCACCGCGTCGTCGAAGACTGCGCGCGTGGGGCATTGCACCCGCATGGGCGTTTCCGGACGGCGTCCCGGCTCGACCAGGGCCAGTCCGATCTCCGGCGCCAGCGACAGATCGCACAGCAATACCTTGTCACTCATGGCTTACTCCCCGTACCGGCGTCTCTGACGGACGCCTGGGGATATTATGGCGCAAAGGTCATAATAATTCGCAAACCTTGGGTTGATCTTACTAGCCGCGCCGGCAGGTGCGGCGCGCCTTCAATTCCGATACGTTCACCTGGTTTCGCAATACGGCGCGCTGACGCGCACCTCCATTGCGATAGGCAGCGGCGCTGGTTTTCGCCCGGCTGGCATCCGCCAGGCATTGCCTCGCCGGATCGGCGCTGCGGTCCGGCTGGGCGAAAGCCACCGACGCGAGGCTGGTCAGAATCAGAGCCAGAGGGATCAAACGAATACGGGACACAAGCCACTCCTAACGGAAAATATCCACGGACACGCAGCAAGAAGGGTGCCAGGATTAATCGCGGTTAACCCTCTCTTCAAGGCTTCGAAGCTACAGTTTGGCACGTTCGCGAGGTCCAATGAAAACTCTGTCTCAACGCGTTAAAGCCTTTTCGGCTGTTCTGGTCCTGGGTATCGGCGCCGCAGGGTTGTTCATCTTTCTGGCTCAGAATCACCAGATCAGCCTGGCGCAACAGGCGGACGCCGCGCGCGACCGCGAGGCGATGATGTCGGATCTGGCCCTCACCACCAAACAGATTCAGGTTCACGTCGTTCAGGTGCAACAGTTCCTGACAGACGTGTCTGCTACGCGGAGTCTCGACGGTCTGGACGACGGACCCGCGCAGGCAGAAGCCAACGCCAAAGCCTTCGAGGAGACAGTCACGCGGGCGGAAGGCCTGGCGAAGTCCCTGGACCTGCCTAAAACCCAGGCCGCTCTGAAAGAGACCCAGGGACTATTTCCGGATTATTATCGCGAAGGCCAGGTGATGGCAGACGCCTATGTCCGTGAAGGTACCGCCGCCGGCAACGCCCATATGGGTCGCTTTGATGCGGCGTCGGCGGCGCTTTATGGCGGGCTGAACCGCGTGATCGACGACGTTCAGCGCAATGGTGACCAGATTTCCGAACAGGCCGATGCCGCCGTCATCGCCAGCACCGCCAATGCACGGCTGCTGCGCAACCTGTCAGTTGCGGGTGTAATCTTGATGGCGAGTCTGTTGATTGCCTATGCCGTCTACATACTTCGCGCCTTGGTCACCCCCCTGACTCAGTTCGCCGGCCAGCTTGATGAAATCGCGGCTGACAAGCTGGACGTTCGCGTCCTGCACACTGGGCGCACAGATGAAGTCGGGCACGTTGCGAGAGCTATCGACGGTTTTCGCAAGGCAGAGATTGAGTTCCGAGGGCGCGAATCCGTGGAAAATGCCGCGCGGCAGGAACGCCGCGACCGACGCGAGCGTCTGGAAGCCGCAATTGCAATGTTTCGCGATCGAGTTGCCAGCGTGATGCAGTCCATCGACAGCAGCACCAACCAGATGGATGCCGTCACCCGCAGCCTGACCGAGATCTCGGACTCAACCGCACTTCAGTCGCGTAGCGCCGCCAGTTCAACCCACGAAGCCACAGACAACGTCCAGATCGTCGCGGCAGCTGCGGAGGAACTGGCCGCCTCTATTGCCGATATCAGCGACAAGATCGGCCTGTCGCAGACGGTCGTGCGCAAGACCGGTCAGGTGACAGCCGACAGTGAACGCAATATCGCCCGACTGGCGCAAGCCTCAGAGCGCATAGGCGACATCGTCGGCCTGATTCAGAGCATCTCGGCGCAAACCAACCTGCTCGCGCTTAACGCCACGATCGAAGCCGCCCGCGCCGGTGATGCCGGCAAGGGTTTTGCGGTCGTCGCGTCCGAGGTCAAGGCGCTGGCCAGCCAGACCGGCAAGGCCACCGAAGAGATAATCCGGCAGATTCAGGAAATTCAGTCCGAGACGGGCACCGCCGTGCAGTCAATCAAGTCCATCGCCGACCACATGTCGGAAGTGGAACAATATACGCTCGCCATCTCCGAGGCCGTCGAGCAACAAAGCCGCGCCACGCAGGACATCGCTCAGAACGTGGCCCAGGCGGCCAGTTGTACCGCCATGGCCCAGAACCAGGTTTCGGAAATGGAAGGCGCTGCCATCCAGACGCAGACCTCAGCCGGCGAGGTCGGCGCGACGACGCAGAGTCTGGCCAGGGACAAGGCCGCTCTATCGCAAACGATCGACACCTTCCTCAGCGAAGTCGCCGCCTGAGTTATATCGAAGGCCTTACCACCGCATTAACCTTACATTTCAACGGGATATTTGGGCGTTTACCTTAACATGCGGTAGTCAACCGGAACGCCCTATGAAATCCTTTGCACATCTATTCCCCGCAATCGCGCTTGTCACCTGCGGTCTGGCGAGCCAGGCTTTCGCCGAAGACACCCCAGCGCTTCACTTTGAGGCCGCTGCGACCGTCGATGTGCTCGACAATACCCAAGGCGGTCTGCGCACGGGGGCCTGGGTGATGAGCAACCTCGACCTGACCGCCGACTGGGCCAGCGGTAACGGGTGGGAAGGTTTCGCCTATGTCCTGGCCAATCATCACGGCGGCTTTTCGGAGCGCTATGTCGGCGATGTCCAGGTCTTGTCCAATATCGACGCCCCGCCGGGCGTGCGCCTGATGGAGGCATGGGCGCGCTACACCACAGCTGACGAACGGTTTGTCACCACGGCGGGCATCGTCAATCTGAACGCCATCTTTGACACCCAGCCGATCGGCGGCGTGTTCCTGAATTCTTCAGCCGGCATCGGCGCTGACTACGCCCAGAGTGGTCCGTCCATCTTTCCGGTAACCGGTCTGGCCATTGTCGAGGAGTGGCGCGTCACGGACGCGATACGCCTGCGCGCCGGTTTGTTCGATGGCGTGGCGGGAGATCCGCAGCATGGGTCCGTCTTCACCTCACTTCATGTGGATGCCGAGGAGGGCAGCCACGCCGTGGTCGAGGCTGAATATTTGTTCGACCGCGGTTTTGCCAAGGCCGGCACCTGGTCTTACAGCATTCAGGGGGACCGGCTCGACGGGTCGGGAACAGGGCATCGCACGGGAACTTACGGCCAGTTGGGCCTCTATCTCACACGCGAAAGCGAAGATGACGATCAGGGACTAGCCGCCTGGGTTCGTGCCGGGAGCGCATCTGGCGATGTCCACGACCTGTCCGGCTATATCGGAGGCGGCTTGACCTATACCGGCCCCCTGCCCGGTCGGAACGGCGATGTGGTGGGCCTGGCGGTTTACCGTGCCCAGTTCAGCAAGGCCTGGCAGGCTCTCAATCCCCAAGCCGCGGACGCGGAAACGACTTGGGAAGTCACCTGGCAGGCGCCTGTCGGCTCGCGCCTCGTTATCCAGCCCGACCTGCAATACATTCAAAATCCCGGCGGTTTCGGCGCCAAGGATGCCGTCGTCGCGGGACTGCGGCTACGGATGACCTTCGGCGGTTAAGCACAGAACTCCGGAACCAGCCCCGGATCACTTCCTTACGAAACGCGCGCCATCGACGTGTCGCTATCTGCACCTGTTGCGTTACGCTGACCGGCATGGCGACGGACAGCAAGATGAACAGGAAGCCCGGCATTTTCACACGATTTGCCGGGGCGGTGTCGACCGGAGCGGGAAGCCCCATCGCTTCGCTCCTGGCTTTTGCCTTGGTGGTCGTGTGGGCGGTATCGGGTCCCCTCTTCGGCTTTTCGGAGACGTGGCAACTGGTGATCAATACCGGTACCACCATCATCACCTTCCTGATGGTCTTCGTCATTCAGAGCTCGCAAAATCGCGATACCAAGATCGTTCAGCTTAAGCTGGATGCGCTGATCCACGCCACGTCCGGCGCCAAGGACAAGCTGATGGACCTGGAAAACATGTCGGACAAGGATCTGGAAGCGTTTCACAACAGCTTCCAGCAACTGGCTACCGGCGCCAAAACCGAAATCGACGAACGCGCGGCGAAAAAGCCCCGACGCAGGTCCACGCGCGCTAAGCACTTAGGAGATCCGACATGAGGCGTAATCGGCGGAATTGAGTCTCTCGCTGATGGACGCACTCGTTTACCTACGTCGAGGGTGTTCCTAACCCGGCTGCAGGACCTGAGTGTTCAATCGCGCGGCATAAAGGGTGGCGCCGACGCCAGGGGAATGCAGCGGCTCGACGATGTCATAGGCCGGGTTCAGCGCGCGCAGGTGGCGGCTGAACGGATCGAGGATCAACTGGCCGGTGCGGAACATGCCGCCGGAATAGGATACACGCATGCGCTCGTCGGGCGGGCAATCCAACTGCTGCCGGATGGCGTCGACAATCGCCGCCAGCTCGAAGCCGGCGCGCTCGAAGATACCGCGCGCTGTGGGGTCCCCGGCCTCGACGGCCTTGGCCACCAGTTGCGACATGGCGGCGATCTTGTCGCGCGACGGCGGCTCGCGGCCGAAGACCGCGCCGCAGATGTCGAGATCGATCTTCAGCTCCATCGCTTCCATGAAAACGTCGTAGAGCGGCCCCTTGGGCAGGCGGCCGTCGCCCATCCGTGAAAAGGCGTTCAGGCCCTGGACCGCGACCCAGTGGGCCGAGCCTTCGTCGGAGAAGATTTCGCCCCAGCCGCCGCCGCGCGCCGACTTGCCGCGGCGTTCGCCGTAGCCGATCGAACCCGTGCCGGCGACGATGTTGATGCCGTCCTCGCCGCCCAAAGACCCGGCCCAGCCGCAGATCATGTCGTTGCCGCAGCGATAGCGGTGATGGCCCAGGACGGCTTCGGGGATGACGTCGAGAAAGGCTTGGGCGTGGGAATCCTCGCCATAGGCCGGCAGGCCGAAAAAGGCGTAGGCCACGTCCTGCAGCGTCGCATGGACGGCGGCGAGGACCGCGCCGACACCTTCGGCCAGCAATTCATGCAGGCCATCGAAGCCGATCTGGATATAGTAGCTGGGGCCCAGTTGATGGGTGGCGACGATGGTCCCGGCTTCATCGGCCAGGACGAAGCCGGTCTTGGTGCCGCCACCGTCGACGCCGAGGAAATAGGGCCCGGCCATGGGTTACCGGCCTTCGATCGAGTGGATGCGCACGCCCTGGACGACGCGATTGACCGTACCCGAGGCATTGGGCTTGTCCGGCGTCAGGTTGTGGCGCAACGACTGGTAAAAGGCAAATATCTGCGGCGCCACGATATAGGGAAACAGCAGGTCGGCGTCGCCGGCGGTTTCCAGGCCCTTGACGCGGATGATGTCGGCGGTGTCCAGCCCGACCCCGTCCTGGGCGGTGATGGCCACCACGCGCGCGGCGTCGTTGTCGCGGCGCAGTTCATCCAGCAGGTCGGCGTCGTAGGAGCGGGTATAGGCGTCGTTGGAGAAGAAGACGACGACCAGGGTCTTGGCGTTGACGATGGTTTTCGGGCCGTGGCGGAAGCCCAGCGGCGAGTCGAACATGGTCACCAGGGCGCCGTTGGTCAGCTCCAGCAGCTTCAGGCCGCTTTCGCGCGCCAGGCCCTGGAAGATGTGGCTGCCGAGATAGACGATGCGCTCATAGCCTTCGCCGGCGGCGGTCTTCAGCATGTCGCTGTAGTCCGCGATCGCGCCCTGGGTCGCTTCAGCGATGGCGTCGACGCGCGGCTGCAGCTTTTCGACACCGGTAAAGGCCGACAGCGCTGCAAAGGTCATGCATGAGAAGCTGGAGGTCATGGCGAAGCTGCGGTCGTGGGTCGCTTCGGGCAGCAGTATGGTGAGGCCGCGGCCGCCGGCGGCATAGCCAGCCAGGGCGCCCTCTTCGTTGCAGGTGATGACCAGGTGCTGCAGGGTGGTGACGAAGCGGTCGGCCAGTTCGACGGCGGCAACGCTTTCGGGGCTATTGCCGGAACGGCCGAAGGAGACCAGCAAGGTCGGGGTGTCGGCTTCGAAATAGAGCTGCGGGGCGCAGACCAGGTCGGTCGTCGGGATGGCCTCGACCCGGCGCTTCAGTTCGGTGGCCAGGACCGGCGCCAGGCAGGTCCCGATAAAGGCCGAGGTGCCGGCGCCCGTCAGGATGACCCGGGCATTGGCAGGCGCCAGGACGGTTTTGAGAAACGCGGCGATTTCGTCGCGGCGCGCAAACAGCAGGGCCTGGGTTTCGCGGAGCATCTGCGGCTGCTGCGCGATCTCGCGCGCGGTCCACAATCCGCCCCGTTGCTCCAGGGTCTTTTCATCGAAGCCGAAAAGCGCTTCGTTTATGAGGGTGTCAGGCATAAGCCGGCTCCGGGGATACTACGGTCAATGGGGTACAGGCCGCCTGGTAACCGTCGAGGGTCGCGCCGATGTGGGCGATGACGAGGTTGGCGGGAGACAGCGTCAATCCACCGCTGCGCAGCGCCGCATAGGCGTCGGGCAGGTACTGGCTGATCAAGGCCAGGGCGGGCGGATTGGCGCTGAGGTTTATGAACATGGTCTCCTGGGCCGCGGTGATGGCCGGATCCGGCCAGTAGTAACGAATGCGGTCGGACAGACTATATTGCAAATCGAAACGCAGTTCAGCGTCTTTTGTATGATAATATTTCGCCCAGTTGCGCGGCTCGGCCGTCATGCGGTCGATGGTCACCTGGCGGAAGCCGGAGCGCTTTTCCGGCGCGATCCATTCCTGTTCGATGGCATCCAGCGCCCACAGGGCTTCGCGCAGGGCAAAGGTGACACCGGGGCCGACCTTCAGGATGGCGAAATGGTCCTCGACCAGGTGTTTCAGTGCCTGCGGCGTCTGGTAGTCGGTCGAATGGGCTTCGAACAGCAAGCCCGGCAGGAATTCGATGGCGCGGCTTAAGGCCAGGGCTTTCGGACGGTTATAGTCGATGACCTTACGGTGGTCGAATTCGACGCCGGGTTGGACCACGGTGGCGACCACGCGCTTCCAGGCGTCGTTCAGGCCGTTCTCGGCAAAGATAGCGCGGTGGGTTTCGATGGTGGCCAGGGCGGCGACCGGCGTGGTGACTTCCAGTTCCGGCAGGTCTTCGGCGGCGCCACCGGGAACCGGGACTTCGGTGCCGATAACATAGACGCACTTTTCACCACCGACCTTCGCCTGGGTGTCCTCGGCAATGCGGATGAGGCGGGCGGCGCGGCGGGCGATGGTGTCTTCGGGCAGGGGCACCGGATCGTCGGCGCACGACATCGAGCAGTCGGCGTGGATCTTGCGGAAGCCGGCGGCGACGTAATGTTCGATCAGGATATCGGCCTTTTTCATCGCTTCGTCGGCGGTGAGCGCGGTCCACGGGTTGGGGCCCAGGTGGTCGCCGCCCAGGATGATGCCGTGGCGGGGGAAACCGGTGCGGTCGGCTATGGCGTAGACGAATTCACGGAAATCATCCGGCGTCATGCCGGTATAGCCGCCGTCCTGGTTGACCTGATTGCAGGTGGCTTCGATCAAGGTGACGTCCAGGTTTGAGGCCAGGGCGTGAACGAACGCGGCCTCGATCACCAGGGGGTGGGCGGAACAGACTGAATAGATGCCGCAGGGCGTTCCCGCCTTATGTCGCGCAACCAGATCAAGCATAGCCTTCATAGCAGGAGGCTCCTTACGTAACAGTGTCTTGTTGAGTCAGGTGTAGCCTATAGCGAAGCGCAACGCAACCAAAACAATGAAAACGAAACATATAAAATTTCGATCTATGTGAAATATTGTCCGAAGTACAAGGCGTCTCATTCTCC
>NZ_AWGD01000013.1 GCF_000495795.1 Asticcacaulis sp. AC460
TCCCCACTTCGTAGGGAGGAGAAGGAAGCGATTCTTTCGCAGCTCGAGACAGAAACAAAAAAATGCGCTCTTCCGGAACGGCTCGGGTCACGGAAGAGCGCAGTCTACGCCGCCAGCGCCAGCAACGCTGAGGCGATAAACGCCAGGATCAGGCCGGCGATTTTCAACTCACCCGGCACCACATTCGACACGACCAGCGAAATCACCGACGTCACCAAAGGTCCCCCGGCATTGGTCAGAGGCGCGACTACGATCGCCTTGCCATAACGGAAGGCATAGACCAGGCTCAAAGCGCCAACCGCGTTGAGGATCTGGATACC
This sequence comes from Asticcacaulis sp. AC460, assembly GCF_000495795.1. Classification (GTDB taxonomy): domain Bacteria; phylum Pseudomonadota; class Alphaproteobacteria; order Caulobacterales; family Caulobacteraceae; genus Asticcacaulis. Next base: position 321 of record NZ_AWGD01000013.1, read on the forward strand.
CGCCGCCAGCCACGGCCCGTCCCAGCCCAGATTGATCGGCTTGGAAAAGTCGGTCATCAGCCACGCCACCGGCACCAGCATCAAACCGCCGATCATCATGTAGAAGAAGATGCTCTCGGCGCTCATACTGTTGTTGGCCAGCTTCATGAAATAGGCCTGGATGCCCCAGCAGGCCATGACGATCAGGGCCAGCGGGAACCAGCTTCCGCCCGAGCTCAGGAAGGAAAAGCCGGATTCGAGCGAGAAATCGAACATTGGCAGGGCGATCATGGCCAGGACTACGCCCAGAACACCTAGCCAGGTCGTCCGTTCGCGCAGGAAAACGAAAGACATCAGGATGGTGACCAGGGGCGACAGCGAAATCACCGGAAAGATCAGATAGGCCGGCCCGGTCGTCACCGTGTAGAACAGCACCATCTGGCCGCCGGCGCCCAACAGACCAATAGCCAAGCCGTAGAAGATCGACTTGGCGTCGCGGTCCAGCTTCCAGCCGGCGCGCGCCAGGACATAGACCGCCGGCAGGATCATGGTCAGGGCCCAGACGCAGTAGGTTAGGGTTTCGGGAAAGCCCTTTTGTGCCGAGATGCCGGTAAAGGCGCCCCACACACCCCACAGGACGACGGTGCCCAGCGAAAACAGCAACCATTTTTTATCGGCTTTTGGTGCAGCGGTAACCTCGGTCATGATCAGGCCTTCCCGGCCGGAACGGCCTCGATCAACAGGAATTTTTCAAAGCTGGCGTTGATGCGGCTCGACGACGCGGTGACCGTGCCCAGATCCTTGCCGTTAAAATAGTCGGTGACCCTGTACTTGCCGGATTTGAGGCCGCGCAGTTCGATCTCTCCGCTCCATTGCGGCGCATAGAAGCCGTAATAGAGCTTGCCGTCCTTGGCGACGGCGTGAGCTTCGGGCTTGTCGAAGCCGATGTCGTACAGCTCGCCGAGATACTGGCCCTTGGGCAGCATGCGGGCATTGTAGATGTCGGCCCATTTGCGCCAGATGGCCTCGCGTTCGGCGGTCAGGCGGAACTTGGCGTCCTTGCCGCGGCCTTCATTGGGCCAGGTGAACTTGGTGGAAATGACCGCGCCGATACCGACGGTGGAGGCCCAGTCATTGCCGTTGTCGCTCAGTTCGACATGGTCGCCGGCATAGGCGGCGTCGCGACCCATCAGGGCCTTCAGCGACTTGCCCTTATGGCGGACCTGCCACGACGACAGCGGGTCGGAGGCCGGGACCTGGTTGACGAAGGGAAGGTTGTGGAAGGCATACGACGTGCCGCACGGGCAGAATTCGACCACGGCCTGGGGGTTGGCCTCGCGCGCCGTGTCGTAGACCAGCTTCCAGAAGTCCTGCAGTTTTTCGACCGATTCTTCCGGCCGGGCGTGATTGTGCAGCGGGTTATAGCAAGGCGCCACGCCGTTCATATGCTGGCCGTCGAGCTTCAGGCCCTCATAGCCCCATTCGGCGATGATCTTGTGGATCAGCTTTTTGGTATAGTCGCGGGTCGGCTCATAGGCGGGACAGAGATAGAAGGCGTTCCACCAGGTGACATCGTGCACCGCGCCGTTTTCATCCAGCAGCAGCATGTCGGTGTGGTCGTGCAGCAGATCAGCGCCCGGGTCGACCGCCAGAGGCGCCAACCACAGTTTCGGCTTGAGGCCGGCGGCGCGGATGGTCTTCACGAAGGCGATCATCTCGGCATCGCTGCGGAACTTGCGCGGATCGAGGTTCCAGTCCCCTTCGTTGGTCTGCCAGCCATCGTCCAGCACGGCCCATTTGAAGCCCAGTTCCTTGACCTTGCTGTAGGTGCCTTCGATTTCCGCCACGTTGAAGATGCGGTCATACCCCCAGGCGCACCAGATGGCTTCGTAGGCGCCTTCGGGCGGCTTCGGCGCCGCCAGGCCGCGATCGGCCATGATCCTGCGATAGGTGTCGAGCGTGGCGTAGTAGTCGCGGGTGTGGATGGTGACGAAGGTGTCGAGCGTGTCGAGGCTGTCGCCCGGCTTGAGCGTCACCGCGCGGACCTCGTCGATGGCGATGGCGGCGCCGACCGGGGTGGCCAGCAGCGGCAGGGAGATCAGTTTCGGCGTGACTTCGATATGGCCGGTGGCGATACCGGCGTCGGGACGCCAGGCGTCGACGACCGGGGTGCCGCTGCCGTAGTCGGAGGCGTTCATGCCCATGAAGTTGGGCTGGTCGAAGCCGTCCTTGACCGGCTGGACCCAGTCGCGGCGGTCCGGAAAGGTCGCGCCCGACCACGACCAGAAGCCGGCGCCCGAGGCTTTCAGGGTGTGGCCATTGCCGCGCCAGCCGGCGACGTCGATCGCGGCCGTGCCGCCGTTGCGGTAGCGCGTGGTGACCAGGGCGAAACCGGGATATTTTTCGTAGAAGGTGACGGTGACCGTCTTTTCGATCGCGTCGGCGGAACGGCCGGTGATGACGAAGCGGGTACCCTTGCCGTGGCGATCGGTGACGGCGGTCTTTGTCTGACCGGCCAGGGCGAAGGCGTCGACGATGGTGCCGTCCTTCAAGGTCAGGGTGTCGGACGGCGCGAAATCGGTCAGGGCCAGGTTGTCGGACTTGCGGATGAGGCGGCTGTGCAGGCGGCTGTCATATTCGATCGTCAGGGCGCCATCCCCGGCCGAGGCCAGGGCGAGGTCGGCGCTGAGCGCCTGGCCGGCGCGGGTCAGACCCGAAGCAATGACGGTCCCGGCCAGCAGGCCCAGCAGATGGCGGCGATGAACGAGCGGTCGCGAAATCATGACGGTCCCTTCCTGCGCAGGACCATCGCATCTTCTCCTCCCCATTCTATGGGGAGGAGAAGCGGCGATGGATCTGCTTCTGTTGGTCTATGAATGCACAGTCCGCGCCGCAAGGCAAACGAAAAAACAATGCGAAACGAAATATAAACTTTCGTTTTGTTGTTAATTACGCGATGTGCAGGGCGAATCCCAGGCGCGTTGCGGCTTCGCGGACATGGTCGGGCGCGTCATTGTCGGTGATCAGCATGTCGACTTCCGAGACATCGATGATGCGATGCAGGCAGACCTTGCCGAACTTCGACGAGTCGGTGACGGCGATGACCTGGCGGGCGCTTTCGACCATCTTGCGGTTCAGTTGCGCTTCGGGTTCATGGTGGGTGGTGATGCCACGTTCGACGTCGAAGCCGTCGACGCCGAGGAACAGCTTGTCGAAGACCAGCTCCTGAAGCGCCGCCACGGTCTGGGCACCGTAGAAGGCCATGTTCTTGCGGCGCAGTTCCCCGCCCAGCATGACCACCTTGATCTTGCGCTTTTGCGCCAGAGCCGACAGGACGTCGAAGTCATTGGTGACGACGGTGATGTCTTCGTCATCGGGCAGGAAACGCGCGATCTGCAGCGCCGTGGTCCCCGAATCGAGGATGACCGAATCGCCGGGCTTGATCATCGACGCAGCCAGTTGCCCGATGCGTTCCTTCTCTTCGATATGGCTGACGCGCTTGGCTTCGATCGGCGGTTCGGCGCTGACATTGACCACGTCGGACGAGATGGCACCGCCATAGGCGCGCGTGGCGATACCGTGTTCTTCCAGGTAATGCAGGTCCTTGCGGATGGTCTGCATGGAGACGTTGAACTGTTCGGACAGGGCCACGACCTGGACGCTGCCGCGCGATTTCAGCATGGCTGTGATCTGGCGGCGCCGCTCGCTGGTGTCGCGCATCACTTTTCCCGAGCCTTCGGCCATATCCGCTGTTCCTTGTCACCCGCCCCGTGGGTCGTCTTTCGCTTATCCATGAGTTCGCGGTTATTTTCAACTTTAGGGGCAAAAGAATCGCAAAACGAAAGATAGGCCGGCTACTTGGCGAGTTCCGAGACCAGTTCCGACCAGAAGGCCGGGGGCGAGCCCCAGGTGTTTTCGCCCTTCTGCCAGTCCCCGCCGATATTGGTGACATAGACATAGTCGGCGCCATGGGCCCGGGCCGCAGCGACCACGCCCGGCATGTCGGCGGCATCGCGCACCGTATGAATCATGTGCCAGGTCTTCACGCCCTTGGCTGTGGCCGCCTGGGCGTTGGCGTGGATCTCGTCCGACTGGGCGGCATAGGCCGTCATGTCCTGTTCGAAAGTCACCACAACTTCGCCGGCTTTCGCGGCATCGATGGCGCATGGCGACGGCAGGCCCGGATTGAAAGCGATCAACGTGTCCGGCCTGTATTTGACGACAATCTCGCGCAACCGCTCATATTCCGGCGTAAAGGCGGCGCAGTCCCAGGCACTGGGGGCGGCTTCATCAAAGAAGATGCCTTTCAGCCCCGGCATGGCGCGGAAGTAGGTTTCGACCTGGCGCTCGATACGATCCCAGGTCTGACATTCGCCATGGACATCGCAATCGTGGTTGAAATAGCCGGTCGGGACATAGCCCAGCATATCGACGCCGCGTTTGGCGCCATCGCCGGCGATGCGGCGATAGGAGGCTGTTTTGGGCGTGGCTTCGCGCGTCTGGCGCCAGGCGGTGAAGATACCGCTGTCGGGATTGATCAGGGCGATGGCGCCGGCCGGAATATCTTCGTAGGGCGCGGCCTTGGGGCCCCAGTAGCTGACCACGCCCAGTTTCGTTTCGGCGTGCGCCGGCAAGGCCAGGGCCAGGGCGATCAGGGCAAGACGCAGGATCATGAGGCCTGTCTCTGCTGGCAATGGCGGATGAAGGTTTCATGCGGCGGCAGGCGCGCCGCCGTACTGGCGACCAGGTCGCGAATCTGGCCCGTATGGTGGGCCAGTTCGGCATCGGTCATCATGTCGGCGACCGGGTGCCAGCCGCGTGGCCGGATCCCCTGCCCGCTCAGCACGGCGAACCAGCTTGCCTCGCGGAACAGTTCGTACGGCGGCTCAATATAGGCGCCGCTGCGTCCGAACATCTCCAGCCGCTGGGTCAGGCTATCCGGGATGGCCATGTGTTTGCAGTAGGCCCAGAACGGCGTGTCCTCACGCTCAGTCACCTTGTAGTGGGCGATCAGGAAGTCGCGCACAGCGATATATTCGCCGCACATCACCGTGTTGAAATGGTCCTCGACATGGGGGTCGAAGCCGGTCTTCGGGAAGAAGGCCATCAGCTTGGCCAGCGCCGACTGAACCAGGTGGATCGAGGTCGATTCCAGCGGCTCCAGGAAGCCCGAGGCCAGGCCGAGGGCGACAACGTTCTTCGACCACATCCGGCGGCGGTGACCGGTGACGAAGGACAGTTTGCGCGGATCGGCGAGCGGCTTGCCGTCAAGGCGCGTCATCAGTTTGTCGGCGGCGTCCTGTTCGTCGATGAACTCGCTGCAGAAGACATAGCCGTTGCCGGTGCGGTGTTGCAGCGGGATGCGCCATTGCCAGCCGGCTTCGCGGGCGGTCGAGCGGGTATAGGGGATGGGATCTTCGACCCGTTCGCACGGCACGGCCCAGGCGCGGTTGCACGGCAGCCAGTGGCTCCAGTCCTCATAGCCGGCCTTAAGCGTCTGTTCGATAAGCACGCCGCGGAAGCCGGAGCAGTCGATGAAGAAGTCGCCTTCGACCCGGCCACCGTCCTTCAGGTCCAGGGCGGTGACGAAGCCGGACTCAGTATCCTGATGGACCTGGGTGACCGTGGCTTCATGGCGGACGACGCCGCGTTTGAGGCTATAGCGGCGCAGGAAGTCGGCATAGAGGGCGGCGTCGAAATGGTAGGCGTGGTTCAGCGACGGCCGCGACGGATCGTTGTTGGGCAGGACGCCGAACTTGCCGGCGCGTGCCGCCGTGGTTTCGAGGTTGTAGATTTCCGGCGTCCAGGTACCGGTGAGCTGCGACTGGCGCAGGAAATAGTGGATGAAGCTGATCCCGCCCATATCGGCGCCATAGGTGCCGAAGGGATGGATATAGCTCTGGCCCAGCCCGCCCCAGTCGACGAATTCGATGCCCAGCTTGAAGGTGGCTTCGGTCTCGCGGACCATGTCGGTGGGGCTGACGCCCAGGATCTTGTTGAACAGGTTGATCATCGGGATGGTGGCTTCGCCGACCCCGACCGTGCCGATCTCCGGCGACTCGATGACTTCGATGGTGTGGTGTTGGGTGCCGAGGTTGCGCGCAATGCAGGCTGCGGCCATCCATCCGGCCGTACCGCCGCCCAGGATGACGATTCTGCGAATTGTCGACATAAGGCGGCCTCCAAAAAGAAAAAGGGCGGACCATCTATCGTAGGGAGTCGAAAGACGATCCGCCAGTCAAAGCTTCGAGGGAGGAAGCTTCACAGGAACATAGAAAGCAAGTAAGTAAGAGTACCCCTCCACCGCTTCGCGGTCCCCCTCCCCACTTCGTGGAGAGGAGAAGAAGGCCCGATCTGCGACGAATATTACCTTAATACTTAATACGAACGCCCACTTGCAGGCGGCTGTCGTATTCGAACCAGCCGGCAGGCATGAAGTTGGCAGGCGTGTTCGGCGCAGCGTCCGTCGGACCCGCTACCTGCTGACGGATGCGGACTTCCGTCCCCAGCAGGTTGCTGCCCTGGATGTTGAGCTCGATATGATCCGTCAAAGCGTAACGGAACGAGGCATCCAGGAAGCCTTCGGAGTCGTTCCACACCGGGAAGCCGATGCAGCAGTCATTGACTGAAGAGACATATTCCGACCGCCAGTTATAGGCGATACGGGCGCCGATCTTGCCCTTTTCGTACATGACGATCAGGTTGTAGGCGTCGTCCGACAGGTTCTCCAGACGGCCGGCATTGATCATGCCCGATTGGGACGACCGCGCCGTGGTGCCGCCACCATCGCTGTCGACGATCAGGTTGGCGTTCTTGACGCCTGAGTTCTTCAGCCTGGTGTAGTTGGCCTGGACGCCCAGGCCATCGAACGGCGCCGGCAGGAAGTTGAAGTAGCGCTGATAGGCGACTTCGAAGCCCTTGATCGAGGCGCCTTCACCATTGACCGGACCGGTGACAACAACGTCGCGGGTCACGCCGTTATTGGTGTAGGGCACGACGAAGGTGCCGTTCTGGATGTAGTCGTGGAACTGCTTGTAGAACAGGGTGAAGCTGAACGAACCCACCTGGTCGAAGTAGTTCTCGACTGCGAAGTCGAACTGGTCGGCCTTGATCGGCTTGAGGCGCGGATTGCCGGTGGCGCCGGTATAGCCGTACTTGTAGCTGACCGGCTGGCCGGCGCCGTTGAGCACAATGTTCGGGTTGCCGACCGTGATGTCGGCCTGGTCGATGAAGCTGCGCTGCAGGCTCATATAGTTGCGCAGCAGGCCGATATCGGGCTTGGAAATCGCCCGCGACGCCGCAAAGCGCAGGAACCATTCGTCGGTCAACCCCAGGCGGATATTGAAGCTGGGCAAGACGTTCTTATGCGTGGTTTCAACGTCCGAGGCCTGGCTGGTGCCGCTGGAGAAGGCGCGGTCCTGGGTCGAGGCCACGGCCAGGCAGGCCGGCGAGATGGCGTACTGGTTGGGCCCCAGCGCCGCGATCTGTTCCGGGGTCATGGGCTGGCAGTTCAGTTCGCCGGCCGTGAACGGATTGGCGAAGTTGACGGCGCCGGCGCTTTCGACCGTGGTGTTGACGAAGCGGACGCCGACATTGCCGGTGACCGCGACATCGCCGATGAAGGCGTCGTTGCCGCCGAACTTTAGCATAACATAGGCCGAGTCCGTCTTTTCGCGGACGCGCAGTTGCTCACCGACGGTGAAGCAGCTGTTGGCGATTTCGTTGGGACGTTCGCAGATCGGGTTCCACACTGACGACGCCGTGCCGCCCTGGTCGGTCTGGCCGCTGATCGCGAAGCGCTTGGCCAGTTCGGCCGGGCTGGAGATGACGTCCTGCGTCACGAACGGGAACATGGTGTCGCTGATCAGGCCGCCGCCGAACATGTCGGTGCCGAATTCGCGAACCTCGTAATAGCCCGGCTCATAGCCCTGGAAGCGGATCGAACCGTCGGAATTGTGGGTTGCCGGCGAGTCGAGGAACCACGAATCGGCCGGATTGACACCCCAGTCGGACGCAATGCTTTGCCAGTTATAGGCCGACCAGAAGTGCTTCTGTTCGCGGTCGGCGAAGCGCACGCCCATACGCAGGGCGTCCAGCCAGGTGCCGTCGAAATTGTAGGCGGCGTCGGCGCGGATGGCCTTCAGTTCGCCCTCGCTGTCGGTGATGTGGTCCATGATCGATTCCGGCGAATAGTTGCGCGGATCGGAGACCGGGTCGGTGCCGATGACGTTGTAGCCCGACGGCTTGAGCAGGCTCAGCGACGGATACTCGCCGGTCAGGTCCAGGCCCAGGTCGGCATAGGTGGTGAATTCGAAGGTGACGTCGTAGTGCTGGGTCGTCGCCTTGACGTACTGGGCGTCGAAGTTGAAGCGCAGCTTCTCGGTCGCATCCCAGATGAAGTTGAAGGCCAGGTCGTCGATCTTGCGCTCTTCGTCGGAGAAACGCGTGGCGGTGTTGACGATCGGGGCGCCGCGGCACGGCAGGTTGCCGTGAGAGATGTCCGACTTGATACAGGGCTGGATGACCGGCAGGTCGACGCCGAACTGGTCATAGGTGCCGTATTGGTCGGTCGAACCCGGAACATATGACGTGCCGGTGCTCCAGTCGATCGAGCCGTAGCCCCAATCGCCCTTGGAGCGGGTGATGACGCCGTTCTGGAACAGGCCGTCGGAACCGAAGGTATAGGGGACGCCGCCGCCGGCTTCGTTGAAGCCCAGGCCCGGGGCGTCGGGCGGAGCGATCTGGTACGGGTCGTTCCACACGGTCGAATGGGTGGTGCTGGCCGGATCGACCCAGAACCAGTAGCTGATCAGTTGCTCTTCGTTCCACACATTGTGGTAGGTCGAGTTGTTGTATTGCAGCGACGCCCGCATGGTGCGGTCATTGTTCTGCCATTGCGCCGCCAGGGAGACACCTTCGCGGGTCCGCGAATAGTCGGTGTTGTTGAAGGCGACGCCCGACGGGATGTAGTTGGTCTGGTTGGTGTAGGTGCCCGGCGCGAAGACTACCATGCGCGGAATGGTCACGGCGTGGCTGGTCGTGTCGGTTTCGGAATAGGCGGCGTTGAGCAGCAGGCCGAACTCGCCGATGTCGCTGCTCCAGCGGTCGGAGTAGAGCGCCGAGATGCTGGGGGTGACAGTCTGGCTGAAATTGCCGCTGTTGGCCTCAACCGTGGCGCCGAAGACGCGGCCCTTCTGGTCGAACGGCAGGCGGGTGCGCAGGTTGATCGAACCGGCGATGCCGCCTTCGATCATTTCAGCGGTCTGGTTCTTGTAGGTGTCGACGCCGGCCATCATTTCCGGCGCGACGTCCGACCAGGACAGGCCGTAGCCCGAGGTGGCGGAGAAGGTGTCGCGGCCGTTGAACTCGGAACGGACCTGGGGCAGGCCGCGGATGATGACACCCGACGGCTCGGCCGAATAGTGCATCACGTCTTCCTTGGCGGCCGACCGGATAACGGTCACGCCCGGCACGCGCTGCAGTGCTTCGGCGACGGATTTGTCGGGGAAGGCGCCGATATCGGTCGCCGTGATCGAGTCGACGAAGGTGTCGGCGCTTTTCTTGATGTCCTGGGCGGTTTTCAACGCCTTGCGGGTGCCAACGACCACAACCGCCTCAGCGTCGGGCTCCGCCGCGGCCGGCGCGTCCTGTGCGAACGCCATCGGCGCGGCCAGCCCCGACACTGCCATGAGCAGCGCCGCGACCGAAACGCTGGCTGTTCTTGTTATCCTCATCTCCGGTACCCCTTTTCGTTAAAGATTATAATTCCAGCCCACTTTTTCGTCCATTTCGAAAACAAACGAAGCGAACATTGTATTTCGCTTTATATCATACAAATTGATTGTCTACGATTAAGTTGCGTTTTATCTCAAATCGAAACATAGCGCAACAAAAATAACACAGTCACATCAAGCGAGGGCGCGGCAGAGCCCAATCCTGAACAAATAATCAAATTGATTGTTTTAATTAATTTTTTCCACGTCCAAAGGAGAGTCACGCGTTTGAAATTCCATCATATGTGAAAATGGCACACCATTTCTTGACACAACCGCAAAGGTTTTCGCAGCTTTCCGTCGGCCACACGCAACATAAAGCAACGAAAACGAAATTTCTCGTTTAAACTCTGTTGATTACCACAGGAAAATGTGGTGAAATTATATGATAATATCCAGGAGGACGCCCATGAAGAGGTTCATAATTGCCGCGGCCGCTGCCGCCCTGCTGATGGCGCCCGGCGCCTGGGCCCAAGATTCCTTAAAGCCGGCGGGGAAATGGACCGCGCACCAGGCCGGAAATGCCGCCACGCCGCCGATGGGCTGGAACTCGTGGAACGCCTTCCGCACCGAGGTCGACGAGGCCAAGGTGATGGGTGCCGCCCAAAAGCTGGTCGACACCGGCCTGGCCAAGCTGGGCTACCGCTATGTCAATATCGACGACGGCTGGTGGCTGAAGCGGCGCAAGAGCGACGGCCGCATGGTGATCCGCACCCAGATCTTCCCGTCGGCCCAGCCGAAGAACAAGAAGGCGGACACCACTTTCCGGCCGTTCACTGACAAGCTGCACAGCATGGGGTTGAAGGCCGGCATCTATAGCGACGCCGGTTACAATGCCTGCTCCCAGGCCTATGACCTGCATTCGCCCAACCTGCCCGAAGGCGATACCGCCGAACGCAGCGTCGGCCTCTACGGCCATGTCGACCAGGACATCGCACTCTATTTCAAGGAATGGGGCTTCGACTATATCAAGGTCGATGCCTGCGGGCTGAATGTCTACGGCCCCGATCGTGAGATTGTCGCCAAGTACCAGTATCAGCCCTTCCCGCCGCTGATCGACTCGCAGTCGATCGGCCGCACCGACGTGGCCAAGGTCAAGGCCATCTATAGCGACATCGGCGCGGCCATCGCCAAGCACAATCCTGACGGCGACTATGTCTTTTCGATCTGCAACTGGGGAACCTCGGACGTCCGGTCCTGGGGCAATGAAGTCGGCAATCTGTGGCGGACCAGCGGCGATATCACCCCGACCTGGTCACGCATGCTGCACACCTTCGATTCGGCCTCGACGCGGGCGCTTTATGCTCGCCCCGGCGCCTGGAACGACCCGGACATGCTGTTCGTCGGTCATGGCGATTTCGACGCCAACCACCTGACCGAAGCGAAATCGCACTTCTCGCTGTGGGCGATGATCAATGCACCGCTGCTGATCGGCTATGACCTGCGCGATGCGCCGCAGTCGCTGATCGACATCTGGGGCAATGCCGGTTTGGTGCGGGTGAACCAGGATTCCGGTGGCAATCAGGCGGTTCTGGTCCACGACACCGACGATGTGCAGATCTTCGTCAAGACCTTAAGCGACAGCAACACCAAGGCGGTCGCCATCTTCAACCGCGGTGTCGCCGATGCCGAGGTCACGCTGACGGCGGAGCACCTGAAACTGGCCGACGGCCAGGACATCAAGCTGACCAATCTGTGGACGGGCGAAATGACGATCCTGTCGACAGAGGCGCCGTTCAAGCTCAAGGCGCGCGAGACCCTGGTGTTCGAAGCCGCCGGGCCGCGGGCCCTGGCGAACGGCATGTATCTGTCGGAGATTCCCGGCCGCATCCATGTTGCCGAGGATGGCATTGTAGTTCGTAAACCTGATCCGACAGTGCACCAGATGATCAGTCCGTGGGGCGGCAGCACGCGTGGCCCGGGTGAACGTCCGAGCTATGCCGGCTGGGGCGGCGCCCAGGCCGACAGCACGCCTTACGGCCAGGTTTTGCAGATCTCCGGCCAGAAGTTCGGTTCCGGGATCGGGGTGTTGAGCAACTCCCGCATGGAGGTGAAGGCCGGCAAGGCATTTACGCGTTTCGAGGCTTCAGTGGGGGTGGATGATTCCGGCCGCACGGATGGCCAGGGCGTGAAATTCATCGTCTATGGTGATGGCCGGAAGCTGGGCGAGACGGGTGAGCTGGTTTACGGCACAGCGGCGGTTGCGCTGTCGGTCGACATCACCGGCGTCGAGGTGGTGGAACTGGTCGCCAAGTCGGCCACCGAAGAACAGGTGGTGACCTGGGGCGATGCTAAGTTATTGAAGTAGAAACTGTTGACGAAGACGCAGTAAGCCTCCCTCTCCACACTTGAGGGGAGAGGGCTGGGGTGAGGGTTATTTCGGCAACGACTGTAGATACCGAAAGTCCTCAACCCCTCACCCGATCGCGTTCACTTCGTTCCGCTCTCGTCCTCTCCCCTCAAGTGGGGAGAGGGAGATTTTATATGATTCTTCAGTATCTTACGCCAATCCCAACACACGGCGGGCATTACCGTAGAAGATCTTGTCGATCGCCGATTTCGGCAAGGCCAGGCCCTTGACCTCGGCATCCAGGTCCCACACCGCCTGGACATCCGCCGTCGCCAGATAGCGCCAGTGGCTAAACCAGACATCGTGGATTTCCTTGCGCATCCCGGCCGCATCGGCATCCGGATTTAATGTCAGATCCGAGCCGTACAGAATCCGGTCCTGATACTTCAGGAAGAAGTTCCGCACCTTGTCATGATCGCGCAACGACTGGTGCTGAAGCTGCGCCATGCGCGCCGCCGTCTCGACCGTCGCATTGGGAAAACGGTCCAGGAAGCTCGACAGGGCATCGACGCTCCATTCCAGGCTGGCCATGTGGGCGCCCATGAAGTTCAGCTTCGGATGACGATCCAGGAAGTCGTCACGCACCGCCATCAGGTGCTCATAGGACGGGCCTTCCGGATGGGCGTACATATAGTAATCGGGATGGGCGCTGAAATAGGCGCGGTCGTTCTTGGTCGTCATCTCCTCCAGCGGCAGCCAGCAGTTGCGCGGCTCACCCTGGTGGTTGATGAAGGTCAGGCCCAGGGCCTCGATACGCGCCACCACCGGATCGAAACGGACGTCGTCCAGCATGACCAGGTTGCCCGAGGCATCGCGCTCGATCAGACCGACATTCTTCCATACCTTGACGCCACGGGCGCCCGCCTTGGCCGCCGCCTCGACATGAGCAATGGTCCTGTCCGCCCAACCGGTCTCGCCGAAGCCCTGCATCGAAAACGCCGTGGCGAACTGGAACCGCTTCGGATCGGCCTTGTGCAGGACGCCCGACACCTGCGCCTGGACATCCAGCGACGGAAAGTCGGGATAGTCGACATTGATGGTCAAAAGCTCGAAATTGTCCGCGATTGCCTGCTCGCCGAAGACCATCGGGTCGGCATTGATATGGACGTGGGTGTCGAACTTGCGCACCCGCTTGAAGTCCTCAGCCGTATAGGTCGCCGTATCGGCCTTGGCGCCGACGGCCGTTGCAAGGCCCGTGACGGACAGACCCGTGAGAAGATGACGGCGATCAAGCATGAAAGACCTCGCAAAATAGCTTTATATTTCGTTTTGCTGTTATTTGTTTGCATTCTTCGCGTCACTTGACAAGTCAAATCTGCGTGGCGGGACACTATGTCACCCGTTACCGCACTTGGATTTGACGGCGAACAGGGATAAATCCGCATCGGTGACACAGATTATAGCCCAGATCCAACAGCGCGCAGCGCGCCTTTATGACGATATCCTGGCCGGTCGACTGGCCGGGTGGCGGACCTATGTCTTCGCCTACATCGTCAGCGCCCTGGTCCTGATCCTGGCCTTCGTCACCCGCGACAGCCTGGATCCGGTGACGGGCGCACGGCTGATCTTCGCCCTGTCGATCCCTGCCATCCTGATCAGCGCCGCGGCCGGCGGCTGGGGCCCCGGCCTGTTCGCCACCGGCCAGACGGCGGCGGCGGCCTTCCTGTTCATGCCGCCGAAAGCCGGTCTCGGGACGCAGGTCTCGCTGATCCTGCTCCAGGCCCTGATCGGCGTGCTGATCGTCTGGGGCGGCGAGCAACTGCGCCGCAGCCGGCGCCGAACCTTCGCCGCCGAAGAGGAGTTGTCGGCGCGCGAAGGCCAGATCCGCGCCATCCTGGCCACCAGCCCCGATGCCACCATCGTCATCGATCAGATGGGGCGCATCATCTCGTTCAACCGCGCCGCCGAAAACCAGTTCGGCTATCGCGAGGCCCAGGTGTTGGGCAAGAACATCAAGATGCTGATGCCCCAACCCTATCAGGGCGAGCATGATGGCTACCTCGAGCGTTACCGGACCACGGGCGAAAAGCGCATCATCGGCACCGGCCGGGTGGTGGCCGCCCAGCGCGCCGATGGCTCGACCTTTCCGATCATGCTGGCGGTGGGTGAGTTCCGCGCCGGCGGAAAATCCTATTTCACCGGCTTCATCCGCGACCTGACCGAGCGCCAGGACGCCACGGCGCAACTGGAACAGCTGCATGGCGAACTGGCGCGGCTGTCGCGACTGAACGAACTGGGCGAAATGGCCTCGACCCTGGCGCACGAGCTGAACCAGCCCCTGTCGGCCATTGCCAACTACGTCCAGGGCAGTATCCGCCTGCTCAAGGATGCGACCGACGAACGCACGGCCAGCGTCCGATTTGCCCTGGAAGAGACTGCCAAACAGTCACTGCGGGCGGGTAAGATCATCCATCACCTGCGCCAGTCGGCCACCCACGGCACCACGGAGATGCGGCCCGACAGCCTGCGTTCGATCATCGAGGAGGCCGCCGCCCTGGCCCTGGCCGGATCGAAGGAAAAGGGCATCAAGACGGTGTTTGACTATCGCGCCGCCGCCGACCGGGTGCTGATCGACAGGGTCCAGATCCAGCAGGTGCTGATCAACCTGATCCGCAATGCCGGCGAGGCGATGCGGGCATCGGACCGGCGTGAACTGACCATTACCACGCTGGATGACGGCGACGACCAGGTGGCGGTCGAGGTCGGCGATACCGGTCCCGGCATCGCGGATGACATGGCGGCGCAACTGTTCCAGCCGTTTGTGACCAGCAAGCCCGGCGGTATGGGTATCGGGCTGGCCATTTCCAAGCGGATCATCGAAGCCCATGACGGCGCCATTGTGGTCCGCCGCAACGACGCTGGCGGAGCGACGTTCCGCTTTACCCTGCCGCTGATGACCGAGGAGGCCGGATGAGCGACCGGATCGTGCATATTGTCGATGACGAGGCGCCGGTGCGTGCCTCGCTGGCCTTTCTGCTGATGAGCGCCGGGTTCGCGGTGCGCGCTCATGACAGCGGGCCGGCGTTTCTGAATGCCGTCGGCGATCCCGCCGGTGTCTGCCTGGTCACCGACCTGCGCATGCCCGAGATGAACGGGGTCGAGCTTCTGGAAGCCCTGGCCGAACGCGGGATGGACATCCCGGCCATCGTTATCACCGGCCATGGCGATGTCCCCATGGCGGTGGCCGCCATGAAGGCCGGCGCCATCGACTTCATCGAAAAGCCGTTCGAAGATACGGTGCTGATCGCGGCGATCGAACGCGCCAACGCCATGGCCGACGCCCGCGGCGATCAGGGACCGGGCGTCGCGGCGATCCAGCAGCGCCTGGATCAGTTGACCGGGCGTGAGCGCGAGATTCTGACGGGGATCGTGGCGGGTCTGCCGAACAAGACGATCGCCTATGATCTTCAGATCAGCCCGCGCACGGTCGAGGTCCACCGCGCCAGCATCATGAGCAAGATGCAGGCAAAGAGCTTGCCGGAACTGGTAAGGATGAGCCTGGCGATTCCGAAGCGGTAACCGCGACAATTTGACCGAGGTCAAGGCGCGCTCGCCCGGCCCGCCTAAACTCCGCACCATGGCCCTTCCGGTTTCCTCCACCGTGCTTGTCGTCGCGCCCGATGCCGACCTGCGACAGTCGCTCGCCTTCATGCTGACGGCGGAAGGCTATGGCGTCGCGACCTGCGATGCCTGGCCGCCGCAGGATGCCCAACTGGCCTTCGATGCCGTGGTGATCGACCATTCCGCCCTGGATCGTAAAACCTCCGATCCGCGCCTGGCCGGACTGCGCCGCCGCGCCGTCGTCCTGGCCAGCCATCCGGACACCGCGCAGTTCGCCACCGCCACCCTGGTGCGCAAACCGCTACTGGACCGCAGCCTGCTCGATGCGCTCAGCCAGGCTCTGGCTACGTAGAATCCCTTAGGGGACAAACCGAATATCGCGACCGCGCCGTTTCCGTCACCTTGAGACCCAGGTTCTGGAGACCATAGCATGTTCGACGCAAGCCCCTTCATCCCCGCACAGCCGGTTGCGACCTGCGACGGCGAACGCCTGACGGCCCTGTGCGGCCCGGTCGCCACCTTCAACGCCGGCAGCGAAATCTATGCCGAAGGCGACCAGGCCGGAGCCCTCTATCAGGTTGCGTTTGGGGTCGTCCGCGTTTACCGCCTGCTGGCCGATGGCCGTCGTCAGATCTGCGCGTTCCATATGGCCGGCGATGTCTTCGGCTTCGAAGCCGGCAATGAGCGCCACGTCTTCGCCGATGCCGTCACCCTGGCCGGACTGCGCACCCTGAAGGCCGGCTCACAGGCCGACCTGTCGCGCGAACTGTATCGCCTGGCCATGCAGTCCCTGACCCACGCCCACGACCATTTGCTGACCCTGGGCCGCAACGATGCCGCCGGCCGCGTCGCCGCCTTCCTGATCGAAATGGCCGATCGCCAGGGTACACGCGATGATAACCGCGTCGCCCTGCCCATGTCGCGGACCGACATTGCCGACTATCTCGGCCTGACCATTGAGACGGTTTCGCGGGTTCTTACCCGCATGAAGGAGGCCCGCGTCCTCCGCCTGGCTTCGTCACGCGACGTCCAGGTGCTGCGCTGGGAGGCGCTGGAAGACATGACCGCCTGAGAGACTGTTTCGGCCGGCGCCGGCCAGTACCCTCTAGGCGCCGTGACCGGAAACCGCAGGTGCAAACCTCGCGGAACCTGAGCCGGCCGCCCTTCCCCCGGGGCGGCCGGTTTCTTTACGCCACCCTGGAGTAACGATGGCCGCCCTCGCCTTCACGGGCGTAGCGATCGAAGGTACAGGCCACCGAACGCACCAGCATCTTCAGCGGCGAATGGAAGATGACCTTCCGCTGCGCCACCTGGACCAGTCCGGCCGCGATAAAGGGCGCCAGCGCCTCCAGCTCATCATCGAGGCTGTTATAGGCATAACCATGGCGGATGAGGATGTCGCCGACATCCGCCGTAAAGGTGCACATCAGGCTGGAGATGATCTCACGCCGCATCCGGTCGTCACCATGATAAGTCCAGCCGCGCACCGTCGGCAGCTGCCCCGCAGCAATGCGGGCGGCATAGCTGGTCGCCTGAGGGATGTTCTGGGCGATGCCCTCGTCCAGCTCGCTGATTGAGGAGGCCCCCAGCGCAATCAGCCGATCGTTGGGCAGGTCGGTATAGCCCATGAAGTTGCGACGCAGCCGGCCTTCGGCCACAGCGCGGGCCAGGCCGTCATCGGGCCTGGCGAAGTGATCGATGCCGATGGCGGTGTAGCCCAGGTCGCGCAGGCCGACATCGATCTGCAGGAACTGGCGCGCCTTGGCGGCTGTATCGGGCAGGGCAGTCTCGTCGATCAGACGCTGATGTTTCTTCACCCACGGCACGTGGGCGTAAGAAAAGGCGCTGATGCGTTGCGGGTTCAACTGCGCCACATCGTTCAGCGTCCGGTCCAGGCTGTCTATGGTCTGGTGCGGCAACCCATAGATCAGGTCAATGCCCAACTGGTCGATGCCAACGCTGCGCAGACGGTCGACGGCGCGCGCGACCTCGTCCATCGGCTGGAGGCGGTTGATGACCTTCTGCACCTTTTCCTGGGTATCCTGCACACCCAGGCTGACCCGGTTGAAGCCATGTTCGGCATAGGCGCGGACCTTGTCGTGGGTCAGGCGGCGCGGGTCGAGCTCGATCGACAGCTCTGCGTCTGGCAACAGGTCGAATGCGGCATGGATGGCATCGAACAGCCGGCGCAGGGTGTGCGGCATCATCATGCCGGGCGAACCGCCGCCGAAATGCAGGGCATGGACCCGGGGGCGGAAGCGGAGATGGCCGGCCACCAGGGCAATTTCAGCGATCAGGTTATCGACATAGGCTTCGACGGGTTCGTAGCGCCGGGTGATCTGGGTGTTGCAGCCGCAGAACCAGCACATCTGTTCGCAGAACGGGACGTGGACATAGAGGCCAACGCTGCGGTCGGGCATCAGGGCGCCGAGCCAGCCGGCATAGGTCTGCGGCGTGACCGGCCTGAAATGGTGCGCGGACGGGTAGCTAGTGTAGCGCGGCGCTTCCTTGCCCAGCCAATGCAGGAGGTCGTGATCCTGCCACGAACGGTGATCTGCGGCCATATCCAGGCTCCTTGTGTTGGAGGTGGATTGTGGCCGCCGGAGCGGCTGTCGGCCTTGACGGAGATCAAACCCTTTGCAGTTTCAGCCTCAGCGAATTGGCGACCACGATCAGGGACGAGCTCGACATGGCGATGGCGGCGATCAGCGGCGTTACCAGGCCAAACACGGCCGCCGGGACGGCCACGACGTTGTAAACCAGCGACAGCGCGAAGTTCTGCGCCACCAGGATCCGCGTGCGGCGGGCAATGTCGATCGCCGTTACGACTGGCTTGAGACCCTCGCCACGATAGACGAAACCGGCGGCGTTCTGGGTGATATCCATACCGGTCGAAGGCGACATCGATACCGTAGCCGCCGCCAAGGCCGCCGCGTCATTCAGGCCGTCCCCGACCATCACCACCTTGCGTCCCCCGGCTTGCAAGGCTTCGATCGCGGCCACCTTGTCAACCGGCGACAGGCTGGCACGGACCTCATCGATGCCGAGTTTTATGCCGAGGCCCTGCGCCACGGCCGGTCGATCGCCCGACAGCATCAGCACCCGCAGTCCACGCCGTTTCAGGGCGGCCACCGTGTCGGCGGCATCGCGACGTTCGACATCGGCAAAGACCAGCCGCACCGCCGGGCCCGCACCGCGGCGGAACCACAGTTCCATGCTGCGGTCGACGCTGTCGGGGACGCCCAGCCAGGTCCCCTTGCCCAAACGGACGGTTTCACCGGCGTACAAGGCTTCGAGACCCAGGCCGGGGTGATCGGTCACGATCACAGGCAAAGGCTCATCGCCCCCGGCCGCCACGGCCTGGGACAGGGGATGTCGGCTCTGCGCCGCCATGGCTACGGCCAGGCGACGGTCTTCACCCGTCAGGACATGCGGGTTCAGCCACTGCGGCGCCCCCAGGGTCAGGGTGCCGGTCTTGTCGAAGACCACCGTATCGACCACCGCCAGGGTCTCCAGCCCGGCGCCCGACTTGACCAGGATGCCTTGCCTGTAAAGCTGCGACGAGGCCAGGACATGCACCACCGGCACGGCCAGGCCCAGGGCGCAGGGACAGGTGATGATCAGCACCGCCATGGCCTTCAACAGGGCCTCTTCCCACGCCACCGGCCCCGTAAAATAGCCGAACGCAATCCAGCCGATGAAGGTCGCCAGGGCCAGGACATGGACCACCGGCGCGTACAGGGCGGCGACACGATCGGCGAAGCGGACATAGACGCTTTGCGACTGTTCGGCCTTTTCCATCAGGGCAACGATTTCCGACAGCAGGCTGTCGTCGGCAGCGGCGGCGACTTCGATCTGCAGCGGCGCCGCCTGGTTGATCATGCCGGCATAGAGGCGGTCGCCGACAACGGCCGCACGCGGCAGGGTCTCGCCGGTGACCAGGCGGGTATCGATCTCGGACGCGCCCGACAGGACCACGCCGTCGGCGGCGATCTTCTCGCCGGCGGCGACCACCAGGATATCTCCCGGCCGGATATCGCGGATACGCACCGCTGCCGGCCGCCCCTCACGCAGGACCCGCGCCGTCCCCTCCAGCATGGCCAGAAGGCCTTGCGCCGCCTCGCGCGCCTTGCCGCGGGCCTTCAGGTCGAGATAGCGCCCGATCAGCAGGAAGAACAGCAGCATGACCGAGGCGTCGAAATAGACGTAGTGGCCGTGGCGCACCGTCTCGAACAGCGACAAGGCGTTGGCCAGGATGACCGCCAGCGAGATCGGCACGTCCATATTGGTGCGGCCGTGGCGCAAGGCACCGATCGCCGAACGGAAGAAGGGCCGGCCGCACCAGATCGTCGCCGGCATCGCAATCAGAGCCATCAGCCAGTGCAGAAGATCGCGCGAGGCGCCTTCCAGGTCGCGCGAAAACCACAGGGCATCGGCGAACAGCATCATGGCGGCGGTCGCAAAGCCCGCCACGGCCAGGCAGGTCAACAGGTCGCGCTCGCCGGCCTTTGCCGCCGCGGCGCGGTTGTCCGGATCGAAGGGCGCGACCTGGAAGCCCAAGGCCTCGATCTCTTCGGCAAAGTCATTGGCGGCGCGCGGCGGCACCGAGTCCGGCCAGGTCACCCGCAGGCGCTGGGTCGAAAAATTGATGCGTGCTTCAACGCCGGGATGGGCGGCCAGGGCCTGCTCGATCTTCCAGGCGCAACTGGCGCAGCGCATGCCGTCGACCTGCATGTAAAGCGACCGGCGGCCGTCCTCGTCGCGGGTGAAGCAGCTATAGTCGATGGCAGCGTTCATTGTTCGTCGTCATCCGGCTTGAGGATGCGGGCACCGTGGCCTTCCAGGTCCTCGTACTGACCGCTGTTCAGCGCCCACAGCAGCCCGGCCAGGCCGGCCAGGCCGAGCAGGAAGGCCATGGGAATCAGAACCAGGAAGATGGCCATGGTCAGCGTCCGCCGAGGGTGGTGGCCGACTGGTAGGGGTGGCCGTCCCGATCCGCGGACACATGCACCGTCCACAGGCTTGCGGTCGGCAGGTCGACGGAGGCCACATAGCGCCCCTCACCCTCCGGCCTGAGATCGAACGCCCGGTCCAGGTCTTTCAGATTGGGGTGCACGAACCAGGCGCGCGCCGAGGCGCCGTCCACGGGGCGGCCATCGGCGTCACGCAGGGTGAAGACCACGCGACCGCCCTGAAGCACGGTCTGCGACGTCCAGCCGAGTTTTGCCTGGGTTTCCGCCTTGGCCAGGATGTCATTATAGGCCAGGCCCTTGGCATAGGCCTGCGCGGTGATTTCATTGGGCGGGTTGTGGAAGGCGATGACCACGAACGAAATGAAACCGGCCATGAAGGTGACGTAGAAGGCGCCGATTATCCAGGGCACGACCCGGCCGCGGCGGCGGTCAATTTCGGCCTGGGTGGGACGCGGAGCAAGCTCAGGGCTGGACGAAGTAGCTGGCATGTTGGGCCACCTTTCCTGTGGAAGTATCGATCAGGCGGAAGGTCACCCGGTTGCGGGCGGCGGCTCCCCTGTCGGTAATGAGCTGGACGCGGAACTCGCCGACGCTGTTGGCCGGGACCGTGACCGCGGTCACGGGGACGTCGCCGGCCGCCATCACCTCGACTGCCTTTGGCGCAATGCCCTCGACGGCGATCTCGTAACTGCGGTCAAAGTGCGTCTTGTTGAGCACCTTGAGCTGGTAGTTGTTGCGAATATCGCCGCTGGACAGGCGGACATATTGCGGCGAGCGGTTATGGATCACGGTGAGGTCGGTCTCGCTGCGCAGCAGGATGGCGCCCAGCATCAGCGACCCGACCAGGGCGATGATGGCGGCGTAGAAGACGGTGCGCGGGCGGATCCAGCGCATGCGTCCCTTCGTCGGAAGCCGGGCCGTGCGCAGATCTTCGGCGCGGCGTTCCTGGTTACGTTCGGTGTCGTAATGGATCAGGCCGCGCGGCAGCATGATCTTTTCCATAACGGTGTTGCAGGCGTCGATGCACAGGCCGCACGAGATGCAGTCGAACTGCAGGCCGTCGCGGATGTCGATGCCCATGGGGCAGACCACGACGCAGGAATCGCAGTCGATGCAATGGCCGCGCCCCTCCCAGGAGTCGCCGCGCTTGTGCTTGCCGCGCGGTTCACCGCGCTCATGGGCGTAGGAGATAATCAGGGTGTCACGGTCGAACATGGCCGACTGGAAGCGGGCATAGGGGCAGGCGAATTTGCAGATGTTCTCGCGCGCGAAGCCGGCCATGAAGTAGGTCGACAGGGTCAAGGCGCCAACCCAGACCAGGACCGCGCCCGGAAGCTGAAGGTGCAGCAGGCCGTCGATGAGGGAGGGGGCGTCGTTGAAGTAGAAGACCCAGGCGCCGCCGGTCACCATGCCGATCACCAGCCAGATCAGGTGAGTCAGGGCCTTCTTCCAGACCTTTTCTATTGTCCACGGGCCGTCATCCAGGCGTTTGCGGGCATTGCGGTCACCCTGGACGAAGCGTTCGACCCAGACGAACAGGTCGGTCCACACGGTCTGGGGGCAGGCATAGCCGCACCACACCCGGCCCAGCAAGGCGGTGGCGAAGAACAGGCCGACCGCCGCCAGGATGAGAACGCCGACCAGGAGGTAGACTTCCTGCGGCCAGATTTCGACGCCGAAGAAATAGCCGCGCTGGCCGGTGAGATCAATCAGGATGGCCTGGTCCGGGACGTGCGGACCACGGTCGTAGCGCAGCCATGGGGCACCGTAATAGATGCCCAGCAGCACGATCATTGCCGCCCATTTCAGGTTGCGAAAGAGCCCCGCTACGCGACGGGGGTAGATCTTCGCCGCCTTTTCAAACAACTGTACCATGCGTGCAGTTTAGTGCGCACGCCACACCCTGGCCTTGACGGGGATCAAAATTGCGATTTTTCCCTCTCCCCACCAAAACGGGGGAGAGGGAATTCCGACGTTACTCTCCGCCACCCAGCGAGTGCACATACACCGCCACCATGCGCTGGTCGTCGGGCGCCAGGCGATGTTGCCAGGTCGGCATCACACCCGCCCTCGCCCGGGTGATGGTCTCCACCAAAGTCTCGTGATCGCCGCCGTACAGCCAGATGGCGTCGTTCAGCCGCGGTGCGCCGAGCTCACGATTGCCCTCTCCCGTCGCGCCGTGACACGACACGCAGTTGGCCTGGAACAACACCTGGCCGTTGACCCACGCCACGGACGGCGGCTGGGTGGCATTCATACTGCCGACATAGGTGGCCAGGTCATCGATTTCCTGGCGCTTCAAAATGGCGCCGAAGGCCGGCATCATAGCCATGTGGGTGTCGGCGTGGGTCGAGCGCGAACCGACCTCGATCGTGTGGTAAATCTGATGGATGTCCCCGCCGAACAGCCAGTCGTCGTCGTTCAGGTTGGGATAGCCCTTGCGCCCCTCTCCCCCCGCGCCGTGACAGGCAGCGCAGTTTTCCTTGAACACCACACTGCCGCCGGCGCGGGCGAATTCAAACAGCTGCGGATCCCCGGCCACCTGCTCGAACGATGACGCGTGGAATTTCCGGCGGTATTCGCCCTGGCGTGTGGCAATCTGCGCCTGGTCGACCTTCAGCTTTTCATATTGTGTCCAGCCGAACAGTCCCCCGGTATGGCCCGAAATGGTCGGCCAGGCGGGATAAACCACCCAATATCCGATGGCGAAGACAATGGTCACCATCCATACGATCAGCCACCAGCGCGGCGCCGGCGTGTCGAGCTCCTTCAGGCCGTCCCACTCATGGCCCGTGGTCTTCGTACCCGTGGCGTCATCGACCTCTTCATGATGCTCAGTCATGGCTCTTGTCCTCGTTCAGGGGGATGCGGCCATAGGCCTTCATGCGCTGGCGGTTGGCCGGCCACAGCGCCCAGGCGCAGATGCCGCAAAAGCTGAGCGTAAAGGCCACCAGGACCATCAGGGCGATATCGGACTGGCTCATTTCGCGGGCGCCTTTTTCAGTTCGTAATCGGGATCGTAGGTGGTGAAGTCGACCTGGGTTCCCAGTTGCTGCAGGTAGGCGATCAGGGCGTCGGCCTCGGTCGGCGAGCCCAGGTCGCCGCTGCCGTAATCCTGCGGCACGACCTTGGGGCCGTAGCGTTCCTGCAGGCCGGTCGGGTCTTCGTCCGGCAAGGTCTGGATCTGCATGTCGATGGCGGCGTTGGCGATGTGCGCCTTGGTGTAGGGCACGCCGACGGCTGCCAGGGCCTTCATCTTGTCGGCAATGTCCCAGGTGCGCACCGGCCGCGTCGCCAGCAGGCTGTAGTTCGGCATGATCGATTCCGGTACGACCGAACGCGGATTCTTCAGGTGCTCCAGGTGCCACATGTTGGAGTATTTGCCGCCAACGCGGGCCAGGTCGGGCCCAGTGCGCTCCGAACCCCAGACGAAGGGGTGGTCGTACATGCTTTCCGCCGCCAGGCTGTAATGGCCATAGCGCTGGATCTCGTCGCGCAGGGGACGGATCTGCTGCGAATGGCAGGTGTTGCAGCCTTCGCGGATATAGATGTCCTGGCCGGCCAGTTCGAGCGGGGTCAGGGGCCGGACTCCCTTCACCGGCTCGATGGTGGTTTCCATCCGGAACAGGGGGACGATTTCGACCAGGCCGCCGATGGAGACGGCGACGACCGTGAAGATCAGCAGCCAGATCGAGTTGCGTTCGAGTTTCTTGTGCGATTCCAACATGGCGGCCTCCTATTGCGCCGCCGCCAGGGCGGGCTTGGGTTTACGGGCGATGCGGGGTTTCGGCACGTGAATCGTCCGCCAGATGTTCCAGGCCATGATCAGGCCGCCGGCCAGGAACAGCAGACCACCCAGGGCGCGGATGATGTAATAGGGGTGCATGGCCTGGACGACTTCGACGAAGGAATAGGTCAGGAAACCCATCTCGTCATAGGCGCGCCACATCAGACCCTGCATGATGCCGGCGACCCACATCGAGGTGATGTAGAGCACGATGCCGACCGTCGAGATCCACAGGTGGACCGAGATCAGGGTCTTGGAGAACATGGCAGGCTTCTTCCACAGGTGCGGGACCAGGTAGTAGATGGCGCCGAACGAGATATAGGCGACCCAGCCCAGGGCTCCGGCATGGACATGGCCGACGGTCCAGTTGGTGTAGTGCGACAGGGCGTTGACCGTCTTGATCGACATCAACGGACCTTCGAAGGTCGACATGCCGTAAAAGGCCAGGGCGATGATCATGAACTGCAGGATCGGATCGTCGCGCAGTTTGTGCCAGGCGCCCGACAGGGTCATCATGCCGTTGATCATCCCGCCCCAGGACGGCATCCACAGCATGATCGAGAAGGTCATGCCCAGGGTCTGGGCCCAGTCGGGCAGCGAGGTGTACAGCAGGTGGTGCGGCCCGGCCCAGATGTAGATGAAGATCAACGACCAGAAGTGGATGATCGACAGGCGGTAGGAATAGACCGGACGGTCGGCCTGTTTGGGGATGTAATAGTACATCATCCCCAAAAATCCGGCGGTCAGGAAGAAGCCCACGGCGTTATGGCCGTACCACCACTGGATCAGGGCCGACTGGACGCCTGCCCACAGCGAATAGCTTTTCACGCTGACCACGGAAACCGGCAGGCTGACGTTATTGCACAGGTGCAGGATGGCGACCGTGACGATGAAGGCGAGGAAAAACCAGTTTGCGACGTAAATATGCTTTTCCTTACGGCGCGTCAGGGTCATCAGGTAGTTGACCAGATAGACCACCCACACCACCGTCAGCCACAGGTCGGCATACCATTCCGGTTCGGCATATTCCTTGCCCTGGGTGACGCCGAACAGGTAGCCCAGCCCCGCCATGAGGATAAAGGCCTGGTAGCCCCAGAAATGGAACCACGCCATCTTCGTGCTGTAGAGCCGCGTCTGGCAGGTCCGCTGCACCACATGGTACGAGGTGGCGAACAGGATGTTGCCGCCGAAGGCGAAGATCACCGCCGAGGTATGCAGCGGCCGCACCCGCCCAAAGGTCAGGTAAGGCTCCAGGTTGAAGGCGGGAAAGGCCATCTGCAGTGCCAGCAGCACGCCGACGGCGAAGCCGGCGATCGCCCAGAACATGGCCGCGATGGTGAAATATTTGAGGATGGTCTCGTCATAGCGCGGCGGCGCGGCCGGGACCGGTACCGTTTCGGCTGTGGGCTGGAGGGTTGTCATCGTAAGGGCTCCTGAGGGTTCAGCCGAAGGCAAGCGACAGCAGAACCACGCCGTTAACGCCCAGCGCCGCCAGGGTAAGGGCCTGGCGGGCATGGGGGCGGGTATTGAGAAAGCGGATGCCGGCGACGCCCAATCCCATCAGGACGGGCATGGTACCGGCGGCAAAGGCCGCCATGGCGACAGCGCCGCCCAGGGCATCGGCCCGGGCGGCGACCACCATCAGGGCGGCGAAGATCATGGGACAGGGCAGCAGGCCCAGCGCCGCGCCCAGACCGAAGCGGGCCAGCGGATCCCGCACCTTGCCAATCCGGCGCATGGCGGAGACGGCGCAGGCGGGCTTCCAGACAGGCGCCAGCGGCAGGCGAACACCGAAACGGATCAGGGCGCGCTCGGCGAAGATGGCAAGAAAGACCAGGCCCGTCACGGTCAGCAAAAAGTGGCGGATGACAACGAAGGCCGGCGAAACACTGAGGAGATGGAACCCGAAACCGACGACGGCACCCAAGGTTGCATAGGTCATCAGCCTGCCGGCATGGTAGGGCAGCAGAAGCTGAGCGAAGAGCCCCTTGCCGGCCACAGCCTCGGACTGGCCGAGCACAAAGGTCGAGCACATGGCGGCGCAATGGCTCAGGCTGCCGGCCAGGCCCGCCAGGAACAGGCCCAGTGCCAGCGGCACATTCGCCGCGGCAAGGACAGATCCGCAATCATATAACCAGGGTACGAGGTTCACTTCGATGGCCACCGACAGACAGGCCGCCAGGACATGCGGCCGTGTATTCGGCCGGTCGTCGCATGAAAGGCGTCGGCGGTAATTGATCCCCGTCAAATCCCGCTGACCCGGACACAAGGTCAGAGTCTCAGGATACATTGAAGCCGGCTTCGCATCGCGTTATGCTGGTATCAGGCTCACGATCCGGGGGGAACTTGGTATGTTACGTTATGGCTTGTCGGCGATTGCATTGGCCCTGGGCATGGTCGCCTTCGGTTCCGCCGCGGAGACTCCGGCCCCGGCGCCGCGCCTGAAAGCCGAGTTTTTCGTCCGCGATGCCTTCATGAGCCCGCCACAGGTATCGCCGGACGGGACGCGCCTGGCCTGGATCCGCGGCGATCATCTGGTCATCTTCGACCTGGAGGAGGAAACCGAGAAACAGGTGGCCGGCACCGATTCGCTGGAGAGCGTGCAGTGGATCAACAACGATTACCTGATCGTCTACCTCAAGAGCGAAGAGCGGCAGAACAACACCTTCGTCAGTGAACTTCAGTATTCGCCACTTGTCGTCTCGCGTGACGGCCAATTCCTGCGCGTCCTGTTCGAACGCGACGGCAAGAAGCTGACGGCGACGGACCTGAAGCCTATTATCCGCTTCATCGATGGCCCCAAACCCTATGTCATCACGATGGGCGGCAACAACACCTATACGACCGATGTCGCCACCGGAAAGACCAAGGTCGGCCCGCGCCTGATGGAGGGCCAGGTCTACAGTTTCGACCGCGAAGGCCGCGAGCGCGTATCGGCCGAGGTCATCGACGGCAAGATCAGCTACGGTATCAGCAGCATCCTGTTCCGCTACAAGGCCACGCCCGGCGGCAAGACGCAGAGCCTGCGCCTGCCCGAACAGGACAACATCTACTACACCGACTACGACTATGCGGAGTTCGAAAACGCCATCTACTGGTCGCAGTTCGACTATGGAAAAAGCGAGTCGGCCATCTACCGCTTCGACATGACCACGGGTGAGAAAACCGTGGTGCGCACCGGACCCGAAAAGGAACTAAGCCTCGCCTTCGACCGCGAAGGACGGGTGGTCGGCATCGCTACCCTGACCGACCGGGTACGGACGCAGTGGACCGATCCCTATCGCCTGAAACTGACCGCCGCGGTGGAAAAAATCTTCCCCAAGGCCACGGTCACCATCACCGACATCACCTCAGACGGCAAGCATGTCGTCCTGCTGGTCTCGGCGCCGGAGGAACCCGACGCCTATTACTACTACAGCCAGGAATACAAGGACCTGAGCCAGGTCGGCGTCAACTACCCGGAATTGCTGGGCAAGCCGCTGGGCAACATGACCTACATCACCTACAAGGCGCGCGATGGCCTGGAGATTCCGGCCTATGTCACCAAACGCGCCGATACGCCCGCGGGGGCGCCGCTGATCGTCATGCCACACGGCGGACCGGCCGCGCGCGACCTCTACGGGTTTGATCCGCTGGCCTAGTTCCTGGCCTCGCGCGGCTATGTCGTGCTGCAGCCGCAGTACCGAGGCTCGGCCGGTTTCGGCGACGCCTTCCAGCGCGCCGGCGACAAGCATCTCGATCTCATGAACACCGACCTGGAGGACGGGGTGCGCTCCCTCGCGGCTCAAGGCACGATCGATCCGAAGAAGGTCTGTGTCGTCGGCTGGTCGTGGGGCGGCTACCTGGCCCAGGCGGCCCTGGCCTTCACACCCGACACCTATGTCTGCGGCGTCTCGGGCGCCGGGGTTTCGGACCTGTTTCAATCGCTGAAGGACGATAACGACTTCTGGTGGGGCGGTTACGGCATCGAATACTGGCGCGGCGTCATCGGCCGGACGGGATCTGACTCCGACACGATTCGCGCCACATCACCGATTGAACACGTCGAAAACTTCGAAGACCCCCTTCTGCTGATCCATGGCGAATACGACCGCACCGTCAGCGTCCGCCACAGCGAACGGATGTACGAAAAGATGAAGAAGGCCGGGAAAGACGTCGCGTACATCCCGATCAAGTTCATGCACCACGGCCCAAATGACAAGACCGAGAGGCTTCAGGTCTTCAACGCTGTCGACGATTTCGTCGCCAAGGCGTTTGCCAAGGTGGACGCGGAAAAGGAAGCGAATTGACAGGCGTCCGGATCAGGTTCGATCCCACGGCATCCGCAGGCTGGGCGCATTGACATGGCGGCGGTGGGAGAAACGCACCTCGGCACCACAGCCAGGCGCCAGGTCCAGGGTCACATGGCTGGCATTCAGCACCGTCTCCACCCCGCCAACCATCATGCCGGTGAACTGATGCTCGCCGTAACCGCCGGCCTGAATCACGACCGTCCGTGTACGGAACGGGTGCGTGTTGACAAGGGTCACCGTCGTCGCCACGTCGGACAATTCGCTCACAAGCGCCGCCACGTCCTCGGGGATTCCAGCGCGTTTGCGCACCGGATCGAAATAGCGCAGCCGGGCATACAGCAAGGCTCCGCCCTGCGCCGGTGAGGTCTTTGACCACGGCGGCCGGGCGATATGGATGGCGCCGCACATCAAATGCAGCAACGACGTCACCGTCGCCGGATTATATTTCAGCAAGGCGTCGGCCAGCCGGGTTTCCCGCGTGGTCGTGTCTTTGGCCAAGACCGACATCTTGCTGCGCACGGCCTCCAGCGAGTCGCGCAAAGCCGCCGCCGGATAACTGGGATTGCGGCCGCCGAGATAATGGACCCACGGGTGGTCGGCGTCGGCGCGGGCCAGGTCATCGGCCCGCATCGACATGTACCAGATCTCCAGCCCGTTCGTGCGGTACAGGCCGGGTTTGTAGCCATACCAGCCCTTGGGTCCATACATGGTCGGGGTCTGCACAACCCCATCGACCGTCCGCGCCTGGGCATTGATGGCGGCGGTCTGGTCGCGCCACACCTGAAGATATTTGTCATCACCTGTCAGCAGATAAGCGTTCAGAAAGGCGACGATGGCGCGCGGCACCCGGTTGCGATCCTCACGCTTCCCGGTCGTCGGGTCGATCGGTGAGAACCCCCAGCCATAGACATTGCCGTACCATTGCTTGCGCTTGCCACCGATCCGTCCCTTCAGGTCGACGAAGCTCGGCAAGACATTGCCATTGGCTTTTGCCCGCTGAATCCAGGCGTCCAGGTAGCTCGTGATCCAGTCGCGATATTTGCGCTCGCCGGCGATCATATAGGCGTTCATCACCAGCCCGGTCGCCTGCAGGTTCAGCGGGCTATCGCCGACGACGTCCGTATAATCGACGTAATGGTCCAGGGTCTCCTGATAGGTCGACTCGCCGTGCTCCATGAAAAAACCGGCCGGGTTGAACTGATCTCCGGCCCAGTCGAGCGCGGTCGCCTGGCGCAGCATCGGCCCCTTCGAGCCGCTGATCATCGAACGGATGATCTTTCGTTTCGGATCGTAGTTCGGCGCTGCCTTGTCCTCGCCGGTATAGAAACCGGCAAAACGCCGGGCGCGCTCCTGGAACTTGGGGTCGTGCGGATCGGACAAACCCATGACATTGAACACCGACAGCCCTTCGGACAGGTGCTGCCAGTCGTTCATCACCGGGAATTCGCGATGGTACATGCCGTCGCGGGCGATCGGGGTTTCGACGGTATGGGCTTCGGTATATTGTTTCAGGTGGCCTTCCCAGGCGCGTTTGTACAGCTCCAGAACCTTATCCGACCCGCCCAGGGCATGCAGGTGCGGCCAGTCGTTACAGTTCTCGATGGCGTCGTCCGGCCCGTCATTGGCGCCCCAGCGTTCGAAGCACTGGAAGTAGCCGCGCTCATCGAAATACTTGCCGTAGAAGGCCTCGACCGCTTCGCTCTGCACCCGCAGCGCCTCGCGTTGCAACAGGGCCCAGTCCGGCGCCGGCATGGGAGTCGTGATTGCCTGGGCGCGCGCCGTGGCGGGCGGGGCAAAAACGAGGGCGGCGGCGCCCATCAGGAGGTGGCGGCGGTTCATCGTGACGCCTCAGTCTATTTTCAGGCGGGCGATCTTGCCGGTGATCAGCCCGAAGGCCAGCATGGTCACCACGCAGTGGACGCCGACATAGATCAGCGCCCCGTCGAACGAACCCGTGGCCGCCACGATATAGCCGATAACGATCGGGGTGACGATCCCGGCGGCATTGCCGAACATGTTGAACACCCCGCCGGTCAGACCGATAAATTCGCGCGGCGATACGTCCGACACCACGGCCCAGCCCAGCGAAGCGATACCCTTGCCGAAGAAGGCGACCGCCATCAGCGCGATGACCATCCATTCCTGTCCGGCCCAGGCGCAGGGGATGATGGCCAGGGCCAGGGCCATGCCGATAAAGATCGGGATCTTGCGCGCCAGGCTGATATTGTTGGTCTTTTTCAGCAGGTAGTCGGAGAGGATGCCACCGGCCAGCCCGCCGATAAAGCCGCACAGGGCAGGCGCGGCGGCGGCGAAACCGGCCTGGATGATGTTCAGTCCGCGCTCCTTGACCAGGTAGATCGGGAACCAGGTGACGAAGAAATAGGTCAGGACGTTGATGCAGTACTGCGCCAGATAGATGCCCAACAGCATGCGGTTGGTCAGCAGGAATTTCAGCCGGCTCAGGCTGAACCCGCCTTTGGTGCCGGCCACGCGGGCCTCCATGCTGACGGCGCCGCCGGCCTGGATGACGGCCAGTTCGCAGGCATTGACCATGGCGTGTTTATCCGGGCCGGTGATGAACTTGGCGAAGATAAGGGCAGCGACGACGCCCAGCCCGCCCATGAAGAAAAACACACTGCGCCAGCCGAAATCATGAACCAGCCACGACATCAGCGGCGCAAAGGCGACCAGGGCGAAATACTGCGCCGAATTGAAGATGGCCGAAGCCGTGCCGCGTTCGGCGGCCGGGAACCAGGCGGCGACGATGCGGGCATTGCCGGGGAAGGACGGCGCTTCGGCCAGACCGACCAGGAAGCGCAGGGCGAACAGCGAGCCGACGATCGACAGGCCGCCGATAAAGCCGACGAAGCCCTGCAGGGCGGTGAAGATCGACCACAGGACGATGGCGCCGATATAGACCCGTTTGACGCCGAAACGGTCGAGTAGCGCCCCGCCAGGGACCTGGGCGGCGACATAGGCCCAGCCGAAGGCCGACAGGATGAAACCCATCTGCACCGGCGACAGGTTCAGCGCTTCGGAGGCCGCCGAACCGGCGATGGAAAAGGTCGAGCGGTCGGCATAGTTGATGGTGGTGATGACGAACAGAAGCGCGATCAGCCAGTAACGCGTATAGGACGGTGTTGGCGCGGGGGAAGCATCGGACGGGGTCATGTTTCACTCGCTGCATTCATACCACCCGTGTATCGCTGGCGATCCGCCTGGCCATCCGGATGATTTCGTTATCTGTAATTAGGCACAGATTTTCCGGCTTTGGGAGCACAAGATCGCCCCGTTCATTGCGTTCCACGCATCGATCGATGCCGCCTTTGTCATGGACCGTGACAAGGCTTGCCGATAGCGTCAGGATCAACCACAACGACAAGCTTACAGACGGAGGCCGTAATGGCAGGGTTCAGCCCCAAGGACATGGCGCACACGATCGGTACGGGGCTTTTGTCCTTCCCGGTGACCCACTTCGACGCCGATAACCGGTTCGATGAAGGCCCCTATCGCGACCACTGCGCCTGGATGCTGGAAAAGCCCCTGGCCGGCCTGTTCGCCGCCGGCGGAACGGGCGAGTTCTTCTCCCTCAGCCTGACCGAGGTCCGCGATGTCGTCGCTGCGGCCGTCAAGGAGGCTCGCGGCAAGGTGCCTGTGGTGGCCGGCTGCGGCTACGGTACCCAGATCGCCATCGAACTGGCGCAGTCGGCCGAGCAAAGCGGCGCCGACGGCATTCTGTTGCTACCGCCCTATCTGATCAGCGGCAAGCAGGACGGTTTCGAAGCCCATATCGATGCCGTGTGTAAATCGACCAAGCTGGGCGTCATCGTCTACAACCGCGACAACGGCATTATCGAGGATGAGGCCCTGGCCCGGCTGTGCGACAGCAACCCCAACCTGGTCGGTTACAAGGACGGCGTCGGCGATATCGAGCTGATGACGCGCATCTATACCCGGATGGGCGACCGCCTGACCTATATCGGCGGCCTGCCGACGGCGGAAACTTTTGCCGCGCCATATCTCAAGATGGGGGTGACCACCTATTCCTCGGCGATTTTCAACTTCCTGCCGGACTGGGCGCTGGACTTCTACACGGCCGTGCGCGCCGAGGATCAGCAGGCCGTCCTGGCGGGCTTACGCGACTTCGTCATGCCGTACATCGCGCTGCGCAACAAGGGCAAGGGTTACGCCGTCTCGATCGTCAAGGCGGGGATGCAGGCCATCGGCCGGCCGGCCGGTCCGGTGCGCACGCCGCTCAGCGACCTCAGCGAGGCCGAGGTGGCGGAACTGACCGCCCTGATCGCCCGGGTCCAGCCCTCGGCCTTAAAAAGCGCGGCCTGATCACGCACGCGCCCCGCTGGTCGTTCGGCACGCGCGCCGCGACAGTCGTCGCGGCATATCAAGGCAGTCGCTTAAGCGGGTTGCCTGCCGTCACCAGATACCCCCTGGCCGCCAATGATTGGCGAGACCTTTAACCAATATCTAGATAGGCGGAGGCGACAAGCGTTGGACGATGGCGACTGCTATGTTACCGTGTCCGCATGGTACTACGCCGAAAGCCGCGCATATGATGGCAACTGGTTCGGCAAGCCCGATTTTTAGTGGAACTAACGTAGGCGTTGCGTGCAACCAGTTCGCTGATTTGGGGCAATCATGAACGAAACAAACCTTGCGGCATGGCTTATTTTCGGCGGCTTTGCTCTGTTTTGGCTGTACTTTTTGCCAACTTGGATTGCCGAATGGCGGCGAAATCCGCAACGGCTTGCCATCACGATTTTGAACCTTTTTCTCGGATGGACGTTTGTTGGCTGGGTAGGCGCGTTAGTTTGGGCGTGTGTCGCGACGCCAAAGCCACCGGCAAACATGATCGCGGCCCCTAATAAGGATGCTCTGACCGCAAATCTGGCAAACCTCAATCGCTTGCATTCCGAAGGAATTATTACTAACGAAGAGCTAAACACCCAAAGAGCTGAAGTAATTCGTCAAATTGCCGCAACGCCAGAAATATCAAAAAGCCCACCCTTCGATATTGAGCGCCTTTTAGAACGAAATAAGATAAATCTGCACCCGGTTCATTTTGTTGCTGCCGGTGGAGTAGTTTTTATCGCCACTATTTACTTATTTGTTACATCGCTTTATTTAACTTCACATTCAAAAACAAGAGCGGATGATGAAGCTTTATCAGGTGTGACTTATTACTCCGAAGCTCCAGACGCCTCACTGTCTACCCCAAGCCGACCCAGCGAAAATATCCCGGCGGCAAGCTTTGATTGCCGGGCAGCCGCTACCCGTGTTGAAAATTTGATATGCGTTAGCGAAGAATTGCGGAGCATGGATAGGCAGATGGCAAACGCCTATACTCGTTTGTTAAGCACAAGTGACAGCCATAGCGCCCCCCCATTGCGGGAATCCCAGCGCGATTGGCTGAGGAATGTCCGCAATCGTTGCGCAGACCAAGTGTGCTTAGCGACGGCATACAAGGTTAGAATTGCGGAACTGGAAAGTCACGGCAACTGATGTCCACCCACATCTCATTCGCCTACCCTCTTATCTTGGCAATTTGAGACTGAGCTTTTTCCAAATCAATTCGCCCCTCATTAGTAAGGGCGGATTCTGGAAGCGCACGCAAATTGAACACCCACCGCTCCCGGCACGTACAATCAAACTTGTTCCCAGGCGGACAGGTGTCGCCAAAATATCCAATCGGAGCCGGTTTTAAGTAGCCCCTTTTGTCTGCCCACGATCCTTTCACAATCATGGCTACACCATCAAACTTATGGTGTTCATCCCAAAATTCGCAGCTAGGCTCTATGATCCATATCGCCGCAATCGCCCCGCCGCCAACCGCTATTACTTCGTTGAGCAAATGATTGAATTTTTTTGACAAATGTATCTGAAACTCTTTCCACTCCCGACGCTCACCTCTTGTTAGGAGGGCAAGCGCCTCTTTCCACATCGCGTGGCATTCTGGAGAAAGCTCATATGAGATATTACCCTTTTCTGTGATCCATCCCGCCATTTGACGAAGGATAGCGGCTTCAAAAAGGTTAGAATTGGCCTTTGCAAACTCTCCCGCTTCACGAGCTAGACCAAAAATTCGCTTGTCTAATTCGCCTCGCAAGTGCGGATCGACATTCTCAATTGTGAAGCGAGAAACGCCGGGTGAGACGTCAAATTTCATTGCCGCATCCTGCGCGATCTAGGAGCCGCAAATTAGAGCGGCGGAGGGCGACATGTTTACCAAGCGAGGGTTTTGCTTACCCCTTGCTTACCCCTCCAGCAAAACGAGACGACTAATCTTCGCAAACCCTTATAAAGACTGGCGCACCCGACAGGATTCGAACCTGTGACCTTTGCCTTCGGAGGGCAACGCTCTATCCAGCTGAGCTACGGGTGCAGGGCCAGCAATGCCGAACGCATAAGCTAAACCGGCAAAGCGCTCAACCCGAATCATTCAACGCTGCAAACTTTTCGCAGTGGTGTCAGCCATTGGTGTAGTTGAAGAGCAAATAGTCCGAGCGGCGGATCAGGTCGGCAACACGAGGCGCTTCAAAAAAAGGGTCGACCAGATCGAACATGGACAGGACATCCGCCGTGAAACTGGCGACAAGCGCCTCCGATAACACTTGCGTACGCAGAAAACCGACATAGGCGGCGCCAATGCCAAACAGGCAATAGCCGTATCGCGTCTCAAAACGCTTCGCCATCGCCCAGATGTCCTGGGGTTGAAGGTCCGCCGAAAAATAGCCATTCGGAAAGGCGCTGATAGCCTCCCAGGCATGTTCGACCGGCACGGCCTGAATGAACAGCCTTTCCTCGTCGAGTATATCCGTCTCACCGTTCAATCCGAAAAAATCCAGGCCATCTTCACCTTCGCCATAAGAGAGATGAACCTGTTCAAAGGATCGATCGGCAGCGGACTTTGCCATGTTGCCATGCCGGATAAAAAATTCCGATTTTGTCGTCAGATAGCCCCGGTGTTCACCGTCCTCAAATGCCGCGGGATCGAGGCCGGACAGGTCATAACCGTCCGTGTCGTTGAGCTCATGCTCGTCCGTCGAATGGCCGGATGTGTAGGCCGCCTGACCATAGTTATCGAGCGTCGCGAACAACCGCTTACCCGGATGCAGCGGCGCCTTCTCTCTGAGCAGGTCGACGAGGGTACGAACCGAACGCAAGCCTTCGACAAAATATCCGTCGCACAGCAATTCGATGTACGGGCGCTGTTCCGCCGGATTCAGAGGGGAGATGGTGTAGGCCATGGCTTTGAAATAAGCGGCATCCGGCACCACAGGCAATGAAAAAGCGCTCAATCCGGACACAGATCGAGCGCTTTTTAACCTCAGGCCTTGGCCAGGTCGAAGCTGGCCGCGGTGCCTGTCGTCGCCGAGGGCGCGATCCAGACATCGAACCGGCCGGGTTCCGGTGCGGTGGTCAGGTCGAAATGCACAAAGGCCAGATCCGCCGGAGTCAGGGTGAATTCCACCGTCACACTGGCACCCGGTTCCAGGTCCAGATGCTTGATGCCGCGCAGTTCGCGGATCGGCTGGGTGATCGTGGCCACCTTGTCGTGAATGTATAGCTGAGCGACTTCGTGGGTCTTGCGGTTGCCCGTATTGGTCACCGTCGCCGTCACCTTGATCGAACCGGTCCACCCCAGGGTCGCCGAGTTGACCGCCGTCGCGCCATACGACACGGACGAATAGGTCAGGCCGTGGCCGAAGGGATAGAGGGCGTCGTTGGTGACTTCGCGATAGCGCGCCTTGTAGTTCTTGTCGTCGGTGAGCTGCGGCCGGCCGGTGCGGCGGCGGTTGTAGTACAAGGGTTCCTGGCCCGAGGCCTGCGGGAAGGAGACCGGCAGGCGGCCCTGGGGCGCATGGTCGCCGAAGACGATATCGGCGATGGCGTTGCCGGTTTCCGAGCCCAGGAACCAGGTGCAGACAATGGCCGGAGCGGCTTTGACCGCGCCTTCCAGTTCCAGGGCGCGGCCGTGCTTCAGCAGGACCACCATCGGCTTGCCAACCTTGGCGACGGCTTCGGCCAGGGCCAGTTGCGGATCGGGAATGGAGATGTCGACACGCGATTGCGCTTCACCCGACATGTTGGCACCTTCGCCGATGTGCAGGACAACGATGTCGGCGGCTTTTGCCGCCGCAACAGCCGCATCGATGCCGCCGGCTATCGGGGCTTCGATGTCCGAGCCCTTGACCACGGTCAGTTTGGCGTTCGGACCCATGGCGGCGCGGAAGCCGTCTTCGACCGTGACGCAGTTGGCATAGTCCGGGAAGACCGTCCACGGGCCGGGCAGATGATCGCGGTCGGCGCCGAACGGACCGATCAGAGCGATCGACTTACCGGTCTTGGGCAGGGGCAGCAGATTGCCGTCATTCTTCAGCAAAACCATGGCCTTACGGCCGGCTTCGCGTGACAGGGCGACAATGTCGGGACGACGGATGTCGGCGTTTTCGCGTGCTGTGTCGAGCGAGCGGTAAGGATTATCGAACAGGCCGATGGCCTTTTTCACACGCAGGACGCGGCGGACCGCCTCGTCGACCACGGCCAGGCTAAGCTTGCCCGACTTGACCAGCTCCGGCAGGTGTTTGTTGTACAGGCCCGACATCATCGAGATATCGGTGCCGGCATTCAGCGACTTGACCACCACATCGGCACCGTCGGCGGCATAGCCGTGCAGTATCATCTCCTCATCCGAGGTGTAGTCGGAAACGACCAGGCCCTTGAAGCCCCACTCTTCGCGCAGGATTTCCGTCAGCAGGCGGCGATTTCCGGTCGACGGCACGCCGGCAATGTCGTTGAAGCTGGACATGGTTGTAATCGCTCCGGCGTCGAAGGCGGCCTTGAAGGGCGGCAGGTGGATTTCGCGCAGGGTGGTTTCGGGAATATCCGCGGTGTTGTAGTCCAGCCCGCCCTCGCCCGCGCCATAGGCGGCAAAGTGTTTCGGGCAGGCCAGCATGGAATCTTCCGCCTTGATATCGGGGCCCTGGAAGCCTTTGGTGCGGGCAATCGCGATCTGGACGCCCAGCCAGGTGTCTTCGCCCGCCCCTTCGGCGACGCGGCCCCAGCGCTGGTCGCGGGCGATATCGACCATCGGCGCGAAGGTCCAGTGGATGCCCTTGGCCGTGCCTTCGACAGCGGCGGCGCGGGCGGTACGATAGCACAGGTCGGTGTCGAAGCTGGAGGCTTCGCCAAGGGGGATCGGGAAGCTGGTTTTCAGGCCGTGAATGATGTCGGCGGCGAAGATCATCGGGATTTTCGTGCGCGACTTTTCGACGGCGACTTTTTGCATTTCGCGGCCGACCTCGACGCCTATGCCGTTGAAAACACCGGTTAATTTGCCCGCGGCGATGTCGTCATAGACCTGTTCGCGGGTCGAGCTTTGGGCCGGGGTCGGGTTGACCGGAGCGCCGTCGAAGCGGACCTGATCGCCGAAGATCGACAGCTGGCCGGCCTTTTCCTCAAGCGTCATCATCTTGATCAGGGCCTCGATCTGGGCATCGGGCGCCAGTTTGATTTTCGATTTCGCGAAGGCCGGGGCGGCGACTGCCGCCATGGCGGCGGAAGCGACCGCGGTTTTTAAAAAGGCGCGACGGGAGGCGTTCATGAGAGGTATCCTTCTACAGTTCGCATTTACTGGAAGTGTGCATGATCATCCCTTCACGCTGCCGCTGAGCAGGCCACGGACGTAGTGGCGTTGCAGCAGGATGAAGAGGATTAGCACCGGGGCGATAGTCACGGTGGCGCCGGCCATCATCAGCCCCTGGTCCTGGAGATGTTCCTGGGACAGGGCGGCGATGGCCAGCGGCAAGGTGTAATAGGCGTCGTCCGACAGGACGATCAGCGGCCACAGGAAGTCGTTCCACGCGGCCAGGAAGGTGAAGACGCCGAGCGTCACCATGATGGGACGCAGGTTGGGCAGGACGATGCGCCGAAAAACCTGCCATTCCGAGGCGCCGTCGACGCGGGCGGCCTGCAGCATCTCGTCCGGCAGGCTGAGGGCATATTGCCGGACCAGGAAGATGCCGAACAGGGACGACATGAAAGGCACCACCACACCGACATATGTGTTGAGCAGGTGCAGGTTCTTCAGCAGGAAGAACAGCGGCAGCATGGTGAGCTGGCCCGGGATGACCAGGGCGGCCAGAAGGGCCTGGAACAGCTTTTCGCGGCCTTTGAAGCGCAGCTTGGCGAAGGCGTAGCCGGCGGTGACGTTGAAGGCCAGCGACAGGGCTGTGGCCAGGCAGGCGACGAACAGCGAGTTCAGGACGTAGCGGCCCATATGCTGGTAGGCGAACAGTTCGGCATAGTTGTCCAAGGTCGGGTCGACCGGCAGGAGGCGCGCCGGGAAGGCATTGGCTTCGGCCTCCGGCATGAAGGACATCGAGGTCATCCAGAACAGCGGAAAGGCTGCCCAGATGGTGGCGAAGACCAGGACGGTGCCGGCGATCAGGGTGGGGACGCGCTTGATCATGCAAACGCCTCCTGCGATCGGTTGCGGATGAAGGAGATGCCGATCAGAATGGCGAACAGGATGAAGGCGGTGGCCGAGGCATGGCCCAGGTTCCAGTACTTGAAGCCGTCCTGGTACATGTAGAACAGCAGCGAGAAGGTCGACTGCGCCGGTCCGCCCTGGGTCATGACATAGGGTTCGGCGAAAAGCTGGAAGTAGCCGGCGACGGTCAGCAGGGCGACCATCCACAACACCGGCGCCACGCCCGGCAGGGTCACGTGCAAAAAGCGCGACCACGGACCGGCGCCGTCGACCCGGGCGCTTTCGTACAGCTCGTCGGGGATCTTTTGCAGCGCCGCCAGCAGGATCAGCATGTTGTAGCCGAAGTTCTTCCACACGGCGAACAGGATGATGGCCGGCATCGACCAGTGCGGATCGCCCAGCCAGTCGATCGGCGGCACACCGACCACGCCCAGGCCGCGATTGACCCAGCCGAAGTGGAAATCGAGCATGTAGCGCCAGATGATGGCGGCGGCGACCAGGGTGGCGACATAGGGCCCGAACAGCACGGTACGGAACACCGGCTTAAGGCCGACGCCCGGCGTGTTCAGCGCCATGGCCAGGCCGAGCGACAGGGCGATCGACAGGGGCGTGCCGACCAGGGCGAAATAGGCGGTGTTGCCGAAGGCCTTCCAGAACAGGGGCGAACCCAGCAGGCTGATATAGTTGTCGAGGCCGATGAAGCTGAGGTTCTTCAGGTCGGCCAGGGCATAGATGTCGAAATCGGTGAAGCTCATCACGAAGGCGCCGGCCACCGGCGCCAGGAAGAAGACAAACAGGATCAGCAGGGCCGGGGCGACGAAGACGTGGCCGGGCGACAGGTGTTTCACAAAGGCGCGCAGGTCGTAGCTCATGCGGCGCCTCGTTCCAACAGCGTGCGGCGCTTGGCCAGGACGTTCCAGGCGAATTCGTCCAGCCGGTCGAGGGCATCGTCGAGCCCGATCTGGCCGCGGATGACGCGTTCCAACGCGCCGGTCATCTCATTGGCGATGCGCTCCCATTCCGGCACCTTGGGGACCGGCCGCGCCATGGTCAGCTGGTCGAAGAAGGCGTGGGTGCGCTCATTCTCCATCAGCTTGGCCATCGGCCAGGCGTCGCGGTCGGGCGGCAGGTCGCCGGTGGCCTGGTAGAATTCTGCCTGCCGGCTGGTGTTGCACATGTATTCGATGAAGGCGAAGGCCTGGTCCTTGCTGCGCGAGGCGCGGGTAATGCACATCGACACCCCGCCTGCCGAGGACGCACCGGGACCCTTGGGGCCCGGCAGGGGCGCGGTCGCCCACTTGTCCTGAAGCGCGGCCGGCAGGCGGCGGGCGAACTCACCCAGGTTCCACGGCCCGGTGATGATGAAGGCATAGTCGCCGCGGGCGAAGGCCGAATAGTAGTCGGTGACTTCGGAATGCATCAGCCGGGCGGCATAGCCCCTTTCATACAGCGAGGCGGCATAGGCGAAGGATTCACGGATGCCGGTCTGGCGGAAGCCGCCGCGCGTGCCATTGTCCATCAGCAGCGGCGCATCGGACTGCAGGCACAGGGCGACGAGCGGCTCATACTCGTTGATCGGCATCAGCAGGCCGTGGCGGCCGTCGCGGCTCAGGGCCTTCAATTGGTCGTCCCAGCGGTCCCAGGTGACCGCCGGGACGTCGAACCCGGCCTGGTGCAGCAGGTCGGTCCGATAGAACAGCAGCCGCGTATCGACATACCACGGCACGCCCAGGATGCGTTCGCCGATGGTCACCGAGTTGCGGGCGCCGTCGAAGAAATGGTCGAAGCGGATGGCGCTGCCCTTCAGCCGGTCGTTCAGCGGCTCCAGCGCGTTGAGGGCAGCGAACTCCGACACCCAGGTATTACCGAGCGCGATAATGTCGGGAAGATTGTCGGCGGCAAAGGCCGTCAGCAGTTTTTCGTGCGCCGCGCTCCACGGCAGGACCTGGACGCGGACGGCCGCGCCCGGGTGGCTGTGTTCAAAGGCGCGGGCGAAGGGCTCCAGCGCCTCACCCTCGACCCCCATGGCCCAGACGCGCAGCGGCTCTTTCGTCGTGCAACCAGTAACGGCTACGGACGCGAGGAGACCGGTGGCTGCGCGACGGGTCAGGGTCATGGTTTGGCTTTCAACCAATCGCCGGCCGGGCCGGTGCTTTGAAAACCGGCCAACTGGAAACCGCGGCGGACCATGGGGCCGGTGACCGGGCTGCGGTTGAACAGGTCCCAGATCAGGCCCGAACGGTGGTTTTCCAGCATGGACAGGATGGGGCCCTGGTCGATGGCCAGGTATTCATAGGCGACCCAGCCGGCCTTTGGGGTTTGGTGGCCGACGCGCGACGGCAGGTCCTTGGGGAAGGACGGATTGAAGGCGTCGTAGAAGCCGTATTCGCCGTAGAGGTCGCTGCCGTATTTTTCGCGCAGGGTATGGATCAGGGGCAGGCAGATCTCGGGCGAGAAGGCGACCGAGGATATGCCGGCGGTCGGGGCGATGGTGCCGTCGTCATTGGCTTCCTTGTCGCCGGTCTGGGGACCGCGCGCCGAGTATTCGAAGAACTGGACCTCGCGGCCATCGACTTTACCCTTGGTGTAGGCCGGGCCGCGGCAGGCCGTCAGGCCCCAGACATCGCCGCTGTAGTCCTTGAAGCCGCCGGGGTTTTTGATGGCGTAGTTGCGCTGGGCCACCGTGGCGCGCTGGGAATTGATGAAGTAGTCGATGTTTTTGCCGCGCATATAGGCGTCGGCAATGCCGCGGTAGTCGTACCAGACGTGGGAATATTGATGGCCGAACAGCGGCGCGAAACCCAGGTGCGGCTCGCCGAAATTGTCTGCCCAGGTGACGCCTATGGTCGCGGCCCAGGTATCCCAGGCGGTCGCCTTGATCGGGTGAGTCTTTGATGCCATGGCCAGGTGGTAGACCATCATGCCTTCGTTGTAGCGGTCCCAGCTGCGGATGATGCGGCCGGTGGCGTCGTGACCGTTCAGGCCGGGCTCCGGGTGATAGCCCATGCTGATCAGGCCGTTGTCGCGCTCCAGGAAGGTCCAGTCGACGCGTTCGTAGAGCGCCACGCCGAGCTTGCGGATCTCCTTTTCGGCGTCGTTGTCGCCATCGAAGAAGGCCGCCGCGGTCAGGGCGCCGGTGATGAACAGGGCGGTGTCGATGCTGGACAGTTCGACCGTGTCGTGGCGCAGGCCGGTGCCCATGTTGAGGAAGTGATAGAAGAAGCCCTTATAGCCCATGACGCCGGCGCGCTCGGGGCCCTGGGGCCCGTTCCAGAAGGTGCGCAGGGTGGTGAGCGTCCGCTCGGCGGCCTGGGCGCGGGTGACGTAGCCCGAATGGGCGCCGATACAGCAGGCATTGAGCGCGAAGCCGACGGCGGCGACCGAGCAGAAGTCGGGATTGGGCCAGTTGTCGGGGGTCAGGCCGGTCTTGGGCGGGGTGACGTCCCAGAACCACTGGAAGGTACGCTTATGCAGGTCGGCCAGGGTGTCGTCCCAGCCCTTGGTGGAAGCGGTTGTTTTGGTTTTGGGGAGCTGGCATCCGGTGAGCGTCAGTCCTGTGGCTGCGGCGGTCGCCATCATCAGGGCGCGCCGCGAAAGGGACGAAACCGGCGGGGTGAACGTCATGTTATGTCCTTTGGCCATCAACCTTTTTTGCCCGTAGGCTCTAACTGTACCGGGAAAACGTGGCGTGGGGGAATGCACGCCGCGATGGGGTCAGAGGCTCTTCAGACCGTTGAAAAAGACCACCCACATCCGATTTTCCTCACTGTGTTTTTCTTTGTTGCTTAAGGCTGTAAGCGTTTACATTTACCTTGTCAAGCGGAGGTGATTGCGTTCCGTCTTACGGTATTTCGAAAGGATTTTTCACCACGGACCACACGGACCACACGGACTTCAGGGTTTCCACGAACCCGCCGCGCAGCGGCTTCTACGTAAAGAGGTTGGAACACGAAACAACGTTCGGCGCAGGCAATGGCCACGAATCAACACGAATAAGAAGGAATGGCACCGGTCCAGACGGCGACACTTTTCTATGCGCGTAGCGCGCTTAGAGCGCGTTTCGATCCGGCAGAATCGGATCGGCGCTCTAAGTTTTTGTTTTTACGCGCATCTTAACCCAAAAAGTGCGCCACACTTTTTGGGATGCGCTCTAGATTTATGACAGGAAGGCCGCTTTGCGGCGTCAGGATGGCCCGAAAGTCCGTGTGGTCCGTGGTGAAAAATTCTTACGTGTTCAGCGGCACGCAAGGTCTATCCATGCCCTGACACCGACACTTCGATTGAGGTACAATCGGCTCAAAAGGAGATTGCTACGTTGCCCTACAAAAAGGTGGCCGTCGAGCGGCAAGGCTATGATGTCTGGTTTCGCGCAAAGGTTCAGGAAGCCCTTGACGATGTGCGGCCGGCCCTTTCGAATGAGGAGGTCGAAGCCCATTTTGCTGTGCGCCGAGTGGCCACGTTGCGGAAGGCAAAGGGGCAGGGATGAGGCGAAGTGGCAGCATTACGTTCAGATCGCCGATAAAGGACTCTGACTCCCTTTTCTCTCTACTCACTTTTTTTCCAAATATAATATATTTTTATCACCACCCACACCCATGAGACCACCATATAAATAGCAACTCCAGTTGCAGGAATTATAAAAAAAGACGCAATACCAGATAGCCACCACAATAATATGTATATAGCTGTTTTTAGGTAACGATTTTTGGGAAACAAATTCATATATGATAACTTCCAATATTTCTTAACGCTTCCAATGCAGGCTTTTTATCTTCGATTTACTGCGTCAAACCTGGGTTGTAACACTCGCTTCTGCAGTAAGCGTTGCATCCGGGCAAGCCCAATCGCCCTTGATATAAGCCCATTTTGCTGCGTGGCGAGTGACCGGTCTGCACAAATTTAACGACCGAAG
The DNA here is from genome assembly GCF_000495795.1 of Asticcacaulis sp. AC460. Lineage (GTDB taxonomy): Bacteria > Pseudomonadota > Alphaproteobacteria > Caulobacterales > Caulobacteraceae > Asticcacaulis. The sequence continues at coordinate 44,455 of NZ_AWGD01000013.1, forward strand.
GTAAGGTGGAATGGTTGCGTTACGCTTCCTTTGTTAGAAATGACTTTGACTCGCCGCAGGCGTCTCTGGCGGCGACCATCAAGGGCGCGGCGCAGGAAGATTGAATATAAGGAGACAAGCGATGAGCAGCTTTGGCGAAGACCTGATCGCGGCAATGCAAGAGGCCGCAGCCCATGCCCAAGGCAAGGGCGACGTGGCACGCACCCATACCATTGAAGTACCCGACGTGAAGGCGATCCGCGAGCAACTCGGCCTCTCACAACAGGCCTTCGCCAGCGCTTACCGCATCCCCCTGGCCATCCTGAAAGGCTGGGAACAAGGCCGCCGCCAACCCGACGCCACGGCCAGCGCTTACCTGGCGGTTATCGCCCGCCTGCCCGCCCAGGCCCGCGACGCGCTCCGTGTTGCCTGACCGCCGACCTTGGCGGCTATGGCAATGAAGAAGACCGGCGTGAAATGGGGCAAACTCGCTGAGCGTAATTGTACAAATGATAACCTGTCACCGAAATTCCGACCCCTATGATGTCTGATTTCACGAAGGTCCTGGAAATCCTTAACGATCTGCGGCCGGCCCTTTCGAATGAAGAGGTCGAAGCCCATTTTGATGTGCACCACGCGGCGGCCTTAGGTGAACCTAAAATCACAGGCTAGACGGAATAGCCACTTTATACTCAGATTGTCGATAAACGAGTTCTGACTCTTTTTCTGTCGACCGCGAGCAGTTCAACCGTACCGCAGCAAACATACAAATCTTCCGCGAGCCCATGGTTGCCTCGACAAGACCTCAAACTTGAACTCGCTCCAAGAAAAGAAAAATTCACTACGATACAACCTGGAATCAACATATCCTGATAGTTGAGCGTAGCGGCGATAGAGTGCCCCATGTCTGCAATCAACAAAAACGGTCTTGGCCGCGATATCCCCGAAGCAATCGCAAGAAAAGTGCGTCAGCGTGACGGTTTTGGATGTATTGTCTGCGGTGGCGCTCTGATTACTTACGACCACTTTGAACCGGAATTTGTAGATGCAACAGAACATACGGCAGAAGGAATAATTCTGCTGTGTATCGCTTGTCACGGAAAAAAGACCAAAGGCCTGTTATCAAGGGAAACTATTGAAAAATTTAGAAATAACCAAAAAGCAAAGCAGATTGGCTTCTCGTTCGAGGCTTTCGATGTCGGTGACGAACACCCCGAAATCATTATCGGAAACTACGTGTGCATAAATGTACAATCGATACTATATATTTATGGCGTCGATGCACTTTCTATCCATCCTCCCGAAGCGCCTGGCGGCCCCTTTCGCATAAATGCAAATTTTTTGGATGAGAGAGGGCAGCCCATATTGAAAATCGTCAATAATGAGTGGCGAACACCCATAGAAAATTGGGATGTGACTGTAATTGGGCAACGAATAACCATCAAATCGGATATCCGCAACATCTGCTTGCAACTTCGAAATGAGCCTCCCCGTCGGCTTATCGTCGAGAAGCTTAAAATGCGCTACAGATCGGCCGGTGCCGACTTAAGAGAAGAGGGGCCACAAAAGGTCTGGGCGGGTAGAGCTGACCTGACATTCAATGAAGGAATGTCTCGTGATCAGCATGCGGCAATAACATTACTCCCCGGGTCAATCAGCTTAGGTGGGAGAGAGAATCCAGGTTTTGTGCCGCACTCTATAGATTATGGCGTCGAGCAAATAAGCCTTCTCTACGACCTAGACCCTGTTTTATATGCTTTTGGCACATTGACACACGGCATATCCACATCCTTAATTGAATATGGATGCGCAGAATTGGGTTGCGAAATTTTGGAATTGTCCAGAAATATAATTGAAAGCGAAAGCGAAGAGGGAATTAATCTTTTAGTTGCGAGTCTACACAAGGTTACACTTCAATACCTCGACATTTGCAACGAAAGGCTTTGCAATGCAAATGAAAGTATTGGAGCAGTAGTCTCTCTTCGGGATCCGTATGTCAATTTTGATATAGGCTCCAGAAGCGTAGGCCATGCCATAATCGCTACCCGCGCACTGCTTAACAAGCGTTTTGACCTGAACTTCGAGCTTTGGTCTGGCGAGCCGCCTGAGATGTGCTAGGATTTTTGATCGAGCGCCTGGGAAAAATCGACGATCCGTCGCTGGCCTAGGCAAACAGCAAAGAAACGGGGGCAAAGTCATTAAACTGCTGCTCCCTACCCACCCCGCGGCCTATATCCCTTCCACAGCCATTCCAGAGCCGCAGGAAGGGTTTGTTGCCTGACCTTGTGGTCGCCATGGCCGGCATTGCGCGCGAATACGAACTGATAATGATATTGTTTGTCCGCCAGCACCCGCGCCATGTTTTCGTTGGCCAAAACCCAGTCGTGCATGCCGTCGCGCATGATGTTCGGATTGTAAAAGTCGTTATCCCCCACCTCCAGCCACAGACGGATCGGTTTGGCGGGTTCACCCGGAATCAGGGTTTCATGGAACCCCCAGGCGCCATAGGGCGTTTCCGGATTGTACGGCCACTGCTGGTTTATGAAGGTTCCCGAATAGGTCAGGACACGGCGATAGAGGTCGGGGCGATACCAGGCCATGATCAGGGCGCAGGAACCGCCGGAGCTGGTTCCCATGGTGGCGCGGCCGTCCGGGTCCTTCGTCAGGGTGACGTGCGCGGTTTGCTCGACCAGCGGCAGGACCTCGGTTTCAATGAACTGGGCATAAAGCCCCGACATGGTGTCGTATTCCAGCCCGCGCTGCGAGCCCTGGGCATCACCTGAGCCATTGGCGACCGAAATGGCGATCATCACCGGGATGCGCTTTTGCGCAATCAGGTTGTTTACCACCGTAAACATCAGCTCATCCGGACCGTCGGTCCCGATAATAAACGGCGCCGGCGTTCCCGGGACATATTGCTGCGGCACGTAGACGGTGACTTTGCGTTCGTAGGGCGCCGGATGGCTGGTCGTGACGATCAGGCTGGCTGGGTTGTCCGGGTCGGGCGTGCCGAACGTGCCCGGCTCACGCGCTATGCCGGGATAGATCCGGCTGTCCTGCGATCTCATGACGAAGGTGTAGATTTTGCCCTGGGGCACGCCGGGCTGGACCGTTGATTCCGGCGCCGGGGCATGGGTCGGGCCCAGGATGAAGTTACCGTCCCTGTCGATCGGTGCGACGGCGCCATCGGGCAGTTCGGTCGCCGTGACATAGCCTGGCGTGTGAGGATCGCGGATGGGCCTGTCAGGTTCGGCTGCGTGGATCAATCCCGCAGACAGGCACATGGCCGAGACGAGCAGAATGAGGCTGGGCTGAGGTTTCATGGTTCGGCTCCTCACGGGGCTACAGCGGATTGGCGGCAAGATATCTTTCGATGTCCTCAACCGCAATTCCAGGCGCTCCGAACTGGAGCCACGTTTCAAAATCCTCGGGATACGCACTCAGAATCCGACCGTCTTTTCTCGCCGTCGGCAGATCACCAAACTCGGCAACAAATCGGAGATGATGCTGAGCCATCGCCCAGGCCCTGCGTTCCGCCACACCGTCCGGAGCGCCGGTCGACAGATCCGAGATGTACGGAGATTCCCCCTCCATTATGTCCCGCATGTCCACGAACCTTCGCGCTTCCATAAGTCGGCGTATGAGAGCGACCTTATCCATCTCCAGCCTCGCAGACGTGCACGATACCCCTCTAATTTGGCAGGTTTTGGCGGCTCCATCCGGAGAGTAGCGCCGAGTTGGCGATTTGGCCAGTGAGCGCGGCGATCGCAAAAAAAGGGGGAGGTACGGGACCTCCCCCTTTACCAGGATCAACTCCTGTTTTTGTGGTCGCGCAATCAGATTGCGCTCACGCTTACCACTTGTACTTCAGGCCCACCTGGAAGCTGCGTGCCTGACCGACGGTCGCGTTTTCCTTCATGGCCGGACCGCCGCCCCAGTTGGAGCCGGCGCCCCATGCCGAGTAGGCACGGTTGACGTGGTCGAACACGTTATACACCTGACCGTCCACCGTCACGACATGACCGTTGGGCAGCTCGAAGTCCTTGGCGATACGCAGGTCCAGGTTCTGATAGGCCAGGTCGTCCTCGGGGAAATAGACCCCCGACAGGTTGGCGATACAGCAGGCATTGGGCGGGTTCGGGCCCGTGCCGTCGATCATGCCGAACGGCGTGCCCGAAGCCAGGGTCAGGGTCGCCGACATGGTGGTGTCCCACGGACCGGCGACGATACCGGTGCCGACGAAGCGAAGCTTGTCGACGCCCAGGGTGTAGCTGTAGCCGAAGACGTCCTGACGGGCGCCGGCGAAGAATTCATCGGAACCGTGCTCGGAACCCGTATTCTTGGCGTTGGCCAGGGTCAGGGTGGCCGAGAAGCCGTAGCCGTCCTGGACGCTGAACGGCTTGTCCACCGTCATGTAGACCGAGTCGTACTTGGCTTCGCCGCCATTGGCGCCGATGTTCAGCTTGCCGTTGAAGCCGGCCAGCTGGCCTTCCGCCGGGAAGTTGTCGATGACGTAGCCGTCACCCATCGGCGAGAAGGTGCCGTTGAGCATGCGGTTGCCGCGGACATACTGGAAGGCGTCGTGCGAGCGGTTATGCGCCACGCCGAAGGTCGTCTGGATGTCGCCGAAGCGGGCGCGGAAGCCGAGGTTCGCCTGGTCGGTATAGGGCACCTTGGTTTCGTTGTTGAGCAACCAGACCGAACCGCCGGTACCGGCCGCCGCCAGTTGCGTACGCAGGGTATTGGCGTCGGTCTGGGCGGGGGTCAGGGTGGCGACCAGTTCCGGCGTCTGGCGGGTGTTGACGATGGTTTCCAGCGACGCCGCGATGAAGGCGTTACGGTCGTAGTAACGGCCCCAGCCGCCGAACAGGACCAGGTTGCGGTCACCCATGACGTCGTAGGAGAAGCCGACCCGCGGCTGGAAGGCGCCGGTGAAGGATTCACGGTTGCTGCCGGTCGAGACGTAGTCGCGGTAGTCGATGCCGGCGGCCGTCCAGTTGGTGTAGGCCTTCAGCGCGTCGACGATCTTGGTCGGCGTGACGTACTCGTTGTTCATCATGTTCGACTCGTAGTCCCAGCGCAGGCCGAGGTTCAGAGTCAGGTGGTCGTTCACTTCCCAGTCGTCCTGGATGTAGAGGCCGTACATGGTGTTGTCGGCCGATACCAGACCGGTCGGCGCCAGGGCAACCTGGCCCTTCCATACCTTGCCTGCCGTCGCGGCGGCGGACAGGTTGGTGTAGGCATAGTTGCCCGAGATATCGACCCAGTAGCTGCCCTGGGTGTGGACGTCTTCGTCGCGGGTCAGGGTGGTCTGGGCAACCTTGACGCCCATCTTCACCGTGTGGCGGCCGTGCCACTCCATGTCGCTGAAGGTGAAGTCGTCCTTGAAGGTGGTCAGCTTCTGGGTCGAATCCTGGGCGAAGAAGTGGCGGCCGAGGATGGCGGCGTCAGGACCGAAGACGCCGTTGGTCAGGGTGATCTGGGGGCCGGATTCGGTGATTTGCGGCGTACCGGTGGCGTCGTCGCGATAAGACAGGCTCATCTCGTTGAGCCAGCCGTCGCCACGGTGGGTCCATTCGACGCTGAACTGGTCCGTCTTGGAGCGGATGTTGCGCGCGCTTTCGCGGGCGCGGTTGCCGCCATAGTCGCGGATATCTTCTTCGTCGCGCTTGAAGACCGAGAAATCCAGGGTATCGGCGTCGCTCAGGTACCAGGTCAGCTTGCCGAAGATGAGATCCTGGCTGAACGGATCGGCGAACGAACCGGTGAACGGTCCGGCATTGGACGGCACCGAGACGGCGGTGCTGGGGTTCTGCTGCTTGGTGCCTTCATAGGCCAGGTAGAAGTGCAGGGTGTCCTTGATGATCGGGCCGCCGACATCGAAGCCGTACTGTTCACGGTTGTAGTCGGGCTTGGGGTTGGCGCGCTCGAAGAAGGGCTGGCCGATCATGTCCTTGGACTGGACCTGATAGAAGAAGGTGCCGTGATATTCCGAACCGCCCGACTTGGTGACGGCCGAGATGACCGACGAACCGGCCTGCTCGATCTCCGCCTTGAAGTTCTGGGACGAAACCTTGAACTCCTGGACGGCCAGCTGCGGGAAGGGATTGCCGCGCGAGAAGGCCTGGCCCGACACGCCGCCGTGGCCGGAGAAGTTCTTAAACGACTGGCCGTCGATGAAGACGTTGACCTGGTCGGGGCCGACGCCGCCGCCCTGGAACTGCTTCTGCGTGGTGCTGGTCGAGACGCTGACGCCCGGCGCCAGGGCCGCGAAGTTCATGAAGTTGCGGTCGTTCTGCGGCAGGTTTTCGATCTGGCGCTGGGACACCGAGGTGGCGATTTCCGAGGTCCGGACTTCCTTGGTGCGCCGGCCGCGGACGACGACGGCGCCCTGGGCATCGGCCGGGGCGGCTTCGGCCAGGTCCAGCGTGCCGGTTTCACCGACGGCCAGGGCGATGTCGTCCTGGTTGGCGCCGGCGACGACGTGATAGTTGCTGGGGCGCAGGCCGACGATGATGTAGCTGCCGTCGGCGGAGGCCGTGGTGGTGACGCTCTGGCCGGTCACCGTGTCGGTGGCGGTCACAGTCGCCCCCGGAGCGGCGCGTCCCTGAAGGGTCGAGGTGTCGGCCGCCAGGGCGCCGGTGGCCATGATGCTGAGCGACAGGACGGCCGCGACGGCGACCGCCGAAACGCCGGTTCTCAGGCCTCGGCGTGCAGGTTGAAACTTCATTTTCTCTCCTCCCAATTCCTTGCCCTTGATGGACGGAACTTATCTGGTAACTCTGGCTATGTTTTTTCCGTAGCCTCAGGCGGGTGGTGCCCGCCGCCGGGAGCTGTCACGGAAAACCAGCTCCGGTGAAACAATGACGCCCTCACCCGACTCGGGCAGCTCGCCTTCGGCGTGGTCGCGCTCCATGGCGTCGACCAGCAGCTCCAGGCCGCGGCGGCCCAGGTCGAAGACACCGACCCGCAGCGTGCTCAGAGGGGGCGAGGCGAAACGGGCAATGGGAATGTCGTCGAACCCGACCAGGGCGACCTCGTCCGGCACGGCCTTACCGGCTTCGCGCAGGGCCAGCAGGCAGCCGACGGCCATCATGTCGTTGGCGACGAAGATGCCTTCCGGCATGGGCTCGCCCGATTGGGCGCAGGCCGCAAGAAACGCCTTGGCGCCGCGATAGCCGGATTCCTCGGTGAAATCGCCTTCGAAGACGCTGTGCTCGACGCCCGGCAGGGCTTTTTCGGCCGCCTCCAGGAAGCCGCGGCGGCGTTCCTGGGCTTCGAAATTGCTAGGCGGGCCGGAAATGTGGGCCAGGGTCTTGCAGCCCTGATCGATCAGGTGTTCGACCGCCTTCACGCCGCCGCCGAAATTATCGATGCTGATCGAGCCCTGCTCGACCTTGCCGATGCGCGAGGCGATGGTGACCAGGGGCAGGTTGAGCGGCAGGACGGCCGCCAGATCCTGGGAATCGACGAAGGGCGACATGACCAGCAGGCCGTCGACCCGGCCGCCCATGGCGCGCACCGCCGTGACGGCTTCGTTGATATCGCCGTGGGAGCCCGAAACCAGAAGATGGAGCCCGCGGGCGCGGGCCGCGACGTCGACGCCGCGGATGATTTCGGAAAAGAACTCGCCGTAGATATCGGGCAGCAGGACGCCGATGGTGTTGGTCCGCGCCATGACCAGGGAACGCGCGCCGCCATGGGGCACGTAACGCAGCTTGCTGGCGGCCTCGAGGACACGGCGGCGCACCTCTTCGGCGACGTTATCCAGGCCGTTGATGGCCCGCGACGCCGAAGCGATGGACACGTCCGCCTCACGGGCGACGTCCTTCAGGGTAGCTCCCTTCATGTCCGCCTTCTTCCGATCCCCAAGTCGTTCATTATTATCTCGTCCCATGTGGTCCCCTTGAAGTGGCCCGAATCTGAAAGACTCGCTCAACGACTCACTTGTGGCACAGGACGGCGTTACGGTTAATCTGCAAACGCTTACAAAAGCGGCTGTAAACGCTTACAAAATGCTTGTCAACGACACTGTAAGCGTTTACACAAAAATGCGGAACAGATGAAACCTTAATGCATCACTCCCGGCGGGTCGCTGGATCAGGGTGTCATTCAGGGTTTGAGTGCGGGGCGGATGTCAGGCTTTCCGGCAGATTTTTTATGGGGGTGCGCCACCGCGGCCTACCAGATCGAAGGGGCACCCAAGGCCGACGGCAAGGGCCCCAGCATCTGGGATCGGTTTGTCCATACCCCCGGCCATCTGCCCGAAGGCGAGACCGGCGATGTCGCCTGCGATCATTATCACCGCTTCCGCGAGGATATCGCGCTGATGAAGCGGCTGGGCATGCAGGCCTATCGTTTCAGCCTGTCGTGGGCGCGGATCTTGCCGCAGGGCACAGGTGCGGTGAATGCGGCGGGGGTGGCGTTTTACTCCAACCTGATCGACGCGCTTCTGGCCAACGGTATTGAACCGATGGTGACGCTGTTTCACTGGGACCTGCCGGCGGCGCTGGACGATCGCGGGGGGTGGCTGAACCGTGAGTCGGCGGACTGGTTTGCCGAGTATGCCCGGGTGGCGTTCGAAGCCTTCGACGGCCGGGTGAAGAAGTGGGTCACGATCAACGAACCCTGGGTGGTCAGCGACGGCGGCTATCTGCATGGGACGATCGCGCCGGGGCATAAGAACCGGTTCGAGGCGCCGATCGCTTCGCACAACCTGATGCGGGCGCACGGCGCGGCGGTGAAGGCTTATCGCGAGGTCGGCCAGCACGAGATCGGGCTGGTGGTCAATATCGAGCCGAAATATGCCGCGTCGAACGCCAATGCCGATGTGGCGGCGACCCGACGGGCGGCGGCCTATATGAACGAGCAGTATCTCGACCCAGCGTTGTTAGGGTCCTATCCGCCGGAGCTGCGCGAAGTGTTCAACGGCGCCTGGCCGGAGTGGGATCGCGGCGATTTCGAGCTGATCCGCCAGCCGGTCGATTTCATCGGGGTCAACTACTATACGCGGTCGGTCACACGGCATGACGACGATGCCTGGTTTCTGAAGGCCGCCGCCGTGCGGCAACCGCTGGCCACCTATACCGAGACGAAGTGGGAGGTCTATCCGCAGGGTTTGACCGACACGCTGTTGTGGGTGCGTGAGCGTTACGGCGATGTGCCATTGTACATCACAGAGAATGGGGCGGCGTTTTTCGATCCTCCGGTGGCGGAGGACGGCCGGGTGCGCGATCCGCTGCGGACGGATTATCTGAAGAAGCATTTGTTGGCGGTGCGTGAGGCCATTGCGGCCGGCGTCGATATCCGCGGCTACCTGGTGTGGTCGTTCATGGACAATCTGGAATGGACCCTGGGCTACGCCAAGCGCTTCGGCATCGTCCACGTCAATTTCGACTCTTTGGAACGCACACCCAAGGACAGCGCCCATTGGTATTCGCGCGTGATCGCCAGCCACGGGGAGAGTCTGAGCGAGCGCTTATGAGCTTCAGGACGGCCGGTTTCTCCCTAACGGCCTGTTCTGCCCGGAGCCCCGCCAGGTTTCCCCGGACCTGGCGGGGCCTTTTTTTGGATGCTTGTCCGGAAAAGCCAGTAGAATCAAACGCCAGAAAGAAACGGAATTCGGGATGGCCGATCTCCCGCGCGAAGCGCCTCAATCTGTTGATGGTTCGAGTGACGCACGAGCGTATCTTCACCCGGAATTCCGTGCCGCCGCCAAAGGCGGCGCTT
>NZ_AWGD01000014.1 GCF_000495795.1 Asticcacaulis sp. AC460
CCGTGTGTTCCGTCGTTTGATTCTACCGGCCGCGCCGAACCTGATTTGCCACCGCCCTTCACAAATGATTTCGCGTTAACTTTTGCGCTCGACACCCTGCGGTCATTTGTTAACGTCGTGCCAGACTCGGGTGGCGAAACCGTTCACCCACAGGGCGACAGAATTTGTCCCCAAATATCACCTACCAGATGTAGACGTTAAGCTGGCATTAACCACAATTTGTGGTGATATGGGTCCGGCTTCGGCCTCAGTTTCGATTCGGGATTACCAATGACCAGTTCTCGCCTTCTGTCCGCTTCCGGTGCCGGCCTCCTGACCCCCAGCCACAGCTACAAGCCGTTCCGCTATCCGTGGGCCTTCGAGTTCTGGCGCAAGCAGCAGCAGGTCCACTGGATCCCGGAAGAAGTGCCGCTGGGCGAGGACTGCAAGGACTGGGCGGCCAAGCTCAATGATTCCGAACGCAACCTGCTGACCCAGATCTTCCGGTTTTTTACGCAATCTGACATCGAGGTCCAGGACAACTACCTGGAACGCTACGGCCGGGTGTTCAAGCCGACCGAAGTCAAGATGATGCTGTCGGCCTTCGCCAATATGGAAACCATCCATATCGCCGCCTATGCCTTGCTGCTCGAAACCATCGGCATGCCCGAGTCCGAGTTCGGCGCGTTCATGGATTATGAAGCCATGCGCGACAAGCACGACTTCATGGGCACGTTCGGCGTCGATACCGAAGCCGATGTGCTGCGGACGCTCGCCATGTTCGGCGGGTTCACCGAAGGCCTGCAACTGTTCGCCTCGTTCGCCATGCTGATGAACTTCCCGCGCTTCAACAAGATGAAGGGCATGGGCCAGATCGTGTCGTGGTCGGTGCGCGACGAAAGCCTGCACTGCGAAGGCATCATCAAGCTGTATCATGCGTTCGCCAAGGAAACCAAGGCGCTGACCAAGTCGGTCCAGGACGACATCATCGACTGCTGCAAGACCGTGGTGACGATGGAAGACAAGTTCATCGACCTGGCCTTCGAAATGGGTCCTGTCCAGGGCATGACCCCGGACGATATCAAGGCCTATATCCGCTACATCGCCGACTGGCGGTTGCGTCAGCTGAACCTGCCGGAAGTGTTCGGCGGGGTGAAGGAAAACCCGCTGCCGTGGTTGCAGGTGCTGCTGTCGGGCGTCGAGCATGCCAACTTCTTCGAAGCGCGCGCCACCGAATATTCCAAGGCTGCGACCACCGGCCAGTGGACCGGCGGTGAAGGCGTCTGGGGCGCGTTCGATGAGCTGATGAAAAAGCGCGCCGAGGGACTGAAGACAGGCCTGGGGGTCTGAGTTTACGGATTTCTTATCTTTGCAGCGGCATCGCCGACTGAAATTTTATCCGCGTTCGGATAATATCAAATCTTCCTGTTGAACATGAAAAACTCAACAGGCCCAAGGACCCGAGGATTGAACATCTGAAGCTGAAAAGCGGAGGAATGGTTCGATAAATCCTCGGGTCTCTTCATATGTGCCCTCCATACATTTCCATCACATCGCCCCGCAGCCGCGCCGTCAGTTGCGTCAGCCAGTTCGCGGCTGGTTGCGGCACCGGCTGAGGTACGTCGAAACGATCGATCTGGTAGACCTCGCCGCCGAAGCGCGTGGTGTCGATAAACCGGCACTCGCCCGTTTTGCGTTCATAGACATAGAGGCCCGCCCGGCCCGAGGCTGCCTGGGCTTCACTGTCAGGGAACAAAATCGGCGGCATGGGGGTCTTGCGACTGCGGCTGTCGGTGCGGTGGACGCTCTTGCCGATCACGATCCAGTCGTCGTCGAGATACAGACCCCGGGCATAGCCGAAGACGCTTAAGAGCCGGCGCGGGCCCTGCCCCGTTTCCAGCTCGAACAAACTCCCGGTCGCCGAATCCAGCACATAGAGCAGACCGTCGCGGCTGGTGACGCTGTGCGGGTCGGTGAAGCCGTCGAACAGGACCTCGCCGCTCAGCACATCGAAGACGCAGCCGATACGCTTGCCGGTCGACCGCCGGGCGCCGAACTGCGACGCCACCAGCCGGCCCTTGTAGACGCAGAGGTCGTTGATATGCAGGGTGTCGTTGTCGTCGCTCTGGTTGGGATTGACGCAATCGAGTGGCTTCAGGTCCGGGCTGAGGCGCCAGATCTCGTTGCGCGCCGTGCGGACGCTGTAGAGATGGCCCTGGAAAGCGACCAGGCCATGCAGGTCGAAATGGAACGGACCGTTGGGCAGGTAGGTGGCCCGGTTCAGGTGCGCGTCGGTGACGGCGAAGCTGTAGGTGCGCGACTGCAGCGAGACGATGACCCGGTCGCCCAGCAGCACCCAGCCAGTGGCGCCGCGCAGTTTCGGTTTGAGCCGGTAGGCGGCGGGTGTGATCTTTCCTGTCGTATCGACCTGAAGCAGATGGGTGTTGGACTTACCGTTGTTGCACAGGGAAACCAGGAAGGATGGCGGCATGAATTGACCTCACGGAAACAGATTACAAATCCGTAATCCGGCCGCGTGGTCCAATTTGGGTGGCGCTGTTTCAGAAAGATTTCAGAACCGATGTTATTGTTTCGAAGCTGTCATTAACCGGGGTTTTATGGCGGTCGTGCGGCCTGCGCACAGCATTCTTACCCTGAGACGGCTAAGCTTTGTTCATCGCCGAAGACCCCGAGTATGGGACACCCGGCGGGACTACAAGCGCCAGGAAGACGATGTCGGGATTTAACGGATCTTCCCCCCGGTCCGTGACGCGTCGTCTTCCTGGCCTCTTGTTTTGCGAATTCGCCCATCGAGACTGTTCTGAACTTATTCGGCAGCCGCATCTACGCAAGATACCCCTCCGCCGGCTTCGCCGGCACCTCCCCACTTCGTGGAGAGGAGGGCGTTTTATGTCTTCATATCGTGACAGGCTAGGCGCCCGGTGTTGGCTAGAGCGACATGCGGAAGCGGAAAACCGTTTCGTCGTCGGTAGACTGGACCGTCAGGGTGCCGCCGTGGGCCTTCGCGATCTCCGACGCAATGTACAGCCCCAGACCCAGACCCTCCTGGCCATGCTTGACCTCGTTGCGGGTGAACGGCCGGAACAGCTTGTCCAGCACTTGCGGCGCAATCGCCCGGCCGCCATTGCACACCATCACCGTCAACACATCGCCACCGCTGGCGGCTGAAACCTTCACCGGCTTGGCCGGATCACCATGGGTAAAGGCATTGCCAACCAGGTTCGACACCATCTGGCAAATCCGATGCACATCCACCGTCACCGGCTGGGTCAGGGCGAAGCGGGTCTCGACCGCGCGATCGGGCCAGGCCGAGCGGACCTCGTTGACCGCATGCAAAAGCGCGCCGTCCAGGTCGCCACGGCTTTCCAGGTTCAGATTGAACCCGCGCCCCAGCCGCCCGCGCGCCAGGTCCAGCAGATTGTTGATCAGCTCGCCCATGCGCACGGCCGACTGCTGAATCATGCCCACGATGCGTTCGCCGCGCTCGTCCTTGGTGCGGCCTTTCAGCAACTCCGCCCCCGAGGTAATCGCCCCCAGCGGATTGCGCAGGTCATGGCCCAGCACGGCGATGAACTGTTCGCGCAGCTTGGCCGTTTCGCGCGCCTCGGCCAGGGCGACCTCGATGCCGTCGATTTTCTCTCGGTTGGTCAGGTGCATGCCGATCAGCTCGGCGAAAAGCTGGAACATGCCGATGGTTTCGGGATTGTCGAGCTTGTGCGGCGCCGGATCGACCGCGCACAGCGTCCCCCACACCGTACCGTCCTTCGTGAAGATCGGCAGGGAAATGTAGCTTTTCAAGCCGTACAGTTCAGGGGTGTGGTGGCTGCAGTAGACGGGATGTTCGACGGCGTTGTCGAAGATCACGCCTTTGCCGGACTGACGGATCTCATGACAGATGGTGCTGGCGACGGGCAGTTCACCGCCGACGCCCAAGCCGAAGCTGATATCGTCCTTGACGCTGAGCGCGACCCAGCGGTCCTCCGTCACCCGCGCCACGGCAGCGAACCCCATCCCCGTCGCCCGGGTGATGACGTCCAGCATCATCGGCACGGCGTCGATGCGTTCAATCGCGGCTATGTCGGCGGCGAGGCCGGAAGGAAAGTCGGTCATTAGGCAGGCACAATGACAGCCCACCGCCGGATGTCAAATATAACTGCGTTATTTGCACAACCTTATGGCAAGTATGCGCTTTTTGGATATTTATGCGTAGGTTTCGGCCGTCTGCGCGTCGAACCCAAGGGCCTGGGCCTGGGCCAGGACCGAGTCGGAACCGGCGACGCTCAGGCGCGCCACGCCCACAGCACGAAGCTGGGCCGCCAGGTTGGTGCCGACGAACAGGTCGCCTTCGCCGTTGTCGATCACCCAGTCGGGAAAGCGCGGGGTCACGCCGTCGGCGGCACCCACGAAAACCACCTGTGTTCCTTCGGCACGCGCGGTTTCGACCATCTCCACGACGGCCGCGCCCGGCAGCAGGGCGCCGATGACGATCAAGGCATGACGATTGGAACTCATGATAGTCCTCCTGGGAACTTAGTAGTCGAAAGCGGCGGACAGGGAGGAAAGCCAATTCCCCGTCCATGGTGGGCGGGGGTGGATGGCTGAGAATGACCTTAAGCGATCACGCAACCACCCGACGCCCCGCCAATAGCGGTCGTTTTACGGGTTACGGTTGCTGTAAACATTCGAGACATGACACCACGTTAACACAGGTTGCCGGGTGAGTCTATCGCATCGCAGCATGGTCACAACCTGTTGAAAGGCGAAGGGTGACGCGTTACTGTGTCGTCGGCTTCAGGGGGAATATTGATGTTGAAACAGCTTCTTCGGGCATCGGCGGCCATGGCGCTGGTCCTTGCCCCGGGTCTTGCTCATGCCGCCGACGCGCTGGAATTCGGTCCGGCCGCATCATGGGTCAAGCCGCTGCCGACCGTGCGTGAGGCCAAGACCGAGCCGGGTGCGCCCGCCGCCTTCCTGGGCATGGATATCCAAAGCCGGTTCGGCAATGACGGCGATGACCACTTCATGGATATCGCGCTGAAGATTCTGACGCCGCAAGGCCTGGCCTACGGCCGGCCGACGGCCTACTGGAACCCGCAGACCGACACGGTCACCATCCACAAGGTGCAGATCCTGCGCGGGGATCAGGTCATCGACGTCCTGGCCCAGGGCCAGACCTTCACCACCCTGCGCCGCGAGAGCAATCTGGACCGCCAGATGCTGGACGGAAACCTGACCGCCATTCTGCAGACCGAGGGCCTGCAGGTCGGCGATATCCTGACCTATTCCCTGACCATCCATCGCCAGGATCCGGTGCTGCGTGGCAAGTCCGAAACCCTGTCGTCCTACAACAGCGCCATGCCCATCGGCCGCGTCACCTACCGCGCCGAGTGGGCCGCCGGCAAGCCGATGCGCTGGAAGGCGACCTCCGACCTGACCGACGTCAAGGTGAAGAAGACGGCGGCTGGCAGCGAGGTGAGCCTGGAACTCAAGGACTACAAGAGTCCCGAGGCCCAGCCGCGCGTCCCCGACCGCTACAAGCGCTTCGGCCAGTTGCAACTGACCGAATTCGCCTCCTGGCCGGATCTGTCGGGCATGATGGCGCCGCTGTACACCAAGGCCTCCACCCTGGCGCCCGATTCGCCGCTGCGCGCCGAGGTCGACAAGATCCGCGCTGCCCACACGACGCCCGGCGATCAGGCGGCGGCCGCGCTGCGGCTGGTCGAGGAGCAGGTGCGTTACGTTTATATCGGCGCCAACCAGGGCAACTACGTCCCGGCCGATGCCGACCTGACCTGGCAGCGCCGGTTCGGCGACTGCAAGGGCAAGACGGCGTTGCTGCTGGCCCTGCTGCGCGAACTGGGGATCGAGTCCGAGGCTGTTCTGGTCTCGACCAAGGGCGGCGACGGCATGAACGAGAGCCTGCCACTGATCGAACTGTTCGACCATGTCATCGTCCGGGCCGTCGTCGACGGCAAGACCTACTGGCTGGACGGTACACGCATGGGCGATACGCGCCTGGACCAGGTCCCGGTGCCGGCCTACACATGGGGCCTGCCGGTCAGGGGCACGGGCGGAGACCTGGTGGCAATCACCCTGCCGGCGCCTGACAAGCCGCTGCAGGAAAAGACGATGCGCGTCGATGCCTCGGCCGGGCTGGACGCGCCGGCGCCCTACGCCGCGGAGGTCATCACCCGTGGCGACCAGGCCCTGGCCATGCATACGGCCATGGCGGCCATGTCGAAGGACGAGTTCGACAAGCAGATGAAAGAGTCGATGAAGGACAACGAGGACTTCACGCTCGACACCATCACCAGTGACTGGGACGACGCCACGGGCGAGTTCCGCATCCGGATGGAGGGCAAGGCCAAGATGAACTGGTGGTCGCCCGGATCTGGCAAGCCGCGCCAGTATATGGTCGACGGCGCCTATGTCGGCGGCGGTTTCGACCTGGAACGCAAGGACGGCCAGGCGAAGGACGCCCCGGTCAGCCTGGCCTTCCCGCACTATGAAAGGACCAGCGCTACCGTCATCCTGCCGCAGAAGGGCAAGGGTTTCGCCATTGCCGGCGAGGCGGTCGACAAAACCCTGGCCGGCTACGCCATGAAACGCAGCTTCCAGCTCAGGGACGGCGTCTTCACCATGGAGGTGACCGAACGCACCGTCGCCCCGGAAGTGCCGGCGGCGGAAGTCCTGGCCGCCGAGACCGAACTGGACCGGCTGGGCGACACCCAGGTCTATCTCCAGATGCCGTACGACTACAAGGCGACGACGGCCGATGTCGCGGCGGCCGGCCACGACGACCCCAAGACGGTGGACGACTATGTCGCGCGGGCTCAGACCCGGTGGGCCGGCGGTCAGCTTAGCGAAGCGATCGCCGACCTGGATGCCGCGCTCAAGCTGGACCCCAAGTCCGCCAAGGCCCTGGTCCTGCGCGGCCAGGTCAAGGACAAGGCTGAGGACGATGACGGCGCCCTGGCCGATTATGCCGCGGCCCTGGTCATCGACCGGCGCAATACCGAGGCCTATAGCGGCCAGGCCTACATCCATTGGGCGCGCAAGGACTATCCGCAGGCGATCGACGCCCTGACGCGGGTCCTCGACATCAATCCGGCCGATCCGGCGGCGCGCCAGTTGCGTGGCCTGGTCCTGCTGGAAAAGGGCGATGCCGAACGGGCCCTGGACGACGCCCTGACCAACGTCATGATGCAGCCGGATTCCGTCGAGGCGACGCTGTTCCTGGCTGTGGCCTATCAGTTCAACACCCAGTACGACAAGGCGATCGAGGTGTTGCAGGCCGCCATCGCGAAGGACGGCGACGATGCCCGGCTGCATGCCGCCCTGGGTGAGGCGTTCATGCGCTGTGGCACCGAGGCCGAATGCGACGCCAAACGGCCGAAGGCGGTCGAGGCCTACAGCAAGGCCATCGCGCTGGAGCCGTCGGTGGACCTGTATCTGAACCGCGCCCGGATGCGGCCGGAGTCCGAACGCGCCGCCCGGTTTGCCGATATCGACGCCGCCCTGGCGCTGCAGCCCGACTCGCCGGAGATCCTGCTGACGCGTGGCCAGTTCTACCGGTCGTACAAGGATTACGACCTGGCCCTGGCGGATGCCGACGCCATCCAGGCGCTGGAGCCCGAGGGTACCGAGGCCTATGGCCTGCGTGCCAACATCTATGAGGAACAGGGCAATTACGACGCCGAGTTCGTCCAACTGGACAAGGCGCTGGCCCTGAAGCCCGAAGACCCCGACCTGCTCAACAATGCCTGCTGGGCGCGCGCCATTTCCGGCCGCGAGCTGGAGAGGGCGCTGGAGCTGTGCAATGCGGCGCTGAAGGTCGAGCCGCGGTCCGGCCAGATCCTGGACAGCCGCGGCATGGTCCATCTGAAGATGGGCAAGTGGGACGAAGCCCTGGCGGACTATGACGCCGCCGTCGCCGTGGCCAATGGCGGCCCGTTCGCCTCGGCCTGGTACGGCCGCGGCATCGCGAAACTGCGCAAGGGCCTGAGCAAGGAAGGCAAGGCCGACCTGGCCGAGGCCAAACGCCAGTCACCCGGTATCGAAAAAACCTACGCCGAGGACGGCATCAAACCCTAAAACCATGCGGGAAATAAAGCTTATGTGGAAACGGATCCTGTGGTCGTCGGCAGCCGGCATCGTGCTTGTGGGGGCGCCGGTCAGCGGGCTGGCAGCCCAGGTCAAACCGCCGGCGGCAACCTCGCAGAAGGTCGACAAGGCCGCTGCGGCCCAGGCCCACGCCGCCCAGGCTTACGAACTGTTTCAGGCGGGCAAGATGGATCAGGCCCGGGTCGAGGTCGAAAAAGCCCTCAAGATGAATCCGCGTTCGTCCGTGGCCTATTCCGTGCGCGCCATGATCCGCATGGGCGGGGAGGACCTGGACGGCGCCCTGACAGACCTGAAGACCGCCCAGGGCATCAGTCCGGGGGACAGTCACAACTACTTCCTGATGGCGGTGATCTACATGCAGCGCGAGGACCTGCCGCGTGCGCTGACGGCCGCGAATACGGCGGCCGACCTGGCGCCCGACGACGCCATGGCCCAGGCGCTGCGGGTTGTCCTTCTGGGGGCGACGGGCGATATGGCGAAGGCTGAGGAAAAGGCCCTGGCCTGGTATGCGGCTCAGCCCAATTCGCCCGAAGCCGCAGGCGCCCTGATGGGGATTTATGAAAGCACCAACCGGTACGACAAGGCGATCGAAACGGCCCGTATCGCGGTCGCCCGGCATCCGGACAATGTCGGACTGATCGACAGCCTGGCGGACTACCTGACCGGCTGCAAGGGTACGGCGACAAGCTGCGCCGCACAGCGCACCGAAGCCGGCCCCCTGTACGGCAAGGCCATCGCGGCGGTCCGCGCCGCCGTCACCCAACAACCCGGCAATGTCGAATTTCTGGACGACCTGGGGCAACGCCTGACCGATTGCAAGGACACGGCCGTGCCCTGCGCCACCCAGCGCGCCGAGGCCCTGGAGGTGTTCGGCAAGGCCATCGCCCTGGCGCCGACGGCCGACCTCTATGTCCGCCGCTCCCAGGTCCGTCCGCAGGCGGACCGCGACGGCAAGTTCGCCGATCTCGACGCCGCCCTGGCCCTGGAACCGAAGTCGGAGTTCATCGTGGTGACGCGCGGCGCCACCTATTACAATTACAAGGAATATGACAAGGCGCTGGTCGATATCAACGCCGCCGTCGCCATGGACCCGGAAGATGACGAAGCCCTGTCCCTGCGCGTGCGGCTGTATGAGCGCGACGGCAATGTCGACGGCCAGATCAAGGATCTCGACCTCCTGACGACCCTGGTTCCCGACAAGGCCGAGTATTTCAACAGTGCGTGCTGGCTGCGCGCCACCCGCAAGCAGGAACTGGATAAGGCGCTGGAGCAGTGCAATGCGGCGCTCAAGCTCAAGCCGGGCGACCGGACCATGAGCGACAGCCGCGCCATGGTCTATCTGCAGATGGGCAAATGGGATGAGGCAATCGCCGACTATGATGTGGCCATGGCGGAAAACACCTATGCCATCGGCCTTTACGGCCGCGGTGTCGCCAGGCTGGGCAAGGGACTTAAGAAGGAAGGCAAGGCCGACCTGAAAGCCGCCCGCAAGATGGACAAGACGATCGAAACGACCTTCGCCGGCTACGGCATCGGCGAAAAGGCGAAAAAGGTGAAGGATAAAAAAATGAAGGCGGGAAAGCGCCTCTGAGGAAACGCTTTCCCGCCCGTTTGCCGTGTCCATCCGGCGGGAAGGACAACGGCAATCTCTTTGGTTGTGGTGGTGTTAGTGGGTATGGTCTTTGGCTTCGTCGACCGCTTCATCCGACCACTTGTCGATCTGGCGTTCGGCTTCGTCCTGGGCGATGCCGTAGCGTTCCTGGATCTTGCCGGACAGAATCTTGCGGTTGCCCTCGATCACGTCGAGGTCGTCATTGGTCAGCTTGCCCCAGGCCTTCTGGACATTACCACGGACCTGGTCCCAGCTGCCTTCGAGTCGATCACGGTTCATAGCTAACTCCTTTATTTTCAGTCACTTGTGTGGGTTATACAGTTACCGCTCCAAGCCTAAAGTTTCGACATCTTAAGGCGGGCGTTCCATAAAAAGGGCATAAGCCTTGCCAGGTCCGGCAATATTTGTATGATGACATACAAATAAAAGGAGACGCTTCATGACGAAAATCACGCGCCGCCACCTGGTCGCCGCCACCGTGCCTCTGGCTGTGGCCGGCATGGCGCGGGCGGCCGAACCCGTGCCGTCGGTCGAGCGCTGGGGTCTGTTCGAGCAGGCTTTCGATGGGCCTAAGACAGGCAATCCGTTTGTCGATGTCCAGTTCGCCGCCGTGTTCACCCTGGGTGGACGTCACCTGAATGTACCGGGTTTCTACGACGGCAATGGCGTTTATCGCGTGCGCTTCAGTCCGCCGGAAACGGGCGCCTGGACGTGGCGGACCGTGTCGAACGTGCCAGGGCTGAACAACCTCACAGGCGCCGTGACGGCGACGGTACCGTCACCGGGCAATCACGGCCCGATGCGGGTCACGCCGGACGGTTATCACTTCGCCTATGCCGATGGCACGCCCTACCGCCAGGTCGGCACCACCGCCTATGCCTGGGCCCAGCAGTCGGAGGCGCGCTGCGCCGAGACCCTGGCCACGCTGAAGGCGTCTCCGTTCAACAAGATGCGGATGTGCGTCTTCCAGAACGTCGCCGCCGAGCCGATCGAGCCCTTTGCGGTGACCGGCAAGGGCGACAAGGATTGGGACCCGACACGTTTGAACCCTCTGTTCTTCCAGCGGTTTGAAAAGCGCGTGGCGCAACTTCTGGAGCTGGGGATCGAGGCCGATATCATCCTCTTCCATCCCTATGACAGCAAGCATGGCTATGGCGACATGGCGCGCAGCGATGACGAGCGCTATCTCGCCTATGTCATCGCCCGGTTGGGCGCCTATCGCAATGTGTGGTGGTCGCTGGCCAACGAGTTCGACCTGGTCAAGACCAAGTCGCCGGCCGATTTCGATCACCTGGGCCAGTTTGTCATGGACCATGACCCGCATGACCGGTTGCGGTCGATCCATAACTGCAAGGCCATTTACGACAACACCAAACCCTGGATCACCCACAGCAGTATCCAGAACGGATCGGCGGTGACCGACGATACCCGTGCCGAGATGTATCGCAGCACCTGGCAGAAGGCGGTAATCTTCGACGAGGTTTGCTACGAGGGCAAGATCGAGCTGCGCTGGGGGAATTTGAGCGGCGAGGAGATGGTGCTGCGGTTCTGGCACGGCCTGATCGCCGGGACCTATGTCGGCCATGGCGAAACCTTGACGGCGCAGAACCTCAGCGCGGACGATTCCTGGACGGGCAAGGGTGGGAAGCTTTGGGGCGAGTCCGCGCCGCGTCTGGCGTTTCTGAAGCAGGTGATGGAGGATGGGCCCAGGCCCGGCATCGATCCGGTCGACAAGTGGTGGGACCGTCATATCGGCGGCCGGGCGGGTCAGTATTATCTGCGCTATTTCGGGTCCGAGGCGCCGTCGGAGTGGGCGTTGAATTTGCCCAAGAACGAGTTGGTCGGTGGCGAGCAGTTCCGGGTCGATGTGCTGGATACCTGGAACATGACGGTAGCCCCGGTCGACGGCGTGTTCACGGTGCAGAAGAAGGACATGTACGATTTCCATGACCCGGCGCGACCGGTCGTGGCCTTGCCGGGACGCAAATGGATGGCGGTACGGGTGGTCAGGGTTTGAACCACGAACCCCACGAACTGACACGAACTTTTGCGCATGGCATCTCCCGCGCGAAGCGCCTGAATTTACAATATTCCGACGCGCATTGCCGATGCGCTTGCCCAAAATTCCGTGTCTTTCCGTGTACGCCGCCATTGGCGGCGCTTCAGTGTTTTCCGTGTTCCTCATAAAAATCAGCGGCAGGCCGGCTGACTGAGAGCTTTCTGAGGCGAAGAAGGGGAACACGGACCACACGGAAGCCGCTGCGCGGCGACACGGAAAACACGGAATTCAGGATGTGGAGCCAGAATGCAAAAGCCCATAGTTTAAAGGCATAAAGGCGCTTCGCGCTGGAGGTGCCGTCAACGGAATTCCGCTTCACTCCGAATCGAGCCGCACCTTCGGTCGTTTGACCCATTCCCAGACCGTGGTAGGTTCCCTCCAAAATAACGGAGGATCGCCATGAAAGCCCTTCCCCTCATCGCCGCCGGACTCGCCCTGGCCGCCTGTGTCGCCACCACGGCGCCGGCCGGTACCGTCACCACCGAAACCGGCCAGGTCCGCGGCGTCACCGTCGACGGCGTCGAGTCCTTCAAGGGCATTCCCTTCGCCGCTCCGCCCGTCGGAGACCTGCGCTGGCGCGCCCCCCAGCCCGCTGCCAAATGGTCCGGAGTCCGTGACGCCGCCGCCTTCGGCGCCGACTGCATGCAGGAACCCTTCCCCGGTGACGACGCGCCGCTGACCGTCAAACCGGCCGAAGACTGTCTGTTCGTCAATGTCTGGCGGCCCGCCGGCGCGCAAAAGAAACTGCCTGTCATCGTCTGGATCTATGGCGGCGGTTTCGTCAATGGCGGCACCTCGCCGGCCGTCTATGACGGCACGCACTTCGCCCGCGACGGCGTCATCTATGTCAGCTTCAACTACCGCCTGGGCCGGTTCGGTTTCTTCGCTCACCCGGCCCTGAGTGCCGCCGATGCCGATCACGGGCTGTTGGGCAATTACGGCTATATGGACCAGATCGCCGCCATGCAGTGGGTCCAGCGCAATATCGCGGCCTTCGGCGGCGATCCGGCCAATGTTACCGTCTTCGGCGAGTCGGCCGGCGGCGGGTCGGTGCACAATCTGATGACCTCGGGCGAGTCGAAGAACCTGTTTGCCCGCGCCATCATCCAGTCGGGCGGCGGCCGCGGCAACCTGATGGGGGCACGCCGCATCCGTGACGACCTGCCGACCGCACCGTCGTCCGAGACCCTGGGGCTGAACTTCGCCAAAAAGAATGGCGTCACCGGGACCGATGCCGCGGCTTTGACGGCCCTGCGCGGCCTGTCCGCCGAGACCGTGACAGCGGGCCTGGGCCTGCACACCATGGGCCAGGCCGGCGACACCTATGGCGGTCCGACCATCGACGGCCGCATCGTCAAGGAAGTGCCGCAGGAAGCCTATCTCCATGGGCGCTATAACAAGGTGCCTGTGCTGGTCGGCGCCACCCGCGCCGATATCGGCCGGTTCTGGGTCAATACGCCGGAGGAGGCTTATGCCAGTTTCGGCGCCCAGGCCGAGGCGGCGAAGGCAGCCTATAGCGGCGACCTGCAAACCATCAATGCAGATATCGGCATGGACCGTTTGATGATCGAGCCGGCGCGCTTCGTCGCCGCGACCCTGGCCGATCAGGGCGTCAAGTCATGGCACTACCGATTCTCGTACGTCGCGGAATCGCGTGCGGCCGAATGGAAGCGCGGTGCGCCGCACGCCACCGACATTCCCTATGTCATGGACACCCTGCCCGGCAAGTACGGCACCGCTGTGACCGCGAAGGACGCCGCCATGGCGAAGACCGCCCACGCCTATTGGGTCAACTTCGCCAAGACAGGCGATCCCAACGGCGCCGGTTTGCCGGTATGGCCGGTCTATACGCCGGCGGCGGATCCCTTGCTGGATTTCGCGCTGGACGGCACAGCCAAGCCTGGCCCCGATCCGTGGAAGGCGCGTCTGGATGTCACGGCAGCCGTCGCGCCTAAAACAGCGCCTTAGTCACCTTGGGCTCAGGCGCGCACCAGCCCTGCTCGCCCAGGTGTGAGGTCGAGCCCACCATCTTGTCGTCGATGGCTTCGGCATAGAAGCCGCCGCGCGCCCGGTCGAGCGTAATGCGCAGGGCGTCGCCGTGTTTCGTGGTCATGTTGATCAGGCTGTAGGTGCTGGGGCTGACCCGCGCCTGGCAGCTTATGTCCTGGCACACCGTGTCACGGACCAGGGATTTGTGCGCCGGATCGACGAAGCGAAACTGGAAGCTGGCCTCTTCGTCCGGAAAGATCGGCGACGGCACGATGGCGATGTAGAAGATGCCGGTCGAGACGGTCTTCTTGCCGCGGGTGATGGTGGTTTCGCACTTGAGATTGATCTCGGCCGGCGGTGGTGGATTGATCTCCACGACGTCTTCGCGGGGCCGCGGAGGGGGCGGTGGCGGAGGGACTTCGGCGACATGAACGGGCGCGGCCGCCAAAGGGGCCGTTGTGGGCTCGGTGTGGGCCACCGACGCCGGGGCATGGGATTCGGGTGCCGGCGTCAGGGCCTTGGCCATGTCGGCGCTGAGCGGGGTGCCGGCGCTTAAAGACGTATAGGGTATGGGCGCGTCGGGTATTTTGGGCGCGGGAATAGACGGTTTCGCCTTCGGTTTGGCTTTGCGAACCGGTTTCGGCTTGGCCGCCGCTTCGACATCGCCTTCGCCGCTGTTGGGATGGCCGGAACCTTCCGCCATCACCGGCGAAGCCATCGCCAGGGCCGCCGTGAACAGAAGGGCAAGAACAGGTTTCACGCGTCTTCCTCGAACCTGTTTTCGACCAGTTCCACCAGGGCCGCGACGACGGCTTGCGCCTGGGGGCCCTCCGCTTCGATTTCGATGGTCGAGCCCTTGCCGGCGGCCAGCATCAGCAGATCGAGGATCGAATCACCGTCGACCTTGTTGCCGTCCTTGGTGACGAAGACGCGCGTGTCCTCGTAGTTCGACACCAGCTTGACGAACTTGGCGGAGGCGCGGGCGTGCAAGCCTTTGTTATTGCAGATTTCAACCTGGGCAGTGACGGGCACGTCTGTTTCACTCATGAGGCGGCCCTTTCGTCAGGTGCCTGCGGTTATTTTCGGGTAAAAACCATGAGTGAACGGTTAATGGAAATCAATATGCTCTTGTAGAGCTGGGTTAAAGAAGAAAAGATTTACCACGGAAGGCACTGAAACGCCGCTGCGCGGCGACACGGAAAGGCACTGAAATTCGACGCTGAACCGCGCGAAGCGCCTCCCGTTGATGTCCACAAGAAGGCGCTTCGCGCGGGAGATGGAACAACCGGAATTCCGTGTCTTTTCGTGTCGCCGCGCAGCGGGGTTTCCGTGTGGTCCGTGGTTCCCCTTAAAACAGAGGCCACATCACATCAGACTCCTAGCTGTCGCCGGACAGGACGTAGGACGCCACGGTGACGTATTTGCGGCCGGCCTCCTGGGCATGGCCGACGCAGGTGTTCAGCGGCTCGTTCTTGCGCAGCGAGGCAAGCTTGATCAGCATCGGCAGGTTCAGACCGGCAATCACCTCGGCCTTGGTTTGCTCCATCACCGAAATCGCCAGGTTCGACGGCGTGCCGCCGAACATGTCGGTCAGCAGGATGACCCCGTCGCCGGTGTCGTTGCGGAATGTTGCTTCCAGGATGTCCTTGCGGCGCTGGCTGACATCGTCCTCGGGACCGATGCAGATGGCCGTGACCTGGGTCTGCGGTCCCACCACATGCTCCATCGCGGCGACGAACTCATCCGCCAGCTTGCCATGGGTGACGATCACCAAACCGATCATAATTTCGTCTAGCCTCGATACGATCCCGCGCCGGGGAGCGGCAATCTAGCCCCGAACGCTTCGCACTGCAAAAAAGTTTTTTACAAGGTAGCAAATTCCGCGCCATCAATGCGCGGTGTGCTATTCATGTAACTATAATGATCGTGAACGAAGCATGAATATTCAAGTGATCACAACGAACGCAATCGCGTGATCAGGCGCGGCACAGCCGAAGCTTCGCGTGGATTGAGCCGCAGGGTCGGGACGTTATGTCCCAGAATGGGGGTGATCTCGCCTTCGGGCGCCCTGGGGCCTTCGGATTGCGCCAGAACGACCAGGTGCAGTCGGGTCAGGGTGCGAAAGGCTTTAGGGTCAGGCGTGGACGGAGCGGCGTAAAGATGGCCACCAGACGACCACAGGGCCGTATGGTCGTCGCAGATCAGCACCAGGCCCTTTTCGACAGCGCGCACCGCCATGTCGCTCTTGCCGATGCCCGACGGTCCCACAATCAGGACGCCCTTCCAGGCAGAGCCGGACAGAAGGCTGAGGGTGGTGGCGTGAACGACGAGTTTACTCATGGACCGTGCGCTATATTACCGGGGTGTGGGGCCAAAGAACGTGTCTTGGGGCCCCACGTCTTACTTATCTTTTCTTTCCCTCCGCCCCAAGGGGCGGGGGAAAGAAAAGAAAGGTAGAAGAGTTGGGGCCACAGGCCCCAAACCCCGGTCATAGAGTGGGCAGGGCTATGAAGAACCTGGCGCCCACGACCGCACCCTCGCCGTCGGTGCGGTTCTCCGCCCAGATCCGCCCGTGATGCGCCTCGATAATCTGACGCGAAATCGACAGGCCCAGCCCGGAATTACGCCCGAAACTCGTGCCCTTCGGCCGCGAGGTGTAGAACCGCTGGAAGATGGTCTCGAGATTGTCCTCCGGTATGCCCGGACCGTCATCCTCGAACCGGATCAGCACCGGCAGCGCCGCATCGCCATTCGTCAGGGTCACCCGCACCTCGCCGCCCTCCGGTGAGAACGACCGCGCATTGTCGATGACATTGCGGAATACCTGGCCCAGGGGGCCTTCCCGGCCGCTGACCGTCGCCTGGGCGCGTTCGCGTACCAGCACCACCGCCACCTCGCCCGGCCGGTCGCCCTGGCCGTACAGCGACACGATATCCTCCAACAACGCCCCGGCATCCACCGGCCTGGGCGTGTCCCGCGACAGCTCGGCATCCAGCCGCGACGCATTGGAAATATCGGTAATCAGCCGGTCCAGGCGCCGCACATCCTGGTTCACCACGCCCAGCAGCCGCGCCTTGGCCGCGTCGTCCTTGACCAGCTCCAAAGTCTCCAAAGCACTGCGGATCGAGGTCAACGGGTTCTTGATCTCATGCGACACATCGGCCGCGAACCGGTCGATCTCCTCCATCCGCCGCCATAGCGTATCGGTCATACTTTCCAAAGACCGCGCCAAGGTCCCGATCTCGTCCTTGCGCTCTTCCAAGTCGGGCAGCGAAATCGCCCGGGTCTGGCCGGCCCGGACACTGTCCGCCGCCGCCGACAGCCGCTGGATCGGCCGTGACACCAGCCAGTTCAGCAGCAGGGACGAAAACAGCGTCACGCCCAAAGCCACCAGAATAAACGGCAACATGGCCAGGCGCTGGGCCTGGACGATGCTTTCGAAGTCGTCGCGCTCGATGGTCAGCACACCCAAAACCTGCTTGACCCGGCGCAGCGGCACCGACACCGACACCACCTTCACACCACGATCGTTGCGCCGCACCGTCGCCACCTCGGCCCCGGCCAGGGCCATCATCACTTCCTGGCGCAGTTCCTTCTCGGCCGCCTTGCGCTCAGCCGCGTGGCCGGCGGAATCGTCCTTGGGCGCCGCCTCACCGGCCTTGTGGGCCGGCGGCAGTTCGATGACCTCGACCGTATCGACGACCAGGGCGGAATCGACAATCGGATTGCCCTGCTCGTCGAACAGACGGGCACGCTGCTCGGCCGGAATGAACTGGGCCAGGAGCTGCGAGGCGTAATGCTGGTCGAGATAAGGCTCCGGCACGCCCGTGGTTGCCGCCTGGGCGATAACCTCGCTCATCTGCAGCGCCTGGGCGGTCAGGGATTCCTTTTGCGCGGTGATCAGGCCCTGGCGCAGCTCATTGAGCACAAGGGCGCCGATCACCAGGACCAGCAGCCCGACAATGTTCAGGCCGAAGATCAGCCGCCCGAGACGCGACTGACCGAACGGCAGGCTTTTGTACCAGGTGCGGCTCACGTCCTAGATTTCACGATAACGATAGCCGACGCCGTACAGGGTCTCGATCGAATCGAAGGTGTTGTCGACGGCGCGGAACTTCTTGCGCATGCGCTTGACGTGGCTGTCGATGGTGCGGTCGTCGACATACACCTGATCGTCATAGGCGGCGTCCATCAGGTTGTCGCGGCTCTTCACGAAGCCCGGACGTTGCGCAAGGGCATGCAGCAGCAGGAATTCGGTGACGGTCAGCCGCACCGGCTTGCCGTCCCAGGTGCATTCGTGACGCGCCGCATCCATGACCAGCTTGCCGCGCTTCAGCGACTTGGCGTTCAGCGCCTCGGTCACTTCCGGCGCCTCGCCCTGTTCGACGATGCCGGCGCGGCGCAGGACCGCCTTGACGCGCTCCAGCAGCAGGCGCTGCGAGAACGGCTTGTGCATATAGTCGTCAGCACCCAGGTTGAAGCCCAGGACTTCGTCGATCTCGTCGTCCTTGGAGGTCAGGATAATGACCGGCAGGTTCGAGGTGGCGCGCAGGCGGCGCAGGACTTCCATGCCGTCCATGCGCGGCATCTTGACGTCCAGAATGGCGAGGTCGGGCGGATCCTTTTCGAGGGCCTGGAGACCGGCGGCCCCGTCATAATAGGCCTGGATGGTATGACCGCCGCTTTCGAGCGCCAGGGACACGCTGGTCACAATGTTCTCGTCGTCGTCAACCAAGGTAATTCTGGCCAAAGCTCGTCTCCATTTCGGCAGGTGGAACCTGCGATACATAATGCGATTGCGCCGGATTTCAAACCATCCGGCCATATGCCTAGTCAACACACTCTAGGCGCGTTCTTTTCAAGGCGTCAACGCGTCCGCAATTCGGTCTTATTGGGGCAATGATGAGACCTCAATGATGCCTTAATGCCTATTGTGTAAGTTTTGAAAGAATATCCGCTTTGCGAGTTCATTATGTCGAGTTCCGGCCGTAATCAGGTTCACTACGAAGTCTTCACCCGGAAGACGCCGGCCTCGTCATGGGTGCTGCAGATGGCGACCGAAGACCGTGCCCTGGCGCTTCAGAACGCCGAAGACATGATGACCCATTCCGCCGGGGTGAAGGTCAACAAGGAGATGATGGACGCCGGCACCGGCGAGTTTTCCAGCGCCACCATCTTCAACAAAGGCGCGCCGGAACCCAAGCGCAAGGTCAAGCTGGCGCCCGAAACCGACACCATCTGCGTCTCGCCCCAGGACCTGTACAATGTCCACGCCCGCGAAAAGGTCGGCCGGCTGCTGGAAGACTGGCTGAAGCGTAACCACGTCACCCCGTTCGAGCTGTTGCATCGCCCCGACCTGGTCGAAAAGCTCGAGGCTTCGGGCACCGAGCTGCAGCATGTCGTCCAAAAGCTGGCCATCCCGGAATCGCAGGAAACCGGCCAGGATCTGCATGACCTGATGCGGCGGTGGCGCGCCCTGATCGACCGGTCCTGTACCCGGGTCATCGAGGACGGCCGGCGCAAGGTCTTCCCCGACATCGACGCCGCCAACTTCCTCGGCATGGTCGACAAGCTGCACGACCACGGCGAACGCGCCTATATGCTGGGCGGCGGTATCTGCAAATTCATTGCGAAAGCCGCCGGCAGCGGTCCCGCTGCCAAGCTGGGCGCCCTGCTGACCCTGGGCAAGCAACTGAACGAGGGTCTCGGCGGCCGGGAATGGGCGATGCAACTGCTGGAAATCCCGGTGTCGGAGCTGTTCGGCACCCGCACCTCGATGAATGAACTTCTGGGCTACGAAGCGGACCTCGGCGACGCCATGGCGGTGATGACGCGGATGGCGGCCGGCCACGAAGTGGATTTGATCGCCCAGATCGATCCGCGCGTCGCCAAGATGATTCCGCCCCTGACCGGTTCGCTGGCCGGCTATCACGAACTGATGGCCAGCAATTGCTTCCCGCACCTGAGCCAGGACATCCAGAAACGTCTGATGGCCGAGCTGAAGGGCCCGCGGCGGCTGAAGCCCGGAAATCCCGAGGCCGAAATCGAGATCCTGCGCGCCCTGGCCCTGTGTCTGACGGCCGCCGGCAAGGAACAGCATCAGCGCGACGACATCAAGGAAGCCTTTATCGAGCGCTCCAAGATGCTGGTCTCGACCGATTTCGTCGAAAGCCTGACCCGGGCCGGCAAGACCTCGGCCGAAGAAGTCGAGCGGCTGATCTGGCTGTGTGAGAACGTGGTCGGCGCCTCCAACAAGCGCCAGGCGGCGCGGTGGATGATTTCGGCCATCGGCGCGCTGAAGTTCGAGCGCGACATGCGCGACGCCAACACCTCGGCGGCGCATCGCCTGCAACTGCTGGCCCATATGCAGCGGCGGATCAAGAACGCCACCCTGATGGACAAGGATACCGAAGAGGCCTGCCTCAAGCTGGGCCAGGTCGGCGGCATGATCGCCCAGGATGTCCAGTTGATCCCGCACCTACTGCGCGCGCCGGGCGGGCCGGTGCAGAAACTGACCCTGCTGCTCGGCTTTGCCTCCGGCATGGCGGCGCCGCTGGGCCCGGTCAGCGACCAGGCCAAGGGTGAGGCCATGAAGCTGTTCCGTATGCCGGAACTGCGTCAGATGCTGGGTGAGAATCCGAATGCCCTGGCGGAACTGCGACCGATGATGGTCGCGGCCGGGATGGCGGCGTAATCCCTCAAACACAAGCGGTTGGAGCGTTTCGCTCGTTAAGAATCGGATCGGCACTCTGAGTTTTTTGTTTTAACGCGCATCCTAGCGGTCCCCCTTTGTATCAGAAAGGGGGAAACCTCAAAAACTTTAGACCCGCATCATCATTCTGGTCTATGAGCGATTCCGTATCCTGCGAGGTCGCTTATGGACTATCTGATTGCCGTATTGTTGGGCGTTGTCGAAGGCCTGACGGAGTTCCTGCCGGTATCGTCAACCGGCCACCTGTTGCTGCTGACGCATTTTCTGAAATTCGAGACGACGGGTAAGACCTTCGAAGTCCTGATCCAGTTGGGCGCCGTTCTGGCGTTGCTGACGCTGTATTTCCAGCGCCTGTGGGGCGTGGTGGTAACCTTGCCGACCGAGCCAAAATCGCGCGGTTTCGTGATTTCGGTTCTGGTGGCGTTTCTGCCGGCCATGGTGCTCGGGGTACTGCTGCACGACTTCATCAAGGGGGTATTGTTTGAGTCACCCCAGCTGATTTGTATCAGCCTGATCGTCGGGGGGATTTTGCTTTGGGCGGTCGACAAATGGGCGCCGAAGCCGGTCCATGACGATGCCATGGTGCTGACCTGGAAGACCTCGCTGATCATTGGGCTGTTCCAGTGCCTGGCGATGATCCCGGGTATGTCGCGGTCGGGGTCGACTCTGATCGGCGCCATGCTGTGCAAGGTCGACAAGAAGGCGGCGGCGGAGTTTTCCTTCTTCCTGGCCATGCCGACCATGGCCGGTGCCTTCGCCTATGATGTCTTCAAAACCTACAAGCAGATGGATTTCAGCGATATCTGGCTGATTGTTGTCGGCTTTACGGCAGCGTTTGTGACGGCTGTGCTGGTGGTCAAGGCGCTGCTGGCCTATGTCAGCCGGCATGGTTATGGCGTGTTTGCCGTCTGGCGCGTCTGCGTTGGGGTCGTGGGACTGGTGCTGTTGCAGATGGGCTTCTGATTTATGGGGTCTGGGGTCCGCGACCCCAGTCTTCCTGAATATCTTTCTGCTTTATGGCCCCCTTAGGGGCCGATAAGCAGAAAGATTTTTAAGAAAAGACTTGGGGCCGCAGGCCCCAAACCCCGTAACTCAGGCGGCCACCGCAAACTGCCCATTCTTCCGGAACCGCCACAAATAGGTCGGCACGATCGACTCGACCGCCGTGGCCGCAATCCCGAGGTCCTTCAGACCCAGGGCGCCCTTCGGCACCACATTGTCTTTTTGCAGCAGCAGAACCTGATCCGTGGTCAGCAAAGGCGCCGGCACCACCGAGAACATGCCGTGCACGCCGGCCTGGACATCACCGGCCAGGCCGATCATCCGCGCCACGAAGAACGGCGCCCACACCTGCGGTCGCGGCTGCATGATTTCCTGGCCGACATAGGCGATCAGGTCCTTGAAGGCGAACACTTCCGGCCCGCCCAGTTCGTAGACCTTGCCGTACGACCCGGCATGCCCCAGGGTCTTGGCCACAGCCTCGGCCACATCACCGACATAGACCGGCTGGAACTTATTTTCCGCACCACCAAAGGCCGGCATCACCGGAAACAGCTTCAATTGACCGGCCAGCATCGTGAAGAAGCTGTCGCCCTGACCGAACATCACGCCCGGCCGCACGATCACCGCCGTCGGCACCGCCTTGCGCACACCCTCTTCGGCCCAGCCCTTGCTCGACTGATAATCCGAAGACGCCTTCGAATCGGCGCCCAGGGCCGAAATCTGCACGAAGTCCTTGATTCCCCGGGCGGCGCACACCTCAGCCATCTTCGTCGAAGCCTGGCGATGGACCGCGTCGAACTTCTCGCCCAGCGTCTCGTAAAGGATACCGACCAGGTTCACACAGGCATCGGCGCCCTTCAGGGCCGCTTCGATCTCGGAATCGCGGCGGACATCGCAGCGCACCACCTGGATCTGGCCGACATCGCCCAAAGGCTTGACGTCATAGGCCGTGGCCAGATGACGGACCGCCACGCGCACCCGCCAGTTCGCCCGCGCCAGCAAACGCACCACCTGCTTGCCCAAAAAGCCCGAACCGCCGAAAACCGTGACTACGCGCGTCATGACTCACATCCCTAAACTTGATGGACCCTCGATAACTCAAGGCAGTGCGTCGATCAACCGCTTTCCGGACCGGAACGCACCGGCCAGCGACGCCGGGAAGCGATCGTCGAAACTGTCGCCGCAAATCCCCACCCGGCCCGTCCACCACGGCGCCGACCTGCGATAGCCTGGCATCAAGGCCGAATAGGCGCCCTGCGTCCACGGATTGGCCAGCCACCGCGTCACGATCGGCTCGGACACCACATACTTTTTCAAATCGTGCAGTTCCGGCACTGGCTTCACCACGTCCGCGACATAATGCAGCGCCTCGACATGCGACAAACCCTCGACCGCGGCCGCCGCCTCCCCCGTCGCGAACAGGGTCAGCAGGGGCAAACCACCACCACGGACATGGACATAGTGGGCGCGGTCGCCAATCACCATCACCCCCAGATCCTCCGGCACCTGGCGCTCCGCCAGCATACCCGGATCCAGCTCCAGGATGATCTTGTTCATCCGGCTGACCACCAACCCTTGTGTTGCCGCCGCAATTGCCGCCTGAACCTCCGGGTCAAAGCCGATCCGCCCGGCGTTCAAGACCCCCAGCCCGACCGTCACAATCGCCCGGCCGGCCGCCATACCATCGACCTCGACCCCACCGTCGACCGCCCGCACCTGCGTGACCGGCGTGTCCAGCCGGATGTTTTCCCGCCCGACCTCATCGGCCAGGCGCGCGGTCAACGCCGCCAACCCGCCATCCAGCTGCAAGCCGCCCGGCTCGTTCTCATCGGTCAGGAATTCCCACGCCGAAGGTTCGGCCGGCGGCTCAAGCCCGTTCCAGCCCTGACCGAAAAGACGCAACCTCTGCCGGCCGGCGTCATCCTTGCCCAGTTCTGACACCGCCATATCGGGCAGATCACCCTTCAGGATCGCTTCCGCCTTGCCCGGATCGACCACGCCGTCCGGCCAGTCGTCGAGACGATCGACCAAATGTCCATGCTCATAGGCGCGCGTGGACTCGCCCAGGTCGCGGTGACCGGGCAAACCGAACCCGCGCACGACTTCGCCCAGCTCACTGTTTTCGCCATGCAGCCAGTGCGGCCCCAGATCGGCCGGCACACCCGAAGGCAACCGCCGGGTCAGCGCCCGGCCGCCGATATCGCCGCTGGCCTCCACAATCGTATAGCTCAGCCCGCGCGCCTTGAGCGCCAGGGCGGCGCTGAGACCGGACAGGCCGGCCCCGATAATGATCACATCCGTCATGAGCCAAGCGTTACCCGTTTCGCGATAAAAACGCCATGCGCACGGTAAGCGGACGACCGCAGAATTTGTGGTTAATGCGCTGTTAGGACCTGTCTTCTAGCCTTGAAAGCCTCACCCGCCGGGAGATTCGCCTCCTGCACCCGACAGGATTTCGACCGATGAAGCATGCGCTTTTCGACGCCGACGCGCCTCAGGCCTGGACCGGCACGGTCGAGAACGACAGCTTCACCGCGTCCGGCGACACCGCATGGACCCTCGATGGCCTGGCCGGAAACGATGTGCTCACCGGCAGCGCTCAGGACGACACCATCACCGGCGGTCTCGGCAACGACACACTGTTCGGCGGCGCCGGCTATGACACCTTCATCGTCGCCGCCGGAGTCACCAGCTACGACGCCTATGATGGCGGCGACGGCATCGACACCATCCTGGCCAATGCCGACAACCAGGTCATCGGCATCACCACCCTGGCCGGTATCGAGGGCATCTATTCCCTGGGCTGGACCGGTACCACGATCGGCGGGACCGCAGCGGCGGAAAGCTGGGACTTCAGCAATGTGATGCTGTTCGGTATCACCGCCATCAATGCCGGTGACGGCAACGACTCCGTCAAGGGCGCCAACGACGACGACCGCTACGATGGCGGCGGCGGCAACGACACGATCACCGGCGGCACCGGAGCGGATACGATCCGCGGCGGCACGGGTGAAGACGACCTGTCCGGCGATCACGGCGACGACCGCTTCGAATATACCGGTACGAACTCCGGTGCCGACAGTCTGACGGGTGGTGACGGCTACGACATCGCCCTGGCCCTGGCCGCCAATACGACGATCGACATCAAAGCATTGAACGGCGTGGAGGAAATATCCGGCGCAGGCTTCGCCAATATCACCGTCGTCGCCTCAGCCGGAGACGAACTGCTGGACTTCAGCATCGTCAGCCTGGTCGATATCCAAAGCATCCGGGGCGGTTCCGGAAACGACACCATCGTGGGTTCCGCCGCGGCGGACGTCCTGCTGGGCGAAGCCGGCAACGACTCCCTCTCCGGCGGCAACGGCGACGATGCCTTCCGCTACGGCGACAGCGTGGCGGGCGGAGGCGACTCGATCGACGGTGGCGCCGGAAACGATATCGTCATCGCCACGGCCAACAAAGCCATCCTGACGCTCGACAGGGTGACCGGCGTTGAAACCATCAGTTCCGGCGACTTTTCCGGCGTCTCCATCCTGGGGGGCGACAATGCCGGCCTGATGGATCTGTCCGCCGTGACCCTGATGGGGATCACAACCATCGACGGCGGCGGCGGCAACGACACCATCTACGGCAACAGCGAAGCCAATACGGTCTCAGGAGGCGCCGGCGAAGACGTGCTGTACGGCGGCGGCGGCAACGACCGCTATATCGTCGACAGCGTCGCCGACATCGTATCCGAATCTGCCTCCGGCACCGGCGATGACGGCGGCTGGGACACGGTCTACGCCTCGGTGAGCTGGAGCCTTAGCGGCTATGTCGAGAACCTGACCCTGACCGGGACCGCGAATATCGACGGTACCGGCACCGATATCTACAATTTCATCGTCGGCAATGACGGCGACAACCGGCTGGACGGCAAGGGCGGCGCCGACATCCTGGCCGGCGGCCTCGGCAACGATACCTATGTGCTGGACAACACCGACGACCACCTGTCCGAATCCGCCGGCGAAGGCATCGACCTGGTCGAAGCCGGCATCAGTTATTCGCTGGCCACCCTGTCGTGGTACGAACTGGAAAATCTGACCCTTACCGGCACCGACAACCTCAACGGCGGCGGCAACGGGCTGAACAATGTCATCACCGGCAACACGGGCAATAACAGCTTAAGCGGCGGCGCAGGCAACGATACCCTGAAGGGCGGCGCCGGCGACGATACCTATATCATCGACGGCGGCGACACACTGGTGGAAAACGCCGCCGAAGGCACCGACCAGGTCGAGGCCGATTTCGGCTATACCCTGGGCGACTATCTCGAAAACCTGGTCCTCACCGGATCGGCCGCCATCCATGGTACCGGCAATGGCCTGGACAACCGCCTGACCGGCAACAGCGGCATCAATGCCCTGACCGGCAGTTGGGGCAACGACACCTATGTCGTCCAGACCACCGGCGACACCGTCACCGAATTTTCCGGCCAGGGCACGGACCTGGTCGAATCCTCGGTGACCTTCACCCTGGGCAACCACGTCGAGAACCTGATCCTGACAGGGTCAGCCGCCATCAACGCCACCGGCAACAGCCTCAACAACCGGCTAACCGGCAATAGCGGCGTCAACACCCTGACCGGCGGCCTGGGCAACGACACCTATATCGTCCAGACCGTCGGCGACAACGTCGTTGAGGCCAATGGCGAAGGTACCGACCTGATCGAATCCAGCGTCAGTTACAACCTGACCGGCCGCTATGTCGAAACCCTGACCCTGACCGGCAGCGACAACATCAACGCCACCGGCAATGGCGTGGCCAATGCCCTGAACGGCAATGTTGGCGACAATCTCCTCGATGGCGGCGCCGGTATCGACACCATGAAGGGCGGCCTGGGCAACGACACCTATGTCGTCAGCATCGCCTCCGACCAGGTGCTGGAATACGCCGGCGAAGGCACCGACCTCGTCCAGTCGGCCTGCAGCCTGACCCTGGGCGCCAATCTCGAAAACCTGACCTTGACCGGCGCGAACGCCGTCAACGCCACCGGCAACAGCCTGAACAATGTCCTCACCGGCAACAGCGCCACCAACAACCTGTCCGGCGGCGCGGGCGACGATACCTACATCGTCGGCGCCGGCGACATCGTCGTCGAAAGCACCGGTAACGGCACCGATACGGTCCAGTCCGACATCACCTGGTCCCTGGCCGCCAACGTCGAAAACCTGGTCCTGACAGGTGCGAACGCCGTCAACGGCACGGGCAACACCCTGAACAACAGCCTTACCGGTAACAGCGCCGCCAATATCCTGTCCGGCGGCCTGGGCGACGACACCTATGTGGTCGGCCTGTCCGACATCGTAACCGAAGCCGCCTCGGAAGGCACCGACGCCGTCGAATCCAGCCTCACCTGGACACTGGAAGCCAACGTTGAAAACCTGGTCCTGACCGGGACGGCCGCCATCGATGGCAGCGGCAACGAAATGGACAACCGCCTCACCGGCAACATCGCCGCCAATACCCTAAGCGGCGGTCTGGGCAACGACACCTACGTCGCCCAGGCCGGTGACACGTTCATCGAACTGTCCGGCGAAGGCACGGACCAGGTCGAGGCGGATTTCAGCTACAGCCTGGGCGCCAATATCGAAAACCTGACCCTGAGCGGGACGGCCGCGATCAACGCCACCGGCAACGGGCTGGACAACCGCCTCACCGGCAACAGCGCCAGCAACACCCTGACCGGAGGCCTTGGCAACGACACCTATGTCGTCCAGAACACCGGCGACAATGTCGTCGAAGCCAACGGCCAGGGCACCGACCTGATCGAGTCCTCAGTCACCTACAACCTGACCGGCCGCTATGTCGAAACCCTCACCCTGACAGGGACGGACGCGATCAACGCCACCGGCAACGGCCAGGCCAATACGCTCAACGGCAATGCCGGCGACAATGTTCTGGACGGCGGCGCCGGCATCGATACGATGAGCGGCGGAGCCGGCAACGACACCTTCATCGTCAACATCGTCAGCGACCAGGCCTATGAAAACGCCGATGAAGGCACCGACCTCGTCCTGTCCACCTGCAATTTCACTTTGGGCGCCAACATTGAAAACCTGACCCTGACGGGGACCAGCGCGGCCAACGCCACCGGCAACAGCCTGAACAATGTCCTCACCGGCAACAGCGCCGCCAACAGCCTGGCCGGCGGCGCGGGGGACGATACCTACATCATCGGCGCCGGCGACACCGTCGTGGAAAGCGCCGCGGCCGGCACCGACACGGTGCAGTCCGGCCTCACCTGGACCCTGGGCGCCAATATCGAGATCCTGGTCCTGACAGGTGCGAACGCCATAGACGGCACCGGCAACAGCCTGAACAATCGCCTCATCGGCAACAGCGCCGCCAATACCCTGTCCGGCGGCCTGGGCGACGATACCTATGTCGTCGGCCTGTCGGATACGGTGGTCGAAAACGCTTCGGAGGGTATCGATACGGTCGAATCGGACATCACCTGGGTTTTGGGCGACCATGTCGAACACCTGACCCTCACCGGCACGGCCGCCATCGACGGCACCGGCAACGGCCTGGACAACCGCCTCACCGGCAACAGCGCCAGCAATGTCCTGACCGGCGGCCTGGGCAACGACACCTATGTCGTCCAAGCCGGCGACACCGTCATCGAACTGACCGGCGAAGGCACCGACCAGGTCGAAACCGATATCACCTACACCCTGGGCAGCGAGGTCGAAAACCTGACCCTGACGGGTTCGGCGGCCATCAATGGCAATGGCAACGGCCTGAACAACATCCTCACTGGCAATAGCGGCGTCAATGTCCTTACCGGCGGCCTGGGTAACGATTCCTACTATATTCAGAACGCCACGGACAATGTCGTGGAAGCCGGCGGCGAAGGCACGGACGTCATCATCTCGACGGTCAGCTACTCCCTCAACGGCCGGTTTGCCGAGACCCTGACCCTGACCGGCTCAGCGAACCTCACCGCCACCGGCAACAGCGTGGCCAACACGCTGAACGGCAATGACGGCGACAATACCATCAACGGCAAGGGCGGCGCCGACCTGCTCTCCGGCGGACTGGGCGCGGACATCTTCCTGTTCGAAACCGGCTGCGGCAAGGACACTATCACCGACTTCAGCGCGGCCCAGAACGACAGCATCAACATCAACGCCTATACCGCTGGCGTTTCCAACAGCGGCCTCGTCGCCCAGAACGGCGCGAATGTGGTGATCACCCTGGCGACCGGCCATACCATCACCGTGAACAACGCCGTCACGGCCGACGTCCTGGCGCACATCGTCTGGTAAGGGTCACAGGAAGCTGTAGGGCTCGATATCGACGATCAGCCGTATGGCATTGGGACGTTTGATCGCCGCCAGCCAGTGATTGACGAAGGCCTGGATATCGCGGTTGCGGTCCGCCCGCACCAGGAAGCGCTTGCGCCACTGGCCGCGTACCAGCGCCAAAGGTGCATCCGCCGGGCCATAGACATCGATACCCTCCGTGTTCGGAATGAACAGCGCCAACTCGCGCGAAAACCGGTCCAGCAACTTGGGATCCTTGGCCTGCAGGATCAGCGCCGCCAGACGGCCATGGGGCGGAAACCCGGCGGCTTCGCGCGCCATGCTCTCATAGGCGTAGAAGGCCTCGCGGTCCTGGTGCGCCAGGGCCTGCATCACCGGATGTTCCGGACTGTAGGTCTGCAACAGAGCCTTGCCCGGCTTGACGCTGCGTCCCGCCCGGCCGGTCGCCTGCTGCAGCAGCTGGAAGGTCCGCTCGGCCGCGCGCAGGTCGCCCCCCTTCAGGCCCAGGTCGGCGTCGACAATCCCGACCAGGGTCAGGTTGGGGAAGTTGTGCCCCTTCGCGGCCGCCTGGGTAGCGATGACGATGTCGATGTCATGGTCTTCGATCCGCCGGATCAGCGCCGCCGAAGACGCCGCGTCCGGCACCGTATCCGACGAAAACACCTCCGCCCGGGCGT
This sequence comes from Asticcacaulis sp. AC460, assembly GCF_000495795.1. GTDB lineage: Bacteria > Pseudomonadota > Alphaproteobacteria > Caulobacterales > Caulobacteraceae > Asticcacaulis. The sequence continues at coordinate 29,483 of NZ_AWGD01000014.1, forward strand.
CGGGGAAGCGCGACTGCACCTCCTCCAGGATGCGCTCCACGCCCGGCCCGACCGAGACCAGGCTGTCAACGGCCTTACAATGCGGGCAGATCTTGGGTTTGCGCATCGAAAACCCGGTCAGGTGACAAACCAGCCGCCCCGACGACCGATGCTCGACCAGCCACGAATCGGTATTGGGCGCCGACATCTTCTCGCCGCAGGCCTTGCACAGCACCAGGGGCGCATAGCCCCGCCGGTTCAGAAACAGCAACACCTGTTCGCGCCGTTTCAGGGTCTCCCAGACCTCCGCCACCAGCGTATCGGACAGCCACCTTTGTTCGTTTTTGGCCCCCTTGTCCGGGGCATGAACCTTCATGTCGATCAGCTCGATATCCGGCATGACGGCTGCGCCGTGGCGCTGTTCCAGCCGGATCCAGGTATAGCGGCCCTTTTCGGCATTGGTCAGGGTCTCCAGCGAGGGTGTCGCCGAGGCCATGACCACCATGGCGCCATCCATCCGTGCACGGAACACTGCCAGGTCGCGGGCGTGGTAGCGCACCCCCTCCTCCTGCTTGTACGAGCTGTCATGCTCCTCATCGATGACGATCAGGCCCAGCCTTTGATACGGCAGGAACAGGGCCGAACGCGCCCCGACCACCAGCCGCACCTTGCCCGTCGCCACGCCTTCCCAGATCCGCCGGCGCGAGGTGTTGCCGATATTGGCATGCCACTGCGCCACCTCGACGCCGAAGCGCGCCTTCAGCCGCCCCATCACCGCCTGGGTCAAGGCGATTTCCGGCAGCAGGACCAGCACCTGGGCTGTCGGATCGGCGCGCAGCACATCGGCGACGCTTTCGAGGTAGACCTCGGTCTTGCCCGAACCCGTCACCCCGTCCAGCAGCACCGGCGCAAACCCCTTGACCTGCTCCATCTGCAAGAGCTGATGCGCCGCCGACTGCGACGGGTTCAGCCGCGCCGGCGCGAAGTCCGGATCAGGCTGGGGGATGCGGTCATCAACCGGCAGGGCGACCTTTTCGAGCACGCCTTCCTTGGCCAGACCCGTCACCACCCCCTCCGACACCCCGGCGGCCAGGGCCAGCTCGCCCAGCCCCATGGGCAGGACGGCGGTTTCGATCACCCGCTCGCGCGCCTTGGTCATCCGCGCCGGCTCGACCCCGGAACGGACGTAGCCCATCCGGACCTGGGCGCGCGCCACCTTCAGGGCACGCAAGCAGCCATTGAGAAATGCGCCGGGCGGGGTGACGGTCCAGTTGGCCGCCCATAGCCAGAATTGCAGGGCATTTTCCGGCACCGGTGGGTCGTCGGGTTTCGACAGGATCGGTTTGAGCGGGAAATCGACGGCTTCGCGCATCAGCCCGATGACCAGGCCGCGCACCTTGGCGTGACCCAGGGGCACCACGACATGGTCGCCCATGGCGAGCTCCATGCCCTCCGGGACGGCATAGTCGAGCGCCTCCGGCACCGGCGCCAGCACAACAACCTTAGCCGTTAAAGTTAATAAGTCTCGGGAATCGGCCAGGTTTTCGTTAACGCGAGTCATCCACAATCCCCTAACACGAAATCGCCGGGTTTGTCACAAACAGAGGGGGAAATGCGCTTCACAGAGTGGCGATCTGGCCTTAAGGTGCGCACCATGACCACCGACAGCGGATTAACCTCGCCCGACCTCGACAACTGGCAGGCCTTGCGCCGCCATCTTGTTAAGCATGCCGACCAGATCGCGCGTGATCCCGCCCTGCTGGATGCCCTGGGCCTGCAGCTCAAGTCGCGCCACCTGATCGACTTCGGCCCCGCCGCCCTGTCGCGGCTGGAAGCCCGGGCGCTGAAGGATTTCGACGTCCGCCGCCAGCTCGAAATGACCGCCAAGGCCAATTTCGACGCCCAGAACCAGACCCATGGCCTGGCCCTGTCGCTGATGGAAGCGCGCAACCACGCCGACCTGGCGCGCCGGCTGAACGAGGAATCGCGCAACCGCTTCGGCCTGATCGCGGCCAGCATTGCCCTGGAAGACACGGCGCCGGTACCGCTGGGCTGGAAGACGCTGGATTACGGCGGTGTCGACTACATCATCGGCGAAACGGGCCTGAGCCTGTTGGGGCCGGATGCGGTCTGCCGCGTGCTGTTCGACGACGACACCAAGCGCATCAAGTCGGCGGCGGTGCTGCGCATTGCCCTGTGGCGCGAAGGCCGTCCGGGCCTGGTGGCGTTCGGATCGTCGGATTTCGACGGCTTCTCGCCGGACATGGGCGCCGAACTGGTGGCTTTTGTCTCGCGTGTGGTCGAGCGCGTGGCCGAACGCTGGCCGGTTCTACCGTAGCTACCAGATCCGGACCCGCTTTTCCGGCGCCACATACAGCTTGTCGCCCGGCTTCACACCGAAAGCCTCATACCAGGCATCCAGATTCTGCACGACGCCGTTGACCCGATACACGGTCGGGGCATGGTCGCTGTAGGTGATGACATGGCGCACGGCGCTTTCCGGCGCCTGATACCGCCACACCTGAGCCCACGACAGAAAGAAGCGCTGGTCCCCCGTCAGTCCGTCGCTGGCAATACCTTCCGGGCACGGATGATCCGCCAGGTACATGTGATAGGCCCGGTAAGCCAGGGACACGCCGGACAGGTCGGCAATGTTCTCACTCAGCGTCCGGCGGCCGTTGACATGGAGGCCATCATAAGGGCTGAAGGCGTCGTACTGGGCGACCAAGGCTTCGGTACGTGCTTGGAAGGCCTTGGCCGAGCTTTCCGACTGCCAGTTCTGCAGGCGCCCGCGGCTGTCATAGATAACGCCCTGGTCGTTGAAGCCGTGGCCCATCTCATGGCCGATAATCGCGCCGATGCCGCCGAAATTGACAGCCGGATCGGCCTTCGCGTCGAAATACGGCGGTTGCAGGAAGGCGCCCGGCAGTTCGATCGCGTTCATCAGCACACTGTAGCTGGCATCGACCGTCTGGGGCGTCTGGTACCACGGCTCGTCCTGGAAACCGGGCTCCAGCCGACGGCGCTGGTAGTCCCAGTCCGCCTGATGGATACGGCGCAGATTACCGACAGGATCGTCACGCCGGATCTGCAAACCTGAATAGTCGCGCCAGATTTTCGGAGAACCGACCTTGAAGGTGAAGTTGGCCAGCTTGGCCTGGGCCTCGGCGCGGGTGGCGTCGTCCATCCAGGTATTTTGCGCCAGCCGCTCTTCGAAGGCGCGGCGCAGATAAGTGACCAGCACCTCCGCCCCGGTCCGCGTCTCGTCACGGACATAGCGATCGGCGTAGAGGCGCCCGACCTGTGGCCCCAGCGAGCGGTTGATCAATCCCAGCGCCACATCTTCACGCGCCGGCGCGGAGCGCCCGGGACTGTAGAAACCCCAATTGGCTTGACGCAGCGCCTCGGGCAGGACCTCGATCTGGTTCTGCAGCCAGTGAAAGGCCAGATAGGACCGCCAGTCGTCGATAGGTGTCTCGGCGAACAGCCCGGCCTGAACCTGGACCGCCGTGTCAGTGCCCAGGACGATGTCCGTCACCTCACCTACCCCGCGCGTTCTCAGGAAGGTCCGCCACGGGAAGCCGGGCGCATAGTGGGTCAGTTCCTCGACCGTCATCGGATGGTAATTGGCCTTGCGGTCGCGCAGACGGTCGAAATCCCACTGGTTGGCGGCGATCCGGATTTCCAGCGCCACCACCTGGGCCGCCCGGTCCTGCGGCCGGTCAACGCCGGCCTTCGCGAACAGGTCGGCGATATAGGCCTGGTAGCGCGCCGTCTCATCGCCGTTCTTGTAGGCATCCGGCCACAGGCCCAGCATCGGCTGGCTCAGGTTCTGCTGGTCGAGATGGACCAACCACCGGCCTTCGGCGCGAAACAGGTTGATGGCGAACAGCGAGCTGGAGGTCGGATTGGCCATCCAGGTGGCGATATCGTCGCGCGTCGCCGTGTTCAGAATGCCGGCCAGGTCGTGCCGGATCAGGTCCATGCCGTGCTGCTCGATCCGGCCGGTGTCGAGGAAACTGGCATAGGCGTCACCGACCTGCCGCGCGGTTGCGTCTTTCGGCGCCGCGACACTTTCGGCGATCAGGCTTTTGATCTGGCCATCGACCGTGCCGGCCAGGACGCTCGTCTGGCCATAGTCCCAGTAACCCTGCGGGATCGGGGTTCGGTCGATCCAGCCCTGGTTCATGTAGCCGAAAAAGTCGTCGCCGGGCCGGATCGTTTGGCTGATCGTCGAGCTATCGATCCCCTGGGGTGCGAAGTCTCCCGATACCGCCGCCGGACAGGTGCCCAGAGCGTGGCCCTGAAGTGCTACCATCCAAAGCGCCAGGACCATGATTCCACATCTGCCGACCGACATGCGCATCCCCGTAATGGCTTTGGCGGCCTATGTACGATATTCTTCGTAGATTGACAACGAAAATCTTCGTAGAACAATTTCGTTCACGGCGGCATCACCGAGATAGTGAACAAAGGGGTAACTTTTTGGCCTTAAAATGCCGCAAAGACCTATTATATAATCCTCAACGGACATGTGTTCGCCTTTGAGGTCTCCCTTCCCAAAGCCCCCCAAGGTTTTTGGAGGTGAAGCCCTCTCACCACGCCTCCCTGATCCGCAAGGAGAGGGGAGGGAGACCACCCGGCGGTCTTAGGCGCGATACATGACCAGGAGCCGCTATGACTCTCGATGATGCGCGGACAGCGTGGTTCGGCTGGCTCCATGGCCAGAAGCGCTGTTCTCCGCATACCCTGGCCGCCTATGGCTACGCCTTCCGTGGATATGCCGACTATTTGCACCGGCAGTGGGGCGACGCCTCGCTGGATGATGTCGCACGCGTGACCTCGGGCGATCTGCGCGGCTGGATGGCGTATCTGCGCGGCAAGGAAAAGCCGCTGTCGGCGCGATCCCTGGCCCAGCATCTGTCGGCGATCAAATCCTTCCACGCCTATCTCGACCTGCATCTCGACCGCGGCAATGTCCAGGTCGGGCTGATGCGCGGCCCGCGTCTGAAAGCCACCCTGCCCCGCCCGCTCAATGAGGACCAGGCGATCGGGCTTCTGGCCGAAACCCAGATGAACAGCGACCGCGAAGACTGGGAAAACAGTCGCGACGAAGCCGTCTATATGCTGCTCTATGGCCTGGGCCTGCGGATTTCCGAGGCCCTGTCCCTGACGGTGGCCGACACGCCGTTAAGCGACAGCCTGCGCATTGTGGGTAAGGGCAACAAGATGCGCATCCTGCCGGTTCTGGAGGGGGTGCGCGACGCCATCGAACGCTACAAGGCGCAACAACCCTTTGTGCTCGATGCGACCGCCAAGCTGTTCCGTGCCAAACGCGGCGGAGAGTTGTCGCCGCGCCATGTCCAGGCCTCGATGCAGCACCTGCGTTCACGCCTGGGCCTGTCGGACCGCGCGACGCCGCATGCTTTGCGCCACTCGTTTGCGACCCACTTGCTGGGATCGGGCGCGGACCTGCGCTCAATCCAGGAACTGCTGGGCCATGCCAGCCTGTCGACCACCCAGAAATACACCCAGGTCGACGCCGAACGCCTGCTCAGCGCCTATGCCGCGGCGCATCCGAAGGGGTGACGTCCGGCACCCTTCCCCCTCCCGTCAAATTGCGCTAATCCCGCAGAACCAAAGGGGCTCACGTCATGACCGATACCGCCAAACCGCTCAATTCACCGGCCAAGGTGCTGTTCGCCAGCCTGATCGGCACGACGATCGAATTTTTCGATTTCTACGTCTATGCCACAGCCGCGGTCCTGGTCTTCCCGGCCCTGTTCTTCCCCAGCGCGGATCCGACTTCGGCTCTGCTGCAGTCCTTCGCCACCTTTTCGATCGCCTTCTTTGCCCGTCCGGTCGGCGCGCTGGTCTTCGGACATTTCGGCGACCGCATCGGCCGTAAAGCCACTCTGGTTGCCGCGCTGCTGACCATGGGCGTGTCGACGGTGATCATCGGCCTGCTGCCAGCCTATGCCCAGGTGGGCGTGTGGGCGCCGCTGCTGCTGGCCATATGCCGTTTCGGCCAGGGCTTCGGCCTGGGCGGAGAATGGGGCGGCGCCGTTCTGCTGGCCACCGAAAACGCCCCGCCGGGCAAGCGGTCGTGGTACGGCATGTTCCCGCAACTGGGCGCGCCGGCCGGCCTGTTTCTGTCGTCGGGCGCCTTCTGGGTGCTGCTGCATTTCATGTCCCAGGAAGCCCTGCGGTCGTGGGGCTGGCGCATTCCGTTCATTGCCTCGATCCTGCTGATCGCCGTCGGGCTGTGGGTACGGCTGTCGATCACCGAAACGCCGGAATTCCAGGGCGCCATCGACCGCCATGAACGCGTGTCGGTGCCGGTGGTCGAACTGTTTCGCCGTCACAAACGCAGCCTGCTGCTGGGCACCTTTGTCGGCCTGGCGACCTTTGTCGTCTTCTATCTCGGCTCGGCCTGGCTGCTGTCCTACAACGTCAAGGTCCGCCACATGGCCTTCCTGGACGCGCTTCAGATTCAGGTCATAGGCGCGGTGGTCTTCGGCCTTTTTATTCCGATGACGGCCCTGCTAGCCCAGAAATTCGGCAGGCGCGAAACCCTGATCGGCGTCACCATCGCCATCGGCCTGTTTTCTTTCCTGCTACCGGTGCTGATGGGCGCGGGTGACAGCGGCATCTTTGCCTATGCCATGGGTTCGATGGTGCTGATCGGCATGACCTACGGCCTGATCGGCGCGGCTTTGGCAGCGCCCTTCCCGGCGGCGGTGCGTTACACGGGATCGTCGTTGACCTTCAACCTGGCGGGCATTTTCGGTGCATCCCTGGCGCCCTACGCAGCGACCTGGCTTCAGGCCAACCACGGCCTGGCCTTTGTCGGCTACTACCTGCTGGCCTCGGCGGTGATCACCCTGATCTGCATCCTGCTGTCGCGCAAAGACGAGGTTTAGGACCTTTCAGGATAACCTCGGAAAGTATCACAAGCTCCCTCCTCCCTACGAAG
>NZ_AWGD01000015.1 GCF_000495795.1 Asticcacaulis sp. AC460
GAGGAGAAGGAAGCCGACTGCATGATGATCACAAAACCACTCATATAAAGATATCTTTATATCTTTATTGCATGAACACACATCCCCCGCTATAAGCCGGGTCATATCTCATGCAACGGACTCTTATCATGCCCGCCACCCAAGATTTCATCGTCAAGGACCTGTCCCTCGCTGCCTGGGGCCGCAAGGAAATCGACATCGCCGAAGGCGAAATGCCGGGCCTGATGGCCACCCGCGCCGAATTCGGCAAGGACAAGCCGCTGAAGGGCGCCCGTATCGCCGGCTCGCTGCACATGACCATCCAGACGGCCGTGCTGATCGAAACCCTGCAAGCCCTGGGCGCCGAAGTCCGCTGGGCGTCGTGCAACATCTTCTCGACCCAGGACCACGCCGCCGCGGCCATCGCGGAAAAGGGCACGCCGGTCTTCGCCATCAAGGGCGAAACCCTGGAAGAATACTGGGACTATGCCCACCGCATCTTCGAATGGCATGACGGCGGCTATCCGAACCTGATCCTGGACGACGGCGGCGACGCCACCCTGCTGTGCGTGCTGGGTCCCAAGGCCGAACAGGACGGAACCCTCCTCGACAACCCGCAGAACGAGGAAGAAGAAGCGCTGTATAAGGTCATGAAGCGCTATATCCAGGAAAAGCCGGGCTTCTATTCGGCCATCCGCGATTCCATCAAGGGCGTGTCGGAAGAAACCACCACCGGCGTCCACCGCCTGTACGCCATGGCGCAAAAGGGCGACCTGCCCTTCCCCGCGATCAACGTCAACGACTCGGTGACCAAGTCGAAGTTCGACAACCTGTACGGTTGCCGCGAATCCCTGGTCGACGCCATCCGCCGCGCCACCGACGTCATGCTGGCCGGCAAGGTCGCGGTCGTTCTGGGTTACGGCGATGTCGGCAAGGGCTCGGCCGCGTCTCTGCGCAACGGCGGCGCCCGCGTCATCGTTACCGAAATCGACCCGATCTGCGCCCTGCAGGCCGCCATGGAAGGCTATGAGGTCCGCACGATCGAGGACGTGGCGTCGCAAGGCGATATCTTCGTCACCGCCACGGGCAACAAGGACGTGCTGCGCCTGGAACATATGCGCGAGATGAAGCACAACGCCATCGTCGCCAATATCGGCCACTTCGATTCCGAGATCCAGATTTCGTCCTTGCGTAACTTCAAGTGGGACGAAATCAAGCCGCAGGTCCACCACGTCGAGTTCTCGGATGGCAAGAAGATCATCGTCCTGTCGGAAGGCCGGCTGGTCAACCTGGGCAATGCGACGGGCCACCCGTCGTTCGTCATGTCGGCCAGCTTCACCAACCAGACCCTGGCCCAGATCGAGTTGTGGGTGAACGGCAAATCTTACGAGAACAAGGTCTATACCCTGCCCAAGCGCCTGGACGAAAAGGTCGCTCTGCTGCACCTGGAAAAGCTGGGCGCCAAGCTGACCGTGCTGAACCAGGAACAGGCCGACTATATCGGCGTTGCGATCGAAGGCCCGTTCAAGCCGGAACACTACCGCTACTAGGGTTTTTCAACCACGAACGACACGAACAGGCACGAACTTCGGGGCGTGCCTGTTTTTTTGCGCGTAGCTGATGGGAAGATTTGAACCACGGTCAATTCTTCAACTCCGCCTGCACGACTACTGGCCGTTAAGACACGGCCGCTATAGTTGTATTCATGGCACGCAAACACCTTCTCTTCAGTTTAATTGGCGGTATTGCGGTTATTCTGCTTTGCCCCATCGTCATGGCCATGATGGACGGGCCGTTGCAAAGGTCTTCTTCACCCCCAGGCCTTGCCTTCGGCGGCATTTCCCAAACCTATGATGACTGCATCCTTAGGGTGGAGACCTATGCTCAGTATATCGACAACGGCAAATTGAAGGGAAAGCCGGCGAAGTGCGTTAAAACAGACAAGGGTTATGTCTCCCGTCTTATTCCGAACCTGAACCAGGGCAACATAACAATATCGTCACCGACCTACTCCCGAAACCACCGGCGTGCGTCGGTCGAAGGAGAATGGCGGGGAACCATGCCACCTCCGCAAAACGAAATCGGCGGCGGGTGGGCATGCCACTACATCAACCTATACGGAGCCTGGGTGGCATACCACTGTCATGAGACCTGGATGACCTGATCAGGTTTTCAATTCCGCCGGCACCAAACCACCGCGGTCTTCCAGTTCACGCATCACCGCCGCGTACAGCGTCTCATCGTCGCCGTCGTCGGCAACCTCAAGCTCCTCAGCCAGGGACCGGCGGTTTTCCACCGTCGGCTTGATCCCGCACAGCTTCAGCAAATCCGCGACCGAACCCTGCCAATCGAGGTCCTTGCCTTCGGCCTCGCGCGCCAGGATGGCCTCTATATCGACCTGGCCCAGCAACGGAATCAATGGCGGCGAACCCAAGGGCGGCGCCATGCTGCCGGCCGGCTCCAGGGCGGCTGGTGCAATGATCGGCGGCGGAGTTTCCTGCTCGACCGTCGGCGCCTGGTAGCGCCGGCTGAAGATGAAGTCCTCGATAGCCTCGAAGACCGTGTCGTAGAAAACAGCCATGATCAGTCCTTCAGCTCCGCCGGGACCTTGCCGCCACTTTCCGCAAGCTTACGCATGACCTGCTTGTGCAGCCAGATGTTCATGGTCGCCGAGTCGTTCGTGTCGCCGGTATAACCCAGCTCCCGCGCCAGGTCCTTGCGGTGCTGCAGGCTGGAATCAATGCCGCACAGCTTCATCAGGTCGACAATCGACTGGCGCCAGTTCAGTTGCTGGCCGGACTCGGCGGCTTCGCGGTCCAGGATGGCTTCGATATCGACCGCCTCATGCGGCGGGTCGAGCACAATACTGGCCGAAGCCGGATTGGCCACCGGCGCGGCGGGCGATGCCTGGGCCGGGTTCTGGCGTGCCTGAGGTGCGGCCGGCTGGCCGTTGTCCTTGCCGACGGTGATGAATTTCTTGCCGAACAGGAAATCCTTGATGTTACTGAAAATGCCCATGACGGCCTCCTATCTTGATCCGCCAAGGCTACCGGGCCGCATCGTAAAAAAACGATGGGGGTCTCAAGTACGCGCCTGCAATCTTTCGTGAAAGCGCGGCACCGTCTCCGATGCCATGCGATCGGCCATGTCGCGCACCCTTTGTTCGGCGCCACCGATCAGACCGGGTATCAGTTCCGCCTCGGGCAGGTTCTTCCAGTACTTCTTGGGCATTTCGGTCTGCATCATCTTCACCTTCAGCCGCGCCGGGTTGAAGATGTTGGCAAAGTAAGTCCGCCACAGTTCGTCGGTTTCGTCGCTCAAATCCGGCTTTGCCGCCGGTTCATCGTCACAGGTCAGCGCCTCCCCGTCCCAGGCGCAGCTTCCCATCGGCGTGGCGATGACCCAGTCCATGTCGGTGAACCGCCGCTGAAAGAAAGGTGCCGTCCGCGCGACGATATGATGATCAGGCTCGAACCAAGCGACAAACGCCCGCCGTGGTCCGTCCTGGACCACCTCCTTGAAGCGCACGAAGGCGGTCATCTTGTGATCGTCGCGCCGCACCGACTTTTCCATCCTGCGCGCCCGGGCGACATCCGGATCGGTCGGCACCTCCAGCAGATAGCGCTCCCCCTGCAGCCGCCACAACAGCCGATAGGCCAGGGCAAACCGCGCCGGATCGCTGTGACAGATCATGGCCTGGGCCAGGTCCAGAAACGCCTTGGGCACGGTGAGGCTGCGGCCCGGTACGATCGACCCCGCCATCGCCGGCGTCTCCTCGAACAGGCCCTGGTTCAGACCCCAGTCGACATGCTGCGGCGCTATGCCATGGCGCAACAGGTCGCGCGCGGCGTCGCGCCATTCCTCGAAATCTCCCCGGCCTTTCAATACGATGCGCATTCTGCTCTCCTATAAAAGTTCCATCTGTTGCGGCGCCGGCGCGAACATGTCGCGCAGGTCGACCCGGTCGATCAGTTGCACCGGCGTCCAGCCGTTGGCGACCACGAACGGCTTGATCTTTTTTACCGACACCCGAAGCCGCCCCAGGTCGTCCAACCCCAGCCGCCGGTGGGCCCGCGCGACCAGGATGGCGTCGACCGTCTTGGTCCCGAACCCCGGCACGCGGAGCAGCATCTCGCGCTCGGCCCGATTGACATCGACCGGGAAACTTTCGCGGTTGGCCAGCGCCCAGGCCAGTTTCGGATCGAGCTGCAGATCCAGCATCCCACCAGGCCGCCCGGCGGTAATTTCACCGATCTCGAACCCGTAAAACCGGTACAGCCAATCGGCCTGGTACAGCCGGTGCTCACGCATCAATGGCGGCTTGATCAGCGGCAGATTTTTCGAGGAATCCGGAATCGGTGAAAAGGCCGAATAATACACTCTTCTCAGCCGGTAGCTGTCATACAGGCCGGCACTGGTCCCCAGGACGGTGGCGTCCGACGCAGCGTCCGCCCCGATGATCATCTGGGTGCTCTGACCCGCCGGCACGAAGTGCTTCTTCCGCCCGGTCCGGGTCGGCTCCGAGGCTTCATCGATGGCGGTTTTCAGTTCTCCCATCGACCGGCGGATGTTCTTCGGGTGCTTCTGGGGGGCGAATTTTTCAACCCCAGCGTCGGTCGGCAGCTCGATATTAATCGACAGCCGGTCGGCGAACAGCCCCGCCTCCTCGATGAGTTTTGCCGACGCCTCCGGAATGGTTTTGAGATGAATATAGCCGTTAAATCCATGCTTTACCCGCAAATCACGGGCGATACGCACCATCTGTTCCATGGTGTAGTCGGAGTTGCGGATAATTCCGGACGACAGAAACAGCCCCTCGATATAATTCCGCCGATAGAATTCCAGGGTCAGCCACACCACCTCCTCGGGCGAGAACCGGGCCCGCTCGACATTGGACGACGACCGGTTGATGCAGTAGGCGCAGTCATAGATGCAGAAGTTGGTCATCAGGATTTTGAGCAGCGAGATGCACCGCCCGTCCGGCGCATAGGCATGACAGATCCCCGAACCTTCGGTCGAACCTATGCCACCCTTTGTGGAATCTCGCTTTGACGTGCCCGACGAGGCGCAGGACGCATCGTACTTGGCTGCGTCGGACAGTATGGCCAACCTTTGTTTCAGGGTCTTTTTCATAATTGTTCATGATATGTTCTTTTTCAGATGAGTCAATCGACCCATGGCTGTTGTCCTGCCGGGCTCGCCGTGAAAGACTAGCCATATGACACAGCAAGACGACTCTATTTCGGTTATCGATTTCTGGTTCCGGGAGCTGACGCCGGACGACTGGTTCCAAGGCGGCGCGGCCATCGACGCCTTGATTCATAACCGTTTCAGCGCCCTGCTGAACGATGCCCGCGAAGGCAAACTCGACGCCTGGGCCGCGACGCCGCGCGGGCGGCTGGCCCTGATTCTGGTGCTGGATCAGTTTTCGCGCAACCTCCACCGCGGCTCACCGGACGCCTTTGCGGGCGACGGAAAAGCGCAAACCCTGACGATAGAAGGCGTCGAACTGGGCATGGACAAGGGGCTGACCTTCGACGAACGCCAGTTTTTCTACATGCCGCTGATGCACGCGGAAAATCCCGCCCGGCAATCCCAGTGCGTGGCGCACTTCACAGCCCTGAAAGCCGAGGCGGAAGGGCTCCTGGCCTTTGCCGAGGGCCATGCCGCGGTCGTTACGCGCTTCGGCCGCTTTCCCCATCGCAATGCTGTTATGGGGCGGGTATCGACCGCGGAGGAACAGCTGTACCTGGCAACCGAAGATACCCGCTCCGCCGGCGGTTAGGCCGGTTTGCGGAAACGCAGGGTCATGCGGTCGCTCTCGCCGATGGCATCATAGGCGGCGCGTTCTTCCGGCGTCAGGGTGCGGCTGTCGTTCTTGCTGCTGCGGATGGGCTTCAGGGTCCAGACGCCGAACGGGTAATCGCGGGTATCCTTGGGGTTAGCGTTGATTTCCGACCTACCCTCCAGCACGAAACCGGCCTTCTTCGCCGCTTCGATAACATAGGATTCCGGCACGTAGCCGGTGCCGGCCTGCGGATCGGAGCCTTCCGGCGCGCGGTGCTGTTCCACCGCCAGGATGCCGCCGGGCTTCAGGGCGCCATAGAAGGCCTTCATGAAGTTGTCCGTGGTCTCACCCTGGCGCGCCCAGTTGTGGTAGGCGCGCGCCACCAGGACCATGTCGGCGGAATTGGCCGGCAGGCTGGCGTAATTATCGCCGCTCAACGGATAGGCCTTAACCTCGCCATAGATGGTTTTGTCGGCCACCTCGGCCCAGAAGGCGGGATCGTCCGTCTTCGGCATGGCGGCAGCATAGACACCGCCGGTTGCCTTCGCATAAGGCGCCAGGATTTCGGTCCACCACCCTTTGGCGCCCGGATTGACCTCGATGATGGTCATGCCGGGCTTCAGACCCCAGAAGGCCAGGGCCTCGACGGGGTGGCGGTACTGGTCGCGGGCCCTGTTCTCGGCCGAACGCCACGAACCGGCGACGGCGTCGTCGAGCGCCTTACCCGGCGTTCCAGCCAGGGCGGGCGCTGCGATCAAGGCAAGAGCAGCAAAGGCGGTAAGCACACGACGGCGGACGATGGACATGACGGGACCCTCTCTGGTTTTTGGTTATACGCACCAGATTACCGGTCCCGCCGGTCCTTAGGCAACCGGAATCCAGATTTCGATAATGCCGTTTCCAGTGCGGCCGTCGAAACGTTCATCCATGCGCTCGAAACAGGGCGCTTGGATGGGACGGATTCCGGAGGCGGGAATCCAGTGTTCGTAAATATGCCGCCAGGTGTTGGTGATGCCGGAAACATGGCCGCGATGTTCGAATACGGCATAGGCGTGGGCGGCAACCTTCAGGCGGGTGAACCCCTTCGGCAGGTCGGCGTCGCCTTCGACCTCGACGGCCGCCAGGTAGTCGAACGCGTTGAGGTCCGAGAAGTTGTGGGAAATGCCATAGGCCAGGCCGCCCTTCTGGCCGTCGATCTGGCCGTAATAGGGATGAAATCTCTGCCACAGGGCGGGAATGCCGGTGAGATTATCCTTGTTGTAGTGTTCGTTGAGCCCGGCAAAGGTCATGGCGGACGCCTTGACATGGCGCGGGGTCTGGACAGGCAGGGGTTGAACTTCGGTCACGATCAGGGGCTCCGTCAGGGTCATTTGGGCGAGATTGCCCGATTGACGCAGCGCCTTAGGCTGCAGGCCGAACTCGGCGCGGAAAGCACGCGAGAAGGCTTCGTGGGAGCCGTAGCCGGAAGCCACCGCCACCGTCAGGATGTCGGGGACCGTGGTCAGCGCCTTCGCCGCTGTGCTCAACCGCCGCGCCCGGACATAGGCCATGAGCGGCCAGCCGGTAGCGTAGGCGAACAGGCGGGTGGCGTGAAACCGTCCGACTCCGGCATGGCGGGCGATGTCCGACAGGCTGAGGGCCTGGTCGAGATGGCGTTCGACATACCACAGGATCTTACGGATCAGGCTCACAGCGCCTCCTTGACACTTGCGTCGACGGATAGCCTAGACAAGTCCCAAAAGCGATATTTGACCGAACTTGCGGTGCCGCCGTGAAAAGTCGCCTTCTGATGACTTCATCAGAAAATCCTCCGCCTTCCCCGCAAGGTCAAGGATTCGGTTGCAAAAAGTGACCCTGCCGCTCTTGGCGGAATCCGCGGACGCTGTTACGTTCGCTCCATGAACAAGCATGTGAAAAACAAGGGTGCGACGTCGAATTCCGCATCCACCATCGTCGGGCAACTGAAAACCCTCTACATCCAGGCCGTCACCGCCCTGCAACAGGATTTGCAAGCCTATCTCGAACACCGCCAGATCCCTTCGAAGGGCCTGCGAAAATCCGGGCGCTATTGCTATCCGAAGCTGACCGTGACCTGGAAGGGCACCCATCTCGACGAAGCCGACGAACTGGCCATCCTGAACAATCGCCACCCCCAGGTGAACCGCGCCTTCGCCCGCTTCTCGCGGCCCGGCACCTATTCGTCCTCGATCACCCGGCCCGACCTGTTCGGCAGCCATATCGAAGAGCAACTCGACCTGCTGATCCGCGACTACGGCGCCGAATGTTCGGTCAGCCTGTCCGACCAGGAAATCCCTTATCCGTACGTGCTGGACGGTGCCGGCCTGGACCTCAACAGCGTGTCCGCCCTGGATTTGATGCGGCATTTTCCGGCGACGGAACTAGCCCTGATCGGCAATGAAGTCGCCGACGGGCTGGAGCAGGTCGACGAAAACGGTCACCGTCCGCTGGCCCTGTTCGACGGGCTGCGCACCGACTTTTCGCTGGCCCGGCTGCGCCACTATACCGGCACCCAGGCCGAGCATACCCAGAGCTACATCCTGATGACGAACTACAATCGCTATGTCGATGTGTTCGTCGCCTGGGCGCTGGAACAGCTCAAGAAGCCCGACAGCCCGTATACGGCGTTGTCGTGCTGCGGTTACTTTACCGTGACCAAGGACACGCCCAATGCCGAGGAGCTGATCGCCAATTCAACGTGGCGCAAGCACCAGATGCCGGCCTATCACCTGATGCGCGAAGGCCGCCAGGGCATCACCCTGGTCAATATCGGCGTCGGTCCGTCCAATGCCAAGAACATCACCGACCACCTGGCCGTCATGCGCCCGCATGTCTGGCTGATGATTGGCCACTGCGGGGGGTTACGGCCGTCGCAGAGTATCGGCGACTATGTTCTGGCGCACGCCTATCTGCGCGACGACCACATCATGGATGATGTGCTGCCGCGCGAAATTCCGATCCCGCCCATCGCCGAAGTGCAGCAGGCCCTGCATGAATCGGCGGTTCGGGTGACCGGCGAAGACGGCGATGCCTTGAAGCGACGCTTGCGTACCGGTACCGTGGTCACTACCGACGACCGGAACTGGGAACTGCGCTACACCTTAAGTGCCCGACGTTTCTCGCAGTCGCGCGCGGTGGCGATCGATATGGAGTCAGCGACCCTGGCCGCCCAGGGCTATCGTTTCCGGGTGCCGTACGGGACGCTGTTATGCGTGTCGGACAAGCCTTTGCATGGTGAACTGAAGCTACCGGGCCAGGCCAATCACTTCTATGAGCGCGCCATTCGCGAGCACATCGATATCGGTATCGAGGCGGCCAATATCCTGCGCGACTACGGCACCAAGCTGCATAGCCGCAAGCTGCGGGCGTTTGACGAACCCCCTTTCCGGTAAGAAAGTCGCCCCCTCCGGCGCTTCGCGCCACCTCCCCCATTGTGAATGGGGGAGTATCAAAAAAATGGAGCGGAAGGCCGGCGGGGTCTGCTCGAACCCATGGCCTTCCGCTCCAGTGCGATCAATGGACCTCCATCCATAGGGTTTAGGCCTAAGCTTCAATCGACCGTCGGCCGCCTTGAAACATCGGGTCAAATCCTGATATCAGCATACCCCCATAACCCCTGCAATCGAATCAAGTTGCTGTGAATGTTGCGGTTTTCGCCTCGCCTTCAAGAGATCGTGACGGTTGCTCTCCCTTTCGAGAGCATCCGTGAACGGCTGGCCGGATGGATGGCGCAGCCCGCCGCGGCCGGATTTGTTTCCGATGGTGGACGATTGGGGCGATATTCCTATTTGATGACCGCCCCTGAAGCGGTCGCCGTCGTGAATTATGATGATACGCGCGACGTAGCGGCGTTTTTGGCCGACGCCACGGCGTTTGTGAACCCGGAGGATGCCCGTGAAGATTTGCCGCCATTTACCGGCGGACTGGTCGGCATGGCGTCGTTCGAACTGGGGTTGAGGCTGGAGCGCATGAAGCGCCGGCCGTTCCGCATTGAAGGCCGCAGTACGTGGCCCGAGCTGGTGGTTATGCGGTTCCCGGCTGTATTGGCGTTCGATCATCATGCCGGGACCCTGACCGCGATCGGGCGGGGCGGAAATCGGGCGGAAGCGGAGGCGGCCGTTTCCGCCGTGGTGGCGGCGTGGCAGGCGACACCGGTATCCGATTACACTTCGCATTTACTGGATGTGTCGCTGCGGCTGGAGACGGCCGATGAGGTCCATGAGGACAAGGTCGCCGCCCTGGTCCGACAAATTCATGCCGGCGATCTGTTCCAGGCAAACCTGGCGAGAGGGTGGACGGGACGTTTGCGCGCCGGTGTCGAGCCCGGTGATGTCATGCAGGCTCTGCAGGCGGCAGGTCCGGCACCCTTCGGCGGATTTTTACGGATGGGCGACCGCGCGATCGTGTCGAACAGCCCGGAGCGATTTATCCGGCTTGGTCACGACGGCGTCCTGGAGACGCGGCCGATCAAGGGCACCCGGCCACGCGGGGCGACGGCTGAGAAAGACAAGGCCTTGGGACGGGAATTGCTGGCCAGCCCCAAGGACCGGGCCGAAAACCTGATGATCGTCGACCTGATGCGGCACGACCTGTCAAAGGTGGCCCAGGTCGGAAGTGTCCAGGTGACGGCTTTGCATGGGTTGGAGAGCTATCCCAATGTCCATCATCTGGTGTCGGCGGTGACGGCACAACTAGAGGCGGGCAAGACGGCAGCAGATGTATTGTGCGCAACCTTTCCGCCGGGCTCGATTTCCGGGGCGCCCAAGGTTCAGGCGATGAAGGTGATCAGCGAGATGGAGGCAGCGCGGGGGCCTTACTGCGGGTCGCTGTTCTTTATCGACGCCGGCGGGGCGATGGATTCGAACGTTTTGATCCGGACCCTGGCCTGTGAGCACGATGATGCCGGCCAGTGGCACATCCGGGCGGCAGCTGGCGGGGGGATCGTCGCCGACAGCGAACCCGTGGCCGAGCGGGTGGAGACGGAGACAAAAATGTCGTTGATAATGAAGGTCTTGACGACCTAGGTCGGGCCAGTCACCGCCGCACCGTTGCGGGGGTGATGGAAGAAGGTATCCTTGAACTTCGTCTCGCCCGGCAGGAAGTTTCCGATCGGCGAGTCATAGTCATACTCGACCTCGGTCACGATAAGGCTCTCATTGGCCGAGATCTGCGCCGTTGTCACTGCCGCCAGCGGATTGCCTTTGGTATAGGCCGCCATCCCCTTGCCGTTGTCCTTGCTCCACTGCACGATGGCCTGGTTCGAGGAATTCATCGTCACGCAGGTCAGCCGCATCTTCAGATTCGATCCCGTCGAGAACGGCTGCAGCATCGAGGTGCCGATCGTCCACAGGTCGGTGACATTGGCATTCGACAGGGTCTCCGATTGTGCCGCCAGGTCGCCAACCGTCGCCGCCAGGTGCGACGTCCTGCGCGAGGCCATCATGCCGAGGGTCAGCTCGGCCAGGCCCAGATAGGCCATGATAAGCAGCGGCGCCACCATGGCGAACTCGATAGCCGACACCCCCCGCTTGTCCTGCAGGAAGGCCTTTAACGAAAACAGACGGTTCAGACGGCTTAACATCAAAAGGGCTCGTTGCGGAAGACGACCTTGGACGTAATCACGGCATCCTTGTTGCTTAAGGTCGTCAGACCGGCATTCAGGAACGGCGTAATCAACGGCCACTCATAATAGGCGCGCACCAACTGGATCTTGGACGCGCCCCCGATATTGAACTTGAACTTGGTGTCATCGAATTCGCCGTTCTTGATGAGGTCGGCTGTCGGAATTTCCGAGAAATTGTTATAGGTGGTCACGTCGACCTTCAGACTGCTCATGCAGCTACCCGACAACCAGCCCATATTGTCGCAGACCTTCTGCTTGAACTGACCCAGGGACGTGTTGCCCGAAGTCGCAGCCCCCGTACGAATCTGACGCGACGCCACATCCGTGGCATTGTCCAGGCTGACCGATAACAGGATCACCAGGGCCAATTCGATACAGGCGCAGATCAGGAAAACCAGCGGCCCCGCGATCAGGGCGAATTCCACCGCGGCCGCACCTTCCTGGTTACGGCTAAGGCTTTGAAGACGCTTGCGAACAGTAAAAAAGGCCATAGACGAGGTCATTCGCTTTCTCAATTCGAAGAGAACTCTTACACAGGCTGGGTCAACAGTCCGTTAAGCCACGCCCGAAAATGCAAAACCCGTGCCGTAAAGACACGGCACGGGCTGCAAAAGTTTCAAATTCGGACGATCTTGTACCAACAACATTGGGGTGGCCGCTAAGAGGACCCCTCCGCCTCGACGCGTTTCGGCCCATAGAGGGCCTCACTTGCTCGCCACCTCCCCATCAAGATGGGGAGGAGAAGAAAGTAAGATTCCAAACACACTCGGTCTTACTGGGCGACCATCGCCGTCGGGGCTGGCGCCGAAGCCACGGGCCCCGGCGACATCACCACCGGCGTCGAGCCCGAAGCCGCGGCCGTCGTCGGCGTCGCTTCCTCGGCAATACAGACATTGCTGCACACCATCAGGGACGGCTTCAGTCCCTTATAAACGGTGATCGCGCCACGCTGCGGCGCCGTCACCGTAACCTCACCGTCGAACAGGGAACGGCCGTCACGCCCGGTGACATTGACCGCGCTGCTGCCGAAACCCTTGCCCACTATATAGAGGGTGCGCGAATCCACCACCGTCACATCGGCGATATCCGGATTGCCGACCACCACCGTACCCGCCGGCGCCACCAGGGTGACGCGCATCGTATGGTTCTTTTCCACCGTCACCGGTTGACCGGCGAAAGCCGGCGCGGCCATCAGGCCGAAAGCCGCAAGGCCCATCACGGTCTGGATCGCGAATGTCGTCATCTTTGTCATCGTGCAGGTCCACGCTCTATATATAGAAGGGCCTCAGGCGCCCGGTTCTTGCCTAATCTTACGACCCAGGCATGAGGGTCACGTTAGGAAGGAAGGTATAAAAGAAATGTTTAAATTTGCTAAACACAATACTAACAAAAAATATCCCCTTTTAATTCAATATCCATCAAGGTAAATATCAATTAAGGTTAATTCAAATTCATAGTAAAATAGAATTAACCATAGAAAATTCGCAACTTAATTCGATTGTTTACTTCGTTTTAATCAAGGATCGCTAAATTGATCTCGTGTTCGGGAGCATTTGAGCCGTTCTAGCCGGTACCCCCCGATACAATGAATGTCTCAACTGCTTTTACTTTGATCTATCCAGGAGAAATACCATGACCAAGTTCTTCAATCGCTTTGCCAAGGACGAATCGGGCGCGACTGCCATTGAATATGGCCTGATCGCGGCTCTGATCGCCGTCGCTCTGATCTCGATCCTCGGCACCCTGTCCGGCTCGCTGACCGACACCTTCACGAAGGTTTCCGACGAACTGGATACCGCCAACGCCGGCTAATCGCCGAAACGTAAAGCGTACCGATCGAAAGACCGGAACCCGGGCCGCAGATAAGCAGTTATCTGCGGCCTTTTTACTTTCTGAAAGAAGTCGATAGCCATGTTACGACGGTTTCTACTTGATGAACGGGGGGCCACAGCCATTGAATACGGGCTGGTGGCAAGCCTTCTGTTCCTCGGTGTCGTCGGGGCCATTACGGCCTATGGCGAATCCTTCACCGACATGTACGAGAAGATCCGCGACTCGACCGAAGCCGCGACAAATGGTGGCTAGTTCAGCAGCCTCGTAAGCAGATTTTAAGTCTGCCGGGTTATTCTGAGAACAATCTGTTCTTACAGCCATCGAGGGCCGCGCACCGTGACCATCCCGCTGATTTTCGCCCTGACCTATCCGGCCTACCTGTTATGGGCCGCCGTCAGCGACCTGGTCAGGATGACCATCTCCAACCGGCTGAACCTGATCCTGGCGGGCGCCTTCTTTCCCGCGGCCCTATTGCTGGGCCTGAGCCTTCCCGACATCGGCATCCATGCCGCTATCGGCGCCGGCGCCCTGGTCCTGGGTATGGTATTGTTTGCCCTGGGCTTCATGGGTGGCGGCGACGCCAAGCTGATCGCGGCAACCGGCCTGTGGCTTGGTCTGGACGGGTTTATCGCCCTGCTCATCTACACAGCGATCGCCGGCGGCGCACTGACCCTGTTCATTATCGTCACGCGCAAGTTCTTCTGGGCCCTGGCGCCCAAACTGCCAAAATGGCTGGGCCAACACCTCGAAGCCAGGACAGGAATACCGTACGGCATCGCCATCTGCGCCGGCGGCCTCCTGGCCATTCCGCACAGCGACCTGTGGGCCCGCCTCGCCCCCCACATAGTCGTGATGTTTCACTTCGGCTGAAGCGACGTCCGGTCGTTTCATCCACGTTTCTGGCACAATTCGAGAAAAAACACCCCCGAACTGCCCGAAAACGACACACGCCCCGGTTTCTTAGGTGAACGTTAACTAACCTTAAGCCAAGAATTTCCGGAGTTATATCCACGCCGACCCGGCAGCAGCCGCACCAGACCCAGAAAAGTTTTTTGGCGCGCCGGTCACAACGAGGGAAGATTTCGGTCATGAAGGCGTCACGCTACGTCGTAATGGGAGTCGCGGCCATCGCCGCCATACTGCTGGCCTTTCTGGTCCGCGGCATGCTGGCCGGCAACGGCGCCCAGGAAGCCAAGGCCACCGTCGAGAAGGCGCCCGCCGTCCAGACCGCGCGTGTCCTGATTGCCGCCCGCGAGCTGAAGGCCGGCACCCGCATCAGCGAAGCCGATCTGACCTGGCAGGAATGGCCCGTCAACTCGCTCAACGCCGCCTATATCGTCGACGGCGGCATGCCGGCCGGCGCTCCGGGAACTGAAGCCGCCAAGCCTGCCGAAAAGGCCGAGGGCGGCGCAAAGGGTGAAGTCGAGGAAAAGGTCGCGGACGCCGCCCAGGCCGTCGCCGACAAGATCGCCCCCTCCCCCACCAAGGAAGCCTATGTCGGCGGCGTCGCCCGCGAAGACATCCTGGCCAACGAACCGATCATCGACGCCAAGATCGTCCGCGCCGACGAGGGCGGCTTCATGGCCGTCATGCTCCAGCCCGGCATGCGCGCCCTGGCCGTTCCGGTCAGCGTCGACAACACGGCCGGCGGCTTCATCCTGCCGGGCGACCGCGTTGACATCCTGGTTACCCACCAGTTGCCGTCGTCCACGGGACGCGGCACGATCGACAGCGTTCAGCCGGTCCTGCGCAATATCCGCGTCCTGGCCATCGACCAGGCGGTTTCTACCGACAAAGACAAGCAAAGCGTCATCGGCGCCACGGCCACGCTGGAAGTTTCCCCCGGCGACGGCCAGGTCGTGACGCTGGCCAAGGCATCCGGCACCCTGTCGCTGATGCTGCGGTCCTACGCCGACGCCCAGGGACCTTCCGGCGCGGTGACTGCGGCGCCGACCGGCGGCGCCGAAGAAGATCAGCCGGTGCGTGTCTATCGTAACGGCCAGGCCACTGAGGTGATGGTATCCCGATGAGCTCTTTCCTGAAATCCTCTTCCAAGTTCTCTGGCAGGGCCACCGCCCTGGCAGCCCTGGTGACCGTCCTGGCCAGCGGCGCCCATGCCGCCGGCGAGCCCAAGCCCTATTACAGCCTCAAGCCCGGGGGCAGCGGCGGCGGCAATATGGCCGTCCATACCCAGACCAGTCCTGCGCAGGTCCAGGTGCTGCGCCTGCCCAAGGGACGTTCGGCCGTGGTCGACCTGCCGACCGACGCCGCCGACGTCTTCGTCTCGAACCCCAACGTCGCCGACGCCGTGCTGCGCACGCCGCGGCGCATTTTCGTTCTGGGTGTCGAGGGCGGCCAGAGCGACGCCATCTTTTTTGACGCCAACGGCCGCCAGATCCTGAACCTGTCGATCCGCGTCGAGGCCGCCACCGACGAACTGGCCGACACCGTCCACCGCCTGTTTCCGACCAGCAAGGTCGAGGTACAGTCGCTGAACGGCCGCGTCGTCCTGTCGGGCCTGGCCCAGAACAACGCCCAGGCCGACCAGATCGCCCGCCTGGCCGCCAGCTATGTCACCAAGCCCGAGGACGTCATCAACCTGATGGCCATCGCCGGCAAGGATCAGGTCACGCTGAAGGTCCGGGTGATCGAGGTCCAGCGTTCGGCCATCAAGCAGTTGGGCATGTCCTCGGACATCGTCTACAACAACGGCTCGCAGTCCTATTCCTACGGCCGTGGCAACAGCTACGGCACCAACGGCACCAACTATGGCGGCCGCGGCCTGTGCTACGGTCAGAACAGCGTGCGCACGACAGACCATTCGAGCGGCACAAGCTCCGACGATACGACGAGCATCGTCAACGGCTTTACCAATACCGACGGACGCGTCCTGAACGATGTACAGTCCTACAATCTCGACGGTTCGCCGCGCGAGACGATCACGGCCAATGACAGCGTGACGAACGGAAATACCAACACGCTGACCAGCACGCTGGCCGCGGCGGCCACCACGACCTGGAAGACCTTGACCGGCACGTCCAACGCGACCTGTCTGCAGGCTTTCGAGCGGGTCGGCCTGATCCGCACCCTGGCCGAGCCCAACCTGACCGCCGTATCGGGCGAGTCGGCCAAGTTCCTGGCCGGCGGCGAGTTCCCGGTTCCCGTGGCCGAGGACGACTCCGGCCGCATCACTGTCGAATTCAAACCGTTCGGTGTCGGCCTCGGCTTCACCCCGGTCGTTTTGGCCGAGGGACGCATTTCGATGCGGATTTCGACCGAAGTGTCCGAAGTCACCAATGTCGGCGCCTTCACCAGCAGCGGCAGCAACCTGTCCATCCCCGGCCTTTCGGTGCGCCGCGCCGAAACCACGGTCGAGATGCAGTCCGGCGGCTCGCTGATGATCGCCGGCCTGTTGCAATCCAAGTACAAGCAGTCGATCGACAGCCTGCCCGGCCTCACCTCCCTGCCGATCCTGGGCAGCCTGTTCCGGTCGCGCGACTTCCTCAACGAAGACACCGAACTGGTCGTCCTGGTCACGCCGTACATCGTCGATCCGACCAACCCGGGTAACCTGCAGACCCCGGCCGACAACCTGGAATTCGCCGACGACATGACCACCGTCTTCATGGGCCGCCTGAACAAGGTTGTCGACGGAGACGCTTCGACCGGTGCCACCGTCGCCGGGCCGGCCGGGCCCTATGTGGCGCCCATCGGCTACGTAATTGAATAGGACAGCGATCATGACCCTGCGTTTCGCATCCCATAATCCGATTCTGGCCCCGATTTCGGTTCCGATTCTGGCCCTGGCCGCCGTGCTGGCCGCCGGTGCACTGAGCGGTTGCGCCTCGACCAAGCAGGCGGAACTCGCACCGCCGCCGTCGGCGACCCCGACCGATCAATACGCCCTGACCGCGGAATCGCGCGTCGAGCCGATCCACCTGCGCATCAATCCGACCGGAATTTCGGCCAATCAGGCACGCGCCCTCGACCAGGTCGCCAGCCAGGCGGCATGGACGGCGGGTCAACCGGTCGATGTCCAGATCATAACCAGCCCCGATCCCGGCTCCATGGCCGCCGGCAACGCCATCGCCGGCTACCTGATGGGGCGCGACGTATCGCGTGACACTGTCAGCCAGTACAGCGTCCAGAGCCAGCCGGTCGAGATTGTGACCGTCAATGTCGTCAGCTACCGCGCCAGCGTTCCGGCCTGCGGCCAGCACTGGGAAAACCTGGCGGCGACGCGCAAGAACAAGCCGCACGCCAATTTCGGCTGCGCCGTGACCGCCAACCTGGCAGCCCAGGTGGCCGATCCGCGGGACCTGGTCGACCCCGCCACCGCGACCCCCAGCGACGCCGCCCGGAAGTCGGTGATCCTGGACAAGTACCGCAAGGGTGAAGTGACATCGGCGGCTAAGGACGAACAAGCCACCGGCGCCATTTCCCAGGCCATTAAGTAACTCATCGGATTAGAGAGACGACCATGCCCCAGGCGAAACATTCCGATCCGTTCGACGACGATCTCGATGACGAGTTCGTCGATTTCCGCGCCAAGCTGGACGCGGCTGACGAATTCGAACTGGACCAGCCGGCCGCCTATGCGCCGGACGCCGATCCGTTCGATGACGACTATTCGCCGCAGCAACGCGGCCCCGTGCGGCAGCAGGCCCTGGCCCAGCCCCTGGGCCAGCCAACGTCGCTGGCCAAGCGCGACCTGGGCCTGCGCGAACCGCCGGCTTCGGGTGGCGGCTTGGGCGACGACGATATCGGCGCCATCTCGATCCCGCGCATCAACATCCACTTTTTCCCGGATTCGGAAGCGTCGCTGCAGGCCTGCGACACCGCCGCCCTGGACCGCCGGATGAGCCGCGCCCAGTGCACGGTCAAGCGCGGCGGCATCTTCGAAGCCATCGACACCTACCGCCACGAGCCGACCCCGTCTCTGGTCGTCGTCGAAAGCGGTGCCCGCGGCCGCGACCTGCTGGACCAACTGGGCCAGTTGGCCGAGGTTTGTGACGGCAATACCAAGGTCGTCGTCGTCGGCGCCCACAACGATATTTCGCTGTACCGCGAACTGATCCGCCAGGGCGTGTCGGAATATGTCGTCTCTCCGCTGCAGCCGCTGTCGCTGATCAAGACCATCGCCGGCCTGTTCAATGACCCGGAAACGCCCTTCGTCGGCCGCACCATCGCGTTTGTTGGGGCGCGCGGCGGCGCCGGTTCGTCGTCGATCGCCCACAACTTCGCCTTCAACCTGTCCGAAGCGATGTCGTCCAATACCGTCATCGTCGACTACGACCTGCCCTTCGGCACCGCCGGCCTGGACTTCAACCAGGATCCGCCGCACGGCCTGGCTGACGCTTTGAACGAGCCCGACCGTCTCGACTCGGTGCTGTTGGACCGCATGCTGACCAAGTGCACGGAGCGCCTGTCGCTGTTTTCGTCGCCGGCCGCCCTGGACCAGGACTATACCGCCGATCCGGAGGCCTTTGACGAGGTCACCCGCAAGATCCGTTCGGCTGCGCCGTTCATCGTCATGGACCTGCCGCACGTCTGGACGACCTGGCTGCGCCACAACCTGGTCGCCGCCGATGATGTGGTTATCGTCGCCACCCCGGATCTCGCCTCCTTACGCAACGCCAAGAACATCATCGACCTGCTGAAGCACAGCCGGCCGAACGATGCGCCGCCGCGCCTGGTGCTGAACCAGATGGAGACCCCGGGCCGTCCCGAAATTCCGGTCAAGGATTTCACGGCTGCCCTCGGCATCGAACCCTGCGCGTTGATCCCCTTCGATGCCAAGCTGTTCGGCAGCGCCGCCAACAACGGCCAGATGATCGTCGAAGTCGGCCCCACGTCCAAGGCTGCCGAATCGCTGGGTCACCTGACCGCCGCCATCACCGGGCGCACCCCGGAACCGACCAAGGCCAAGAAGGCCAGCTCTTCGTCTTTCCTGAGCAACCTCTTCAAGAAGTGAGCCGCCTCACGTGTTTGGTAAACGTCCGACAGATGGGGGAGCAGCCCCCGCAAGCGCCGGCCGGGCAGGCTTCGGCGGCGCTCCGAAGGGGGCACCAGCCGCACCCGCGCCCGGTGAAGCGCGTCCTCAGGCCCTAAGTAAGGTCAATGGCGCGCCGCCACCCGCTGCCGCCACATCGGACATCGCCACGCGTCCACAACAGGCCGATGCCCGCCCGCGCAAGGAAGCGCCGGCCGGTGGCGGCATGCCCTTGCCCGAACTGAGCCAGGAAAAGCGCGTCGACAAGAACGCCGCCGCCGCCAAATCCAAGCTGGCCGCCGGCCTGGATCAGATGCACAAGGCGCAAGCGGTCACCGAGATCGTCCGCGAGCAGTCCGACTATTACCACGCCACCAAGACGGCGATCTTCAACGCCCTGCTGAACACCATCGACCTGAGCCAGCTGGCCCAGCTGGATCACAAGGCCGCGTCCGAGGAAATCCGCGACATCGTCGCCGAACTGGTGGCGATCAAGAACGTCTCCATGTCGGTGGCCGAACAGGACAACCTGGTCCAGGACATCATCAACGATGTTCTGGGTTACGGCCCGCTGGAGCCTCTGCTGGCCCGCGACGACATCGCCGACATCATGGTCAACGGCGCCCAGCGCGTCTTCATCGAAGTCGGCGGCAAGGTCCAGCTGACCAATGTCCGTTTCCGCGACAATCAGCAGCTGATGAACATCTGTCAGCGTATCGTGTCCCAGGTCGGTCGCCGCGTCGACGAAAGTTCACCGATCTGCGACGCCCGTCTCCCCGACGGTTCCCGCGTCAACGTCATCGCGCCGCCGCTGGCGCTGGACGGTCCGACGCTCACCATCCGGAAGTTCAAAAAAGACAAGCTGACCATGCGCAACCTGGTGGAGTTCAACTCCATCAGTCCGGAAGGCGCGCGGGTCCTGGGCGTCATCGGCGCCTCGCGCTGCAACGTCCTGATCTCCGGCGGTACCGGTTCGGGCAAGACGACCCTGCTCAACACCATGACGGCCTTCATCGATCCGACCGAACGCGTCGTGACCTGCGAAGACGCCGCCGAACTGCAACTTCAGCAGCCGCACGTGGTGCGTCTGGAAACCCGGCCGCCGAACCTGGAAGGCCAGGGCACGATCACCATGCGCGACCTGGTCAAGAACTGTCTGCGTATGCGTCCCGAACGCATCATCGTCGGCGAAGTCCGCGGACCCGAGGCCTTCGACCTGTTGCAGGCCATGAACACCGGCCACGACGGCTCGATGGGCACGCTGCACGCCAACAGCCCGCGGGAAGCCGTTTCGCGTCTGGAATCGATGATCACCATGGGTGGCTACGGCCTGCCATCGCGAACCATCCGCGAAATGATCGTCGGCTCGATCGACCTGATCATCCAGGCCGCCCGCCTGCGCGACGGCTCGCGCCGCATCACCCACGTCACCGAAGTGCTGGGCCTGGAAGGCGATGTCATCGTCACCCAGGACCTGTTCCTCTACGAGATCGAGGGCGAGGACAAGCAGGGCAAGATCATCGGCCGCCACCGTTCCACCGGCATCGGCCGGCCGCGGTTCTGGGACCGCGCCAAGTACTACGGACTCGAGCGCGAGCTCGCTGAAGCGCTGGACGCTTCGGAATAGGTTGAACCCATGTTGATGACGCTCCTCATCGCCTTTCTCGGCTTCGTGGTTATCGCGAGCGTCGGCTTTGCCTTCATCGGCGGCGGCAGCGGCAGCAGTGGCGGCGGCGCGGCCCTGACCAAGCGCACCCAGACCATCGGGCTGGGGACGAATTCGCGCGGCAAACGCGGCGGCAAATCGGCCGCCAAAACGCCGGAAGAGCGTCGCAAGCAGATCACCGAGCAGCTCAAGGAAGCCGAAAAGCGGGAACGCAAGGCCCGCCTGACCCTGCGGTCGCGGATGCTGCATGCCGGGCTGACGCCCAACGTCACCCAGTTCTGGATCATCAGCGGTATCATCGGCGCCATCGCCTTGGTCGTGCCGCTGGTCCTGCTGAGCAAGATGGATTTCATGCTGCGTCTTCTGGTGGCGCTGGGCGCGGGCTTTGCGTTTTCCTACGGCGCGCCGCGGTGGGTTCTGGGTGTGATGGCGACCGGCCGCCTCAAAAAGTTCACCGAAGAATTTCCCAACGCCATGGACATCCTGGTGCGCGGCATCAAGTCCGGACTTCCGGTCCATGACGGCCTGAAGATTATTGCTAAGGAAAGCCCCGCGCCGCTGGGACCGGAATTTCTGCGCCTTGTCGAAAACGTCGGCGTCGGTATGTCGGTCGAAGGTGCGCTGGAAAAGATGTCCGAGCGCGTGCCGTCGCCGGAACTGCGTTTCTTTACCATCGTCATCGCCATCCAGGCGAAGACCGGCGGGAACCTGGCCGAAGCTCTGAACAATCTTTCGGGTGTTCTTCGTGCGCGGAAAATGATGCGCGAAAAGATCAAGGCGCTGTCGTCGGAAGCCATTGCGTCAGCCTCGATCATCGGCGTCCTGCCGCCCGGCGTTGGCGCCATGATTGCCATGACACGTCCGGAATATATCGGCGGCATGTTCACCGATCCGCGCGGCCAGATCATGCTGCTGGGCGGCGCGTTCTGGATGGCCATGGGCATCTTCATGATGCGCAAGATGATCAACTTCAAATTCTGACCGGGAGGCCTTTTCCATGACCGAATTCGCTTCCATGATCATGCAGCCGAACAATCTGATCGCCCTTGCGGTGGCAGGGATGGTGTTCTTTACGATCATTACGCTGGGCAAAAGCATGACGTCCGGCGAGCAGCTGGACAAACGCCTGAAGGCGGTCGCTCAGCGCCGCGAAGAGCTGCGCCGCCAGTCGCGCCAGCAGATCGTCAAGGAACAGTCCGGCGGGCTGCGCCATAAGGACGACGGCATGGCGCGCGGCTTTGTCGACAAGTTCAACCTGCGCAAACTGCTGGAAGATCCCAAGGTCGCTGAAAACCTGGCCATGGCCGGCTTCCGCGGCCCCAAGCCGATCTCGACCTTCTATTTCTTTCGCTTCCTGATGCCCTTCGTGCTGGGGGCGCTGGCGACCTTTTACATCTTCGTGGTCAACGACTTCGGCCAGAAGATGAACATGAAGGTCCTGATCTGCGTGGCCATGTTCGTCGCCGGCTATTACGCGCCGAACATCTATATCTCTAACACCGCTTCCAAGCGCCGTCAGTCGATCGTCGCCGCCTTCCCCGACGCGCTGGACCTGCTGCTGATCTGCGTCGAGGCGGGTATGTCGATCGAAACGGCGCTGCACAAGGTGTCGCAGGAAATCGGCGGTACCTCGATCGCGTTGGCCGAAGAAATGTCGCTGCTGGTGGCGGAACTTTCCTACCTGCCCGAACGGCGGCAGGCCTATGAAGGGTTTTCCAAGCGCACCAACCACCCAGGTATCAAGGCCGTCTGTACGGCCATGATCCAGGCGGAAAAATACGGTACGCCGCTGGGCACCGCGCTGCGCGTGATGGCCAAGGAAAACCGGGAACTGCGCCTGTCGGCAGCGGAGAAGAAGGCGGCAGCCCTGCCCGCTCAGCTGACCGTGCCGATGATCGTCTTCTTCCTGCCCGTGCTGTTCGTGGTCATCCTGGGCCCCGCGGCCCTCAAGGTCATCGACCTGCAATCGGCCAACGCCAAGGGCGGTGAAGCCGAGGTGCAAAAGGAAGCCCGGAAGGGAGACCTGTAAGGTTTAAGGCAAGGGGCCTCGGGCCGTCGGCGGACCCCGAAACGCGTTCGAGTTTGAAATTTCTCTGTAGCCAAAATAAAAGGGGCCCACTTCGGAGCCCCTTTTATTTTGGCTAAAAAGGAAGTCCAACCTTGAAGGGTTACGGGGTCCAGGGGTCCGCGACCCCTGGTCTTAAATCTTCCTATTCCGGGCTCCAGTTGATCACGTGATACACGGCCGGCGTCGTGCCGACATTGCGTAGCGCATGCGGGCTGTTGGACGCGTTGAACACCACCGAGCCCGGGCCGATGCGCACCCATTTGCCATCCGACAGCACCTCAACCGTGCCTTCTTTGATAATGACCAGTTCCTCGTTCACGTGGGTATGCGGCGCATGGGAGCTGAGGCCGGGATTGAGCGTGGTGACGTGCATCTCCAGCTCGTCCAGGGTGGCCGTCGGCTGACGCACCACGTGACGGTACGATCCGACATCGGTCGGCTTGGCTTCGAGCTTCTCCCAATCAAAGACAGCCGGGCCCAGGATCGCCTTGTCGGCATGGGCGAACCCGACCGCGCCCAGGGTCAGGACGATAGCGCCCGCCGCTATGCAGATATCGCGTTTGGTGATCATGGCGAACTTCAGATCCCGTAAGGCGCGCGCATCGGGCGCGACAGCATGGCATTGGCTTCGTCGTCGTTCTTGAAGCGCTCCTGGACCGGGTTCCAGTAGACCTTGCGCTTGAGCATCATGGCAATGTCGTGGACCAGGCAGGTCGAGCAACCGCGGTGACCCAGTTCGGCCGGCGAGATCGGCGTTTCGCGGCTGATGACGCAATCCAGCCAGTTGCCGTGCTGTTCATCGGCCTTATAGAGGTGGACCTCATCCGGGCCGATCACCGAGGTCAGGATCTTCGGGTCCGAGGCAGACAGCTTCGGCGATGGCGCCGACTTTGGATCACTGGCGGTGGCCGCCGAGTCGCCACGCGACACGAACAGCCAGCCCTTGGAGCCGATATATTTGATACCGTTGGGGTAGTCGCCCGACACGCTCATGCGCACACCGTTGGCGTAGAGGGCTTCGGTACGGAACTTGCCGTGGACGTCCCACAGGCCGGAGGTCGGGTATTCGACGTGGTCGCACCAAACCTCGACCGGGCCGGTATGTTCAGTGTCCATGCCCCAGTGGGCGCTGTCGATATGGTGCGAGCCCCAGCCGGTGATCATGCCGGCGCCGAACTGACGCAGGCGCAGCCAGCCCGGCCGGTCGTAGCCGACGCGGGGATGCACGCGGTCGAGCGTATAGGGCACATAGGGCGTCGAGCCCAGCCAGGCATCGTAGTTGAAACCGTCCGGCACCGGCATGGGCGTGGGATCACCGCCGGCCGGATCACCCGGCAGGCCGATCTCGACGCGTTGCAGGTCGCCGATGCGGCCATTGCGGACCAGCTCGGCGGCGGTGCGGAACTGGGGCATGTTGGTGCGCTGCTGGCTGCCGATCTGCAGGATGCGGCCCGACGCCAGGACGGCGTTGCTCATGGCGCGGCCTTCGGCGATGGTCAGCGAGGCCGGCTTCTGGACGTAGACGTCCTTGCCGGCGCGGACCGAGTGGATGGCCTGGATGGCGTGCCAGTGGTCCGGCGTCGAGATGATGACCGCGTCAATGTCCGGATTGGCCAGGACGTCGTGGTAGTCGGCATAGGTTTTTACGCCGTCATAGGGCTTGCCGGTCTTTTTGGTGTAGAAGTCGTTGACCAGGAGCTTGGCTTCTTCGACGCGGTGAGGGTCGATGTCGCAGACGGCCGTGATGCGGGCGCGGTCATATTTCATCACTTCGGGCATGTCGTGGCCGCGTGAGATGCGGCCGGTGCCGATGGCAGCGACATTGATCCGCTTCGATGGGGCATATTGTCCGAACACGGACGATGGCACTATGGCGGGGAAGCCTGCGGCCACGGCCGTCGCCAGCCCGGCCTTCAGGAACCCGCGTTTCGTCAGCTTGGTCATGGCGTTTCCTCTTATCTTATGATGCGTTTGGCGTTCTTTTGCGCTCTTATGGACAGTTCGGCGGCCAGCAGGGCCTGGTCCTGGTCCTGGGCCGTATGGGTGCGGTTGACGACGTCGTCGACGAACTGCGGACCGAACGGCAGCGGGCCGTTGGTGCAGTCGATGACCCGCGTGCCCTGCTGGTTGACGACGATCAGGAGGTTACCCTTCTTTTCGACGCCGACATTGATGTATTTGCGGGCTTCGATGTAGCCATCAGTGCCCAGGATGAACAGACGGCCGTCGCCCCAGGTGCCCAGGCCCTTCGGTGTGAACCAGTCGAGGCGGATATAGCCGAAGCCCTTGTCGCTGCGGAGCATCATGTCGCCGAAGTCCTGGAACTTCGGGCGATCGGGGTGTTTGAGGTTGGCGACCTGGGAGGTGACGACCTCGGCCTTGGTTGAGCCGGTGTAGTAGAGGAACTGGTCGACCTGGTGCGAGCCGATGTCCGCCAGGATGCCGCCGAAGCGGGCATCGTCCCAGAACCAATCGGGCCGGCCGCCACCACCGCCGGCGTCGCCGCCGTTCTGGAAGATCTGGTGCGGCGCCAGGTTGATGGTCTGGATCACCGTGCCGATAGCGCCCTGCTTGATCAGCTCGCCGGCATGGACCGCAGCGCGCACGTCCAGGCGTTCGGAGTACTGGATCTTGTACATCTTGCCTGTCGATTTGATGGTTTTGCGGACCTCGGCCAGGTCTTTCAAGGTGATGATACCGGGCTTGTCCGCCAGGACGTCCTTGCCGGCCTTCATGGCGCGCAGGCCGATCTGGGTGCGCTCGTTCGGCACCTGGGAGGTCAGGATGACCTGGATGGACGGATCGTTGATGATCTCGTCCTGGGTTTCCTTGATAGGAACGTTGGGGAAGCGCGTCTTGAAGTTGGCAAGCTTGTCGGGCTCGGAGCCCCAGGCCGAGACCAGCTCGCCGCCGCCGCGCATGACCGCTGCGGCCATGCCGTAGATGTGGTCGTGACTCATCCCGACGACGCCGAAGCGGATCTTGTGTTTGGGCTGCTCTTCGGGGAGGACTGGCAGGGTCTCGATCGCCGCCTGGCCGGCCGCCAGGGCGGCTTCGGAGACGCCCGCGCCCATCATCGCCACCGGTGTCAGACCCGCCGCCATCAGAAACTCACGTCGTCCGGTACGCTGCATGGGATCCTCCTGTGTGGCACGGTCATTGGTCTGACCTTTGAGGCCATGATGGCCTGATCATTCGCCGATTGGCAATAGGTTTATCGGAGCATAACGGTATTTCCGGCGGTAGGAAGTAGAATTAAGACCAGGGGCCTCGGGCCCCTGGACCCCGAAACTCGTTCAGGATTGGGCTTCTGAAAAGCTAAATAAAAAAGGGCCCACTTCGGAGCCCTTTTTTATTTAGATATGTAGAAATCTCAAACTCTGACGAGTTTCGGGGTCCAGGGGTCCGCGACCCCTGGCCTTACTGACACGCCAGACATTCCTCGTAGTCCGTCTTCGGCGTCTGCATCTTCTCGACGATTTCCTTGGTTTCGCTGCCGGCGTGGGAGGCGCGTTGGACCGACTTGGAGCGCAGGTAGTACATCGACTTCAGGCCCTGTTCCCACGCCGTCCAGTGCAGCATGTGCAGGTCCCACTTGTCGACATCGCCCGGCAGGAAGATGTTCAGCGACTGCGACTGGCAGATTTCCGGCGTACGATCCGCCGCCAGTTCCACCACCCAGCGCTGGTCGATTTCGAAGGCCGTTTTGAACACGAACTTTTCGTCTTCGTTCAGTTCGTCGAGATGCTGCACCGAGCCTTCGTGCTGGACGATATTGTCCCACACTTCGGCCGTGTTGATGCCCTTGGCTTCCAGCAGCTTTTCCAGGTACGGGTTCTTCACCGCGAACGAGCCCGACAGGGTTTTGTGGGTATAGATGTTGGCCGGGATCGGCTCGATGCCGGCCGAGGTGCCGCCGCAGATGATCGAGATCGAGGCGGTCGGGGCGATGGCCAGCTTGTGCGAGAAGCGCTCCATGACGCCGCGCTCTTCGGCGTCGCGGCACGGCCCGCGCTCCTGACCCAGCTTGATCGAGGCCTTGTCGGCTTCGCGGCGCAGGTGCTTGAACAGGCGCATGTTCCACGACTTGGCCATGGCGGATTCGAACGCCACGCCCTGAGCCTGCAGGAAGGAGTGGAAGCCCATCAACCCTAAGCCGACCGAACGTTCGCAGAGGGCGGAATAGACAGCCGAGTCCATCGAACCCGGGGCGCACTGGATGAAGTCTTCCAGGACGTTGTCGAGGAAACGCATGACGTCCTCGATGAAGCCCGGGGCGTCGCGCCATTCCAGGAAGGTCTCGGCATTGACCGACGACAGGCAGCACACGGCGGTGCGGTCCTGGCCACGGTGATCCGGACCAGTGTGCAGCATGATTTCCGAACACAGGTTCGATTGCGTCACCTTCAGGCCCAGGTCGCGCTGGTGCGCAGGCATGGCGCGGTTGATGGTGTCGTTGAAGATCAGGTAGGGCTCGCCGGTCTGCAGTCGGATCTCGAGGATCTTCTGCCACAGGCTGCGGGCGTCAATATAGCGGACGATCTCGTCATTCTTGGGCGAACGCAGGCCGAACGGCGTGCCGTCGCGGACGGCTTCCATGAACTCGTCGGTGATGCCGATGCCGTGGTGCAGGTTCAGGCTCTTGCGGTTGAAGTCGCCCGACGGCTTGCGGATTTCGAGGAATTCTTCGATTTCCGGGTGGAAGACGTCGAGATAAACGGCAGCCGAACCGCGGCGCAGAGAACCTTGCGAAATCGCCAGGGTCAGCGAATCCATCACGCGGATGAAGGGAATGATACCCGAGGTCTGGCCAGCGCCTTTGACCTTTTCACCGATCGAGCGGACGCGGCCCCAGTACGTGCCGATGCCGCCGCCATTGCTGGCCAGGGCGACGTTTTCGTTCCAGGTGCCGACAATGCCTTCCAGGCTGTCGGGCACGGCGTTCAGGAAGCACGAGATCGGCAGGCCGCGTGAGGCGCCGCCATTGCTCAGGACCGGGGTCGCCGGCATGAACCACAGTCGGGAAATATAGTCGTAGATGCGCTGAGCGTGGTCGCTGTCGTCGGCATAGGTGGTGGCTACGCGGGCAAACATGTCCTGATAGGACTCACCCGGCATCAGATACCGGTCGTCCAGGGTGGTCTTGCCGAAGTCGGTCAGGAGGGCATCGCGCGAAGGGTCGGTAACCACATGCTTATGCAGCTTGAACTCAGGACGGACCTTCGGGCGAACAACCATGTTCGCCTTAAAGGGTACAGAAACCTCACGCTTGACCGCTTCACTCGCTGACATATTCGCCTTGACCCTTGGTAGAAAACTAAACCGTGCGAAGCGACGCTAAAACTACATGTAGTGCCTGAGCGGCCCCGTTCGTCGATATATGGGGCTTAATCCGGTGAGTCCGTCAAGCGGCCAACACCCTGTTCAGGCGAACTTTTTCGTTAATGAGACGTAAATTTTTTTCTTTTTTCAAGAGCCTCAAGGGTTTGGACGATCTTTACACAAATTAACCAAGATCACGATTTCTGTGAACGAATCAGACGACGATTTGGCGTTCGGTTTCCGACAGGTAGCGGTCAAGTCGATTGTGCCGGTCAACCAGCACGACTCTGGGGACAATCGGGGCCGGCGTCAGCTCGAAACCCATGATGATGATCTGCTCGCCCTCGCCGATCAGGTGCGCCGCGGCACCGTTCATGGCGATAATGCCCGAATCGCGGTCGCCCTTGATGACGTAGGTTTCGAGCCGGGCGCCGGAGGTGTTGGAGACAACCAGGACTCGCTCGCCTTCCCACAGACCGACGGCGTCCATCAGGTTCTCATCGATGGTGATAGAACCGATATAGGCCAGGTTGGCTTCGGTGACATAGGCGTTGTGGATCTTGGAACGGAGACAGTGACGCATAGAGGG
The DNA here is from genome assembly GCF_000495795.1 of Asticcacaulis sp. AC460. GTDB lineage: Bacteria > Pseudomonadota > Alphaproteobacteria > Caulobacterales > Caulobacteraceae > Asticcacaulis. Next base: position 28,879 of record NZ_AWGD01000015.1, read on the forward strand.
GTTCTTTTGACACTTTTGAAGGGGAACACGGAAAACACTGAAAGACGCTCGCGAGCGAGCGTCGACACGGAAAACACGGAAGTCAGAGAACAACCCGCTCAATCTGTACCTTCGCCGGCGCCCCAAAATTGATGACAAGACCCAGACGTAGACCTGTGGCTTTAAGGTAATGAAGCAGTTGCAGCCTATGCTCCGGGGCGATGCTTTGCATCGCCTTCAATTCGAGAATGATTTTATCGAAGCAGACGAAGTCAGCGCGATAGAACTGATTAAGGGCTTCGCCCTTGTAGGTCAGGTTGAGAGCGCGGTGAGCGACGTAATCGATACCAAGTTTCTGAAACTCCCGCTCCAGACACTCTTGATAAACTGCCTCGAGAAATCCAGAGCCCATCTCGCGATAGACCTCAAACACGGCACCGCGAATGCGAAAGACTTCGTCTTCAAACAGCAGTTCCGCCATTCCGTGTTTTCCGTGTTGAGGTTCGCGGAGCGAACATCCTTCAGTGTTTTCCGTGTTCCTCTTAAACGCTTCATGGAAAAGCGCCAAGGCTTGCCAACGCAAAAAGGCCCGGGACATCCCCGGGCCGATAAACATGAAGACAGGCTCAATACACCCGTTCGCTGCGGTGGGTCAGGATAAAGCCCAGCACCACACCGACGGCCAGCGCCACCGCCGTTGACGACAGCGGATGGTCGTCCACCGCGCTCACCGCACGTTTACCGGCCGTCTCCAGCTCCTCCGTCGCCATGTCGGTAAACTGTTTGATACGCGCTTCGGCCACCCGGGCCTTCTTGGCCAGTTGGCCATAGACGTGCTCGACCTCGTGCTTGATGGTCTCGGCCAGCGAGCTGATATCCTCCTCACTGAACGACTTGATCTTGTCGGCGGCGGCCTTGGCTTTTGGGGACAACATGACAAACTCCTTCCGTGCAGGACGTAAAGCAGACTTCAGCCTACGCCAAAACAGCGCAGGCCCACCGTCACATTTTACGCGCGGCGCAGTAATTTTTCCGTATGTTTATTCCGACCACAGATCGGTGATATCGCCCTTGCGGTTCAGCATGTGAATCGCCTTCTTGATGACCGTGAGTACGTTTTCGATCCGCGCCTCGCTCTCGTAGGTCAAGGCCGCCCGGTGCATACCGTCCAGCGCAAATCGCGCCAGGTCGCGCGATGCCTGGAACCGCGCGTCGTTGCCGGCCATGATGAAGCCTGGCGTCGCCCGCCCCATCGCCGCCTTGTCGAAGGCTTCCTGGGCCGGTGCGATGGCCTTGGCAACCTCAGCGTCCTGACGACCGGCACGCTCCAGCGCCAGAAAGGCAGAGAACGGAATTGAGCTCAGCAGGCGCCAGTAGGCGTCGATGGCGCCATCCAGGGCATCCTGGCCGGGCTTCAGCTTCTTGGCCTCGGCCTCGAAGGCAACTTCGCGAGCGGCGTGGATATGCCAGGCGGCGGCTTCGACCAGATCTTCGCGTGTCGGGAAGTGATAGAGCATGGCGCCGCGGGTCAGGCCACAGGCTTCGGCAATGGCGGCATTGCCGGCGCGGAAATAGCCAAGTTCCGCAAACAGGCGCATCGCCGTGTCGAGAATCTGAACCCGCGTGCGACGCGACTTCGGGGTGTCGCGCGCAGGAGAATCCTTCGCCGAGTTATCCCGCATCTGCGCTGGTTTTTCACGCTCGTTCATTACACTCTTTCGCCGTCACTATACGCCGACGGTAAAATCGGTCGCTCCCCGTCTTTAAAAATAAGGCATTTTGGCCGTTAAGCAAGCCACAACCGTGCGAATTCTTCGCAAGTTTCAGCCACTTCCGCGTTTTGTGCGCAGCAAAATGCAACAGGCGTTGAAATGGGGTGGCTTGCCAAGCGTTCGTGAAGCGGGCAAAGGGAAATTAACGACGGCCTTTGTGGGACAAAAAACGTGCGTATCTTGCTGGCCACCGATGCGTGGGAACCCCAGGTCAATGGAGTGGTGACGACGCTTCGGCGGACCATGGCGGAATGCGAAAAGCTGGGCCACGAATTCAAGGTCATCGAATACAACCAGTTCAAGACCGTGTCCTGGCCCGACTATCCCGAGGTCAAGCTGGCCCTGGGCTGTTACGAAGAAGTCCGCGAAATCATCCAGGATTACGAGCCCGACGCCATCCATATCGCAACGGAGGGCTTTGTCGGCCTGGCGGCGCGGCGGGTGTGCCAGGAATGGAAGCTGCCCTTCACCACCAGCTATCATACCAAGTTCCCGGAATATGTCTCGGCGCGCCTGCCGATACCGCTGTCGTGGGGCTATGCCTTCATGCGCTGGTTCCATAAGCCGTCCGGCCGCGTCATGGTGGCCACCGCGACCCTGGCGCGCGACCTGGAATCGCGAGGCTTCATCAATATCTCGCCATGGACGCGCGGGGTCGATACCGAAACCTTCCGGCCGGGGCTGGAGCCCATTTTCGAAGGGTTGCAGCGGCCGATCATGACCTATGTCGGCCGGGTGGCGGTCGAAAAGAACATCGAGGCCTTCCTGAAGCTGGATCTGCCGGGCACCAAGGTCATTGTTGGCAAGGGGCCGCAACTGGAAGAGCTGCGGACGAAGTATCCGGATGTCGTGTTCACCGGTCCGCGCTTCGGCGACGAACTGGCCAGGTCCTATGCCGACTCGGACGTGTTCGTGTTCCCGTCGCTGACCGATACCTTCGGGCTGGTCATCACCGAAGCCATGGCTGCCGGCACGCCTGTCGCCGCCTTCCCGGCCCACGGCCCGATCGATATCATCCCGGGCTCCGGCGCCGGCGCGATCAATGACGACCTGGCGGTGGCCATCGCCGAAGCGCTCAAGATCGACCGCAAAGACGTCCGCGCCTATGCCGAAAAGTTCTCATGGCCGGAATGCGCCGCCGAATTCATCCGCAACCTGGAACCCTACCCGGAACCCGCCAAGACCAAGCTGTGGAACAAGCTGCGGCACCTGACGCGGAAGCGTGGCAGTAAGAAGGGTTAAGGCGAGGGGTCGCGGACCCCTCGACCCCATAACTTGTCCGAGCTTGAGATTTCTACATAGCCAAATAAAAAAGGGCCACTTCGGAGCCCTTTTTTATTTGGCTTTTCAGAAGCCCAACCCTGAACGAGTTACGGGGTCCAGGGGCCTGCGGCCCCTGGTCTTAAATCCTTTTACAGCAACCGCTTGCGGATCTGCGCCGAGACCATGTCGATGATCATGACGGTCACGACGATCACGATGACGATGGCGGCGGTGACCGGATAGTCGAAGCTCTTGATGTTTTCGAACAGCACGAAGCCGATACCGCCGGCGCCGATCAGGCCCAGCACGGTCGACGAGCGCACGTTGGATTCGAACCGGTAGAGGGCAAACGAGGTCCACAAGGGCGCCACCTGCGGGATGACGCCCCAGATGATCTCATGCAACCGCGATCCGCCCGTGGCGCGCACGCCTTCGACCGGCGCCTTGTCGATGGCTTCGACCGCTTCCGAGAACAGCTTGGCCAGCACCCCGGCATTATGCAGCGCCATGGCCAGCACGCCCGCCAGCGGGCCCGGACCGACCGCGACGAAGAAGGCCGTGGCCAGCACGATCTCGTTCATGGCCCGCAGCAGGTCCATGAAGCGACGCACCGGCTGGACGATCCATTGCGGCGCGATGTTCGACGAACCCAGCAAGGCGAGCGGAATCGCCAGGAACACCGACAGTACCGTGCCCCACACCGCAATCGCGATGGTGACCCACATTTCGGGCAGATAGACGCGGAACAGATCCTTGAAGTTCGGCTTCAGATAGCCTCTGGAGTACTCGACCGTATTGGGCCAGTTGTCGATCAGCTGCCCCAGGTCCGATATCTTGGCCGGCTGGAACGCCAGCAACAGCAACAGGACAACGACAAGCGTCAGGCCCCAATTGGTCGCACGTGTGCCCAGGGAGGGCGACGGCGGGGTCAGGGCAGATGGTTGCGCCTGACTCATGATGCGGACGACGAGCTGGGGTCGGCCGGCGCCTGCATCGGGGTCAGGGCGTCATGCGCGGCCTTTTCCTTCTCAATCGCGGCGAACTCGTCCTGGGCCTTTTTGATTTCGGCCGCGTCGCCGGACTGCTGGGCGATCATCAGTTTGGTGGAGGCCTCCATCAGGCGCACCGGGATAAAGTGGCTGTTGTCACCCGGAATGAAACCGCCCAGGACCAGTGGCTTCAACACGTTGCGCTGGCGCTCGCCTTCGGCGCCCGGCGCCCGGCCGTAGGACAGGAAGAAGGAACGGAGCTTTTCCTTGACCACAGGGTCCAGGTCTTTGCGGTAGATGATCACGTCGTTAGGTAGCGGCTCCGGCGATTGCCAGATCACCTTGACCTTCTTGCGCAGGACCGGGTCACGGCTTTCGAGATCGACCAGGGCCGTGGTGTTGTTGGTGGCCGCATCCAGAACGCCGTTGGCGACGGCCTGGATGTTCTGGCCGTGGCCCTGGGTCAGCACGGTCTTGAAGCAGCTCTTGGGCTCGATCTTCTTCGGCACGAACAGGTAGTACAGGGGCGCCTGGGTGCCGGAGGTCGACTTGGCGTCGCCCATGCCGAAATTCAGGCTCTTGTCGCACTTCAACACGTCGTCGACCGTCAGTTTCGAGTCCGCCTTAGCGATGATGATCGAATAATAGCCCGCAAAACCCTCCGGGTAGATGGTTTCGGCAAAGACCTCGCCATCGGCGATGCGGATGGCGTCCAGACCCGGCACGTTCGAGAACCAGCCCGCCTGGACCTTCTTGAAACGCATGCCTTCGATCAGCGCCGTATAGTCCGGCGCGAAATACGGGTTGATCTCCAGGCCGGTCTGCTTGCGCATGTCGTCGAAGAACGGAGTCCACAGATCGTTCAGGGTCTGCGACTTTTCGACCGACAGGACCGAGAAATTGACGACCTGCTTGCCGCCGGCAGCGGGCTTGTCGCAGGCCGCAAGCGTGGCGCCCGCGGCGGCGAACAGTCCAGTCAGGACGGATTGGCGCGTAAATTGGGTCATGCCTTGGCCTCTCCCCAGAAGGCGTCCTCGAACTCGGCGCCGTAAATGTTTTTCAGAGTTTCGTCGTCCAGTCCCGATGCCGGCCCGTCATAGACGACCTTGCCGTCCTTGAGCGCCAGAATGCGGTCGCAATAGAGTTTGGCGTAGTCAACCTGATGCAGGGTGACGATTACGCCCACTCCATTGTCTTTATTCAGATCGACCAGAAGCTTCATAACCTTGCGCGCCGTTACGGGGTCCAGCGAAGCTACGGGTTCGTCGGCCAGAACGATATCCGCCCCCTGCACGATGGCGCGGGCGATGGCGCCGCGTTGCTGCTGGCCGCCCGAAAGGGTGTTGGCGCGCTGGCCGGCGAACTGGGCGACACCGACATGGTCCAGTGCGCGCATGACGGTCTGTTTTTCTTCCGGAGTCCACATTCCGAACAGGCCGCGCAGGCCCGACACCTTGCCCAGGAAACCGAGCGCCGCATTGGTAAACAGCGACAGCCGGCCGACCAGGTTGAACTGCTGGGCAATCATGCCCATGCGCGAGCGGGTCGCACGGACATCGGAAGCCAGAGAACCATTCTTTTGCACCACCTTGCCCAGGACGGAGACGGTGCCATGGCCCCGGTCAATGGTGTGCAGGCCGGAAATCGAGCGCAGCAGGGTCGACTTGCCCGAACCCGACGGTCCGATCAGCGCCACGCGCTCAGGCTTGGTCATGACGAAGGAAACATTGTCGAGGGCTTTGAAAGTCGTTTTGCCGCCCGCGGCGGCTGCCTTGCGGGTGAAGGTCTTGCTGACCGATGTCACTTCGACGAGAGGCGCCGTCATCCACTCTACCCTTGGCCGTTGCTGGCGGCACGCATACCACTCATCCGCATACACGGACCTAATGACAGTCATATTAACGATTTGGCCGCAGGGCAATGGGGGAAAGTGCCGCGCACGGCAATTTTGTTGCGGCGCAGGAGCTGATTTGGCCTGTAATAATTCCCGGCTTGGGTGGCCGTTGCGCTGCATGACCTGCGCCAAGAAATCCCCCACCGTCTCATTTGCTTCCAGCAAATGATCCACCTCCCCGTATAACGGGGAGGGATTAAGTTGTTTAGATTGCTCATTTTTTTTAGCCTTAAACGGGGTGGGCAAAGGAAGGTCAAGCCTAATTGCCGCTGGTAGCATCGGTCAAGGCGCGCAGCAGGTCGATTTCCCTTTGCCGGTAAGGGGTGCCGTCGGCGCGGAACAGGTCGTGGAACCACACCACCGGCTCGCGATCCGTGTACGGATGGGCATAGGAATCCCACGGGAAACGCGTCTGGGTCTTGCCATCGACCAGACCCCAATTGACCATGACGACCTTCTCGCGATGGCCCACCGGCAGGACGCCGTCGAGGGTCGAACCAGCGCTGCGGGCCAGGTATTCCGTACAGAAGACCGGCCGGCCATAGGCCTTGAGCTGGGTTATGCGGTTTTCGACCTCTTCCGGCCAGCTATAGCTGTGGAAACTGATGATGTCGGACTGGGTGAGTTGGGTCTGCTGGATCGCGTTCAGTTTCGTCAGACCGCCCGGCGCCCAGTCGCCGCCATCATAGACGCCGCTGGTCAGGGGCTGGGTCGGATCGGCCGAACGCGCCCAGTCGAAGACCTTGGGCAGGAGGTTGGTGACCAGGGCGCCCGCCCCGGCATGGTGCATGGTATCGGCGCCGCCGTCTTCGTGCGGTTCGTTCCACACATCCCAGGCCAGGATGCGTTTGTCGTTGGCAAAGGCGCCGACCACGCCCTTCACATAGGCTTCGAACTGCGGATAGACCGCCGGATCCTTCAGCCGGTCGATGCCCGGGCTTTGCAGCCAGCCGGAATTGTGCAGGCCGGGTTTCGGCGCCGGTTGCTTCCCCAGCTTCGGGTGCGGATCCCAGCAGGAATCGAACAGGACGAAGATGGTCTTGATATGGTGGCGGTCGGCGATGGCCAGGTAGGTTTCGATGCGCTGTTTGAAGCCGTCCGGATCGGCCGCCCACAGCATGTCGTGGAGATAGACGCGCATGGTGGTCATGCCGGCGCTTTCCGCCCAGCCCAGTTCCTGGTCGATCATTTGGGGGTTGAAGGTATCGGCCTGCCACATTTCCAGCTGGTTGATGGCGTCGCGCGGGATGTAGTTGGCGCCGGCGCGCCACGGTTCGCTGGCGTACCAGGTATTGGCCTGGGCCGGCGTCCATTGCGGCCGGGCTTGCGCCAGCGTGGGGCAGAGCAGCAGGCCGATGGCGACCAGAGAGATTAGACGCATGTTTCCACCCATGATGTTTTGACTTGGGGTTTTTATTTATCCTACAATCGCCGACAGATGCTGTCCATCATATGAGGCGACCATGCGCAAACTGCTTATTCCACTGGTGTTTGCGTTCGCGGCCGGTGCTGCGCAGGCCGGTAACCCCATCGTGCCAGGATGGTATGCCGATCCCGAGATCCGCATCTTCGACGGCAAGTACTGGATCTATCCGACCTATTCCAGCCACTTCGGCGAACCCGATACGTCGAAGAGTCTGACGGCCGGCCAAACGTGGCAGCGTGAACAGCCCGGCATCTGGTCGCCCTTCCTGGCGCAGACGTTTTTGAACGTCTTTTCTTCTGATGATCTGGTTCACTGGAAGAAGCATTCGCATGCTTTGGACGTCAAGAATGTGGCGTGGGCGGCCTATGCGGTGTGGGCCCCCTCGGCCGTCGAGCATAACGGCAAATATTATCTCTTCTTCGGCGCCAACGACATCAAGACCAACAACCAGATGGGCGGGATCGGCGTGGCGGTTTCCGATCGCCCAGAAGGTCCGTTCAGGGATGCGCTGGGCCGGCCGCTGATCGGTCAGATTCATAATGGCGCCCAGCCGATCGACCAGATGGTCTTCCGCGACGATGACGGTCAGTTTTACATGTATTACGGCGGCTGGAAGCACTGCAATGTGGTCAAGCTGTCCAACGACCTGCTCAGCGTCGTGCCGTTTCCCGATGAGGAGCTGTATAAGGAGATCACGCCCGATCCCGCCTATGTCGAGGGTTCGTTCATGGTCAAGCGCAAGGGCGTCTACTATCTGATGTGGTCCGAAGGCGAATGGACCGGTCCGGATTACCGCGTCGCCTATGCCATGAGCACCTCACCGTTCGGTCCGTTCAAGCGGATCGGTACGGTCCTGGAACAGGATACACATATCGCGCGCGGCGCCGGGCACCACTCGGTTGTGAATATTCCGGGCACGGACGATTGGTATCTCGCCTATCATCGCAGGCCTTTGGATACGCAGGACGGCAATCAGCGCGAAGTGGCAATCGAGCACATGTACTTCAATGAGGACGGGACGATCCGGCCGGTCGTGATGACCGATGAAGGTGTGGCGGCGCGGCCGTTGAAGTAAGCAAGAAAGATACCCCTCCACCGCTTCGCGGTCCCCCTCCCCACTTCGTGGAGAGGAGGGCGCTTGGAACTTCTATAGGCGATAGCCGGGAGACGGCGTAAAATCGTGATCGCCGCGGTCACAAAAAATCCCAAATAACTCTTTACATACGGACCTATATCACTATGTTCCCCGTTCTTCCGGCGGACCCCTAGAGTTCATTGTAACGCTGCTAACGCCGGTCTGGGTTTCAACACGAAAATCGGGGAACCGAAGTGGATCACATCACTTCCGCCCTGGACCTGGTCCGCAAGCAGCCACCGGAACGACCCGTCGCCCTCGTGCGCCGTCGTCCCGTTACAACTGCCGCGCATTGGTTCCAGCAAAACTTCAAAGGCGACGTCTTCTACGCCGTCAAAGCCAATCCGTCGCCCTGGGTGCTCGAAACCCTGTGGGCCGCCGGTGTGCGTTCGTTCGATGTCGCTTCGCTGAACGAGGTCGAGCTGGTCCGTTCGACCCTGCCGACCGCGCGCCTGGCCTTCATGCACCCGGTCAAGAGCCGCGTGTCGATCGCCCAGGCCTATTTCGATTTCGGCGTCCGCACCTTCAGCCTGGATACGCACGAGGAACTGCGCAAGATCCTCGACGCCACCGGCGGCGCCAAGGACCTCAACCTGATTGTTCGCCTGGCGACCTCGGGCGAAGGGTCCAACCTGCCGCTGACCAACAAGTTCGGCGTTCAGGCCCACGATGCCCCGTCGCTGCTGATGGCGGCGCGCCAGGCGACCCAGGACCTGATGGGTGTCAGCTTCCACGTCGGTTCGCAGTGCATGCGCCCGACGGCCTATGCCGCCGCCATGGCCGCCGCGTCGCGCGCCCTGGTCCGCGCCGGCGTGTTTGCCGATGTCGTCGATGTCGGCGGTGGCTTCCCGTCGGTCTATCCCGGCATGGTGCCTCCGGCCCTGTCGGAATATATGGACGTCATCAACCGCGCCTTCGACGAAATGAAGGTGCACGAGGAAACCCAGCTGTGGGCCGAACCCGGCCGCGCTCTGGTCGCCGAGTCGACCTCAGTGCTGACCAAGGTCGAGCTGCGCAAGGGTGACGCCCTGTACCTGAACGACGGTTCCTACGGCAACCTGTTCGACGCGACTCATGCGAAATGGCCTTTCCCGGTGCGCCTGCATCGTCAGGACGAGGCTGAGACGGATACGCTGAAGCCGTTCCGCTTCTACGGCCCGACCTGCGACTCGATCGACTCCATGCCGGGGCCGTTCTGGCTGCCGGATGACGTCAACGAAGGCGACTATGTCGAAATCGGCATGCTGGGCGCCTATGGCGTGACCATGGGCACGCGCTTCAACGGCTATGGCGAGACCGAAACAGTGTTCCTGGATGACGCGCCGATGGCGTCGCTGTTCGGCCTGGGGCCGCGCAGCGTCAATTATCCGCGCGCCTTCGATGCCGTCGAGGAGAACAAGGTGGTGCGCCTGAACCGTCCCAAGGGCGGCAAGCGCGGCAAGAAGCGGGTCAAGGCGAAAGCCTGAGGTTTTGCCTCACGGCCTTGTGTAGGGTTGCTGACTGTTTCTGGTGGGAGGGGTGGCCTAAGACAGGCCGCAACCTGACCGAAGGAGACGCGGCAATGACCACCTATATCGACGGCTTTCTGATCCCCATCCCCACCGCCAACAAGGAAAAGTACAAGGCCGGTTCGAAGGTCTATAACGACCTTGCCAAGGCCAATGGCGCCCTGCGCATCGTCGAATGCTGGGGCGACGAGGTGCCCGACGGCAAGGTGACCTCATTCCCGATGGCCGTGAAGCTGGAACCCGGCGAGACGGTTTTGTTTTCCTGGGTCGAATGGCCCGACAAGGCCACCCGCGACGCCGGCAACAAGAAGATGATGGAAGACCCGGCCATGGCCAGCATGGAGATGCCCTTCGACGGCAAGCGCCTGATCATGGGCGGCTTCGAAGTCCTGGCTGAGTACTAAACATCGAAGCTGAGGGAGCGCCGGAAGAAAGTCGCCCCACCACCGCACCTCACTCGCTGGCGACCTGCGGTCTGGCTCGCTCGAGCGGTCCCCCTCCCCACGCGAAGAGCGCGGGGAGGTATCATTTGATTAAGCCACTGCCGGGCAGTTCTGCTGTACGAAGGCGGCGTGGTCCGGCAATCCGGCAACCGTCCGATCCAGGATGACGCGCAGGTTCTTCATGAAATCGGTCAGGTCATCCTCGCCGATGGCATGGGCCAGGGGCGCCGCGGCACCCGGCATGATCCCCTGGCCGATCAGGACCTGGGCCCAGTTGGTGTCCCTGAACAGGTCGTCTTCCTCGATCAGCAGCCGGCCGTGCTGGCGGAAATAGTCTATCTTGTGCGCCAGGGTGTCGGGAATATCCATCGTCCGGCAATACTCCCAGAACGGCGTGTCGCTGCGGGTCGTCGCCTTGTAATGCAGCACCAGGAAGTCGCGGATCAGCTCATATTCATGCGCCGTCTGACGGTTATATTCAGCGATTTCCAGCGGATTGAAGCGCTTGTCCGGGAATAGCCGCAGGAACCGGGTCATGCCCGACTGCACCAGGTGGATGCTGGTCGATTCCAGCGGCTCCATAAAGCCTGACGCCAGGCCCAGGGAGAGGCAGTTCTTGACCCACGATTCCTTGCGCCGGCCGGTGACGAACTTCAGAATCCGAGGTTCCGCCAGATTCTCACCGGTGACGTTCGCCAGAAGGATCTGCGTCGCCTCATCGTCGCTCATATACTGGCTGCAGAAGACATGGCCGTTACCGACGCGATGCTGCAACGGGATGCGCCACTGCCAGCCGGCGCTGTGGGCGCGCGCCTGGGTATAGGGTTTCAGCGGCCCGACCGAGGTCGTCGGCAGGGCCACCGCCCGGTCGCAAGGTAGCCAGTGCTGCCAGTTGTTGTAACCGGCCTTCAGGGCGTCCTCGATCAGCACGCCGCGGAAGCCCGAGCAGTCGATGAACATCTCGCCTTCAACCACCTGGCCGCTTTGCAGGGTCAGGGATTCGATAAACCCGTCCTCGGCGCGCAGGTTGACGCCCGAGACCTTGCCTTCGATGCGCGTGACGCCGGAATTTTCGCAACCGATACGCAGGAACTGCGCCATCAGGCCGGCGTCGAAATGGAAGGCGTAGTCCATCCCATCCATCGAGGTGTTGGGCACCTGCTTGAGACGGCCGAAACGGTTTTGCTTTGCCGCCAGCGCCGTCAGGGAATAATCCCACAGATGGACGTTATGGCCGCGCAGGCGCTGTGCCAGCCAGTACTGGTAAAAGGGCAGGATGCCCAGGGGCTGGCCCGGCGCGCCGAAGGCGTGGATATAGCTGTGATCTTTGGCGTACCAGTCGATGAATTCGATGCCCAGCTTGAACGTGCCGTGGACCCGCGACAGGAACTGGTTCTCGTCGATGCCGAGAAAGGTCAACAGCTTGGTGAGCGGCGGGATGGTCGCCTCGCCGACGCCGACGGTGCCGATCTCGTCGGATTCAACCACGGTGATGGCGATGTTGCGGCCCCAGGTCTTGGCCAGCATGGCCGCGCTCAACCAGCCGGCGGTGCCGCCGCCCAGGATGACAACCTTTTTGATCAGATGTTCACTCATAAGACAGCCCGGGCCTCAAAAGGTGGAAGGTCACTTTTCACGAGGTGTTGCAAAAAGCCAGAGCCTCTGCAGGATTCTGGCCGTGAATACGATTACTTGATGGATCTCGCACAAAAAAACACCTGCCGGTCGCAAACCGGCAGGTGTCATTATCAAATCCGGATCGGCTTAGAAGAACTTGTAGTTCACGCCGAACAGGTAGGTCGATCCATAGACTTCATGACGCATGACGTTGGCCGGATTGCCCTGGGTGTAGAGCTTAAACGGCTCGTTGGTCAGGTTGGTGCCCGAGAAGGACAGGGTCAGACCCTTCAGCGTGCCTTCCTGGAACTCGTAGCTGACCTGGGCGTCGATGAGCGATTCTGCGGCCACATAGCGGCTTTGCAGGCTGTTGGTGTAGTCCGGCACTTCGCCGAGGAACTCGCCGCGGTAACGGTTCGAGATCCGGGCCGAGAAGCCATGGTTTTCGTAGTAGATGGTGGTGTTGACCACCTTCTTCGACAGGCCCGGCAACTGAATCGGGTTGCTACCCGACGGGTTGATCTCGCTATCGTTGAAGGCCGCCGAAACCACCAGACCAAAGCCGTTCAGCGGTTCCCAGATCATTTCACCCGGGATGGAGGCCGACAGTTCCAGACCCTTGATCCAGCCACCCGAGCCGTTCTGCATCACCGAGACCGTGCCGGTCCGCTTGGCGTCGGCCTGGGTACAGACAAACACATTGTTATTGAAGCAGTTCGCGTTGGTCAGCGGCACGCCGGAGTAGTCGCGCAGGATCGTCTGATTGAAGATGTAGGAGGTCATGTCCTTGTGGAAGATCGCCGCCGAGACATAGCCCTTACGGCCGAAATATTTTTCCAGCGACATGTCGAAGGCGTTGGCCTTCCAGGGCTTCAGACCCGGGTTACCGCCGCCGCCCGACCAGTAGTACTGCTGGCCGTTGAAGATGACCGGTTGGCCATTGTCCGAGGTCGGTCCATAACCAATGCCCGCCGCCATGTCGTCCATCCGCGGACGGACGATGGTGGTCCCGGCGCCGAGACGCAGGGTCATGTCGTCAGCCACAGCAAAGTTCAGCGAGACGGACGGCAGCAGGTCGTCATACTTGGCGCTTTCCGAACGTATCTTGGTTCCGGAGGCGGTGCCATCGGTGAAAGCCGACGTTGCCGTCTGTTCGGCCGCCTGATGCATCAGGCCGATATTGCCGGTCAGCGGGATACCAAACACTTCGCTGTCGATGTCCGCCTTGACGAACAGGGTGGTGACGGTTTCGTCGACGTTCCACGTCTTCTTGACCGCGTCCTGGCTGACGTCCTGCTGGAAGTTGAAGAAGCCGTCCTTCCACATGGCCAGGCCGTCATAGGAGATCATGCCGGAAACACCGCCCAGGAAGGAGGCGTCGGTCACACCCATGCGGTACTTTTCCGGAACCACAACGGCCGGGGCCGTTTTCAGCATGATGAAGCCTTCGACGCCCTTCTTGTCCTTGGTGCGGCTGCTCTGGTTGACACCGAAAGCGACGCTGGAGAAGAAGCCGTCATCGATACGACGCCTGGCGGCCAGCTTGATGGTCGTCAGTTCGTCCTCGATATGCGGCGCTTTGACGTAGCCGGCACGGTTGGCGGGACCACCCCAGCCACCCGGATCGGTCAGGAAGATGGTGTTGAAGTTGGAATAGTCGATCACACCCTTCAGGGTCGAGAGGCCGTAATTGTCCGGTGTGTCAAAGGTGATGGTGTCGGTCGCGCCCTGGCCGCCCGGGCCGGTACCGGCCGTCGATTCCAGGATCAGGTCGTCACGTTCGACCTTGGATACGGCGACGTCGGCGAGCAGGTTCCAGTGGTCGTTCAGGTCGTAGCCGACATTGAAGCCCAGCGAGTCGAGCTTGGCTTCGCGTTCGTTGGTGTAGTTTTCGACCACGGCCTTGACGCCGGTGAACACGCCATGCGTGATGAAGTTGTTGCCGACCGTGTAGCCGGGCTGCAGGGTCGCCGAGCTCCAGTACAGCGGATATTCCAGGCGGGCGATCTTCTGCAGTTCGCGGAAGTCCGAGTGATAGGCGTCGATCGTGATGTGCAGCTGGTCGTTCGGCTTGAACTCCAGCACGCCCATATAGCCGTCACGCGTCAGGTTGGACGAGATGATGCCGTCCTTCTCGCCGCCCAGGATCATCTTGCCCTGGTGGGTCGGATAGCCGCCGTCACCCCAGGGCTCCTTCTTCTGGACCTGGTAAGGCGAGTCGGTGTGCGCATAGCCCAAGGCCAGGCCGACCTTACCGTCCATGAACTGGTCGATATACATGGCCGAGAAGCGGTTGCCGCTGTTCTTCATGCCGCCGATAGCAGCCTCTTCGCTGTTCAGTTCACCGCGCAGGTTGATGGCGGCGGCACGCTTGCCATAGGCCAGCGGGCGGACGGTCAGCAGGTCGGCGGTGCCGGCGAGGCCCTGGCTGACCATGCCGGCGTTCGGGGTCTTATAGACCAGAACCTGCGAGATCAGTTCCGACGGATACTGGTCGAATTCGACCGAGCGGTTGTCGGAGGTCGAGACCTGCTCACGGCCGTTCAAGGTGGTGACGGTGTAGTCAGGCCCCAGGCCGCGGATCGACAGCGACTGGGCGCGGCCGTTGGTGCGCTGGGCTGCGATGCCGGGCAGGCGGGCGATCGATTCGGCGATCGAGGCGTCGGGCAGCTTGCCGATGTCTTCGGCCGAGACGGCCTCGACGATCTGGGACGAGCGCTTCTTGACCGAGATGGCGTCCTGGATACCGCGGCGGATGCCGCTGATGACGATGGCCTGGCCGTCGTCGGGGGCGGCCGCCGGAGCGTCCTGGGCCATGGCCGGAGCCGTGAAGACGCAGGCGGTCAATATGGCTGCCGTCGCGCCGCAGGTCAGGAGACGTGCACGCAGCGCCCCGGTTTGACCCTTAGAATGTTTCATTTGAACTTCCTCCTGGTGTCGTTTCGACGATATCGGCGTTCGCCGGCTTATCAGCCGCGGCGTTACGCATGTATCTCAACCCTAAAAAGCACTCTTACGGCGCTGTTGGCGGACTATCACTACAACACAGTTCTTTTTGCAAGGCTTTGCAAAATTTTGCAGTCTTTTGTTTAAACAAATCGTAATGTTGTGACTTTCAGGTGACGCATTTGAAGCATTTGGGCGCTATTGTCCGAGTTTTACCGCGCTAACCCTTAAGTTCGTGCACGCCTTGCACGAAAAGGGCTTGCTTGGAATTTTTTGACACAAAATGCAAAAAATTGTAATTTTATGCAAATTTTGTGATTTTTGGGGCTGTTTTTACTTTGACAGCGCTTACCTGAGGTGGATGGGGTCCATGTTAGCGCTACCCTTTTGCGCGAGCCGAAAACGCGCAAAACAGCATACGGTAACCCTTGGATGATTCGAGGCCTGAAAGGCGCTTAGCCCCCACACGACTCCCGGACGACCAACTCGGTGGCAACGATTTCGGAGTGGGTTTCGTCGTTGGAGATCGAACCGATCAGCTTGGACACCATCAATTTGCCGGCGCGGGCCAGGTCCTGGGAGATGGTGGTCAGGGACGGGTGGGTCAGGCTGGCCAGCTGGATATTGTCGTAACCGACCACCGACACGTCCTTGGGCACCTGCAGGCCGGCGCGCATCAGGCCGCGAATGGCGCCAAACGCGATGATGTCGGAACAGGCAAACAAGCCGTCGAAGCTGACGCCCTTGTTCAGCAGGTTCAGCACGGCAGCTTCGGCCGAGGCCATTTCGAAATGGGTCGGCACCACCAGGCGTGGATCGTATTCGATGCCGGATTCGGCCAGGACATTGAGATAGCCCTGGAAGCGCAGCTTCATCTCGATGCCTTCGGTTTCACCAAAATAGGCGATGCGGGTCCGCCCCAGCCGCGCCAGATGCGCCGTCGCCCGGGTCCCGCCCTGCAGGTTGTTCGATCCGACCGTGCAATATTTCTGGCCCGGCAGTTCCTGGCCCCAGACGATGAACTTGTTGGTCGAGCCGGCCAGGTGGTTGAAGCGGTCGTGGAGGTAGCTCTGGCCCAGGAAGATGACGCCGTCGGCCTTGATGTTCTGCATCAGGGTGACGAGGTCGTTCTGCGACCGCGGTGTCAGGTGCGACAGCAGCAGATCGCAGCCCATGTCGCGCGCGGCTTCGCCGACGCCGGAGATCATTTCGAGATAGAAGGGGTCGGAAAAGCGGCCTTCGCGGCCGTGGGGCGGCGGGATGACGATGGCGATGGTGGCCTGGGAGCCCGACATCGACATCGGCATGTCCTGGTTCAGGACGTAATTGTGGTCGCGGGCGATCTTCCAGACACGGCGCTTGGTGACGCGATTGACGGCCGGCGAGTCATTGAGGGCGCGCGACACGGTCGCCACCGACACGCCGGCGATCTTCGCCAGGTCTTCCAGCCGGATCTTGCCCTTGTTCGCGTCCATCTTACGCCACCCTGCCCTGTATCAGGCGCAAGGAAGCCTGATTTCCCCTTTGCAAGCAAGTGCTTTCCTATTTATGAAAAAATTTTCATCGATTCAGGATGAAGACCAGAGGGATGTCGATGCGCTTGCGCCAGTCCTTTTCGCTGTGTTCGGTGCCGGGGAAGACCCGGCTCTGGAAAACCGCAGCATCCCAGCCGTTGTTCAGGAACATGGTCGTGACGCTTTCCATATAGGGCGTGAATTCGCGGTCCAACCCCAACGTCCCCTGATCGCTGTAGATACGGTTGCGTCCGGGTTGCAGCCGGCTTGATTTCAGCCAGGCGCGCCAGCCATCGGTCACCGTCTTACGGTCGGCGGCCACGCCGGCTGGATCCTTAGCCCAGCTGGCCATCAGCCACGGCATGGACAAGGAGGCCGAGGCGCCGAAAACCTCCGGATATTCGCCCTGGGCGTAGAGGGCGATATGGCCGCCCATTGACGAGCCCATGATGGCCGTCCCTTCCGGACCGGTCACCGTCGGATAGGCTTTGTCGATGAAGGGTTTGAGTTCGGTGACCAGGAATTTGAGGAAGGCGTCGGAATTGGGCGGCTCGTTGTCTTCGAACGCCCGGATACGGGCCTGATAGTCCGCCGGCATCAGGTCGTAGACCCTTTGCGGCATATATTCGCGCGTCCGCGCCTCGATATTGTTGACCGCCACCACGATGGTCGGCGGCACCTTATGATCTGCCATCAGTTTCGGCAGGGCGTCGGCCACGCCCCAATCAGCGCCGCTATAGGGCGACGGTGTGAAGACATTCTGGCCGTCCATCATATAGAGGACCGAACAGCGGATCACGCCCTGGCAGGCCTCCGGCACCCAAACTGTGATGTCGCGCGGCTCGACACCCGGCGACGACATTTTCGGATAGTGATCCAGCCGGATTTCAGCCTGGGCCGTGCCCGCCGCCAACAGCAGCACGGCCGCAATGATACTTGTCCAACGCATAATGCCTCCTCCAACCGGTCTGGTGCGCCGGGTTCGGATTAACCAAATCCGCAAAGGGTTTGGCTGTCCAGTTGCATACGTATTCAGCCCAAGATTCTGAAAAATCGTGACTCTTTGACATTGCATTGCACCCTGATCCATGCAAATGTGTGAATGAATTTGTAAGCTTTTTCGCCAATTGGCCTTTTCAGAAGCGTCCCACAGGCGCTTCTTTAGTTTTGGGGTCCGGCTGTAAACGTTTACAGTGAGTTTCAGGTGCGGTTTTCGGCTGTTCGAGCGTCGCAAGTCGCACCTGTCCGACATTCCGGTTGTTGTGACGCAACCGGAATACGCCAATTACAGGGTGCAGACTTTGTAAGTGGTATCTTCTCAACACAAACTTCCCCTTGTCCGGTTTCGGGCGAGGGGATTTTTTTGTGCTTTTTTGGGCGCGCTCTATCTGCGTTTGCCTGAAACCAGGCGGCGGCGATATCTACGTAAGATACCCCTCCGCCGGCTTCGCCGGCACCTCCCCAGCCTCGCCGGCAGGCATTCGTGGAGAGGAGGGAGCTCTGCTTCTTCGCATGCGGTCGTTCTGCAAAAAAACCTCTATAATCAAAATCTTGTATTTCTGCGAATTCCCTTCAGGGACGTCTTCATAAAAATTTAACGGCGTGAATACGTATGCATCGCGACTCCGTCGTGAAATTTGCATACTGTCGCAAAAAATGGCGCGGGCCGGTTTATCCGGACCTGGCGGCTCAACAGATACAGACCCGATATAAGCGGACGGCCGGCAAGGCCGCGATGAAAAAGGGTGCAGGAGAGGCGTATGTTTACAAGGATTTCGAGCCGCGCGACGTGGCGGGCCACGGCCGTCAGCCTGGCTGCCCTGATGGTGGCTGGCCTTGCCACGCCGGGCTTTGCCGCCGAAGACGAAGTTGTTCCGAACCACAATCCGACGCTCAATGAAGGCGGCAGGGCGACCGATGGCCCCGGCCTGCCCTCGCCCTGGTCCTATTCCGCCAAGACCGGCATCGGCACGTCCTACGAAGCCTATAGCGATTTTCAATTCTCTGATAAGGCCGCCACCGGCAAGGTGTCCAAGGTTTGGTTCTCCCTGGCCGACGGCATCCTGACCGAGACGATGTACGGGCTGATCCACCACGCCCAGATCCGCGAGATGCAGATCGCCGTCACCGGCGACGGCTGGACCGCCTTCGAAAAGACCGACACCACCTCGCAGATCGCCTATATCCATACCGACAAGGACGGCCGCCCGCTGTCGCCGGCCTATCGCATCACCAATAGCGACAGGCAGGGCCGCTTTGTCATCATCAAAGACATCTTTACCGATCCGGACCAACAGACCCTGGTGACCCGTGTCACGGTCAAGGCGCTGAAAGGCCCGGTGACGCCCTATGTCATCCTGGACCCTTCCGCCGCCAACACCTCGGGCGACGATGAAGGCCAGGCTTCGGCCTCGGTGCTCACGGCGTGGCAGGGCGATGTCGCGCTGGCGCTGAAGGCCAGCGTGCCGTTCAAGGGTTACAATGTCGGCTATGCCGGCGTGACCGATGGATTGAAGGATCTCAGCGACCACCAGCAGATCTTCGCCCAGCACACAGCGACCACCACGCGCGGCAATATCGTCCTGGTCGGGCAACTGCCGGCCGTGGCGAACAGCGCGACCTTCGACCTGGCCGTCGGCTTCGGCGCCAATCCGGACGCCGCCGCCGCCGAAGCCCAGGCGACGCTGAAAACCGGTTATGCCAAGGTTCTGGCCAACTATAACGGCCAAGGCGCCGCCATCGGTTGGGAAGACTATCTCGGTTCGCTGTCCGAGTTGAAGAGCCTGGTCCCTGTTTCGGAAGACAATGGCAAGCTGCTCTACGCCTCGGCCCTGATGCTGAAGGCTCAGGAAGACAAAACCAAGGCCGGCGGGCTGATCGCCTCGCTCAGCAATCCGTGGGGCGACACCGTCTATACCGACGTTTCGGCGACGGGTTACAAGGGCGTGTGGCCGCGCGACTTCTACCAGGTCGCCATGGCCCTCGCCGCCCTGGGCGACCGCGAGACCCCCGTCGCAGCCTATCGCTATCTGCCGACCGTCCAGGTGACGAAGGACACGCCGGGCAATACCGGCGCCACGGGATGGTTCCTGCAAAAGTCGCATGTTGACGGCACGCCGGAATGGGTCGGCATCCAGCTGGACCAGACCGCCATGCCGATCCTGCTGGGTGCGCGCCTGGCCGATATGAAGCTGATTTCGCAGGACGAGCTGCTGTCGTCCTATGGTTCGATGCTGAAACCGGCAGCCGAGTTCCTGTCGCGCGGCGGCACGATCGGGCTGGACTGGAACCACGCCACCATCACCCCACCCTATGCCCAGCAGGAACGCTGGGAAGAGCAGGAAGGTCATTCGCCCTCGACCACCGCGGCGGTGATCGCCGGGCTGGCGGCGGCGGCCGACATCGCCACCAAGGCCGGCGATACGGCCGGCGCGGCGGAATTCTCGGCCAAGGCGGCCGACTATTCGGCCAAGCTGGAACAGCGGTTGTACACGACCTCTGGCAAGATCCGCGGCGCCGACAAGCCGGCCAGCTACTACCTGCGCATTTCGCGTTCGGACGACGCCAACAATCCCGGCGTCCAGGACGAGCGCAACGGCCGCGCCGGCCTGGCTTCGGACCTGATGGTGGACCAGGGCTTTATCGAGCTGGTGCGCTATGGCGTGCGCAAGGCGAACGATCCGCATATCGTCCAGTCGCTGACCATTATCGACGACCAGAACCTGCCGGAAAACCTGCGCGTGCGTTACGATTTCAGGTTCGCAGGTTCGGACGTCACCGTGCCGGGCTTCCGCCGCTACGGCAATGACGGCTACGGCGACCGCACGGAAGGCGGTAATTACTCCGTGAACGGACAAATGCACCCCAGCCAGCGCGGCCGGGTGTGGCCCATCTTCACCGGCGAGCGCGGGCACTACGATCTGGCGGTTGCCGCAATGAAGCCGGGCGGCGCCAGCCAGGCCGATGTCGACGCCATCCGCAGCGTCTATGTCAAGGGCATGGAGCTCTTCGCCAATGATGGGCTGATGATCCCGGAGCAGGTGTTTGACGGCGTCGGCACCAATCAGCCGCACAACTATGTGCTGGGTGAAGGCATCGACGGCGCCACGCCGCTGGCCTGGTCGCATGCCGAATATGTCAAGCTGTTGCGGTCGTTGCGCGACAAGCAGGTGTGGGACAGGAGTCCCGCCGCTTTCGACCGGTTCGCCGGTAAGCAATAGGTTTTTCAAGATCGGTCAAAGTTCCAAGTCTCAACCCTTTGACCCAAACTTGGCCCTCGGCGAGTGCAAGCGCCGGGGGCTTATTTTTTACAGCCACCCCATTTGGCGGGCGATCCGGCAGGCGTCGATGCGGTTGACCGCATTGAGTTTCTGCAGGATTTCGGACAGGTGGTTGCGGATCGTCCCCGGCGCCTTGTCCAGCAGACGGGCGATGGTCTTGTTGCTGTGGCCCTGCTCGGCCAGGCGCAAAAGCTCGCGGTCGCGGTCGTTGAGCGGGTCATCCGTTTGCGTCAGGTCGCCCAGTTGAGGGTCGATGACCCTTTCGCCCGCCATCACCCGGCGGATGATCTGCGCCAGTTCGCGGGACGGCGTATCCTTCAGCAAATAACCGCGGACTCCGGCTGCCAGGGCGCGTTGCAGGTAACCCGGCCGGGCAAAGGTCGTCACCATCACCACGGCAACACCTGGGGCATCGTGTTTCAGATGCTGGGCCAGGTCGATCCCGCCCATTTCCGCCATCTCGATGTCGCTGACGACCAGGTCGGGCCGGCAGTCCGCCATCATCTCAAGGGCCGCGCGGCCGTTGGGCGCTGTCCCCACGACGGTGAAGTCGTTCTCCAGAGCCAGCAGGCTGGCGATCGCGCCCAGGACCAAGGCCTGATCTTCCACCACCAGAATCCGGATCATGGTTGGGGCTCCAGCGGAAAGCGGGCGTGTATTTTCACGCCGTCCGCGGAATCAACCTCCAGCGCAGCGGCGCGGCGGCGGATGCCCTCCAGTCCGTTGCCGAAGACGATCGGTCCGCCACGGCCATCGTCTGCGATGTCGAGGAAGAGGGTCGGACCTTCACGGCGGATGTCGATGGTGCAGGTCGTAGCCTGGGCGTGGCGGACGACATTCGTGACGGCTTCGCGCATGACCATGGCGACTT
Organism: Asticcacaulis sp. AC460; assembly: GCF_000495795.1. Lineage (GTDB taxonomy): Bacteria > Pseudomonadota > Alphaproteobacteria > Caulobacterales > Caulobacteraceae > Asticcacaulis. The sequence goes on from NZ_AWGD01000015.1 coordinate 50,516, forward strand.
CGTGCTCTACAGAGGCCGGCAAAGGCCCGGCCGTGTTCGAAAACGTCAGCCGGATATCGGCAGCTTCGAGCAGGGCGCGGACATGGCCGGTGGCGGCGATCAAAGTCGACTGGTTCAGGCCACGGATGGCCGAGCGGATCTCCTGCAAGGCTTCGCGCCCGACGGTGTTGATGGCGTCCAGTTCCGACCGCGCCCGTTCTGGTTCGCTGTCGATGACCCGGGAGGCCAGGTCAGATTTCAGCACGACGGTCGAAAAAGCATGGCCGACAATGTCGTGCAGGTCGCGCGAGATGCGCTCGCGTTCACCCATGACGGCCAGGGCTTCGGCCTGGGCCCGGGCGCGGATCAGTTCTTCAGTCTGGTCCTGAAGCAGGCTGTTGGCCGCTGTGGCCGCCGCGGCCAATCCGCCGAAGAAGATAGCGCCGAAACCGAATATCCACGACACCCAGCCTATGGCGACCGCCACGACCGTGGCGGCCACCATCCCGCCCAGCCAGAGATAACGCGGCCGGCCGCGCTGGCTCTGGACCGTAATCATGACGGCGAACAGCATGATGATGCTGGCCGCTGCGGTCAGTTGGCCCAGACCGAGGGAGATGGCGGCGATGACGGCGATGCCGGGCCAGGCGGCGCGCCCGCGCAGGTCGAACGAACCGTAATAGGCGATCAGGAAGACCGGCAGCGCGGCGAGCGAGGCCTGCCAGTCCAGATGCCTGGGCTTTTCGAGGAACCACGGCCAGACATACATGATCAGGTAGGACAGCCAGATGGTTGGTCCATCCAGCGCCAGGCCTAAGAATCGTCTGCGTTTAATCTGCGCCATCGGCCTTCAGCATAAGGAGACCGAGTTCTTTGGCGAAATCCTGGAACGGTTCGCGGCCCTGGATTCCCCGGTTGGTCATCACGGAGACAGCCATACCATAGTCCGGGAACAGCATGAAACTGGACGATGAGCCTTTGGCGGTGCCGTTGTGATGGATGACTCGGATCTTCTTGCCGTCGAGGTCGATCTCGCCGACCCGCCAGCCCAGGGCATAGTTTTGCGGATTGATGGTGCCGTCTTTAAGGGGTTGCGGCGTCCAGAAGGTGTCGCGCACATTTGCCGGGAGGAATTCGTTGCCGATCCAGGCGCCGCCAAGTTTGGCCAGGTCCTGCGGCGTGGCGACAAAGCCGCCGCCGGCCCATTTGATACTATCGTCCGTAGGCAGAGCATCGCGATAGTTGCCGTTCTTGACTTCGTAGAAGCGGGCGCGATGATCGTTGGCGATCGTGCGGTCGTCGGGTTTGAGGCCGGCCAAGTCCAGGGGCGCGGCGACATGTTCTTGAATCAGATTGAGATAGGTGTCGCCGCCGGCGCCTTCCATGACGCCGCTGGCCAGGACGATGCCATAGCTGGAATAGGAGAAGCCGGTGCCGGGGTCGAACAACAGGGGCGAATCCGAAAAGGTACCCACGGCGTCGCGGACGGTGTCGAAATGGCGGGTGTTTTCATAGTCCCAGATAGGGGCGCAGAAACACATACCGTAGTGGCGGATGCCGGCGGTGTGCGACAGCAGTTGCCGTGTTGTGATCGGGTGACCCTTGTCCGGGAAATAGTTGATATAGCTGGTGATGGGTTTGTCGAGGTCGAGCTTGTTTTGCGAAACCAGGATCGCGGCCAGGGTGGCGTTGACCGCCTTGCTGCTGGAACCGATGCGGTACTGGCTTTGCGGCGTGGCAAGCGTCCGGGTTTTCAGGTCGGCATAGCCCTGGGTATGTGACCAGACGATCTTGCCATCGATGCTGATGGCGGCCGACAGGCTGGGGTAACGTCCGGTGGCGTATTGGTTGTTCAGAAAGGCGGTCGCCGGATGGGATTGGGTGGGCGCAGAGGCGGCTTTTTCCGGCAAAGCCTGCCAACCGAACGGCCAGACGATCAGGGGCCTGAAGAGAAGGTAGGCGGCGAAGCAGATCGTGATCCCTAAAGCCGCCCAGAAGATTTTACGCATCGGTTGTCACCCTTTGATGATTGGATGACAGGGATAGCGATGAAACTGTCCGCGGGAAGTGACAGATGTCATGGATGGACTACTATCCTCCACCGCTTGCGGGGGAGGTGGCGAGCAAGTGAGCCAGGCCGAAGGCCATTGGCGAAACGCGTCGAGACGGAGGGGGTGTGACACGCTCCGAGCTTCCGGCTCCCCCTCCGCTTCGACGCGCTTCGCCTGAAGAAGGCTTGCTTGCTCAGCACCTCCCCCGCAAGCGGTGGAGGATAAGGAGGTTCTATCCGCCGCAGCTTTCGCGAATGACGAGTTGCGTCGGAATTCGGGTCATCTCGACCGGCTCGCCGTCGATCAGGGCACTGAGGGTATCAACCAGGACCTGGGCGGCCTTCTTGGTGTCCTGGCGGACCGTGCTCACAGCCGGGTTGGTGCAGGTGCAGGCCCACAGATCGTCGAAGCCCATCACCGACACGTCCTTCGGCACATGCAGGCCGCGCTTTTGCAGGCTCTGGATGGCGCCAATGGCCAGCAGGTCGGTGACCGCGAACACCGCGTCGAATTCCACGCCGTCGTCCAGCAACCGATCGATCGCCGCCGCACCTTCTTCGCGCGAGATAAAGCAATCAACCGCCAGCCCGTCGTCGGGTTTCACCCCGGCTTCGTGGTGGGCGCGGCGGTAGCCCTTGTAGCGTTCGAAGAATTCCGAATGGCGTTCCGAGGCTTCGCCCAGGAAGACTGTGCGCTTGCGGCCCAGTTTCAGCAGGTGCGCCACCGCCGAGTGCGCGCCGCCTTCGTTGTCGGAGCCGATAAAGACGTTCGGCGTTTCCGGCATGACCGGACCGAACACCACCCAAGGCTCGCCGACCTGACGCAGAGCGTCGATCTTGCGCAGATAGGTCTCGAAATCGCGATAGCCCAGGAAGATGATGCCGTCGGCGCGGCGCGAGAAGCCGTAGTCGGCCCCCCAGTCGGCGCTTTGCTTTTGCAGCGACATCAGGACGTCGACGCCCTTTTCGCCGGCATAGTTCATGATCTGGCCGATCAGCGGCAAGAAGAAGGGATTGATCGGGTTGTCGCCCTGGTCGATGTCTTCCGACACCAGGACGGCGATGGTGTTGATCTTCTTCGACCGCAGTTTGCGGGCGTTGATGTCGACCGTGTAGTTGAGCTTGGCCGCCGCGTCGAACACGCGCTGGCGTACGCCTTCGCTGACCGAGGCCGGCCGCGACAGGGCACGCGACACCGTGGCCTGGGAAACCCCGGCCAGGGCGGCAATGTCGATCGATGTCGGGCGTCTTACCTGCATGTTTTTATTATCTTGGACCATGACACCCCCTTACGATTTAGACAAGTAGTCGCCCATGATGGCCGCCACCCAATCCATGAAGGCGCGCACCCGTCGCGCCTGGTGACGGCGGCGCGGATAGATCAGGGCCACCGGCAGGGGCTCGGCTTCGTAGTCCGGCAGGATTTGCACCAGCCGGCCTTCAGCCAGCAGCGGCGCCGCTCCGGCAATGGGCGATTGGATGATGCCCAGGCCTGCCACGGCCGCCGCCTGGAAGGATTCGGTGCTGTTGACGAACATCCGTCCGGGGACATCACGCGTTTGGTAATCGCCGCCGTCGCGGTATTCGAAGCCCCATGGTTTTGCCCCGAGTTGGCCGACATAGTGGACCATGAAGTGGTGGTCGAGATCGTCCAGAGTCAGCGGCGTGCCGTGGCGCTCGAGATAGGCCGGCGAGGCGACATTGACCATGGTCATGACGCCCAGTTGCCGCGCCATCAGGCCGGAATCGGGCCGGGCGCCGACGCGGATGACGCAGTCGAAGCCTTCGGCCACCACATCGACGCGGCGGTCGGTGCAGCTCAGTTCGAGTTGCAGGCCGGGATGGCGGTCGAAGAAGTCTGGCAGCCGCGGGACGATGAAGTTACGCGCCATGGCCACCGGCATGTCGACCCGCAGAGTGCCGGTCAGGGCCTGGGGCTGGGACTGGAACATGGCGTCCATGTCTTCGGCATCGGACAGCAGGTCGCGGGCGCGTTCGTACAGGGCATGGCCGTCGTGGGTCAGCTGGACCTTGCGGGTGGTGCGGTAGAGGAGCTGAGTTTTCAGCCGCGATTCCAGCGCCGCGACGGCCGAGGACACGGCGGATTTCGGCAGACCCAGGGAGGCTGCGGCCTGGGTGAAGCTGCTCAGTTCGGCGACGCGAACAAAGGCGGCATAGGTATCGAGGCGGTTCATTGTTCTGATATTTCGAACAGAATGTGGTAATTAGCGTTATTTATCGTGTCAAAGGCAAACAGTAAAGTGGTGGCATCAGAAGGAGATTTCTCATGACCATAGCTTTGATTACCGGCGGTTCGCGCGGCCTGGGCCGCAATATGGCCCATCATCTGGCGGCGCGCGGCGTCGACATCCTGTTCACCTACCGCTCACGCCGCGATGAGGCCGAGAGCCTGATCGAGGAACTGAGGCTGATCGGCCGTAAGGCGGTCGCGATCCAATTGGACACCGGCGTCATCGGCCAGTTCGCCGGTTTTAAAGCGGCGGTAGGGTCGGCGTTGAAGGACGTGTGGGGCCGCGACGATTTCGACTACCTGATCAACAATGCCGGCATGGGGCTGTATGCGCCGTTCGCCGAGACCACCGAAGCGCAGTTCGACGAGGTGATGAATGTTCACTTCAAAGGGGTTTTCTTTTTGACCCAGGCTTTGTTGCCGATGATCCGTGACGGTGGGCGGATTGTGAACCTGTCGTCGGGGCTGGCGCGGTTCAGCTATCCAGGATCGTCGACCTATGCCGCAGCCAAGGGGGCTGTCGAGGTGTTGACGCGCTATCTGGCGGTGGAGCTGGGGCCGCGGCGGATCGCGGTCAATGTGCTGGCGCCTGGGGCGATTGAAACCGATTTCGGCGGCGGAAGGGTGCGGGACGATGCCGGATTGAACGCCATGATCGCGTCGCGGACGCCTTTGGGGCGGGTCGGTTTGCCGGACGATATAGGCGGGGCTGTGTCGCTGCTGCTGTCGGACGAGGCCGGCTGGATCAACGGCCAGCGGATCGAGGTGTCGGGCGGGATTCACGCCTGATTTTGCGGAAGAAGCCGGAGCGCTCTGAAGACGCCCCGCCCCTCAGGCTCGCCGCCCCGCGCCTAACCTCTCCCCGCTCGCGGGGAGAGGGGATTCTACAGCGCTACTCGGTTATAGTCCGGTCAGGTCGACCACGATGCGGCCTTCAGCCGGGTGGACTTCCGGGACGTGGGCCAGGGTGAAGGGGACGTAGAAGCTGACACCTTCGAGCGGCTTCACGTCCAGCAGATCGCCGGCGCCGAAATTGTCGACATTGACCACCTTACCCACCGCGTTACCGGACGTGTCGACCACATCCATGCCGATCAGGTCGGTGACGTAATATTCCTCTTCGTCCGTGTCCGGAAGATCGGCACGATCGACATAGAGCTTCAGGCCCTTCAGCTTTTCTGCCGCCGTCCGGTCCGGCGCCTGTTCGGCGAAAACCAGCAGCGCACCCTTGTGTGCCCTCGCCTTGGTCAGGACCAAAGCGGGTTTGCCGGCGACGTCCAGCAGCGGCGAATGTTCCAGCACGCTCAAGGGGTCGTCCATAAAGCTCAGCAGCTTGAACTCGCCCTGGACACCATGGGGGGCGCCGACCTGAGCGACCAGAACCAGATTGGGTTTTGTCATCACAACATCTCAAAATAAAAGGGCCGGATCGCTCCGGCCCTTTCGCATGGGAGTCCGCAGCGAAGCTTATTCCGGAGCGGTTTCTTCGGCGGCAACCTCTTCAGCAGCCGGTTCTTCAACCGGAGCCGGAGCGGCGGCAGCGGCGGCGGCTTCTTCACGGGCAGCGGCCTCGGCGTCGAGACGGTCCTGCTCGCGCTGGGCGCGTTCAGCGGCGCGTTCCTGGGCCTTCTTGCCCGGGGTGCCCTTCTTGGGGTTGTTGCTGGCGGTCCAGGTGACCAGGCCTTCTTGCGACAGGAAGCGCGCGACGCGGTCGGTCGGTTGGGCGCCCTTCTTCAGCCATTCGGCGATGCGCTCCGACTTCAGGGTGACGCGGACGGCATCCTTCGGCAGCATCGGGTTATAGGTGCCCACCTTTTCGATGAACTTGCCGTCGCGCGGCGCGGTGCTTTCGGCGACGACGATGGTGTAGTAGGGGCGCTTCTTAGAGCCACCGCGGGAGAGACGAATCTTAAGCATGTTCAGTTCCTTGGTTTGATCGCTTATTTCTTGGTCGGGTTAAAAGGCTTGGCGCCCGGAAGACCGGGGAGGCCGGAGAAGGGTGAGCCGCCGGCGGGACCGCCGAGGCCGGGAAGCTTGATGCCGGCATTGCCAGCCATCTGCTGCACTTTTTCCAGATCGGCCTGGGACGGGCCGCCGGGCGCGTTCAGGCTCTTGGCCATGTCGGCGATCTGGGACGGATTGGGCATACCGCCACCCATACCGAACATCTTAGCCATCTGGCCCATGGCGCCGCGGCCGTTGGACCGCGACATCGCCTTGAAGGTATCGGCCATCTGGCGGTGCTGCTTCAGCAGGCGGTTGATTTCCATGACTTCGACGCCGGCGCCGGCGGCGATGCGGCGCTTGCGCGAGGCGTTCAGCAAGTCCGGCTTCTTGCGCTCCACCTTGGTCATCGAGGTGATGATGGCCACCTGGCGGTCGAAGGTCTTGTCCGAGATATTCGCCTCGTCGATCTGCTTCTTGACCTTTTGCACGCCGGGCAGCAGGCCCATAATGCCGCTCATCCCGCCCATGCGCTTCATCTGGCGCAGCTGTTCGGCCAGGTCGTCCAGGTCGAACTGACCCTTGGCCATCTTCTTGGCCATGGCGGCGGCTTTCGCCTGGTCCAGTTCGGTGGCGGCCTTTTCGACCAGGGCGACGATATCGCCCTGACCCAGGATGCGGCCGGCAACGCGGCGGGCATCGAAGACGTCCAGCGCCTCGACCTTTTCGCCGGCGCCGAGGAATTTGATCGGCAGGCCGGTAACGGCGCGCATCGACAGCATGGCGCCGCCACGGGCATCGCCGTCGGCGCGGGTCAGGATCAGGCCGGTCAGCGGCAGGCGTTCGTGGAAGGCGGTCGCCGTGCGCACGGCGTCCTGGCCGGTCAGGCTGTCGGCGACCAGGAAGGTTTCGACCGGATTAGCGATGCGCGCGATCTCGGCGGCTTCGCTCATCAGTGCTTCGTCGAGCGTGGTGCGGCCGGCCGTGTCGAGGATCAGGACGTCGAAGCCCTGGATCCTGGCCGATTGCAGGGCGCGGCGGGCGATGTCGGTGGCGCTCTGGCCCGCCACGATCGGCAGGAAGTCGACGCCGACCTGTTCGGCGAGCAGCTTGAGCTGCTCCATGGCAGCCGGACGGCGGGTGTCCAGCGAGGCCATCATGACCTTCTTGCGGTCGAACTTAGAGAGGCGCAGGGCCAGCTTGGCGGAGGTGGTGGTCTTACCCGAACCCTGCAGACCGGCCATCAGGATGACGGCGGGCGGCACGGCGTTGAGGTTGAGCGGTTCCGGCTCTTCGCCGCCCAGCATGTCGATCAGGCCGTCATAGACGATCTTGACCACCTGGTCGGCGGGCTTGACCGCCTTGATGATCTCTTCGCCGGTGGCCAGTTCCTTGGCCTTGGTCATGAACTGACGCACCACCGGCAGGGCGACATCGGCTTCCAGCAGGGCGACGCGCACTTCACGCAGGGCTTCGTCGACATCCTTTTCCGAAAGGACGCCGCGGCCTGAGAGACGGTCGAAAAGACCGGATAGGCGCTCGTTCAAGCTGTCGAACATGACTTCAAATCTCCGTTCGCGTCCCGTTTGCACCCAAACAGAAAATCCCCGAGGGCGCGACGCGCTATCGGGGAGCCTTCCCATCCCCGTCCGGGCGCAGTGCCGGGGTCGTGATGACGAAGGGTTCTGGTATGGAGCGCAACAGGCGCGCGATGTGGCGGGGTCTATGGCGGAAAAGGAAGCCTGAGTCAAGGCGAGCCCGAGAACACAGTTAGCAAACTCTTAAGCCGGGTGGTTTAGCGTCGGCGGACACAACGACAATAGACGTCCCGGGGATACTTGATGACCAAGCTTTTCGACGCCATCAATGCGCGCACCAGTATTTCCGGGCGTATGCGTATCCTGGGCGTACTGATGGCTCTGCCCGTCGCCATGACCGGCTGGCTGCTGTATCAGTCGCATATGGTCGCCGTCGACTTCGCCAACAGCGAACTGGCCGGAGCGCGCTATCTCGACGCCGTATGGCCGGACCTGATGGCCGGCGCAGCGGGGAAGGATGCGGGCGCGGATCTGGGCAAGGTCGCCGGCGACAACGCGAAGATGGTCGACCCGGCCAAGGCCGAGGCGTTGAAAGGTCAGTCCGGCGCCGATTTGCTGAAGGCGTCGGCGGCGCTATTCGTCGAGATCACCGACAAGTCCAAGCTGATCCTCGATCCGGAGCTCGACAGCTACTACATGATGGATGCCGTAACGACCAAGATGCCGGTCGTCATCCTGGCCGGACACGACTTCAACGGTGCGCCATCCGATCCGATCGCCGCTGTCACCTTCGACAATGCCGTGACCGCGCTGCACGATTCCTTCATCAAGTCGGGCGAGTACAGCGACGGTGGCAAGCTGGCGGCCGATACCCAGGTGGCGCTCGACAGCTTTATGGTGGCCGCCAAGACCTTCCGTAACGACCCGTCACAGTATGACGGCTTCCTGAGTGCCGCCGACGCCCTGTTCAAGCCCGGCAATCGTGACCTGGCCAAGATGCAGGCCGACCGTGGGAACGCCGAATCCGGTAAGATGTATATGGAACTGGGCCTGACGGCGTTTGTCCTGGCCCTGGCGCTGGGCCTGACCTGGGTGATCGCTTCTGGCCTGTCGAACCGGCTGGGTATTCTGTCGGGCCTGATGCAGAAACTGGCGCGCAATGAAGTCGTGGGCGATATTCCTTTCCAGAGCGACGGGCATGAGACCGGCGTCATTGTCCATACTCTGACGAGTTTCCGCGATGCCGTCGAAGACGCGGCGCGCATGCGTGTCTCTCAAGAGCATATTGAACTTGAAGCCCGCTCGATGCGTGACGTCACCATGCGCGATATGGCCGACCGGTTCGAGTCGTCGGTGCTGAGCATTGTCGAACGGCTGAGTGCGGCGAGCCAGAATCTAGGCCAGACTGCCGCAGAGCTGAGCGTCAATGCCGAGCAGACCCGCGCCCGCAGCCAGAGCGCTGCCGTGGCCATGGATATGGCCAGCGGCAACGTCCAGTCGGTGGCCGGGGCGACCGAGGAGATGTCGGCGTCGTCGCAGAGCATTGCCGACCAGGCCGATCGCGCCGCCCATGCTGCCCAGTCGGCGGCGGGCCTGGCCAATGACGCCACCGCCAAGGTGGCGGTGATGAATGAGGCCGCCCACAGCATCGGCAGCAGCATCGACATGATCAGCCAGATCACGTCGCAGACCAATCTGCTGGCTTTGAACGCGACGATCGAAGCAGCGCGGGCGGGCGAAGCCGGCCGCGGTTTCAGCGTCGTGGCCACCGAGGTCAAGGCTTTGGCGCAGCAGACCGCCAAGGTCACCGACGAGATCGCCACCCAGGTCAAGGGCGTGCAGTCGGCCACGGCGGAAGCGTCCAGCGCCATGGTGGCGATCGCCGATATGGTCATCGACCTGCGCGACCTGGCCCACGCGATTTCGGAATCGGTGCGTCAACAGTCGGCAGCGGTCGGTGAGATTTCGCGCTCGACGGCGGATGTGGCCATGTCGACGGCCGAGGTCGGGGGCGCGATCGGCGAGGTCAATGACACGGCCGAACGCACCGGCACCCAGGCCAACAGCGCCCTGGCGGATGTCGAGCATCTGCAAGCCCAGACGGAGGCGCTGAAGTCGACCGCGACGGCGTTCCTGGCGAGTGTGAGAGCGGCTTAGGGTAGCTTAATATTACCTCTCCCCGCCTGCGGGGAGAGGACGAGAGCGGAGCGAAGTGAACGCGATCGGGTGAGGGGCTTGTAGAGGACGGAGCGCTTTGAAGGCGCCCCGCCCCTCACCCTAACCTCTCCCCGTGAAGAACGGGGAGAGGGGTTTTTCAGGGCTTCCCTGCGCCCAGGTACAGGTTGAAAGCCAGAATTTTCAGCGCCTCGGTCTGCCATGGCTTGTCCAAAGCACGGACGTCACGTTGGGCAGCCAGGATCAGGTCACGGCGCAAAACATCGTCCCTCGTCAGCTCGCGCAAGGCGGCCGCTGCCGCCGAAATATCCGGTTCGGCCCAGACCTGGTCAGCATCGCGGTCCACACGGCAATAGGGACCATCCGGGTCATCAACGGCAATCGTCCGTGCCGGGATCAAACGCGAATTCCGGTCATTCATGAAGTCGATATTGCCTGACCAACGGGTGGCAATCACCCCGACGCCCGACGCCATGGCCTCGGCCAGGGTCAGGCCAAACCCTTCCGACCGGTGCAGCGAGATCAGTACATCGCTGGCCGCCATCAAGGCATCCATGTCGGCATCCGACAGGCGATCGGTCAGCACCCGAATGTCCGGTCGCATCGCCAGGGCTCGTGTCAGCCGCTGTTCACTTTCCCGGTCGCCGGACATGTCGCTGACCTTCAAGGTCAGGCGTGCATGTTCCGCCGGTTCAGGGAAGGCTTCACACCAGGCGTCGAGCACGCTCCACGGGTTCTTGCGCACCGCACCTGACTTGGTGTCGAACAGGCACAGCACTTCACACAGATCCGGGTCGAGGCCAAACTTCTGTTGGGCATCCGAATAGCGGATGGCGACAGGCTGCGGCGCCGGATGCGGCATGATCCTCAGGCGCGGTGTCAGGTCGTCACGGCCGGCCTTACGAAAGGCGTTGACCATGGCGTCATGGACGAAGCGCGACGGCACCCAGACCTCATGCACATAGTCGGCCAGCCAGACCCAATCGGCCGGCGCCCGGGGTGTTTCCCACGCCCAGTAGCCGATACGGTAACGATGCGCCCAGGTTTCCGGCGAATGGGCCATGAAGGCGACCAGGCATTCCGGCGCATTGGCGTGGATCAGCCAGACCCCGCCGTCACCGGGCAGTTTGGCGCCCTGAAACAGCAGATGTTTGAACGCTGGCCGCAGATCGTGTTCGGTCACGGCGTAACCTGCGGCCTTGAGAGCCTGCGCCGTCATACGCCCGGCGCGGCCGATCCCGAGGGTTTCGCTCAGGAAACCGGAAACCACCAGGGGGCCCGGCTTGGGCGTCACGGCGCCGGCCTTTTTCCAGCGATTGGAGCGGCTATGGGCCAGCAGATCGAGCCCGCCGTGGATTAACGGCAGGCGATAACGCAGCGGCAGGTAGCGCAGTCCAGGCATGAATTTTTCAAAGGGTGGCCAGAATCAGCCGTCAGCTTAGCCTAAGGGCTCAGCCCAAGCTACAGCCCCAGCCAGCGGCGGCGTTGCGTCCAGTAGGTCTTGAACTGATCGGCCTGCATTTCGTCTTCGAAGGTGACAACCTTGGTCAGGTGATCGCCGGCCGGATCGGACCGCACGGAAATCGCGTCAGTATCTTGAATGGAAGCGGCTTCGACAAATTTGAAAAAGGCACCGAAAAAGGCGTCGCTTTCCGATTCCGTACTCATATCAAACTCAAGACTGACCACGCCCTCACCTCATAAAACGACGCCAGCTATCTAAAGCCCGGAACCGTGCCTCACGTCGATGCAGTTACCTTCCTGAAAATGTCAAGAATTTGCAAAAACTGTGCACTGCACAATGAAAAGCATCAAAACCCAAATCGTGGAAAGAGTCAAAAAGAATAAATGAAGGTTTAATGACGAGCGCGGCCAAGTGTGATCGCAAAGCCGCGCCCTATCACGATGACAAGGCTGTCATTACATTTTTTGTCAGGCGGCGTCGAGCGGCAGGTCGTCGTCCGTGGTGTTGCGACCGGCGGGCTGGAGCAGCTTTTTGATGTTTCGGGCAGCCTGGCGGATACGGTGCTCGTTTTCGACTAACCCGATACGGACATAGCCTTCGCCGTATTCGCCGAAGCCTAGGCCCGGCGCCACAGCGACATGGGCTTCTTCGATCAGCAGCTTGGCGAATTCGATCGAACCCAGGTGCTCGAACTTGGGCGGGATCTTGGCCCAGGCGAACATCGACGCCGGCGGGGCCGGAACGTCCCAGCCGGCGCGCTTCATCGATTCGACCAGAACGTCGCGGCGCGATTTGTAGGTGGCGCGGATCTCGGCGACATTCTCCTGCGGGCCGTTAAGGGCCGCGGCGGCGGCCACCTGGATCGGGGCGAAACCGCCGTAGTCGAGATAGGATTTCACCCGCGACAGGGCGGCGCAGATCTCGGAATTGCCGACCACCATACCGATGCGCCAGCCGGCCATGGCATAGGTTTTCGACAGCGAATTGATCTCGACCGAGCGTTCCTTGGCGCCGTTGACCTGAAGGATGGAGGGCGGCGGGTTGTCGTCGAAATAGATTTCGGAATAGGCGATGTCGCTCAGCACGATCAGGTCGTGCTTCTGGGCGATCTTGATGACCTCCTTGTAGAAGTCGAGATCAACCCATTGCGCCGTCGGGTTGGACGGATAGGAGACGATCATCACCGACGGCGTCGGTACGGAGTGCTTGACGGCCTTGTCGATGCCCGACAGGTATTGCTCCGGCGACAGGGCGGGGACGTGACGGATCACCCCGCCCGCCATCAAAAATCCGAAGGCGTGGATGGGATAGGCCGGGTTCGGACAAATGACGGTATCGCCCGGTGCGGTGATGGCCATGGCCAGGTTGGCGAAGCCTTCCTTGGACCCTAAGGTGGCGACGACTTCGTTGTCGGGGTTCAGCTTGACGCCATAGCGACGGTCGTAATAGCCGGCCATGGCCTTGCGCAGGCCGTGGACACCTTTCGAGACCGAATAGCCGTGGGTCTTGGGTTTTTTGACCGTTTCGATCAGCTTGTCGACGATGTGCGGGGCCGTCGGCATGTCGGGATTGCCCATGCCAAAGTCGATGACGTCGACGCCCTCTGCGCGCAGCCGTGCCTTCACCTTGTTGACTTCTTCGAAGACATAAGGGGGCAGACGGCGGATACGGTAAAAGTCGCGCATGACGGGGTGGAGCCTGGAAAACGGGTGGATAACCGGTTTTCCGTATGGCGTATCCGAGTGGGTTTGTCACGCCATGAAGTGCGAAATTTTAGCGGTGAAGTGGAGATTATTCGGAAATTCTTGCGTCAAGTGAAAAATATATGCGTTCGGTTAGTGGCGAATACTACATGATTCCGCTCCTCACCACGGTGAGGCCGGGTGATCATTGCTTCTACCTATACCCCTCCACCGCTTCGCGGTCCCCCTCCCCACTTCGTGGAGAGGAGGGAGCTTGAAACTTCCCCCGCGACAGTCCTGCCTCAGCTGGGAAAAGAGTCCTAAGAGATTTCTACGTGGGCTCTCAAGCGTTCGATCCGGTCGTCCCAGCGGCGCGACATCAGATCCAGGAAGGCCCGCGCGTCTTCCAGACGCTGGCGGCGCAGTTCCCACAGGCTCTCGCGGCCCAGGCGGGCGCAGGTCACCAACCCGGCTTTTTCAAGAATATAGAGATGCTTGGTTACCGCCTGGCGGGTCAAAACTCCGCCGCGGGTCAGACCGGCGATCGACGACGGCTCCTCACCCAGGCGCGTCAACAGACCCAGCCGGGTATCGTCGCCCAGGGCCGCGAACAGCGCGGCTTCATCGCGCAAGATAGGCCTCGATCAACCCGGCCTGAGCCTGCCAGCCGCCTTCGTTCATGGTGAAGGCTTCGGCGCGACGGTGTGGCGGAAGTTGGCTGAAGCCGGACTCGGTAATGGTCAGGTTGACGCCGCCGTCGACCTCCGTCAGTTCGAAAGTCACCAAAGTCATGGAATCGCGGCTGTAGTCGTAGTCCGTGTCGGCCGCATACGGATGCCAGCGAAAGGCAAAACGCGTCTTGGGTTCGATGGTTTCCACCACGATCTCGAACGGCGTGCCTTCCCACGGTTTCTGGGCTGCGGCGATCTCGTCATTGACCTGGGTCGCGGCGATGACGCCCTTCAGCCGTTCCCCGGCCACAAATGGGCCTTCGAAGCGGACTCCGAACCAGATACCGAATTCGTCGGCATTGGCGATGGCGTTCCAGACCCTGTTCAGCGGGGCTTTCAGGGTGGTGGTCTTGATGATGGCATCGGGCGTTTCGGTCATGGCCGTATGTGGGCCTAGATCGTTAAAATATGCAACCTTTTAGTTGCCTTTTCGCGGATTTGTGATCGTGCTAAGGACGCATCATGCGCAAGTGGGGGCGGATTATCTGGGGGGTTATTGCGGTTGGCCTGGTGGCCATGGCCGCCGACGCCTTCTGGTTCGAACCGCGCAGCACCGTCGTTTCCGAATTCGATGTCGAAGTTCCCGCCTGGCCGAAGGATACAGCGCCGCTGCGGGTGGTTCTGCTGTCCGACATCCATGTCGATGACGTCCATATGCCGCCGGCGCGGGTTCGAAAGATCGCGCAACAGGTCGCCGGATTGAAGCCCGACATCATCCTGCTGGCCGGCGATTATATCGGCGGCGATGTCTTCAAGGGTCGCAAGGAATTCGGCGCCCGGCCGATGCGGTCACCCGAGATGATCGCCCTGGATGAAGAGGGGTTGCGGGCGCTCGACAGCTTCAAGGCGCCGCTGGGTACCTATGCGGTCATGGGTAATCACGACTGCTGGTGGGATTGTGACCGCGTGCGCGAGATCTTCGCTGAAACCCAGGTGAAATTCCTGGAGAATCAGGCGTTTCGCGTTGAACGTCCCGGTGGCGATATCTGGATTTTGGGGGTCGAGGACGGCCAGACCCAGACGCCGGACTTCCCGGCAACCGCGGCCCAGGCGCCGGCCGGCGCCGCCACCCTGACCCTGACGCACAATCCCGGCCTGTTCGACTGGGAGTCCAATCATGCGCCGATCCAGTTGTCGGGGCACAGCCATGCCGGCCAGGTCCGGCTGCCGCTGATCGGCGCGCCGGTGCGCGTGGTGCGGCACACCGAAGACACGGCCGACGGCTATGAGGTCATCGACAACCGCATCCTGATCGTGACGCGCGGTTTGGGCGAGAGCGGCATGCCGGTGCGCTTCGGGGCACCGCCGCAGATCATGGTGCTGAACATTCGTCCGGGCACCAAAGCCCGGGTGACGCCCCACAAACCCTAAAGTTCACGCATGACGGCCAGCAGGTCGCGGGCCGTCGCTTCGGGATCGGCGAGGTAGTCCGAGGTCAGGAACCCGTCCTGATCCTTGATCTCCTGATAACCGCGGTCATCATAGACATAACCGGCGGTGCGTTCGTTGAGGCGGTCGAACAGGACCAGGTTGGAATTGACCGAATGGGTCGCCGACAGGGCCAGAGCCCTGGCGACCGGCGGCGCCATGATGCCGGTGTGGAATTGCGTTCCGCCGGTGCCGGCGATGACGCGGTTCTGGGCGAACAGCCGGACCTGGTCGCGCAGGCTGAGTTGTTCCGGATAGACGATAGCGACGCCATTGGCGGCCATGTAGGCTTCGATGACCGTTTCGTTGCCGATCCGCCCGACCCCGCGCTGCATTTTGGTCTTGCTGAGGTAAACCGGCGGCTGGGCCGTGGTCATGTCGAGGCCGTCGAAAAACTGTTCGCCGATTCGGTGGCAGACGTCGCGATGGACCTTATGGGCGAAGACCTGTTCGACGAAGCTGGGGCGGGGAATGATCACACGCCGGATGCGGCGGGGTTCCTGGAAGATGACAATGTCGTCCACCGTCAAACCCAGGCCGGCCAGGGTCGCCGCCGCATAGGGGATCTGAAACTCGTGCGCCGGTCCGTTGGTGGCGTGCACCAGGATCTTACGGCCGTTCAGGCCTTCGCGCAGCAATGGCCACAACCGGGCCAGGCTCGAACACAGATAGTGGCCGTAATGGGCGATAAAGCATCCCATATAGATATATTCGACATCGTCCGCCCACGGATGATCCGTCGGGAAGGGCTGCGCATGGATCGGGCTCTGACCGCACAGTCGGGGCGGCGTCTTGTTGCCGCGCCGCAAAGCCGCGGCATCGACAAGGTGGCCGTCGGCGCCATAGAGCCCCCAGTCCGGATCGTTGTCGTACCAGACCGTTCTCTTCAGCGGGAAGAGGGTGAGGTCGTAGTGTTTCTCGACCGCCGGCGCATCCGGGAAGATATCCGTACCACCCCAGAAGTAGTTGCATTCCCTCAGCATTCAGCCCCCTATCCCTGCCCGTCAAGCTACATGGCAGGACGTCAAAGGCAAGACTTTACTACAAGGTCGCGGCACGTTTCAGGAAGGTTTCCACCACCGTCTTCATCTGGTCCGCCTGTTGCGACAGGCTCAGCGACGCTTCGGTCACCGCTCCGGAGACCGTACCGGTCTCTTCGGCGGCGCGGTTGAGGTCCTCGATCGTCGCCGAAGCCTCACCGGCGCCCTGGACGGCCGTCGACAGGCTGATGGTGATCTCGCGCGTCGCCTGGACCTGCTGGCGCACCGATTCGGAGGTGTTCTCCGAAATGCCCTGCATCTGGACGATGACCCCGGCGATATTGCCGATTTCCGATGTCGTCCGGTCGGCGGCGCGGCGCACGTCACCGATACGGCCGCGGATTTCTTCGGTTGCCTTGGAAGTCTGGTCGGCCAGGCTCTTGACCTCGTGCGCCACCACGGCAAAGCCCCTGCCGGCGTCACCGGCACGTGCGGCTTCGATGGTCGCGTTCAGCGCCAGCAGATTGGTCTGTTTGGCCACCGACGAGATCAGATCGACGATTTCGTTGATGCGGCCGACGGCCTGGGTCAGTTCCGCCACGGCGGTCTGAGTGTGTTCGGCACGGTCAGTGGCGTCGCGGGCGACGTTGGCCGAGGCAGCGGCCTGGCGGTCGACTTCCGAAATGGTGGCGCCCAGTTCTTCCGAAGCGGCGGCGACGGCACTCATCGAATCGCGTACCGAGAAGATCGAGTTCACCGCCGAGTGGGCGCGGCTGGCGTTTTCGGACGAGGCCGAGGTCAGGATCGAGGCTGACTGCTCCAGGTGGCTGGACGCCTTTTCAACGCCGCGGATCAAACCGCTGAAATCGCGATTGAAGCCGGCGATCAGCTGTTCCATCTCCGAGGCGCGGGCCAGGCGGGCGCGGGAAGCCTCTTCCTGCTCCGCCGCCATCGCGCGGCTTTGTTGGGTGACGTCCTTGAAGACCTGAAGCGCCTGGACGACCTGACCCAGTTCGTCGCCGCGCTGAAGCTTCGATGGCTCGACCGTCATGTCGGCATCTGCCAGGCGGTGGGTGGCATCGGCAATTTTCTTGATCGAGGTCGAGGTGCTGCGGCCGATAATGATACCCAGACCACCGGCAGCGATGGCGGCACAGGCGGCGATCAAGGCGATGACCAGGGTGTCCTGCTGCGCCGTCTTGACGCTCTCGGCGGCGACGGCCTTGGCGCGGGCTTCGGTGCGTTTCAGCACCTTCTGCACGATGGCGTCGGTATTTTGCTCCGAGGCGGCATAGGGCGGCAGGAAGGAGATGGCGGCGTTCAGGTCGATTTCCAGCATGGACGAGACGAATTCGATCGCGCCCTTCTGGGTTTCGATCTCGGTGATCAGCTCTTCGAAGGCCTTCTTGTCCTCGGAGTCGGTCACCTTGGCGGCGCGCGCCTTGACCTTGTCCTGCAGGGCCTTCAGGTTTTCGGCGATCTTGGCGGTGTTGGCGGCGGAACCGATGACGGTATCGCCGCCGGCACGGGCCGCCAGGGCATTGTACAGGTCGCGGGCATCGCCGCGCAAATCGGCGCGAACCTCACCCAGGAACAGGGCATTGTCCATGACCCCGTTGACCACCGTGTCCATGCGCCGGGTCTGGGCCTGCAACGCCAGGGTGGCGCTGGCCGCCAGGACGATGATCAATGCCACCGCCATCAGCGAAGGCACCAGGAATTTCCAGATGAACGGCCAGTCGGACGGACGGGCCCAGCCGGGTTTTTTACCGGAAATCTTGTCAGGAGCAGAGGTCATGGGGAGGGGGACCTTGTGAAAATCAAAATATGGCCGCCGGGACGCCTATCCCAGCGGCCAGTGGCCTTACCAGCGCTTGGTCAGGCGGAGGAACACGGTGGACGGGACTTCATAGGCGGCGGTCTGGACCTTGGCATTGCCCAGGTTCTGGCCGCTGAGCGAAACGGTCATGCTGTCGGTGATGCTGTAGTTGACATTGGCTGCAACCGTAGTGTGTGCCGGAATGGTTACTACCTGGTAAGTCAGGGGGCGGAAGCTGTCGAAATCGTCCGTGTGATGGAAGAAGGTATCGACCGTCCATTTACCGCCGGACCAACCCAGGTTCAGGTTGGCGCGGCTTTCCGGCGACATGCGGCCGAAGGCGGCGCGCAGGTCGACCAGGCTGCGGCCCGGGAAAGCTTCATCCTCGATATCAGTGGCCGTGTAGTCGGCGCTCCAGTGGAAGCCGCTGGCATATTTGCCCGAAGCCGACAGTTCGAAGCCGGACATTTCGGAATCGGCGACGTTCAGCCAGCTCAGGGCCGGCAGGGTCGTCAGAGTGGGATACTGGAAGAAGGCAGTCGCCGACGGCTGGCCCTTCACATTGTCCGTGGTCTGGGTGAACAGCTTGATGCCGACCTTTACGCTGGTGAAGCTGTGGTCGTAGGAGATCTCATTGTTCTTGACGATGCTGGGTTCGATGGTCGGATTGCCGATGACGGCGATCGGGTACTGAACCAGCTGGAAACCGCCCAGTTCGATCAGTGTCGGCGCCTGGACGCCCTTGGCGGTCATGAGACGCACCGTGTCCTTGTCGCTCACCCGCCAGACGGCGCCGACATTGTAGCTGATCTCGCTGATGTCGCGGTCCCAGTTGGCGTTGCTGGCCAGGGGGACGCCCGCCGGGAAGCTGCCTTCGCGCTTGAGCTTGACATTGTCCGAACGGATGGCAACGGCCGTCGACAGGTTATCAGAAATGGCCCAGTTCCACATGGCCGACGGCGCGAAGACCGTATAGCTGACCTTTCCGCCGGTGATCGGGGTGGTGGGCATTTCGTTCTGGCGGAATTCAGCGCCGAGACGGAAGGTATGCTTGCCGGTCTTGAACAGGTCCTGGAGGCTGACCACGGAAATGGTGTTTTCCAGCGGGAAGCGGCCGGCCACGTAGGTGCTGCTATGCAGGCTGTTGCGGTAGGCGGTGGCGGTGACCAGGCCGACCGGCGTGTCCGAGGTCAGGCTTAACTTCACCGATCCCGTGCGGTACTTGGTTTCAGACAGGTCGTAGTTGGACACCGCGTCATTGGACTGGGTGTTGGAGAACGAGGTTTCGAAGCGCAGCTCAGTCTTTTCGGTCAGGGACACGACGGTGTCGAGATTGACATTGGCACGCGAGACTTCCTGACGGTAGCTGGGGGTGCCAACCGAATTGTCCCACTCGTCGGCTTTCGACGCGCCGGCCGAAAGGCGGGCGGCGATCTTCGGCGACAGGCGGAAGGACTGGACCAGGGAGGCTTCGGCACGGCCACGCGAACCGCCCGAGACCGAACCGCCGCTGACCGTGTCGTATTTGGGGTTGTAAGTGATGATGTTGACCACGCCCGACACGGCGTTGAAGCCGAACAGGGCCGAGTTGGGGCCCTTCACGACCTCGATCTGGCGGATTTCCGACAGTTGCACGGGGATGGTCTGCCAGGCGGTGTAGCCATAGTGGTCGAGATAGACCTGACGGCCGTTGACCAGCACCAGCAGGCGCGGCGACATGGCCTGGTTATAACCGCGGACACCGACATCGGCGCCGTAGGTCGACCAGTTCAGCACGTCCAGGCCCGGTACGCGGCCCAGCAGGGTCGGCAGGTCATGGGCGCCCGAGCGTTCGATATCCTCGGCCGAGATGATGGTCATGTCGACCGGCACTTCGGTGGAACGCTGCGGCGAGCCGGTGGCAGAGGTGGTGACGGGCTCGCCGAACAGATCCTGCAGCGAACCGTAGTCGATGGATTGCGCCGAGGCGGCGCCGGCGGCGATCAGCGGCAGGGCCGCGACAGCCATAAGAAGGGGGGCGAATTTACGCATGGTACGAACTCCGGCGCGCGCGGCGCTTAAATTTCCTTGATCATCATTTTGAAGGCGGCCTTGAACTTGGCGCCGACGGCGGCGGCAGCGGCCGAGTTGACGACGATTTCGACCTTGGGCGTGGCGGCCACGCCCATGACGCAGGCGCCGGCCTTGACGCAGGCCATATCGGAGCTGATGCTCAGCGCCTTCTTGCTCTTGGCGACGGCGCCGACAGCAGAGAAGTTGACACCCCGCGTGATGTAGAAGGCGGCGACATCGCCGGCGGATGCGGCGGCGCCGGCTTCGACCGGTTTGCCGACCACGGTGGCGGAACCGGCGGCCATGCCGGAACCCAGCGCGGCCATGACCTCATCCTTCTCGGCGACGGAGGCGGGCTTGGAAGCATCGTAGACGATGGCGAAGACGACCTTTCCGGCCGGTCCGTTTTCCAGGAAGGTCAGGGTACGTCCTGCTACCTGGATCTCACGGGCACCGTCGGCATGGGCTGCCATCGGCGATAAAAAAAGCGCTCCGGTCGCGGCGAGCAGGGCCCCGGAACGCAAATGACGTTTTGTCATGGTTAAGCCTCACTAACTATACTCGTAGTTCAGCATGTAATCTTTATTGGTTAATCACAAATGAAGACTTTGCAACCGTTTGCCACAAAGGAAGTTATGCCAGGAATGCGAGATGCATGCGCGCGGGCGTGCGCGTGAGGTGGAGATCGAAAATACGTTGAATTATAGGGTATTACGTCGGTATGGCAAACGGTAGCGCCGGCCTGACCAGGTCGCGAGGACAAAAATTTATAACATATAAATCAACACGTTATAGAGTCTTTTGAGTATACTAAAGTATTACTTTCTCTATATTGCAATATTTTAAATGAATTTCGCTTCACGCACAATCTTCTCATGACATTTTCCGGAAAAAACGGCATGGATGTCCGCCCGTCATAGGCCGATCGGAAAAATTATGAGAACGCTCGAAGAGATCAATGCCTGGGGCCAGGGCACCCTGCCCGGCCACCTCGGAATTCGCATTACCCATGTAACGCACGGCGAACTACATGCCGAACTGCCCATCCAGCCGCAGGTCATGGCGCCCAACGGCTACCTCCATGCCGGCACCGTGGTCAGCCTGGCCGACACGGCAGCGGGTTATGGCTGTATCCATTCCCTGCCGGAAGGCGCGGTCAACTTCACGACTGTGGAGCTGAAGTCCAATCATCTGGCCACGGCGCGTGACGGAACCCTGGAAGCCGTGGGTAAGGCGGTGCACATGGGCCGCACCACCCAGGTCTGGGACGTGACCGTGACGCATCGCGATACCGGCAAGACGGTCGCCCTGTTCCGCTGCACCCAGATGCTGATCTATCCGAAATAGGACCATGGGCACCGAGATCGAACGCAAATTCCTGGTCACCGGCGACTTCCGGCCGTTTGCGGCCAGCCAGCACCGGATCGTCCAGGGCTATCTGACAACGAACCGGGACTGCACGGTGCGGGTCAGGGTGATGGACGACAAGGCCTTCCTGACCATCAAGGGTAAGAGCTCGGAGGATGGGCTGGAACGCGCGGAGTGGGAATATCCGATCCCGGTTGCCGATGCCGAAGCCATGTTGCAGCTTCCGGGTATCCAGTCCCTGGCCAAGGTGCGGTTCAAGGTGCCGATCGGCGGGCATACTTGGGAGGTCGATGTCTTCGAAGGCGCCAATCAGGGCCTGGTCATGGCCGAGATCGAACTCGGCAGCCGTGACGAGGCGTTTGAACGGCCGGAATGGGTGGGTGAAGAGGTCACCGGGGCACCCCGGTACTATAATTCGCAGCTTCTTACCCAACCCTACACGTGTTGGTCGTGACGATTGCCCTGCCTTGCTACGACTTGAGACCGGTCTCCTGATGTTTGCTCAGCTGATCGAGAAAGCCCGCAATCAGTTTGTCGAGGGTCTGATCTCCTCGGTGTTGCAAGTTCAGCTGTTGCCGATAAGTTTCTAACGAGAAACGTAAATCATGCCAGGTTATTACCTCAAGCTTCATTCTGTCACAAACGCTCCTGATTAGCTGGGGTTCTTCTGCTAAGAAGGCAGAGATTTTCGGCGGCAATATGAAGTCCACGTTTTCCAACAAAAAACGGATATTGTCAGGATCTGCTACACCACACTTTTTCCAGTGATCCATTCGGGCATTTTCAGGCACGATATACAGCAATCCCAATTGATCTTTGGTGCCGTTGGTTCTTTCTTCCCAGGCTAGAAGGGCTGCGTACTTAATGATCTGCGACCGCGAACTTTTTGAACCAAGTTTAAGTTCGACCGCAAGAGCAGTTTTGTTGCTTACAAATAGACCATCTTGTTGCGTGACATTTTCGTTGTATCCCCAATTGTATCTATCACGAACTTCTCGTCCAAGTGATTCAAAGTGACCCAGGTCGATGAACTCGAATGGTTTGAGTAAAATCCGCTCAACAAGATCATCTGGAGCAATTGCAAACGTAAGATCAAAGAAATGATTTAAGATTTCCTCCTGGGTGTGAAGCCAGGCCTCATTATGGTCGGATTGCACCTTTCGGGAGTACAAAGTTTGACCCACCAATTCAGCCGGAACGGAAATTCTTCCTTCTGAACGTGTCCAGTCTTTCTTTGGAATGGATTTGAGTCCTAAATATTTGGGAGACCAATACAGCTGGTCTACAATATCCCAGTATTTTCGTCTCCAAACCATCGTGTTTGCCCCCTAGTTGGAATCTACTCCACCGTTACCGACTTGGCGAGGTTACGCGGCTGGTCGACGTCGGTGCCTTTGTGGACCGCCGTATGGTAGGCCAGAAGCTGGATCGGCACTGAATAAACCAGCGGCGCAATAAAGGCGTCGCACGACGGCGCGGTGATCACCTTCAACGACTTGGCCGCATCGCCTGACAGGGCCGGGACCTTTTGCGGCGCGTTGGTGATCATGATCACCCGGCCGCCGCGCGCGGCGACTTCCTGCACGTTCGAAGCCGTCTTTTCGAACAGGGCATCGTCCGGGGCGATGACCACCACCGGCGTATTCTCGTCGATCAGGGCGATCGGTCCGTGCTTCAGCTCGCCGGCGGCATAGCCTTCGGCATGGATATAGCTGATTTCCTTAAGTTTCAGCGCGCCTTCCAGGGCCAGCGGATACATGTCGCCGCGGCCGAGATAGATGACGTCGCGCGCCTTCGACAGGTCGTAGGTCATGCGGGTGATTTCGGCATCCATGGCCATGGCTTCGGCGATCAACCCCGGCGCACCGAGCAATACCTGAACCAGGTGGGCTTCTTCGTGCGTCGTGATCTTGCCGCGCTGACGGGCGGCGCAGACGGCCAGGCTGAGCAGCGCCGAAAGCTGGGCGGTAAAGGCCTTGGTCGAAGCCACACCGATTTCCGGACCGGCATGGGTCGGCCACATCAGGTCGGCTTCGCGGGCCATGGTCGACGAATGGACATTGACCACGGCGGCCGTCTTCAGCCCCTGCTCCTTGCACCAGCGCAGAGCCGCCAAGGTATCGGCGGTTTCGCCCGATTGCGACACGGCGACCGCCAAGGTGCCCGGGGTAATGGCCGGGGTACGGTAGCGGAATTCCGAGGCGACCTCGACATCGACCGGTAAACCGGCCAGTTTTTCAAAGGCATAGCGCGCGATCGAACCAGCATAATAGGCGGTGCCACAGGCGATGATCTGTAGGCGGACGATCTGGCTGAAGTCGATATTGGCCTTGATATCCTCGCGCACTGCACAGGCGACCGGATCGAGATAGGCCGACAGCGTGCGTTGACAGGATTCCGGCTGTTCATGGACTTCCTTTTCCATGAAGTGGCGGAACGAGCCCTTTTCGACCAGGGCGGCCGAGGCCGACACCACCGTCACCGGCCGGTTGACCAGAAGGCCGCGGGCATTGAAGATTTCGGCGCCGTGACGTGTCAGGACGACCCAGTCACCTTCTTCGAGATAGGTGACCCGTTGCGTAAATGGCCCGACCGCCAGGGCGTCGGAGCCGAGATACATTTCGTCATGGCCCCAACCGACGACCAGCGGCGAACCACGGCGGGCGCCCAGCAAGGTTTCGGTTTCGCCGGCGATCAGGATGGCCAGGGCATAGGCGCCATGCAGCCGGTCCAGCACGGCCTTGAAGGCCTCCTGGATCGGCAGGGTTTTCAGGGTGTCATCGAAAAGGTGGGCGATGACTTCGGTATCGGTGTCCGAGGTGAAGACGTGGCCCTTGGCCTGCAGTTCGGTCTTCAGCTCGGCGAAGTTTTCGATGATGCCGTTGTGAACCAGGGTCACCTTACCCGCGACATGGGGGTGGGCGTTGCGCACTTCCGGCGCGCCGTGGGTGGCCCACCGGGTGTGGCCGATACCGGTGACGCCTTCGATCGGGTCGGCGGCAATGACGGCTTCCAGGTTGCGAATCTTGCCTTCGGCGCGGCGGCGGTCGGGGCCGTTGTCCGTCTGGACCGCGATGCCCGCGGAATCATAGCCGCGGTATTCCAGCCGCCGCAGCGACTCCAGCAAACGCGGGGCGACGGGTTCGTTGCCGATGATGCCGATGATGCCGCACATGTGGTCCTGTTCCTTCGACTGGGGGCGCTTGCGGCTGTTTATCAGAACGGTTTCAAACAATACGTAAACTGCCGTGACATAAAGTTACACAATGCCGTGAAAACCTAAGCAAAATCAGCCATTAACCTGGCGTTGGTAACATTCGGGCACAAAGAGTTTACGCTTGATGGCTAAAGTTCCGACTATAAGAGCGTCTCCCTGCCCCTTCCGACGACAGTACCAATCTCATGAGCACACGTAAGTATTTCGGCACCGACGGTATCCGCGGCCGCGCCAACACTTTTCCGATGACTGCCGAAGTCGCCTATCGCGTCGGCATGGCTGCGGGCAAGATGTTCATGTCCAATGCCGACCGCCGCCATCTGGTCGTCATCGGCAAGGATACGCGCCTGTCGGGTTATATGATCGAGCCGGCCCTGGTGGCAGGCTTCACCAGCGTCGGCATGGACGTGCGCCTGTTCGGGCCGCTGCCGACGCCGGGCGTGGCGTTGATGACGCGGTCGATGCGGGCAGATCTGGGCGTGATGATCTCGGCGTCGCATAATGCCTTCATGGACAACGGGATCAAACTGTTCGGCCCGGACGGTTACAAGCTGTCGGACGAGGTCGAGCTGGAAATCGAAGCCCGCATGGATGGCGACATCCTGCAGGGTGTGGCCGAGCCGCACAAGCTGGGCCGGGTTCAGCGTCTCGACGACGCCCAGGCGCGCTATATCGAAATCGTTAAGGCGTCCTTCCCGCGGAACCTGACCTTGAATGGCCTTCGCATCGTCATCGACTGCGCCCACGGCGCCGCCTACAAGGTCGCGCCCCTGGCCCTGTATGAGCTGGGCGCCGAGGTCATCTGTATCGGCGTATCGCCGGACGGTCTGAACATCAACGAAAAGTGCGGCTCGACCCATACGGATGCCATGGCCGTCAAGGTCAAAGAGATGCGCGCCGATTTGGGGATCGCCCTGGACGGCGACGCCGACCGGGTGGTGATCTGCGACGAAAACGGCAAGGTCGTCGACGGCGACCAGATCATGGCCATCGTCGCCGGGCATCTGGCCGACAAGGGCCTGTTGAAGGGCGGCGGCGTGGTCGCGACGGTCATGTCGAACCTGGGCCTGGAACGGTTCCTTGAGGGCAAGGGTCTGAAGCTGGAGCGCACAAAGGTCGGCGACCGTTACGTCATGGAGCGTATGCGCGAGGGCGGATTCAACCTGGGCGGCGAGCAGTCAGGCCATGTGATCCTGTCGGACCATGCCACAACCGGCGATGGGTTGATGGCGGCTTTGCAGGTGTTGGCGGTTCTGGTCGAACGCGGCAAGCCGATGTCGAAGCTGGGGCGGCAGTTCGAGACTGTGCCGCAGATCTTGAAGAATGTCCGGTTTACCGGTGTTTCGCCTTTGAATTCGGAAGCCGTGAAGCAGGCCATCCGTGAGGGCGAGGAGATGCTGAAGGGTTCGGGCCGGGTATTGGTACGGCCTTCGGGAACTGAGCCCTTGATCCGGGTCATGGCCGAAGGCGATGACGAAAAACAGGTAAAGGCCGCGGTCAATATGATTGCCGACGCGATCAAGGCGTGATCGCCAATATCATTGACAAGCGCACCCGGCCCTATCGCTGGAAACGTATTCAGGCGATTATCGAAGCTGTCTGGCATGACAATGCTTGCGCCGACTCCGACCAGGCGGACGTAGGAACCGAGGATGGTGAATACATCCTCTATGACGCCCGCGATGGCATTTCCGTCAGCGAGGCCATCTCATGGGCGCACGGGTTTGTGTGCCCGGTAACGCTTTATCTGTACGACGAAGGCACCAACTAGGTCAGAGGTAACTCGTCCACCAGTGTTTGTGCGTCGCGCGGTATTTCGCCCAGGCACTGGACATCGGATACAGGATCACCAGGACCGCCAGCCACACCAGGTAGGTTGCCCACAGCGGCACCCCGGCATGAGCCGCCAGGGTTCGTGACGGATCGCTCATATGGCCCCAGAAGGCTCCGATCGGTACGCCCTGGATCAGTCCGATCAGGACCGCCAAACCGTGCGCGACATAGATGTGCAGCAGATAGGTCAGCATCGGCGTGCGCCCGAAAGCCAGCAGGGGCTTTTGCGCCAGGGCCGGCAGTTTCGGCAAGGCCAGCATCAGCAGCATGGCAATGCCCAGGGTGATCAGCGCATAGTGCAGTGACGGCGGGTATTTGAAGACATTGAGAACGGCGAACGGCGCTTCCGAAGGGTTGGCCGGCATGGTCCACGGGACTGGGTTGCCGTACAGGTTCGGGATACGCAGGCAGAGGAACAGGGCAATCGATGCGACGGCCATAAGGGCGATGTTACGGCTGCGGTTGGGGCCGGGATCGGTGATCACAGGCGCCACGCCGTAGCCCAGGCACATGATGCCCAGCCAGGGAATTGCCGGATAGACATTGAATCCACCGAGCGGCAGGTTGAAGGCCGGCTCCATGAGCAGGCTCCAGGGTAGCTGGAGCGCGGCGGGAAGATTCGGCGCGTCGATCGGCGCCAGCAGGACATGGCCGCCGACAATGATAGCGCCGACAGCGAGGACGGCCAGGCGCGGCAGGTGCACCAGGGCGGCCATGAAGATCATGCTGACGCCGATGGCCCAGATGACCTGGAGGAAGATGCCGGGTTTCAGGTCGAAGCCGAAATTAACGACTGTCAGTTCCAGGAAGACCAGCCACAGGCCGCGCGTCAGCAGGAAGCGGCTCAGCGGCCAGCCGGTCTTGCCGTTCTGTTTCTGCAGGAAGATCGACAGGCCCGACAGGAACACAAAGGTCGGGGCGCACAGGTGGGTGATCCACCGGGTCATGTAGAGGACGGGTCCGCCGCTTTTCAGGTCCAGCGGATCGGCGCCCAGGGCGCCGTAGTGGACGAAGTCACGCGTGTGGTCCAGGACCATCAGGCAGATGACCAACCCGCGCAGCAGGTCGATGAAGTCGAGACGTTTTTGTATATCGGTCATAAGCCGCTCCCCGGTGAGTGGAGCGTAGGCCTGTCCGCCGCTTCTGTAAAGTTATGGGGTTTGGGGCCTGCGGCCCCAATCTTTCCCTTCACTAAAAAAGCCCTCGCCCTCAAAGGGGGCGAAGGCTTTTTTAGTGAAAAGAAGGTTTTGTGGGGTCGCCCGCCGCATGGCTCTGGGCGTTCGGCGCGGAAATCGACCCACCGGGTCGATTTTCATAAGGTTTGCCATGCGGCAAACCTTCGCTTCTCACCCCCACACCCCATGATTTTACAGGATCGACTGGCCGGTCTTCGCCCAATCCGCCAGGAAGGTCTCCAGACCCTTATCCGTCAGCGGATGCTTGAACATATCCTTGAAGGTCTGCGCCGGCAGGGTCGCACAGTCCGCCCCCGCCAGAGCCGCCTGCTGCACATGGGCCGGGGTCCGCAAAGATGCCGCCAGGATGTCCGTGTCGAAATCGTAGTTGTCGTACACCGTGCGGATGTCGTGGATCAGCTGCATCCCGTCCGCGCCCTGGTCGTCCAGGCGGCCGACGAACGGCGACACGAAGGTCGCGCCGGCCTTGGCGGCCAGCAAAGCCTGGTTCACCGAGAAACACAGGGTCACATTGGTCATCAGGCCTTGCGAGGAAAACTCCTTGGTCGCCTTAAGACCTTCCAGGGTCAGCGGCACCTTGATCACGACATTCGTCGAGATCTTGGCCAGCTTCTCGCCTTCCTTGATCATGGTCGGCGCGTCCACCGCGGCGACCTCGGCCGAGACCGGACCGTCGACCAGGTCGCAGATCTCTTTAATGACTTCGAACATGTTGCGGCCCGACTTGGCGATCAGAGTCGGATTGGTCGTGCAGCCGTCGATCAGACCGGTTTCGACCAGTTCGGCCAGGAGTTTCGTGTCGGCGGTATCGGCGAAGATCAGCATAGCAATGTCCTTGAGGGCGGGGCCGGGGCTTCCAACCGGCTTGAATTTCGAGTAGGACGGCTTAAATCGCGATCTCCCCCCCAATTCAAGTTTTTTTATTTATGCGTGAACCTGTAGCCACCGCCGTGCCCCAAACGTCCGAAGCCCCAAAGGTGGGCTTCGTCTCCCTGGGCTGCCCCAAGGCCCTGGTCGATTCCGAACGGATCCTGACCCGCCTCAAGGGCGAAGGCTATGACACCTCCGCCTCCTATGCCGGCGCCGACGTCATCGTCGTCAACACCTGCGGCTTCCTGGATTCCGCCAAGGAAGAAAGCCTCAACGCCATCGGCGAAGCCTTGGCCGAAAACGGTAAGGTCATCGTCACCGGCTGCATGGGTGGCGAAGAAGACATGATCCGCGCCCGCTTCCCCAATGTCGCCGCCGTCACCGGCGCGCACCAGTACGATGCGGTCCTCGACGCCGTCCATAATATCGTCCCGCCCAGGCCCGATCCGTTCAAGTCGCTGGTCCCCGACGAAGGCGTGCGCCTGACGCCGAAACACTACGCCTATCTGAAAATCTCCGAAGGCTGCGACCACCGCTGTTCCTTCTGTATCATTCCGACCTTGCGCGGCGACCTGGCCTCGCGTCCCGTCGCCGAAGTCCTGCGCGAAGCCGAGACCCTGGCCAAGGCCGGCGTCAAGGAACTGCTGGTCGTTAGCCAGGACACCTCCGCCTACGGCCTCGATATCCGCTACGCCCAGTCGGAATGGCGCGGCCAGAACTGGGCCGCCTCGTTCGAAGACCTGTCGCGCGGCCTGGGCGAGCTCGGCATCTGGGTACGGATGCACTATGTCTATCCCTATCCCCACGTCAGCGGTGTCTTGCCGTTAATGGCCGAGGGCAAGATCCTGCCCTACCTGGACATACCGTTCCAGCATGCCAGTCCGAAGATCCTCAAGGCCATGAAGCGTCCGGGCAATCAGGACAAGACCCTGCAACGCATCGAATCCTGGCGTGAAATCTGCCCGGACCTGACCCTGCGTTCGACCTTCGTGGTCGGCTTCCCCGGCGAAACCGAAGCCGATTTCAACCTGCTGCTCGACTGGATGGAAGCCGCCCAGATCGACCGAGTCGGCGCCTTTGCCTATGAAAACGTCGAAGGCGCACCGGCCAAGCTGCTGCCCGATCACGTGCCGGAAGAGGTCAAGCAGGAGCGCCTGGCGCGCTTCATGGCCGTGGCGTCGCGCATCTCGGCCCAGAAGCTGGCCGCCAAGGTCGGCCGCATCGAGGACGTCCTGGTCGATGATATCCGCGCCGACGGAGTCGCCGTGGCGCGGACCCGTGGCGACGCGCCGGAAATCGACGGCCATATCTTCCTGAAGGGCTTTACCGGACTGAAGGCTGGCGACTTCGCCAAGGCCCGGGTCACCCGCGCCGATGCCTACGATTTGTGGGGTGAGCCGGAAAGCCTGATGAAGCTGAACCGCGTCCCCGGCGCCGCCCGCCGGCCCATGCACCGGCTGATTTCAAGGGTATGACCGTAGCAGAGGGGGGAGAAATCCGCTGGGACCTGGGCGACGGCCAACCGGGCTTTGTGTCCGGCGGCGACCTGCCGCCACGCCACCACTGGTATCTGAAGGCCGGGCAGGTGGCGACCCTCATTGGTGATCGCATCCTGTCTTACGTCAGCGATCACGAGGCGCGCGATATTCTGCTGGCGGCTGCGCGAGCGCTCAAGCCGGGTGGGCGCTTCCGCATTGTCGAAACCGACTGGAACCACCCGTCCGGGGCGTATCTCGACTGGGCTCAGCACTTCAATCCGAAGCAGAAGTTCACCGTGTCCAGCCTGATCGACCTGCTGCAGTCGGTCAACCTGGCGCCGGCGCCGGTTGAGTTCTGTGATGACGCACGGCACCAGCATGCCTTCCCGGCGCATTTCGACCTTTACGGACAGACCCGGCGGTCATCGCGAACCGACAGCCGCGCCGCCGATCCGGACCTGAAGTTTTCTTCCCTGATCGTCGACGGCATCAAGGTCTCAGAAGGTACCGGCCCCGGTGGCTATACCGACAAGATTTACGCGGTTGGTGACAGTCATGTCCGCTTCCTGGCCGGTCGTGACGAAGGCATTTATGACTGGCCCGCCGGCAAGCACGCCATCGCCTTCGAAGGCTACAGCGCGCGGTTCACCGGCCTGCATCTGGGGCCAGGCCTTGCCTTCAACCTGAACAGCGCCAATTCCAAAAACGCCTCGAAAGAAAAGATTGAAGGCCTGCTGAGGGATGGCGACATTCCCAAAGGCGCCGAAATCCTGTTTTCGTTCGGTGAGATCGACTGCCGCTATCACGTCTGCCGCCAGGCTGAGGCACAAGGCCGGCCAATCCCCGAGATTGTCGATCAGGTCACCGAACAGTACGGCATCTTCCTCGATCGCATCGCGGCTTTCGGTTATCGCGTCGGCGTATGGGCCCCGCCGCTTGCCACATGGCATGAAGAAACCCTGGATCCGAACAATCCGATTCATGGCACGTTCGAACAGCGACACTTCGCCATCCGACGCTTCAACCAGCGCATGGAAGACTTTTGCCGCCAGCGGAACATGCCGTTCCTGTCGCTGTTCGACCTCGTACACGATGATGCCGGCCGTCCCATCCGTGACTGGTTCTGCGACGTCCTGCACCTGTCGCAAAGGGCGCGGCCGCTGCTTTACGACCTGATGCCGGACGGCCGCCTGCCTTAAGCCGGCGACAAAACCCGCCACCCTGTTCGCAGGTGCAATTTTTTTCCCAAAGCGGACGATTTGTTGTAGAGGAATCAGCGAACAGGGTTAATTTCCCGGTTTCGCGCCACGTTTTCAAGGCACTCGCTTGATACGTCTCAAGGATACCATGCAGCAGCCGGCCAGTTTCAGTCACGAGGCCGTGGATACGGATCAGGCCGATCGCACCGCCATAACGCGGAAAGCGCCTGCCTATGCCGACCGGTGGTGGTTTACCGAGGATGGCCTGCGCCTGTATGCCCGCGACTATGCCGCTTCCGCCGGCCGGGTGCGTTTGCCTGTCATCTGCCTGCATGGCGTAACGCGCAATTCCGCCGACTTTGAAGAGGTCGCGCCCTATATTTCGCGCCTCGACCGCCGCGTCATCGTGCCCGACCTGCGCGGCCGCGGCCTGTCCGAGTATGACGCCAATCCGGCCAACTATCACCTGTGGACCTACGCCAAGGATGTGCTGAGCCTGTGCGATGCGCTGGGCATCGGCCGGGCCATCTTCGTCGGCTCGTCGATGGGCGGACTGGTCACCATGGTGCTGTCAACCTTGCGGCCCAACCTGGTGGTGTCGGCCGTACTCAACGATGTCGGTCCGGTTCTGTCACCCAAGGGCCTGGCGCGGCTGAACACCTATGCCGCAATGAAGCCCGTCGCCTTCCGCAACTGGCACGACGCCTCGGTCTTCGTCGCCGAACAGAACAAGCTGATCTTCCCCAACTATACCCAGGCGGAATGGCTGAAACTGGCGCGGCGCGCCTTTATCAAGAACAAGGACGGCCTGCTGCGCCTGGCCTATGATCCGCGCATCACCGAAACCTTCCGCAGCCTGACGGTCGCCTCGGCCAACCACGATCTCGATCCGTGCTATGCCAGCCTGGCCCAGGACCGGCGCATTCTGTTGGTGCGTGGCGCCCTGTCGGATGTGCTGGGCCCCGATGAGGTCAAGACCATGGCGGCGCGAAGCCGCAACTTTATCCGCGTCGATATCGACTATGTCGGCCATGCGCCGCAACTGACCGAACCCCAGGCCTTCGCCGCAGTCTGCGATTTTCTCGAAGGCCAGGCCTAGACGTAGAGCCGTCTGCCGCCCATATTTCCGACATGACGCGCACCGTAGTTTTCGACAGCCCCTTCCTGCTCGGCTTCGATGATATGCGCGCGTTGATTGAGCGCGTCGGCCGCGGTCACGACAACTACCCGCCCTACAATGTCGAAGCGCTAGGGCCGGCGGAAATCCGCATTTCGATTGCGGTCGCGGGCTTTACCGCCGATCAGCTGGCCGTCGAGGTCAAGGGCGCTCACCTGACCGTCATAGCCAGCAAGGAACGCGGCGAAGAGACGCCGCGGGAGTTCCTGCATCGTGGCATTGGATTGCGCAACTTCAACCGGGCTTTTGTGCTGGGCGAAGGCTGGGAAGTGGCCAAGGCGACCCTGGCCTATGGCCTGCTGCATATCGACCTGACCAAGCCGCCCGCCAGCGAAGATGTGCGGCGGATACCGATTCAGGTGGCGTGACCGTTGTCGCCAGGGTTTCGAGGTGAATCGCGACTGAATCTCCGCAAGAAGGTGGTCCACAGATAAGCCAGATAAGCCAGATGGATGGCGTCCGGAACATTGCCGGCAGTAAGTTCTGACGCCGCGTAGCGGCCTTAAAACATTAAGAAATGCCGCTGCGCGGATTCCGGGTAAGCGCTGTTCATCTGGCTTATCTGGCTTATCTGTGGACCACCTTCTTGCCGAGGTTCAGCCGCAAAGGCCTATGCGGCGTTTGAGTCCGCGTAGCCTGTTAAGAGGGCATAGATTGCGTCGGCGCTTTCGACCCGGCGCAGTTGCTCACGCAGTTCCCTCTGACGCAGCAGGCGTGACACCTTAGCCAGGGCACGCAGGTGCTCGGTGCCGGCGTTTTCCGGGGCCAAAAGCGCAAAGATCAGATCCACCGGCAGGTCGTCGATAGCGTCATAGGCGACCGGCGTTTCCAGGCGCACAAACACGCCGTGCATACGGCCAAGCCCGGGCAGGGCGGCGTGCGGCACAGCCACACCCAGGCCTACGCCCGTCGAACCCTGCTTCTCGCGCTCCAGCAAGGCGTGCTGAACCACGGAAGCATCCTGTTCCAACAGCCGCGATGCCACGTCGGAAACCAACTGCAGCGCCTGACGCTTGGAATTGACGCTGACAGTGCCCAGGATGGCGCGTCTGTCGAGCAGGGTGTTGAGGTACATAAGACATCCGTGGGCGGGTGCCGGTCGTAACGACCGGCACGATCGCGCGATCACATAGAGGGACAAGCTCTGCCCGTCAACCCGCCCCTCTACGGTGGTGATTGGTAAGTCAGGATGCCTTGCGCAAACTGGTGCGTTCAGGGTCAACCCAGCCGATATTTCCGTCCGGACGACGGTAGATCATCGACAGGCCGCCATGGGCGGCATTGCGGAACATCATGGCCGGATAGTTGCTGAGTTCAAGCTCTTCCACCGCCGCCGAAACGGTCATGGTGCGCAGCGCCGTCTCGGTTTCGGCAATGATCATCGAATGCGGTGGCGAGGCATGATCCATGCCGTCGTCCAGGTCGCCGCCGTCAACGTCTTCGCCGTTCAGGTCGGCCGCGCGAAGCACGGTGACATTGGCGGTTTCTTCCTTTTGCGGCGTGCCGAAATGGTGCTGCTTCAGCTTGCCCTTATAGCGGCGGACGCGCTTTTCGATATTGTCGAGCGTACCGTTGAAGGCCGAGTGCGCGTCCCCGCCAAAGGCGTGGGAGACAAGGGTCTGTCCCGAGGCCAGTCGGACGACGCAGTCCGCCCTGAACATGTGACCCTGCTTGGAAAGGGTCACGTCGGCCGCGCCGCCGCGATCGAAGAACTTTTCGATCCCCTGTGCCAATTCCGTTTCGATCCGCTGACGCAGGGCGTCACCGACTTCGCACTGTTTTCCGCTGACTTGAATATGCATAGCGATATGTCGCTCCGTTCTTAAAAAACAAGAACCCTGGTGTCCGCTGCATAACGGACGCCGGTTGAACCCACGGGGCCCAAGGAAAACTCTACGCTCTTCTGACGGGGTGAAAAGTCACTTATCCGTGTAGAGATTGCCCGCAAATTGCCTTATTTAATCAAACGTTTACGTTCTACGGACGAAGGGATGCGCAGAGCCTCACGATACTTGGCGACCGTGCGCCGGGCGATGTCGACTCCGGCCTCTTTGAGCAGTTCTACGATGCGGTCATCGCTGAGGATTTCACCCGAACTCTTCTCCGCATCGATCAGGGTTTTGATCTTGTGACGGACGGATTCGGCCGAGTGCGCCGCCGTCCCGTCGGACGAAGCGATCGACGACGTAAAGAAGAATTTCAGCTCGAAGACACCGCGCGGCGTGGCGATATATTTGTTCGAGGTGACACGCGAAATTGTCGATTCGTGCATGCCGACGGCTTCGGCCACCGTCTTCAGGTTCAGCGGCTTGAGGTATTCGACGCCATAGACAAAGAAGGCGTCCTGCTGGCGGACGATTTCCGCCGACACCTTCAGGATGGTGCGGGCGCGCTGGTCCAGGCTCTTGATCAGCCAGTTGGCCTGGTTCAGGCATTCCGACAGGTAGGATTTCTCGGCTTCCGAGCGGGCGCCAGTGGCCACCTTGGCGTGGTATTTCTGGTCGACCAGGACGCGCGGCAGGGTGTCGGAGTTCAGGTCGATGCGCCAGCCGCCCGACGGGTCGGGGCGGACGAAGACGTCGGGCACCACGGTCTGGGACATTTCGGCGCCGAACTGGGCGCCCGGACGCGGGTTCAACGACTTCAGCTCTGAAATCATCTCGGCCATGTCTTCGTCGTCGACGCCGCACACCTTGCGCAGGGCGCTGAGGTCGCGTTTGGCCAATAGTTCGAGATTGTCGATCAGGGCCGCCATGGCCGGGTCGAAACGGTTGCGTTCGATCAATTGCAGCTTCAGGCATTCCGGCACCGAGGTCGCCATGATGCCGGTCGGTTCGAAGCCCTGGCAGGTTTTCAGCACGCTTTCGACCAGGGCCAAGCTGCAGCCTAGGCGGTCGGCGATTTCATACAGCGAGGCGCGCATATAACCGGCGTCGTCGACGGCATCGATCAGGATCTGGGCGATGGCCATTTCCGGGGCGCTGAAATGGGCGATCAGAGCCTGGTCGGTCAGATGTTCGGCCAGGGACTTCTCGCGTGTCAGCGACCGTTCCAGGCCGTCCTCGTCGCCATCGAAACCGCTGCCACCCTTGCCGGCCTTGCTCCAGTCGACCATCGGGCCGTCTGAGTCGGCCGCCATGGCGCTTTCCTTTTCACGCACGACCGGTTCGTCGTCGCCATAGGTATCGGCGCGGGAGACGTCCATGTCGTTATTGGCGGCAGCGGTGTCGGAGTCGCCGAGGGTCAGTTCACCGCGTTCCTCACGGCTTTCGGCGGGGGCGTCGGAGTCTGACTCGCTGACCGGATCGGAATCGTCGCGCTGCAGCAGCGGATTGCGTTCCAGCTCCTGCTCGATGACGGCCTCGAGCTCAAGATTGGACAGCTGCAGCAGCTTGATGGCCTGCTGCAGCTGGGGCGTGATAACGAGCCCCTGCCCTTGTTTGAGTTCCAGTCTTTGACCGAGCGCCATGCCGTTTGTGCCTGCATCCGAATTGCGCGACATACTGCGCGAAAATCGTCACTATTTCGTAGCCACGGATAATTTTTACCGCGGCCGGCCCGTCTGAGGGCACGTGATACACCGGCGATCAGATTGCGGGAGCAACTGCTTGGAAAAGGTTAACACGGCAAAAAATGCCCTGTGGATAAATTGTGAAGAGCATGGAATTACGGTGACGGCATCTCCGCGCGAAGCGCCCTTAGTGATTTGACTATTCCGGTTGCGCACTTGCGTTCCACTATCCAGAATTCCGTGACTTCCGTGTACGCCGCCAACGGCGGCGCTTCAGTGTTTTCCGTGTTCCTCTTAAATATCTGAGGTAAGCTGGCTGGCTGAGAGTATTCTGAGGCAAAGAAGTGGGAACACGGAATACACGGAGGCCGCTGCGCGGCACACTGAAAACACGGAATTCCGGACAACGAGAACCTATGGGTGGCGTCAAGGATAGAAAGGCGCTTCGCGCCGGAGGTGCTGCGAACGAAATTCCCAGCCTCCTCATTTCAACCGGACATCACCTAGTTGAACGACTCGCCCAGATAGACGCGCTTCACTTCCGGATCGTGGGTGATCTGCTGCGCCGTGCCTTCGAACAGCACTTCGCCCGAGTGGATGATCGACGCCCGGTCCACGATCTCCAGAGTCTCCCGGACATTGTGGTCGGTGATCAGGATGCCGATGCCGCGGCTCTTCAGATAGATGATGACCTCGCGGATGTCCGAAATGGCCAGCGGGTCGATACCGGCAAACGGTTCGTCCAGCAGGATAAAGGACGGCTTGCCGGCCAGGGCGCGGGCGATTTCCACACGGCGGCGCTCACCGCCCGACAAGGCCGTCGCCGGCGAGTGGCGGATATGGGTGATGCGCAGGTCCTCGAGGAGCTTGGTCGCGTCCTCCTGGATCTTGGCCGGGTTCTTCTCGTTCAGTTCCAGCACAGCCAGCAGGTTCTGCTCCACCGACATGCCGCGGAAGATCGAGGCTTCCTGGGGCAGATAGCCGATACCCATGCGGGCGCGCTGATACATCGGCTGGCGGGTAATGTCCTGGCCATCCAGCAGGATGGTGCCGTAATCGGCCTCAATCAGGCCGGTGATCATGTAGAAACAGGTCGTCTTGCCGGCGCCATTTGGCCCCAGCAGTCCCACCACTTCGCCGCGGCCCAGTTGCAGCGACACGCTCTTGACGACGGCGCGGTCCTTATAGGACTTGCCGATGCCTTCGACGACGATACCGTCGGTCGCGGCCGGTTTCGGCGCGGTGGTGATGACGTCTTCGTCTACGCTCATGAGATCAGTTACCGGCGGCCTGGTTGGCCTGCTTTTCGTCGGGGAACAGGACGGCGCGGACACGGCCATTATTGGTCGAACCGGGCGCTGCGTCCATGGTGGTGACGCCGGCGCCAACCTCGGCGACCAGACGGGTGCCGGTCATGACGTTCTTGCCCTGCTTGAGCACGACGTCGCCCGAAATGACCATGGTGTCGCTCGACTTGGTGTAGACAGCGGTGTTGCCCTTCACCGTGTTTTCCGGCGTGACGTAATAGACATTGCCGGTAGCTTCGATCTTGATGACCTCGCCCCAGCCCTTGTTCTCGCCCTCGCCGCCTGGCGCGTGGCTGATGACAACGTGATCGGCGCGCAGGCGGGAATTGGCCTGGACGACCTCGACCCGGCCGTCCCAAACCTGGGTCAGGGCATTTTCGTCAGCATGCCAGCTGTCGCCGCCGACCATGACCGGTCCGCCTTCCTGCGCCACCTGGGCGCCGACGGAGCCCGTCAGGGCCAGGGAACCCAAGCCGACGGCGAAGACAGCCGCCAGGAAAGTTTTCGTCGTCATCCCGTTCACCCTCTACTTCATCTCTGCCTTGACCTGGGATTCACCGCGGCCGTTGAAACGCACCGAATTGCCATTGTCGGAAATTACAAAGGATTCGCCCACTATATGACCGACCGAGCTGCTTCCTTCAACGTGTTTGTCGCCATAGATGGTCGAATTGTTCAGATCGACAATGGCTTCTTCGGTCTTGAAGGTGAAGTCGGCGCCGCCGGTGATCAGCACAACATTGCCGGTCATGGTGAATTTTCGGGTATCCTGATCGAAGACACCGTTCACCGCGGCCAGGCGCGTCGTGCCATCCTCATCGCCCTTGAACTCCATCACCGGCGACTTCAGGCTAACTGTGGTGGCGTCCTTGCCCCGGCGCACGGCCTCCAGCCCACTGATCGTGTAGTGCTCGCCCTTGCCGGTCTGGCCGTGGTAGCGCGGATTGGTCATGCGGATTTCGTTGGAATTGCCGCCGTAGACGTTCATCGAATTCAGTATGCTGGTCACGATGATCCAGCCGAAATTGAGCACCACCAGTCCGATGATCGCTCCGGGCAGGAAGGTCCGCAGGCTTTGGATCAGGCGCGACCGGCGGCGCACCGCGGCGACCTGCTTGCCCAGGCGCTGGTTGCGTTCATCAACCTCGGTGGCCGCGTCCTGCGCGTGCCGTTCGGGGAGGTCCGTCAGATCCATTTAAGGTTTTCCAAACTGGTTCAGATCCAGCTGTGGGCGAAGATATCGCAATCTTCCCAACCTGCCAAATCCAGTTTGACGCGCTGCGGCAAAAAGTCGAAGCAGGCCTGGGCCAGTTCGGCACGGCCTTCGCGCGCCAGCATGGCGTCCAGCCTGTCCTTCAGGGCGTGCAGGTGCAGCACATCGGAAGCCGCATAGGCCAGTTGTTCCGGCGTCAGGTTCGCCGCGCCCCAGTCCGAGCTTTGCTGCGCCTTGGACATGTCGACGCCCAGAAGTTCACGCGACAGGTCCTTCAGGCCGTGGCGATCGGTATAGGTACGCGCCAGTTTCGAAGCGATCTTGGTGCAGTAGACCGGCGTGGTCGAGACACCCAGGTGCAGGGCAAACATGCCGATGTCGAAGCGGCCGTAGTGGAACAGTTTCAGCACCGACGGGTCGACCAGCAAAGCCTTCAGGTTGGGGCAGTCATAGGCGGGACGGTTCAGGCGCACGACGTGGGCATGACCGTCGCCGGCGGAGAGCTGAACGACACACAGGTCGTCACGGCCGAAGCGCAGCCCCATGGTTTCGGAATCGATGGCGACGCTCTTGCCCAGGTCCAGGCCAGCCGGCAGGTCGCCTTCGTGGTAAAATACGGTCAAGTTGTCGGTACCCTGATGTTATGTGCCCCGGCACTCGCTACCCCCGAATGACGCAAAGGTCAATCTTCGGGCCCGCACTATAGCTTCGCCCGCAGAAAGACCATCATCCGCTTCCAAGCCAGCTCGGCGGCTTCGGGGTTGTAGACTTCCGGGCGGGTCCGGTTGAAGAAGGCGTGGTCGGCTTCGTAGCTGTGAAAATCCGGGGCATTCCCGGCCGCCGTCATCGCGGCTTCCATGTCGGCCACCACCGCCGGCGTTACCCAGTCGTCCAGCGTGCCGAAATGGCCCTGGAACGGGATTTTGATGTCGGCCGGATCGGCAAAGGCCTTGGGTGGGACGCCGTAGAAGCAAACGGCCGCCGTCAAGCCATCCAGGCGGGCCGCCGAGGCCAGGGCCAGGGCGCCGCCCATGCAGAAGCCCATCACCGCCACCCGGTCGTTGATGCCCTTGAGGTACTCGACGGTCGCCGCGATGTCCTGGTGCACGGCACCGGGAAAATCCAGCCCGTTCATCATGTGCGAGGCTTCGTCGGCGTCCTGGGTGATCCGGCCGTGATACAGGTCGGGCGCGATGGCGTTGAAGCCTTCGTCGGCGAAACGCTCGACGATCGACTTGATGTTGTCGTTGAGGCCCCACCATTCCTGCAGGACGATGACGTTGGGGCGGGCCGGGTCGATGTCGGACTGGTAAGCGTCCAGACCGCTGCCGTCCGGACGTTGCAAGGTGATCATCTGGCCCATGGGCGCCTCCTGATATCTAAATAGATGCGGTCATCGGGATTGACCGTTCTTATCCTCCACCGCTTGCGGGGGAGGTGCCGCCGCATGGCGGCGGAGGGGGAACCGGGAGCTCAGAGCTAGCGTCGCCCCCTCCGTCTCGACGCGCTTCGCCCCCAAGAGGGCTCGCTTGCTCGACACCTCCCCCGCAAGCGGTGGAGGATAAGAAGCTATATAGGCTCGAATTGCCCGGTCTGCCACAGCTCTCGTTCAGCGATCAGGTTCTGTTTCGCCTGGGCGTCGCGGTCGGCAAAGGCCGACGTCAGGAAGATGTGGTCGCGTTCAAGGGTCGGGTTGAGGAACAGCGCCACGCGGCCGGCGGCATAGGCTTCGGGTCCATAAACCGGCACATATTCGCGATAGACGCCGCGGGCATAGGCGAGATAGTCCGGCCATTCTGCGCCCAGCACCGACATGTCGATGTCGAGCACCAGGTTGGTATCCGGATCGTCCGACGGCAGGTGGGCCTGGGTGGCCAGGATATGGCGGCAGGCGCGGTCGACATCGATACCGGGAAGTGCGTCACGCAGGCGTTGGGCGCTCACGGCTTCGTTGTCGCGCCGGGCGGGGTCGTAGACAATGTCATGGAAAAACAGCGCCAATAGCGCCTGGTCGGGATCTTCGAACCCGTCCTGGACGGAATCGAACTGCGCAGCCACCGCCGCGATATGGCTGAGGCTGTGGTAATAACGGTGCGGTTCGCTGTAGGCCGCGGCGATATCACGCCACAAGGCACCGCCGTCGGCCAAACCGAGGTCCGCGCTCAGAAAGCGCCAGCGGATTTCGAGGCCGCTCAGGCGAGCCCCTTGGGCAGGCTGCGCGGTTTGGGCATCACCGGATGGGCGAAGGCCGGCGACGGCTGCGGCACGAAGACCTGAGGCGCAAATTGCCGGGCTGCGGCAATCCAGTTTGCGGCAATAACTTTGTTCAACACGGGCACACCCATCATCATGGTTGTTTCTGAACCGCCGAACCCACCAGCCCGGCCATACAATTCCTGTACCCGTCCATAATATCAAAATTCGATGAGGAATTGTTTAAGAACACCGTTATCAAGTAGTTAAAGAAAATGCCGCGTCTCCGAAGACACGCGGCATTCTTTTGACCCTGACGGATCAGGTTAGAACTTCGATCCCACACGGATCCCGAAGGTCTGCGGCTGGATGACCACAGCATAGGGACGCGTACAGACCGAACAGGCGACGTAGCGCGATAACTGGCCGCGTTCATCAGTCAGGTTGCTGACATAGGCTTCCAGGGTCCAGGTCGACCACTCAAACCCGCCGGACAGGTTGATGGTGGTAAAGCTGGGCAGGTCCCCGACCAAAGCGGCATCATCAACCCGCAGGTCGGAGGTGGCGTCGCTCTGATAGGCGAAGACACCCTGAACATACGGACGATATTCGCTGGCCGTCCAGGTGTAGCGGGCGCTGCCGGCAACCTTGACCTTCGGCGTGATCGGCAGACGGGTGCCTTCCGGCGCTTCTTCGGAACCGGCGCAGGAATTGGTCGCCGTGGGGCACAGCGCCTCATCGGCCTTGGCGTCGGTATAGGCGCCGCTGGCCGTCAGGGTCAGCTGTGAGGTCGGTGACCAGGTCACATCGGTTTCGATACCGTTGATCGTGGCATCCGGCCCGTTGCGGATTTCCGTGAAGCTGTTCAGGCCCAGGAAGGAGAACTGGAAGTCTTCCCAT
The DNA here is from genome assembly GCF_000495795.1 of Asticcacaulis sp. AC460. Lineage (GTDB taxonomy): Bacteria > Pseudomonadota > Alphaproteobacteria > Caulobacterales > Caulobacteraceae > Asticcacaulis. The sequence goes on from NZ_AWGD01000015.1 coordinate 92,072, forward strand.
TTCTGGTGATAGACCGCGCCGTTCCACCGCAGGGTGCCGTCCGCCAGGGTGACCTTCCAACCGGCTTCCATGTTCTGCAGATAGTCGGGCTGATAGGCGTAGTCGCCGCGGCGGTTGATGCCGCCCGGACGGAAGCCGGTCGACAAGGTCGCGTAATAGAGCCGGCCGGCCTTCGGCTTCCAGCTCAGGTTCAGCTTATAGGTCGAGCCGTCACCCTTGGCGACCTTGGGCACGACCGTATTGCCATCCAGAACGCCGAGGTTCGTACAGGGCGTACCCTCCACGACGCCGGGCAGCAAAGCCGCCGACGTGCCGTCGGTATAGTTTTCACGCACGGTCTTGCCGTTGGCGGTGAAACACCCGGCCACCCCGGTGCGCGACGAGCCGGCGCCATTCCACGGCGGACCGTTCGGATTGCGGCCAAAGCCGAAGAAGCCGACCAGCGAGTTTTCATACTCATAGAAGCGCATACCAGCCGTCAGGCTGAGGGTCGGCGTAAAATCATAGGTCGCCTCGCCAAAGATGGCCTTGTCGATGTCCTCGCGGTCCTGCAGGGTCAGCCACAGGGTTTCCGGCCAGCCATTGACCGACATTTCCGGCGCCAGGTTGGGAATGATGTAGTTCTGATAGATGTGGTTGGTCTGTTCCTGGTAGAAAAGACCACCGACCCAGCGGAACTTTCCGTCGGTCGGCGAGGCGATCCGCAGTTCATGGCTGGTCTTGCCGTAGTGGTAGGAGCCTTCGATGTACTGACGCGGATCGACGGTGTCGCCGTTGGAGTCGTAGAGATAGAAATAGCCGGCCAGACCGCCGTAATCGGCATACATGGCGTCATAGGCTTCGGCGTAGTCGGTATAGTCCGACGTGCCCGACGATTTACGGTCCATATGGGCCGTGGCGTAGGTCAGGTCGAAATTGCCGATCTTGCCTTCGACCGTCAACGCCGCCTGGACGAAGCGATCCTTGCCGTTATCGGGATAGAAGCGCTGGACCTCCAGGTCGCCGACGCTTGCGTCCATGCCGAACACGCCCGTCGTCTTCTGGGTCTGGCCCATCAGCGAGGCGGTGGCCGTCCAGTTTTCCGAGAAGTCGATCTTCAGCGCTGCGCGGGCGCCCGAAATGGCAATGTCGTTGAAGTCTTCTTCGACGAAGTCGTCATTGTCGACGACGATGCCCTCGACCTCTGGCAGGAAGGCGCGCGAGCCCGGAACGTTATCGATATAGCCGCCGACCTTTTCGGTCCAGCCGACGACACGCAGAGCGACGCCGGGGCTGAGCGGGATGTTCAGCATGCCTTCCAGCTTGCCGCCGGTCTCGCCACCGGTGATGGTGTTGGCTTCGGCATCAAAACGGCCATAGAAGCCCGACTGGTCCGGCTTGTTGGTGATGATGCGGATGGTGCCGGCCTGGGACGAAGCGCCGTACAGGGTGCCTTGCGGACCTGCCAGCGATTCGATCCGCGAGACGTCGTAGATGTGGACATCCAGAGCGCCGCCGATGGTGGTCACCGGCTGTTCGTCGAGATAGACGCCGACGCTGGGCAGGGAGCCCGAGTGGTTGCCGTCGCCGCCAGAAGCGACGCCGCGCATATAGACATTGGTCGAACCCGGCGTCGAGGTCTGGAACGACACGCTGGGCAGTTGCAGGGCGTAGTCGTTGAAGTTGCCGATGTTCAGTTGGTCCAGCTTCTTCGTGGTCAGCGCCGTGATGGCGATGGGCACGTTGGACAGGCGCTCGCTACGCTTTTGCGCCGTAACGATAACTTCGCCTGATTCAGTGACAGGCGCCGAATCCTGGGCCTGGGCGAGGACGGGCAGTGCCGTCAACATGGTCGTGGTCAGCAGGGTTGCCGACAGTATCCGCTTGTTCATATCCGTCTCCCGGTAAGATGGAATGTGACATGATTGTGACTGATGTGATCACACGTCAATCGCCATATGTGCAGTGCGGAAAAAGGCCATGCCAGCGTGACGGATTTGTCACGAATTTGATTACAGAACCGTAAGGTTTCCCTTACGTTACATGGTTTCCGGCGCGGTATCCGGGTAATGGTGCAGTACGGGACCGAGCGCGGCTTTCAACGGCTCCAGCCACGGCTCGAAGGCCCGCCAGGCCTCAGTACCCTCCTTGAAAATCGGCTGGCGCACCTGTTCCGACGAAGGGGTGCGGACGGCGCGGTCGTTTTCGTGGAAGCGCAGGCAGGCGTCCTCGAAGTCCAGCCCGCAGGCGGCCAGCAGGGCGCGCACCTCGGTTTCGGTATCCTCGACCATGCGTTCGTAGATGACGCGGTGGACCCGGCCCGGCAGGGCGGCGTCGACATGGGTCATGTGGCGGACATAGTCGGCATAGTAGCGGCCGAGATCCGTCAGGTCGTAGGTAAAGGACTGGCCGCGGGCGAAGTGCTGCTTGAAGTTGGAGAAGCAGCACGACAGCGGGTGACGGCGGGCGTCGATGATCTTCGCATTGGGCAGGATCAGGTGGATGAAGGGCGCGTGCAGCCAGTTGTTGGGTAGCTTGTCGATAAAGAACGGCCGGTCAGTCTTGCGTTGGATACGGGTGCGTTCGAGATAATCCTCGCCCAGTTCGCGCAACTCATCGGGTGTGAGCGAGGCCAGGCGGCGGGGATAGTCGCTCCAGCGCTTGGCCAGGTTGGGAATGTCGGCCAGTTCCGAGGTGCCTTCGACCAGGCTGTGGCTGGACAGGATCTGTTCGACCAGGGTCGAGCCGGCGCGCGGCATGCCGACCACGAAGATGACGTCCGGCGCCGCGCAGCCCTGCCCCGCCCGGTCAGCAAAAAACGGCTGCGTGAACAGGGTGCGGCCCGCCGTGACCAGGCGCTCCATGTCGCCGGCGTCGTAGTCCAGGCCCTTCTTGCGCAGGGCATTGCCCGCAGCATAGTGGGTAAAGGCCTCCTGAGGTTGTTTGGCGTCCTCGAACGCCTTGCCCAGGGCAAAGTCGAGATGGAAACGGTCTTCGTCGCTGAGGCCGGGTGTTTCCAGGGCCGCCTGCATGGCGGCGACATCATCGGGAGTGAATTTCACCGTCTTCAGATTGGCCAGGCTCCACCAGACCTCGCCCAGGTGTTGCGACAGCTCCAGCGCCCGGCGGTAGGCGGTGACGCCGTCAGCGGTGCGGCCGACGGTCTTCAGCATATGGCCGTAGCTCATCCACACCTTGGGCTGTTTCGGCCAGCCCTTGAGCACCGCTTCGTACAGGATGAGGGCCTCATCAAACTCGCCGATACGGCCGAGTGCTGCGGCCTTGAGGTTGCTGTAGCCGACGTGGTCAGGATCATCGACGATCAGATGGTTCAGCTCAGCGATGGCCTCACCCGGCCGGTTCTGGCGATACAGGACCGTGGCCAGGTTGGCGCGGGCGGCGCCGAATTCCGGCGCGATCTCCAGTGCCCGGCGCAGCAGACCTTCGGAATCCTTCATCCGGCCGATGCGCGCCGCCAGCTCAGCCAGCATACGGATCGCCGCCACATCCAGCGGATAGTCGTGCAGGTGGCGTTTCAGGATGGGCTCGGCCTCGGCCAGGCGGTTGTCGTGCAGGGCCAGGGCCGCCTGCATAAGCTGCGGATTGCGCAGCCCCGAGGCGATGGCTTGGTGTGAGATGGGTTTCGAAACCGGCATGGGAATGATCTAAACTTTTTTTCGCCGCCGTGCCTAGGGGCTCATGCGCCGGCGGCAAAAATCGCAGCGATTCCAACATTTTGTGCGCATCGCCAACATAATGTTGTGTCTACTTGACATTTTAAGGCGCGAGATGTTAGGTTCGCACAACATATTGAGAGGAGACCACAACAAAATGTTTTCATGGCCCAACACGCCCGCCTACACCCTGACCTCGATCTTTCTGTGGGTCGTCTTCCTGGCCGCCGTTTTCGGCCTGCATTATGGCCGGGCCGCCGGCTGGCCCGAGCCCGCCCTATGGCTGTTGGCGCTGACGCCCGCGGCGACGGTTCTGATCCAGACGCTCTACGCCTACAACCACATCGCCCGGCAGGACGAGTTTATCCGCGCGATCACCGCCAAGCGCATCATCGTCGCCACCGGCCTGACCATCATGGCCGTCGTCGCCTGGAGCTGCGTCGGCATCTTCGCCCCGCTGCCCGACGTGCCGATGTGGCTGGTCTATCCGCTGTTCTGGGCCGTCTTCGGCATGGTTACGCCGCTGGTCAAGGGAGGTGCCGTCTCGTGAAAAGCCGTCTGAAAGTCCTGCGCGCCGAACGCGATATGACGCAGGAACAATTGTCGGCCGTCGTCGGCGTCTCCCGCTACGCCATCAATGCGTTGGAGACCGAACGGCACGACCCCTCGCTCGACCTCGCCTACCGCATCGCCGCCGCCTTCGGCGCCCGCGTCGAGGACGTCTTCCCCAATCCGTACCTGAAAGATCCGCAAACATGAACCTGTTGAAATCCGCCCTGGCCCTCGCTGTGCCGCTGTTGGTCGCCGCAACGACCGCCTTCGCCGCCCCCGCTTGGCAATCGGAGCGCATCTCGGTCACCGTCGAAGGCGAAGGCCGCGACGTCGTTCTGATCCCCGGCCTCAGTTCGTCGGCGCAGGTCTGGGACACCACTGTCGCCGCCTTGCCGGGCTATCGCTACCACCGCATCCAGGTCGGCGGGTTCGCCGGCGCCCCGTCCGGCGCCAATGCCGAGGGCCCGGTCGTGGCCCCGGTAGCCGAGGACATCGCCCGCTATATCCGCGAAGCCGGCCTGAAGGACACCGCTCTGGTCGGGCATTCGCTGGGCGGAACCCTGGCCATGATGGTCGCCGCCCGTCATCCGGAGAATGTGTCGGATGTAATGGTGATCGACATGCTGCCCTTCATGGGCGCCATGTTCGGCGCGCCGGGCGCCACGCCGGCTTCAGTCGAGCCCATCGCCGCCCAGATCCGCGACGGCATCGCCAACAGCCCGGCCGACCAGCGCCTGAGCATGACCCAGGGCACGATCGCCGGCATGATCAAGACGGAGTCGTTTCGCGCGCCGGTCATCAAGCACGCCATGGACAGCGATTCAAAGGTGTCGGGCCAGGCCATGTATGACCTGATCACCACCGACCTGATGCCGGAGCTGGCGAATATCAAGGTGCCGATGCGGGTGCTGTGGGTGCTGCCGCCGAACGCGCCGGTGACCGCGGAGCAGATGGCGGGCTTCTACCAGATGTCTTTCGCCAAGGCGCCGAACGTGTCGCTCCGCCAGGTGACGGACAGCTACCACTTCATCATGTACGACCAGCCGGCGGTGTTCGCGGAGGAACTAAGGATTTTGCTGAAGTAATCCGGCGAAGCCTGCAAACTAAAAAGCCCACCGTTACCGGCGGGCTTTTTTAATGGTGGAGCTAAGCGGAGTCGAACCGCTGACCTCTTGAATGCCATTCAAGCGCTCTACCAACTGAGCTATAGCCCCATCTTAAGGATGGTCTCTCCGGGGTCGCCCCCGTTGAGGCGGCGACTTCTATGTCATGGTTCGGCGCCATGCAAGCCCCTTTTTCAAACAATTTTCGATTTTTTGTTGAAGCCTGCATCCCCGCCGGTTAGCACCCGCTCAACCCCGGAGACCGTCATGCACCCCGCCCGTTTTTCGCTGCCCGCCTACCTGGAACGCATCGGCTTTGAGGGTAGGCCCGCGCCTGACCTGGCCACCTTACGGCAAATGATGCAGCGCCAGGTTCGCGCCGTGCCGTTCGAAAATCTCGACGTCCAGGCGGGCCGGCGCATCTCGATCGAGCCCGATGACGTCGCCGCCAAGATTCTCGGGACGGAGCGCGGTGGCTATTGTTATGAGGTCAACAGCCTGTTCGCCATGGCCTGTATCGCCATCGGCATTCCACACCGTATCCTGGGCGCCCGGCCGATCGTCGGCGACACCCGCCGGCCGCGCAGCCATATGATCGTCCTGGCCTTTGTTGAAGGCGGCGAGTGGATCTGCGACACCGGATATGGCCGCTTCGGCCTGCGGCAACCCTTCAATCTGGCCGGTGGGCCTCAAGTCCAGGACTTCGACACCTACCGCGTCGTCAGCGCGAACGACGAATACCGCATCGAATGCCGGCTGGGCGGTGACGAGTCCGATGAGTGGAACGGTCTCTACACCTTCAACCTAAGCCCGTTCGAGACGGCTGACTTCATCCCAGCCAACTATTACAACTCGACGAACCCGGAGGCGATCTTCATCAAGAGCCTGTTCTTATGCCGCCACACGCAAACCGGGCGGCATGTCCTGTTCGGCGACAACCTGAAGACCTACGACAACGGCCGACTGACCCAACGCACCTTGGCGCCTCAGGACATACCCCGCACGGTTCGCGACCTGTTTGGCCTCAGCATGTAAAAAGGCCGCCGGATGATCCGGCGGCCTTTTCAGTCTTATCGGTCTTCGTCGTCTGCGCCCGGCAGGCCGTCGATTTCCTCGTCGAAGTCGGCGTCATCGTCGTCTTCCAGGAACGGTACGTCGTCATCATCGCCGTCATCAGCGAGGTCGGCGTCTTCGATATCCATGTCGACGGCATCAGCACCGGCGCCGACACGGGCCGGATCGGCCGGGTCGAGGTCTTCGTCTTCATCGACCAGCAGGGTATCGTCGGCCACCACTTGGTCGATTTCCGGCGTGATGACTTCGGGCTCTTCGTCTTCGTCTTCGTTCGGGGTCTTGGCCTTCACCTGATCTTCGGCTTCCTCGTCCGTATCTTCATAGTCAGGTGCAGTCGTGCGGACGCGCGAACGGCGCGTGCGGATGGCTTCTTCCGGATCGAACTCGAACGCGCAGCGCGGGCAATGCGCCGGGCGTTTGCCAAGGTCGTAGAACTTGGCGGTACAATTGGGGCAAAGCTGTTTGGTGCCTAAGGCGGGGTCAGCCACGGGTCGTCCTTATCAGTCAGGATAGAAAAAAGCGTTTGCGATTGGCCCCCTTGCCACTAGATAGCCCTCCTGTCAAAAGGATAAATCCCAGCCGGCTTCAATTTTTCTTGGCTGGTTTTTTTGCGGTCCTTAAGCCGACCAAGCCAGAGTTCCATGATACCCGATAAAGCCACCGCCGTCCGACTTGTTCCCGTTCGTCAAAAGCTCAGCGGACGGATCGCCCTACCGGGCTCCAAATCGATCACCAACCGGGCGTTGCTGATCGCCGCCCTGGCCCAGGGGACGAGCCGTATCACCGGCGCGTTGAAAAGCGATGACACACAATATATGGCATGTGCCCTGGAACAACTGGGCGTCGCGGTCAGCGATACCGGCGAGACCGAATTTCGGGTCGACAGCACCGGCACGCTGACGCCGTCGCAAGCGCCGCTGTTTCTGGGCAATGCCGGTACCGCCGTGCGCTTTCTCACCGCGGCGGCCGCCAATGTCGCCGGCACCACCGTCCTGACCGGCGACGCCCATATGCAGAAGCGCCCGATCGCTCCCTTGGTCGAAGCCTTGAACGCGGCCGGTGTCGTGGCCACCGCTCCGACGGGATGCCCGCCGGTTACGGTCGAAGGCAAGGGCGGCTTCGGGACCCGCGCCATCGAGGTCGACGCCAGCCTGTCCAGTCAGTATGTCTCGGCCCTGATGATGGCCGGCACCGCCGGCGACGCCCCCTTCAGCTTGAAGGTCAAGGACGGCGATATCGGCGCGCGCGGCTATATCGACATTACGCTGACCTGCATGCGCGACTTCGGCGCGGAGATCACCCAGACCGGCCCCTTAAGCTGGGACATCGCCAACCAGCCGTACCAGGCGCGCGACTACTGGGTCGAACCGGACGCCAGCGCGGCCACCTATGTCTGGGGCATCAACGCCCTGACCGGCTCCGACCTCGATATCGGCATCGCGCCGGAAGCCATGATGCAGCCGGACGCCAAGGCCTATGATTTTATCAGCCAGTTTCCGGACCTGCCGCCGGTGATCGACGGCAGCCAGATGCAGGACGCCATCCCGACCATCGCCGTGCTGGCCGCCTTCAACAATCATCCGGTTCGCTTCGTCGGCATCGCCAATCTGCGCGTCAAGGAATGCGACCGCATCAATGCCGTCGCCACCGAGTTGAACCGCATCCAGCCAGGCCTGGCTGAGGAAATCGGCGACGACCTGTTGATCACGCCGGACCGCAGCCTGATCGGCCGAACGGTGCAAGCCGATATCGAAACCTACCACGATCACCGCATCGCGATGGCCTTCGCCCAGGCCGCGCTGGTGATCGATGGCCTGCGCATCCTCGATCCCGGCTGCACGGCCAAGACCTATCCCGGCTACTGGCGCGACCTGCACAGCGTCGGCGTAGAAATGGCCTTCGACTGAACTGCCCGACTCTGGTAGGATTCGCTTATTAGCTGGAGGCGAACATGGCAGTGACGGGTATCGGTGGGTTTTTCTTTCGGGCCAAGGACACGAAGGCCCTCAGCGATTGGTACGCCAAGCATCTCGGCGTCGGCGCCGGTGAATATGGCGTCTGGCAGACCCAGGCGGGACCCAGTGTGTTCGCACCGTTCAAGGCCGACACGGATTATTTCGCCGCCGACCACCAGTGGATGCTGAACCTGCGCGTCGACGATCTGGATGCTCTGTTGGCGAGCCTGCGCGAGGCCGGCATCGAGGTGATCACCAAACCCGAATGGGATATGCCGGGCGTCGGCCGGTTTGCGCGCATTCATGATCCGGAAAATAACCCGATCGAACTGTGGGAACCCGACCCGGCCGCGGCTTAGGGCTATTTTTTTAAAGGCCAATATGCTATTATGACCATAGTAAGTGACTATGGACATGAAAATGGACGACTTAACTTCGATCGGCGCCGGGGATTTTAAGGCCAAGTGCCTGAAGCTACTGGATCAGGTCGCCGAAACGCGTCAGCCGCTTACGATTACCAAACACGGCAAGCCGGTTGCACGTCTGGTTCCTATCGAGCCGAAGCGCTCATTGTTCGGTGCGTTAAAAGGTAGCGTCTACTACGAGGGTGACATTATTTCGCCTATCGACGTTGAATGGGATGCAGCGAAGTGAGCTTTGTGCTGCTGGACACCCAAGTTCTGGTCTGGCTGATGCAAGGGGTTGATCGCCTTTCCCCTGCGAAACGCGAACGCATTCAACAGGCCGCAAATCGCAACGAACTTGGCATTGCGGCCATAACGCCGTGGGAGATTGCCATGCTGACGGCCAAAGGCCGCCTGGCCCTGCCGATGGATGTTGGTGAGTGGATCGACGCGGCCGTGCATGGCTTTGGCATTGTAGTCGTGCCACTGTCACCTGAAATTTCGGTCGCCAGTAACCGTTTGCCTGGCGATTTCCACGCCGATCCTGCTGACCGCATGATCGTTGCCTCCGCCCGCCATCTGAACGCTCTTCTGGTGACCGAAGACACCGCCATTCTCGCCTATGCCGATGCAGGACATGTCCAGGCCGTGTCTGCCAGCTAAGGCGCTCTTGCAGCCCCGCCGCCGCCGCGCTACAGCCGCGCCATGACCCAACCGCTTATCATCGCCTTCGACGGCCCGGCCGCTTCGGGCAAGGGCACCCTGGCCTCGGTGATCGCCGCCGACTACGGCCTGCCCTTCCTGGATACCGGCCTGCTGTATCGCGCCGCCGGCCATCTGGCGCATGTCCTCAATATCGATCCCGCGCAGGCAGCCACCCGCATCACGCCCGAACGGCTCAATGACGAAGCCTTGCGCGGCCGTGAAGCCGGCGAGCGCGCCAGCCAGGTCGCCGCCATTCCGGCCGTGCGCGCCGCGTTGAAGCAGTTCCAGATCGACTTCGCTCATCAACCCGCCGGTGCGGTACTGGATGGCCGCGATATCGGCACGGTCATCGCCCCCGACGCCACGGTCAAGCTCTTCGTCACCGCCACCCCGGAAATCCGCGCCGGGCGCCGCTGGAAGCAACTGGTCAAGCTCAATCCGGCCCTGACCTTCGACGAGGTGCTGAACGATATCCGCATCCGGGACGCCCGCGACTCCGGCCGCGCCGACGCACCCCTTGAAAAAGCGGAAGATGCCCTCTTGCTGGATACCTCCGACTTGGGTATAGAAGCCGCCATCGCGGCTGCGCGATCCCTTGTGAAAGACCGGTGTGGCGACATCTGACGCCAAATTCCAACGCCGGTTGCTTGAGGCATCCACACAGGGACGTCATCGGGGCTTTTTAGGCCCGCAGTCAACCCCTTGGGGCCCGGCACGAGCCTGCCTCCCAAACAGCTTTTAAACAATCCAAAGCCGCACCCCGTGCGAACGCTCTCCTGGCCTTGCCTCATAAGGACCGGAGGGACTCCCGTTTGCCGGACACGCGCCCACACACCAAGAGTTTACATGAGCGAATACAACCCCTCGCGTGAAGATTTTGCCGCCCTGCTCGACGAATCGATGCACGGCCGCGACATGCTCGAAGGCCAGGTCATTCACGGCCTTATCGTCGCTGTCGACAAGGATTTTGTCACGGTCGACGTCGGTCTGAAGACCGAAGGCCGCGTCTCGCTGAAGGAATTCGGCACCGATGCTGCCGGCCTGAAGGTCGGTAACACTGTCGAAGTCTATCTCGAGCGCGTCGAAAACGCCATGGGCGAAGCCGTCATCTCGCGCGAGAAGGCCCGCCGTGAAGAAGCCTGGACCCGTCTGGAAGCCATCTTCAACCGTGGCGAGCCGGTCCTGGGTACCATCGTCGGCCGCGTCAAGGGCGGCTTCACCGTCGATATGGACGGCGCTTCGGGCTTCCTGCCCGGTTCGCAGGTCGATATCCGTCCGGTGCGCGACGTCGCCCCGCTGATGGGCAAGGAACAACCCTTCGCCATCCTGAAGATGGACCGTCCGCGCGGCAATATCGTCGTGTCGCGTCGCGCCATCCTGGAAGAAGCCCGCGCCGAACAGCGCACCGAACTGGTCGGCCAGCTGGCCGAGGGCGAGATCCGCGACGGCGTCGTCAAGAACATCACCGACTACGGTGCGTTCGTCGACCTGGGCGGCATCGATGGCCTGCTGCACGTCACCGACATGTCGTGGAAGCGCGTTTCGCACCCGTCGCAAGTCCTCAACGTCGGCGACGCGGTCCGCGTCCAGATCATCAAGATCAATCCGGACACGCAACGTATCTCGCTGGGCATGAAGCAACTGCAGAACGACCCGTGGGAAAACGTCGACACCAAGTATCCGGTCGGCGGCAAGTTCTCGGGCCGTATCACCAACATCACCGACTACGGCGCCTTCGTGGAGCTGGAATCGGGCGTCGAAGGCCTGGTCCACGTGTCGGAAATGTCCTGGACCAAGAAGAACGTCCATCCGGGCAAGATCGTCTCCACCTCTCAAGAGGTTGAGGTTGTCGTCCTGGAAGTCGACGCTTCGAAGCGCCGCGTTTCGCTGGGCCTGAAGCAGGCTCAGGAAAATCCGTGGGATCAGTTCCTGCGTCAGCACCCGATCGGTTCGACCATCGAAGGCGAAGTCAAGAACGCCACCGAGTTCGGCCTGTTCATCGGCTTCGAAAACGACATCGACGGCATGGTTCACCTCTCCGACCTGGACTGGAACGTCCCGGGCGAAGAAGCCATCGGCAAGTACAAGAAGGGCGACAGCGTCAAGTCGAAGGTCCTGGACGTCGACGTCGACAAGGAACGCATCTCGCTGGGCATCAAGCAGCTCGGCAACGATCCGATGACCGGCGACACCTTCAAGAAGGGCCAGACCGTCACCGTGACCGTCACCGAAGTCACGTCGGGCGGGATCGAAGTCCGCTTCGGCGAAGACGACGCGCCGATGTCGGCCTTCGTCCGCAAGTCGGACCTGTCGCGCGACCGCAACGAACAGCGCGTTGAACGCTTCGCCGTCGGCGACCGCATCGACGCCCAGGTCACCAACGTCGACAAGGCGGCCCGCAAGGTCTCCGTCTCGATCAAGGCCCTGGAAATGGCGGCCGAAAAGGAAGCCATCGAACAGTACGGCTCGCAGGACTCCGGCGCTTCGCTGGGCGACATCCTGGGCGCCGCCCTGCGTGATAAGGCAGGGTCGTAAGCAGGGGCTCAGCCCCTGCACCCGGAATCGCGACGGTGTGAACGCACCCTAACGATGACGGTCACCAGATAAGAAGCCGGAGCCGCAAGGTTCCGGCTTTTTTATTGCGTCAATGTAGGGAACAGGCAAAGTCACCCGTCTTTTAACCAAGCACCGGGACGCCACCATGCATTACGCCATTCTCTGCTACGATTCCGAAGAGGTCATCTCCGCCTGGTCGAAGGACAAGGACGCCCAGGTCATGCACGATCTCGGCGCCGTTCAGGAACGTCTCGTAGCCGAGAAGAAGATGGGTCCCGTCGCCCGGCTGATGCCGACCACCGCCGCGGTGTCTTTACGCAAAGGCCGCGACACCCTGGTCCTTGACGGCCCCTTCGCCGAAACCAAGGAACAGCTCCTGGGCTTCTACACCGTCGAATGCGACACGCTGGACGAGGCCATCGAAGCCGCCAAGGACCTGGCCGCCGCTTCCGGCTCGGCTGGCTGTTTCGAAATCCGGCCCATGATGATCTTTATTCCCGACAGACGCACACCATGATCGATCCCGACTGGACAGGCACCGCCATTGCCGCCGCCCGGCCCCAAGCCGTCGCTGCCCTGCTGCGCTATTTTCGCAGCCTCGACCTGGCGGAAGACGCCTTCCAGGACGCGGCCCTGCGCGCGCTGAAAACCTGGCCGGTCAAGGGTCCGCCGCGCGATCCGACCGCCTGGCTGATCATGGTCGGCCGCAACGCCGCCCTGGACCATGTCCGCCGCCGGTCGAAACAGACCGAACTTCCGCCCGAAGAGACCCTGTCCGACCTGGGCGACGCCGAAGCCGACATCGCCGAACGGCTGGACGACAGCGACTATCGCGACGATGTCCTGCGTCTTCTGTTCATCTGCTCGCACCCCGACCTGCCGCCGGTGCACCAGGTGACCCTGGCCCTGCGCATCGTCTGCGGCCTGACCGTGCCCCAGATCGCCCGCGCCTTCTTTACCGGCGAAAAGGCCATGGAACAGCGGATCACGCGTGCCAAGGCCCGCGTCGCCGAAAGCGACGTCCCCTATGGCGTGCCCAGCCCAGCCGAACGCGCCGATCGCGTCTATGCCGTCGCGACCATGATCTATCTGGTGTTCAACGAAGGCTATACCGGCAACGCCAAAGAAACCGAAGCCCGGGCCCCGCTATGCGATGAAGCCATCCGCCTGGCGCGGCTGCTGATGCGGCTGTTCCCGGCTGAGCCCGAACTGATGGGGTTGACTGCCTTGCTGCTGATCCAGCATTCGCGCGCCGCCGCCCGGTTTGACGATAACGGCGAGGCCATCCTGATGGAACAACAGAATCGCCGCCTTTGGGATCACCGCGCCATCGCCGAAGGCATTGCCCTGATCGACAAGGCGCTGCGCCACCGCCAACCCGGCCCTTTCCAGGTCCAGGCCGCTATCTCCGCCTTGCATGCCCGCGCCTCCGGCGTCGAGGAAACCGACTGGGTCCAGATCGAACGCCTGTACCGTACCCTGGAGCAGATGCAGCCGTCGCCGGTGATTACGCTCAACCGCGCCGTCGCCGTGGCCAGGATCGACGGGCCGCAAGCCGCGCTGGACCTGATCGCACCCCTGGCCGAGGCCTTGGACGGCTACTACTATTATCATGGCGCCGTGGGCGTGTTCTCGCGCCAGAAGGGCGATGCCGTCGCCGCACGCGAGGCGTTTACCCGCGCCATCGCCTGCAGTAAAACCCTGTCCGAAGCCACCCATATCCGCCGTCAGCTCGACCAGTTGGAGGCCGAATTTCCTGCTGACAAAAAAATTGCGCGGGATGTGTAGGGTCGCCCCCGTCGCGTTCGTCATTAATGCGTACCACCCAACCCAGAGGAGCTTCCCATGACCGACACCCCCGTTATCGATCCCGCCCTGTACAACGGCGTCATCCCCTATCTTAATGTCGTCGGCGCCGCCGACGCCGCCGAATTCTACAAGAAGGCCTTCGGTGCCGAGGAAATCGCGCGCATGCCGGGTGGGGATGGCCGCCTGATGCACTGCCACCTCAAAATCCATGGCGGCTCGCTGATGCTGGCCGACGCCTTCCCGGAATTCGGCTATCCGCACCAGCCGTCGCACAGCTTCACCATGATGATTGTCGACGACGCGATCGATCCGTGGTGGAACCGCGCCGTCGAAGCCGGTTGCAACGTGGTCTCCGAGCTGAAAGTTGAATTCTGGGGCGACCGCTTCGGCAGCATGAAGGACCCCTACGGCGTCCACTGGGCGTTCAATGAGCCTCAAAAGAAGGCATAGGGCCTCAGTATTGCCGATCATGCCTCCCCGTGACATAGACAGGGTCGCGGGGAGGATCAGACATGCATGCTATACAATCTCTCGATCAGTTACCGTCTATCGAGCAGGTGAGGACCATTCTGAAGGGACTGGCATTGCTCGACGCCGTGCTCTCGCCCGAATGGGATTACCGTTACTTTTCCTACAATGCCCGTTGGGTCCAAGACGGCTCAGAGGCCATGGCCTCGATGCGAGATGGCTGTGGCAGCGAGTATTTTGTTCTCTTCGATGAAGTTGGAGTCGCGGGTAAGGTCTATTCCACTGATGCGGCGGATGAAACGGATAACCCAGACCTTATTCCGGAGATATTTTCAGGATTCCGCAATGAGCCGGCCTTCTCTGTTCAATTTGCCACCTTCTATTTTTGGCGGGGTAAGAACGATGCGTCATGGGCGGGCCAGCCCACCGCCGCAAATGACTACCACCTTCTTCGCTTTATCGTGGACGGCCCGGACTATTACCACGCATGGGCGGAGGCCTATTACGAACGCAGCATCGATCTGGACACAGTCCTTGAGGTCTACCACTCAGGAACCCTTACCCGCGATCAGGCCTTCCAGCTTGCCCCGGACCTCGTCTATGCGGATCTGACTGAGGACATCGCCGAGATTACAGGCGTCTGATGGCATCTTGCTGCCTTGTCCATTTTTCGCAGCCGGTTCCCCTGTGGGGTTCCGGCTGTTTCGTTTAAGTCGCACAATCAAAAGGTTTTTTCGAAATGTTTGCAGATGCGAAAGTTAGATGATATGCGTCATGGTTTGTCGGGGGGCAAATCGCGGTAAAACCTCCCAAAAGTTGAAAAAAACTTCAGTTTGTTACCGGTATCAAGGCGTTAATTTTGCGACAACCCCTTGAACATGCTTTCATTTTCGATCATGCTCGAATTTCCAGGTTCACTTATTGGGGGAGAGACCAATGCTGAAGTCGGAATTGATTGAACGCTTGGCTTCCGAATACCCGCATCTGACGCAAAAAGACGTCGAGCGGGCGGTCAATCTCATCCTCGAATCGATGATTTCCACCCTCGAAAAAGGTGGCCGCGTTGAATTGCGCGGTTTCGGCGCCCTGTCGGTCCGTTCACGCCCCGCCCGCGCCGGCCGCAATCCGCGCACCGGCGAGGCCGTCAATGTCCCGGCCAAGCATGTGCCGTTCTTCAAGAGCGGCAAGGAGCTGCGCGAACGCCTCAACCTCGGCGGCGACGATAACGAGGACTAATCTTTAGAAAGGCGGCGGCCATGAGCATCGTTTCCGAATTCAAGACCTTCATGCTTCGCGGCAATGTCATCGACCTGGCGGTCGGTGTTGTCATCGGCGCGGCCTTCGGCAAGATCGTGACCTCCCTGGTCGAAAACATCATCATGCCGCCGATCGGCGTGGTCACCGGCGGGGTCGACTTTTCCGACCTGAAATGGGTCATGGTCCCGGCCAATGCCGCCACGGGCGCGGCCGAAGCGGCCATCTCCTACGGCCTGTTTATCAATACCCTGATCCAGTTCCTGATCGTCGGCACGGCCATCTTCCTGGTGGTCAAGGCGATCAACAAGCTGATGCCCCCGCCGCCTGCGGCCGACCCCGCCCCTGCCGGCCCGTCGCAGGAAGAACTGCTGGCCCAGATTCTGGCCGAACTGAAGAAAAAGAACGCGGGGTAAAACCCCTCTCCCCGCGTGCGGGGAGAGGTTAGGGTGAGGGGCATACGGACCTTTCCGTGTCTCGACATCATCCTACAAGCCCCTCACCCGATCGCCTTCACTTCGTTTGGCTCTCGTCCTCTCCCCTCAGGGAGGGGAGAGGGAAAAAGGGGTGCATCCCGCGCCCGACTCACCCCATTTTGTCGCCATGAGCGATGATCTCTTCGCACCGTCACCGGACCCGCGCTGGTTCACCATTCCGTCGGGACGTCCGTTCCTCGACGACCTGGCGCGTGGCCTGTGCCGAGCCCTGGGCAAATCCCTCCCCGAAGCCCAGATCCTTACCCCCACCCGCCGCGGCGCCCGCGCCATGGCCCGCGCCTTTTCCGCCCAGACCCGCGGCGGCGCGCTCCTCTTGCCCCAGATCCGCGCTATCGGCGACCTCGACGAAGGCGAACCACCCTTCGACCTGGAAGCCCTGGGGCTGGATTTGCCCTCCGCCATCTCGTCCCTGCGCCGCCGCTTCGAACTGGCCCGCCTGATCACCGACCACTACAAGAGCGATATCTCCGGCAAGACCGCGCTGGAACTGGCCGACAGCCTCGCCAAGTTTTTCGACTCCCTCGCCCTGGAAGAGGTAGATGCCACCGACCGCCTCCATAGCCTGGTCACCGGCCAGGGCGCAGACCAGTACAGCCTGGGTAGCTGGGCGCAGCACTGGCAGGTGTCGGCGCAATTCCTGGCCATCGCCGTCAATGCCTGGCCCAAGCGCCTTGACGAACTGGGCATGATGGACCCGTCCCAGCGCCAGGTGACCCTGATTCGACGGCTGATTGATCAGTGGACGGAGCATCCGCCCAAAACGCCCCTGATTCTGGCCGGCACCACCGGTTCGGCGCCATCCACGGCCGACCTGGCCAAGGTCGTCGCTGCGGCCTCCATAGGCGCCGTGGTTCTGCCCGGCCTCGACCTGTCCCTGGCCGACGACGCTTGGGACCAGATAGAGGATTCCCACCCCCAGGCCACCATGAAACGCATGCTGGACCGCCATCATGTCGCTCGCGCCACCGTCCGTGTTTGGCCGGTGTCGCTGGAGGAGGATCGCCGCAAGGCCAATGCCCGCCGCCGGTTGCTCAACGAAGCCCTGCGTCCGGCCGAAGCCACCAAGGACTGGCGCGAGCAGATCGCCGCCCTGCGCGCCGAAGACGACGACGCCATCAACGACGGCCTGGATGGGCTGACCGAGATCAGCGCCGCCCGCGACGAGGAGGCCGCCACCGTCATCGCCCTGTTGATGCGCGAAACCCTGGAAACCCCCGGCAAGACCGTCGCCCTGGTCACGCCCGACCAGACCCTGGCGCGGCGGGTATCGGCGCGGCTGACACGATGGGGCCTGCAGGCCGACTCATCGGCCGGCGAACCGCTGGCCAACAGTCAGACCGGCCGCTTCCTGCTGGACCTGCTGACCCTGTTGCAGACCCCGTGCGACCCGGTCGCCATCCTGTCGCTGTGGGGTCATCCGGCCTGCCTCTATGCCGAAGACCCCGGCCGCACAGCCGTCGAACTGTACGGCCTGCGCGGGGCCAAGCCCAACGACATGGCGTCAGTGCGCGCCGCCCTGGTGGAGCGCGACAAGGACACGGACCTGTGGGACCGCTACGCCGCGGCCATCCTGCCGGTCGCCGAGATGCCCGTATCCGACCTGGGCGAGGCCGCCACCCGCATCACCCGCCTGGCCGAGGCCTTGAGTCTTGATGATGGCCAGGCCTTGTGGACGGGGGCTACCGGTGGCAGCGCCGCCGAGCTTCTGGCCGGGCTGATCCGCGAAGGTGCCGGCTACACGGTCGAATCCTTACGCGATGTCGCCGACATCCTCGGTCAGCTGATCCGCAACTGCAAGGTCCGCACCGGCGGCAATACCCATCCGCGCCTGCTGATCCTGGGGGCCATCGAAGCCCGCATGGTCACCGCCGACCGGCTGATCCTGGCCGGGCTGGAAGAAGGCGTGTGGCCCCAGGCGCCCGATCTCGACCCCTTCCTGTCGCGGCCGATGCGCGCGGCGCTGGGCCTGCCGTCGCCGGAGCGGCGCACCGGTTTGTCGGCGCATGACTTCGTCCAGGCGGCCTCGGCGCCGGAAACCTTCCTGGTCACCCGCCATCGCCGTGAAGGCGAACCCCAGGTGCAGTCGCGCTGGCTGTGGCGGTTGCAGACCCTGTGCGCCGGCGCCAAGGTCGATATCCCCAGGGACGGCAAGTGGCTGGATTGGGCCCGCGCGCTGGATCGCGGCCTGAGCGACAAGCCGCCGGCATTGAAACCTGCTGTCCGCCCCAACCCGAAGCCGCCAGTCGCGGCCCGGCCGAAGCAGTTGTCGGTCACGGAGGTCGAAGTCTTCGTCCGCGACCCCTACGCCATCTATGCCAAGCACGTCCTGCGACTGCGCCCGCTGGACCGACCGAACGAGCCCGTCGAAGGCCGCCAGCGCGGCACCGCCATCCACAAGAGCCTGGAGCGCTTCGTCACCGAGGACACCCCGCTCGGCAAGGCCGGTATCGACCGGTTATGCGACCTGCTGCACGAGGAGCTGGCCGCGACACGCCTGTCGCCAGCCCAGATGGCAATGCAAAAACCGTTGCTGCCCGGCATGGCGGCCGACTTCATCCGGTTCGAAGCCGATCGCCGCGCCCACCGCCCGAAGCTGCACATCGAACAACGCGGTGAACTGAAGATCGGCGACTTCACTCTGGTCGCCAAGGCGGACCGCATAGAACTGCGCGATGATGGCGTCGATATCCTCGACTTCAAGACCGGCGCCGCACCTTCGGCCAAGGCCGTGGCGGCCGGCTTCTATCCACAGCTGACCCTGACGGCGGCCATTCTGAAACAGGGCGGATTCGCCGATATCCGCGCCGATAGGCCGCTGGGTGACCTGCTCTATGTGCGGGTCTCGCCGGACGTCACCAGGCCGCAGTCCGCCGTGCAGAAGGGGCTGTTCGCCCACGACCTGGCTGATACGGCGCTCAACAGCCTGCGCCGCCGGATCTTTGCCTATGCCGAGGCCGACAAGGGCTACCTGTCGTGGATAGCACCGCAGTTCCTCAAGACCCGCGCCGGCGATTACGACCAGCTGGCGCGACTATATGAATGGTATGTTCTGGGTACGGAAGACGCCGAAGACACGGCGGAGGAAGAAGCATGAACGCCCGTCCGCAAAATCCTCAAAACATCGCCGCCGACCCCAAGGCGTCATGTTTTCTGACCGCCAATGCCGGATCAGGCAAGACCTCCACCCTGGTCAACCGTGTGGCGCGCCTGCTGCTCAGCCGCGCCGACCCGGAACACATTCTGTGCGTCACCTACACCAAGGCCGCCGCCGCCGAAATGCAGGACCGTCTGTTCCAGCAACTGGGCGGTTGGGCCGTTGCCGATGACGACCAACTTATCGCCGACCTGGAACGGATCGGTGAGGCGACCCACGATTTGCCGCGCGCCCGTGCCCTGTTCGCCAAGGCGCTGGAGACACCCGGCGGGCTGAAGATCCAGACCATCCACGCCTTCTGCGAAAAGCTGTTGCGGCGGTTTCCTCTGGAAGCCCGCCTGTCTCCGGCCTTCAAGGTTCTGGACGACCTCGTCGGCGAAGACCTGGCGGAAGCCGCCACCACCGCCGTCCTGACCCTGGACGCGCCCGGTCTCGAAGCTGTCGCCGAGGCGCGCGACCGTTTGATCCGTAAGCTGAAGGTCATGGGCTTCGAGAAGCTGCTGGGTCAATTCATCCACCAGCACGACGCCCTGCAGGAGCGTTTCGAACATCTCGTCCATCGCTCCGAAGACTGGCAGACTGGCCTGTTTCACAGCTTGGGTCTAGATGGCGTCTGCACTTCGCAAGAGTGTCTCGACGCCTATGCCGACACGCTGGAATGGCATCTTCTGGAGGATCTGGGTCAGACGCTGCTGAACGGCACCACCGCCACAAACCAGAAGGCCGGTCAGGCCTTTCTGGACCTGTATGAAAGCAAGATTTCCGGCCGGCCGTTCGATTTCGAAGAGATCAAAGGCATCTTCCTGACCAAGG
The DNA here is from genome assembly GCF_000495795.1 of Asticcacaulis sp. AC460. GTDB lineage: Bacteria > Pseudomonadota > Alphaproteobacteria > Caulobacterales > Caulobacteraceae > Asticcacaulis. The sequence goes on from NZ_AWGD01000015.1 coordinate 112,069, forward strand.
ACGGATCGCCGCGTAAGAACGTCTACACCAAGGGCACCGCGCCGGCAGATGCACGCTATCTCGACCGCATGGCCGAAGAGGTCATCGCCCTGGCCGACCGGCTGAGGGCCGTGGACATCGCCGGCAACACGCTGGACGCCCTGCGGCTGTTCCAGATTTTCAGCGCCGTCTACCAGCGCGAAAAAGCCGGTGAAGGCGCGCTCGATTTCACCGACCTGATCAACCGCACCAAGGACCTGCTGCGCGACCCCGTCCAGGCGGCGTGGGTTCTGTACAAGCTGGACGGCGGGCTGGATCACATCCTGGTCGACGAAGCCCAGGACACGTCGGAAGAACAGTGGATCATTGTCGATGCCCTGTCGTCGGACTTTTTCTCCGGCGAAGGCGTCACCCGAACGATCCGCACCTTGTTTGCGGTTGGTGACGAGAAACAGTCGATCTACGGCTTCCAGGGCGCCGACCCGCGCGAATTCCTCAAGGCCCGCGCCCAGATCAGCCAGCGCGCCCATGACGGCGGCGCCAATCTGGTCGAGCCGGAACTGATCGATTCGTGGCGTTCACTGCCGGAAATCCTGGGCTTTGTCGATGCGGTGTTCGCGGACGGCGATGTCCAGCACGCGCTGAACTTTTCATCCGGCGCCATCCACCATATCGCCCGGCGTGGCGATGCTTCCGGCGTGGTCGAGCTGTGGCCCATGGTCCGGCCGATGGCGGCGGTCGAGACCACGGCGGACGATGACGATGAACAGGCCGCGTTGGACGATCCCGGCCGCAATCCGCCATCCAAGCGCCTAGCCAAACAGATCGCCGCCACCATCCGATCGGAGATTGCCGCAGGCCGCACCATCTACGACAAGGCCCTGAAGCGCCGCCGCACGGTTCATGCCGGTGACGTCCTGATCCTGGTGCGCAAACGCGACCACCTGTTCGAGCACATCATCCGTGAACTGAAGATCGCTGGCGTTGCCGTTTCCGGCGCCGACCGGCTTAAGCTGGGCGACCATATCGCCTTTCAGGACCTGCGCGCCCTGCTGCGGGTGTGCCTGCAGCCAATGGATGCCCTGTCGCTGGCCTGCGTGCTGCGGTCGCCCCTGTGCGACCTGTCGGAAAGCGACTTGTTCGAACTGGCCCATCACCGCGAAGGCAACCTGTGGTCGGCTTTGCTGAAACATCCGGCGACCGAAGGTCCGATCGACGCCGCCCGCGTCTTCCTGCTGTGGGCGCAGGAAACGGCGTGGCGACTAACCGCCTTCGACTTTCTGGCGCGCGTGCTGAACCGGCGCGACTTCGCCGGCCGCAGCTTCCGCCAGCGTTTCCTGACGCGCTTGGGCGACGAATGCGAAGACGTGCTCGACGAGACCCTGGCCCTGGCGCTGAAAGGTGAAGGCGCCGGAGCGGCGGGTCTGAGCGCCTGTCTCGACCTGTTCGAATTCCAGGCGTCGCAGATCAAGCGCGAACAGGAGGAGGGCGGCCACGCCGTCCGAGTGATGACGGTGCACGGCTCCAAAGGACTGGAGGCGCCATGGGTTATCGTGCCGGTCGGGCCGCAATACGGAGCGCGCAAGGAGGATCTGATCCTGACCGGCGAAGACGGCCAGATGTATCTTTGCGCCGGCGGCAAAAAGGCCGATACGGCAGTGACCGGCGATATCCGCGACCAACGCGCTTTGCGCGACGAGCAGGAATCCCTGCGGCTGTTCTATGTCGCCCTGACCCGGGCACGCGACCGTCTGACGGTGTGCGCCTATACGGGCACCAAACCGGCCGCGACCGGCAACTTCCCTTCATGGTACGATCTCGCGTCGGATGCTTTCGATCGATTGGAAACAACCTCTCACCCTATGACCCTGGTGAATCCGTTCGACGATGGCGAAATCCATGACGAGGCTCAGGTGCGCGTCTTCGGCGAGCACAGCGAGGCCCTGACCGCCGAAGCGCGCCTGCACGAACCCGAAGTGCCCCTGCCCGACTTCGCCCTGGCTATGGTCACCCATGACGATATCGAGACCGAACGCTGGGCGGCCATTTCGCAGATGGGCGACGAGGATCGCACCGAGAGCGAAACCGCGCCGTCTCCGTTGCAGACCATCGGCAGTCTTGGGCGGTACCGGCGCGGCAACCTGATCCACAAGCTGTTCGAAATCCTGCCGGATATCGCACCGGACAACCGCATCGCCGTTGCCGGCCGCTATCTGGGCCGACAGGCTGACCTGACCGACGCTCAGCGCGAGGAGATGACCGGCGCCGTCATGGCGGTACTGACCGATGCCCGCTTTGCCGAGGCCTTCGGTCCGCAGTCGCGGCCGGAAATCGCCTTGGCCGGACAGGTCGGCGTCAATCCGCGTGGCGAGGCCATCATGTTGTCGGGGCGGATCGACCGGCTGGTGATCACCGACGACCGTGTGGTGATCATCGACTACAAGTCCAACCGCCCGGCCCCCGACCGCGCCGAAGATGCCGCCGTGGCCTATCAGCGCCAGATGGCGGGCTATGTCGCTTTGCTGCGTCAAGTCTACCCGGACCGGGCGGTCGAGGCGGCTTTGTTGTGGACCGACGGCCCGCGCCTGACGCCAATGTCCGAGACATTAGTCCAGCTTAGGTTGGACGAGATTCTTTCTCGCTGACCTCCGCGTTGATTTCATATGCAACACCTCCTACATTCCGGGCAAAGTTCGAAAGGAGCCAATGATGGCGACGCATAAGATTACCGACGAAAGCTTTGAAGCCGACGTTCTGAAGTCGAGCACCCCGGTGCTGGTGGATTTCTGGGCCGAATGGTGCGGTCCCTGTAAGCAGATCGCGCCGATCCTGGAAGAGGTGGCGGAAGGCCTGGGCGACAAGGTCAAGATCGCCAAGCTGAACATCGAGGACAGCCCGATGACGCCGTCGCGTTTCGGCGTGCGCGGTATTCCGACCATGATCCTGTTCAAGGACGGCCAGATGACCTCGATGAAGGTCGGCGCCCTGCCTAAGGCCAAGCTATTGGAATGGCTAAGCGAATCCGGCGTTTCCTAAGTCGGCCAAGTCGCTTCGGAAGCGGCTAGTACGTCACCGGCCAGGTATAGCGAGCCGCAGATCAAAACGCGGCAAGGCTCATTGGGCAAGGATTTTATAACCTGTAAAGGGCTCTCGGCCGCATAGGCCCTGAGCCCTTTTGCTTGCGCTGCCAGCGCCAGCACGTCCGGCGCAATCACCGCCTCGCTGGAAAAGCCAACACAAGCCACATCCGCCTCCACCCCGGCAAAGGCGCCAAAAAATTCACCGGCATCCTTGGTATTGATCAGCCCGCAGATCAGATATAGCGGCTTGGCGTCGCGCGCCTGCATCCGGTCGATAAAGTCGCGCAAAGCCCGGGCCGCATGGGGATTATGCCCGCCATCCAGCCACAGGTCCGACCCCGCCGGCAGCACTTCAAACAACGGCCCGGCTTTCAAGGCCTGCAGCCGCCCCGGCCACACCGCCGTCTGTAGCCCCTTATCTATCGCTTCCGGCGACCAGCCCAGCAGCCGCGCCGCCTTGACGGCCACAGCCGCATTGCCGATCTGATGCTCACCCGGCAGACGCGGCAGGGACAGGTCCAGCAAGGCATCCTCGTCCTGAAACACCAGCCGGTCGCCTTCGCGCCAGGCGTCGAAACCTTCACCGGCAAACTCCAGCGACACATTCAACTTCAAAGCCTGCCGCTCAAGCGCGGCGCGGGCCTCATCGGCCTGACGCGCCGACACGGCCGGAGTACCGCGCTTGAAGATGCCGGCCTTCTCGCGGGCGATCTGCGACAGCTCCTCGCCGAGGAAATCCTTATGGTCGTAGTCGATCGGGCTGATCAGGGTCAGTTTCGGCCGGACCACGATATTGGTCGCGTCCAGGTTCCCGCCCAGCCCGGTTTCCAGCAGCAGCACATCCGCCGGGGTCTCCGAGAAGGCCAGGAACGCCGCCGCCGTCGTGGCTTCGAAGAAGGTCAGTGGCTCGCCGCCATTGGCCTTTTCGACACGGTCCAGCACATCGGCCAGCGCATCATCCGTGATCAGACGACCGGCCAGACGGATGCGCTCGGCAAAGCGCACCAAGTGAGGCGACGTATAGACGTGAACGCGCACCCCTTGGGCTTCGGCCATGGCGCGCAAAAGGGCCAGAGTCGACCCCTTGCCATTGGTGCCGGCGACATGGACCACCGGTGGCAGCCGGTCCTGCGGATTGCCAAGCGCCGCGCAGACCCGCAGCATCCGGTCGAGATTGAGGTCGATCCGTTTGGGATGCAGGGCTTTCAAGCGCTCCAGCGGCGCATCGAACGGCAGCAGGCGGTCGGTCATGGCGCCGGTTTAGGACGATTAGAAGTGCGTGTCGAGCGGGACGACGGCATCCTTGTCCGGCCGCCGGATCAGCCAGAAGATTGCCACGCACACGGCGGCCCATATGGCGAATCCGCCATCCATCCATAGCCGCGAGATAGAGCTTTCGACGTAGGTGACCAGTGAGCCCAAAAAATAACCCACGACTGCCGCCAATCCGACATAGTAGAACCAGGCAGGCCGCTTGAGCGCGCACAGGGCTGCGTGCGCGATTAAGACCAGCGGCGCCATGACGATAAAAACAAACAGGCCCAGGGTGGGAACTCCGGCGATAATCCCATCTACGGCTTCGCGATGGCCCAAGGCGATTTGAATGGCGGTGTAGGTTGCCATAGTGATGGCTGTCCCTAGCCATGCTCCGACCACCAGGCCGAGGACATTTCGAAATACCCGCTCTCCAACGAGTTTCATGCGACCTCAGAAGTGCGTATCGAGCGGGACGACGGCATCCTTGTCCGGCCGCCGGATCAACCAGGCGATCAGCGCACAACCGGCCGCCCAAAGCGTGTACAACGGGATGGTCTGCAACCGGTCGATGCCGCCCCCCATCACAAAACTGAAGAGGAAACCGCCAACCCCGCCCGACATCGCATAGACGACCGCTTCGCGCCGCTTCAAAGCGCTGAGAATAGCGTGGCCAACCAGGCCAACCGGGACCGCAAACATGGTGACCATGAGGGACCCGGCAATCAGCATAGAGGCGTAGCCTTCGTTCAGTTCGGGATCGGGACTTTCGTGCACCATTCCCGTGAACGGCAGGGCTATGGCCGTACTGACCACGGCGCCCACCAATAAGCCGGCCAGGCTTTTCAGAGCACGCGTCGCTTTGATCTGAATCGCCATCAGGCCTTTGCCTCTTCGTCTAAGTCCTTGTCCGGGCGGCGGATCAGCCAGAAAACGCTGCCCGCGATAAATCCGTTGAGGGCTGCTGCCGGCAGGTACAGAATCCCGATCATGGTCATGACCGAAATCAGACAACCGCCTAGGATCGGCGGCCCGACATGGGAGAGCCAGTCAGTCTCACCGCGCTTCTGCATGATGGCCTGATACGGTAAGCCGATGATCACCATGGCGGCGAAGGTGACGCCGGAAAGAACCGGCGCCAAACCCAGGGTAAAGAACCAGGAGTCGACCAGACGCTCCGGCCATGTATCTCTGGAAATCCAAACCACACTGAATGGGTATGTCGCCACAAACGTACCGACCGGTGCGGCCACCGCACAGGCGAACAGCGACAACAACAGTTTACGCGGTCTTACCATCGCCCCCCGGCTTCGAACTTAAGCCGCCTTGCGACGGCCGCCCATCAGCATCGACATCAGGGCGCCCAGCACTTCCGGCAGTTCCGAGCGCGGCACCACGCGGTCGACCATGCCCTTTTCGACCAGGTATTCCGAACGCTGGAAGCCTTCCGGCAGCTTTTCGCGGATGGTGGTTTCGATGACACGCGGACCGGCGAAACCGATCAAAGCGCCCGGTTCAGCCAGGTGGATATCGCCCAGCATGGCATAGGACGCCGTAACACCGCCCGTGGTCGGGTCGGTCAGGACGACGATATAGGGCAGCTGCGCCGCCTTGAGTTCCTGGATGGCCAGGGTGGTGCGCGCCATCTGCATCAGCGACAGGGCGCCTTCCTGCATACGGGCGCCGCCGGCGGCGGTATAGGCGACCATCGGGCATTTACGCGCCAGCGCTTCGCGGGCGGCGGCGATAAAGCCTTCGCCGGCGGCCATGCCCAGCGATCCGCCCATGAAGGCGAAGTCCTGGACCAGCACGACGCAGGGCGTGCCCTGGACCGTGCCGTAGCCGGCGGCCATGGTGTCCTGCTCGCCGGTGGCGGCACGCGCCGCCTTCAGACGCTCGGAATAGGGCTTACCGTCCGAAAAATGCAGCGGATCTTCGTGGACGCCGGGCAGCGGAATATCGGTCCACTTGCTGTCGTCGAAGGTGAATTTCATGCGCGCGTCAGGACCGATGCGCATATGGCGGCCCGAAGGCGTCACCCACATGGCCGCTTCCAGGTCCGACCGGTAGATCATGTCGCCGGTGTCGGGGTCCTTGACCCACAGATTTTCCGGCGTTTCACGCCGGCTGACGAACTTGGAGACGCCGGGGGCGATCTTGGCCAGCCAGCCTCCGCGTTCGCGACGATCGGCGGGCTTGGCGCCCCCCGGCAGTTTCGGACCCTTGGTCGTATCAGCCATAGCCATTACTATCTGCTACTCCTTAACGCGCCGAACGCACAGCCTGAGCCAAAATTGCGGCCTTTTCCAGCACTTTCGCTTTGCCGGCTTGCGAATCAGGTAAACTATTCTTGATTTCGTCAACAAGTGCTGAACCGACAACCGCGGCGTCAGCGATGCGGGCAACCTCGGCAGCGCGTTCGGCGGTGCGGATGCCGAAGCCCACCGCTACCGGCAATTGCGCCGCTTCCTGGACCTTGCGGACCTCATCACGGATGGCCTCGGCGTTGACTTCCTTCACGCCCGTCACCCCGGTCACGGAAACGTAATAGATAAATCCGCGCGTCCGCTTCACCAGGGTCTTGAGACGGTTTTCGTCGCTGGTCGGGGTGGCCAGGCGAATCAGTGCCAGATTCTCCGCGTCCAGTGCGTCGGTCAGGCCATCGGCTTCTTCCGGCGGGCAGTCGACGATGATCAGCCCGTCGGCGCCGACCTCCGCCATCTTGGCCGCCCAGGCCTCGTAGCCCATGGACTCGACGGGGTTCATATAGCCCATCAGGATGATCGGTGTCGTCTGGTCGTGTTCACGGAAGCGGCGGACCAGGTTGAAGACATCGGCGATCTTGGTGCCGTTCTTCAAAGCGCGTTCAGCAGCATGCTGAATGGTGGGCCCCTCCGCCATCGGATCGGAGAAGGGAAAACCCAGCTCGATCAGGTCGGCCCCGGCCGCGGGCAAGCCTTTCAGGATGTCCAGCGTGGTGTCCACGTCCGGATCTCCGGCCATGATATAGGCGATGAAGGCGGCACGGTTCTCGGTCTTCAGAGCCGCAAAGCGGGCGTCGATGCGGGAGACGGTCATGCTGAGATCCCTCCCATGCCCAGACGTTTGGAGACGGTGGCGATATCCTTGTCGCCGCGGCCCGAGAGGTTCAGCACAACAATGCCATCCTTACCGATCTCACGCGCCAGTTCGCCGACGCGGGCAATGGCGTGAGACGACTCCAGAGCCGGGATAATGCCCTCAAGCTTCGACGTGAGCTGGAAAGCTTCCAGCGCCTCGTCGTCCGTGGCCGTGATGTAACGCGCCCTGCCGGTCTTGAAGAGGTGGGCGTGTTCCGGGCCAATGCCAGGATAGTCGAGGCCGGCCGAAATCGAGTGGCCTTCCAGGATTTGGCCGTCGTCGTCCTGCAGCAGGTAGGTGCGGTTGCCGTGGAGCACGCCCGGGCGGCCGCCGTTCAGCGAAGCCGAGTGGCCGTTATAGACGTCCAGGCCGTGGCCCGCCGCTTCGACGCCGACGATCTGCACGCCTTCGTCGTCGATAAAGGGATGGAACATGCCGATGGCGTTGGAGCCACCGCCGATACAGGCGATGACGGCGTCAGGCAGGCGACCTTCCTGTTCCAGAATCTGCTCGCGCGTTTCCTTGCCGATGACCGTCTGGAAATCGCGGACCATCTCGGGATACGGGTGCATGCCAGCCGCAGTGCCGATCATGTAATAGGTGTCACTGACATTGGTCACCCAGTCCCGCAGCGCTTCGTTCAAAGCATCCTTCAAGGTGCCGTTGCCAGCCGTGACCGGGGTCACTTCGGCGCCCATCAGCTTCATGCGGAAGACGTTCGGCGCCTGACGCTCGACATCGGTCGCGCCCATATAAACCACCAGGGGAAGATCGAACTTGGCGCACACTGTGGCCGAAGCGACGCCGTGCTGGCCCGCCCCGGTTTCAGCTATGATCCGCGTCCGCCCCATGCGCCGGGCCAGCAGTATCTGGCCGATGCAGTTGTTGATCTTGTGCGCGCCGGTGTGGTTCAGCTCTTCGCGCTTGAAGTAGATCTTCGCACCACCGTAGTGGGCGGTCAGGCGTTCCGCCAGATACAGGGGCGATGGCCGACCGACGAAGTGCTTCAGGAGGCTGTGATATTCGGCCCAGAAGGTGGGATCGGTTTTGGCGCTTTGCCAGGCGGCGTTCAGCTCCAGCACCAGCGGCATCAGGGTCTCAGGCACATAGAGACCGCCGAATTCCCCGAACCGGCCCTTGGCATCCGGTTGGGAATAGGTGTTGGGACGCAGATCGCTCACTGCAAAGGATCCTTCTGAAGTCTTGCTGTTGGTGCCGCAACTACGTCCGGCTTGCTGATTCAGATCAAGCCAGACATGGATGCGGACGTTTTAAAGAAAGCGGGTTATAGCGACTTTACGGCTTTAAGGAAGCCGGAAATGAGTCGCTCATCCTTAACGCCCGGCGTCGATTCAACCCCTGAGGAGACATCCACCCCGGGCGCACCACTCAAACGGAGAGCCTCGGCGACATTATCGGGCGTCAGTCCCCCGGCCAGAAGCCACGGCTTGACTCCCGTCCAGGCGCGCATCAGCGGCCAGTCGAAGCTTAACCCCATACCGCCGGGCAGGACGGCGTCCTTCGGCGTTTTGGCGTCGAACAGCAGATAGTCGGCGACCTCGTCATATAGCTTGGCGGCAGCAATATCGTCGGCCGTCTCGACACTGATCGCCTTGATCACCGGCAGGCCGAACCGCGACCGGACTTCGGCCACCCGATCCGGCGTTTCATGACCGTGAAGCTGGATCAGGTCCGGCTGCGCCGACGCGGTCAAGGCTGTCAAAAGTTCATCGTCCGGATTAACCACGACGGCCGTCAGCGGTGTGGTCATACCATGGCAGCGAATCGCCTGCATCAGTTGCGTCATTGACGGTTGCGTCAAATGTCGTGGACTCTTCGCAAAGTGGATAAATCCAAGCAGGTCCGCGCCGCTCTTAACCGCCGCTTGAGCGGCCGAAAGCGTAGAAATACCGCATATTTTCGACAAAACCGTCATAATCGTAAGCTCTAGGTCAGACCTTTAGTAAAAATCAACAAATCGATTTTAATTTTGTCTGTTAACGAAGCCGGTGTGTGCAATGGCCGGCCCCTCATAAGCGTATCAATGGGCAGGATATCATGGGCGAATATGTGCTGCTGAGCGACATCAGCAACGGGATATGTCTCAAACTGGCCCTGGCCCGGCGGGGCGAACGCCCCGACAACACCCAGCAATTTCCGTGCGAAACCTGGGAGGATTTCCAGGCCTCGATCCGCTATTTCCTGAACCAGCATGACAATCCCCCACTGATGGGTGCGGCGATCTCGGCCGGCGGCTGGGAAGACCGCGGCAATATGGCTATGCCGAACCACCGGTTTTCGATCAACCGCGCCGAGGTGCGCGAATTCCTCAATATCCAGCGCCTGAACCTGGTCAATGACTGTGTCGCCAAGGCGCTGGCTATCCCGCGCCTGGAAAGCACCGAACGGCTCAAGATCTGCGGCGGCGACGCCCTGGAAGAACAGGTCATCGCCGTCATCAGCGCGCATCGTGGCCTGGGCCAGGCCGCCCTGGCGCCCGACGGCATGGGCAACTGGACCGCCATGCCCTGCGAAGGCGGGCATTCCGACCTGACCCCGGTCACGGACCTGGAATGGAAGGTGTGGAAGGTCCTGCACGAAAAGTACAAAGGCCATGTGTCGCGGGAACGGGTCGTCTCCATCCCCGGCCTGCGCGACCTCTGGCAGGCCCTGGCCAAGCTCGACGGCGAAGACGGCGGAATCGTCCCGGAATCTGAGCTGATCGTCGCCCGGTGCCGCACGGGTGACGCCCGCTGCCGCCAGGCGATCGATCTCAGCATGGGCTGGTTCGCCGCCTTCGCCTCCGACGTTGCCCTGATCCTGGGCGCCCGCGGCGGGGTCTACCTGGCCGGCGAACTGATGGACATGATCGGTGACCAGCTGAACGTCGACGCCTTCGTCGCCCGCTATGGCGACAAGGGCCGGCTAAGCAGCTATGTCAGCGAGATACCGGTCTATCTCGCCAAGGCCCGTGACCTCGAGGTCATCGGCCTGGCAACCCTGTTCGATTGAAGTCCCTCCAGGATATTTTGGCATGTCCGACTACGTCCTCCTGTGTGATTTCGCGATCGGCGCCGAGGTCGAAATGGCCCTGGCGCATCCGGGCTCGCGCCCGCCGGAGGCGACACCCTATTCCTGTCCCGACCGGGCGTCGTTCGACGATGCCATGATCGATTTTCTGACGCAGAACGGCCATCCACGTCTGAAGGGCGTGGCGATTTCGTCGCGCGGCTGGGAAAGCAAGGGCAAGCTGCAACTGCCTCAGGAGGGCATGTCAATCGTCCGGGACGATGTCCGCGCGCTTCTGGGCGTGCAACGGGTCAACCTGGTCAACAACTTCGTCGCCCGCGCCCTGGCCATTCCCCGGCTCAACAGTCACGAGGTCGAGAAGATCTGCGGCGAAGACGCCATCGACGAGCAGGTGATCGCCGTCCTGGGGCCCCACCATGGCCTTGGCCTCGCCGCCCTGGCGCCCGACGGCGCCGGTAGCTGGACCGCCATCCCCTGCGAAGGCGGACATTCGGACCTGCCGGCGACGTCCGAACGTGAGTGGCAGGTGCGCCAGGTCCTGGCCCGCCGCCATGGCCATGTCGCCCGCGAATTGGCCATCTCGCTGGACGGTCTGGTCCACGTCTGGAAGGCACTCAGCGAACTGGACGGCGACGAAGTGGTCCGCAAGTCGCCGGAAGAGATCGTCGCCCTGGCCAGCATAGGTGATGAACGCGCAAGCGAAGCGATCCGGATGAGCATGGGCTGGCTGGCGGCGATGGCATCGGATGTCGGCCTGATCCTGGGTGCGCGGGGTGGGATTTACCTGACGGGCGATTTGATGGACCTGATCGGCGACCTGTTCGATGCCGAGGTCTTCCGTCAACGCTATACCGCCAAGGGCCGGTTGAGCGGCTATGTTGCCGAGATTCCGGTGTTCAAGACCCTGGCGAACCAACTGGAAATCATTGGCTTGGCGACGCTGTTCGACTAAACCCTTTACCGGTCCCGAACGGCTAACCGACCCTCAGCGATATCGCGGGCAGCGGGATCGCCGACATGCATCCAGTCGCCATCCATCACGACTCCGGCGATTCGGCCTTTCGGCGCTAACTCCCGCCAGATCTTCGCCAGCGAAAATGCCGCCTCATCCACGCCATCGACGATCTGCGGTTTGGTGATGTGCACGCCCATATAGTTCAGCGGCGCAGACGAGGCCTCGCCACGGAAACGCAGCCGGTCACCATCCATGAAAAAGTCGCCGGCGCCGTCGAACCCCGTCGTTCGCTCCATCCGCGCCAGCAACAGCGCCGCGTCCATCTCGTCAGGATTCCAAAGGCTGCTCAGCGCCTTCAACGCCGCGCCGTCAATATCCTCCAGCCAGACACTATCGATATTGGCCGCCCAGATCGGATCCTCACCCAGCAGCGGCCGCGCCTTCTTCAGGCCCCCACCGGTTTCCAGCAGGGCCTCGCGCTCGTCCGAGATGACGATATCCAGATCGGTCCGCGCCTTCAGGTGGGCTTCCAGCCGGTCGGCAAAGGCATGGACATTGACAACGAAGTGCTTCGCGCCCGCCGCCGCCAAGCGGTCCAGCATGTGATCGATCAAAGCGCGGCCGCCGACCTCGACCAGGGCCTTGGGCCGGTCATTGGTCAGCGGGCGCATGCGGGTGCCTAAGCCCGCCGCCAGGATAAAGGCTGTCTCGGGAATCATGCTTTCAGCTTATCGCCGAAACCGTAGGCATGGAACCAATCTTTCAGCCCTTCCATGCCCGGCGCTTCGACATTGCGGCCGATATGGCGCCACATGCGCGGGATGAACTGCTCGTAGCGCGGCTTGTGGTAGTGCACGACCAGGCGCGCGAAGATGCCCAGGATCCGCGCCTCGTTCAGCGTCGCCAGGGCATTGTAATCGGCCATGAAGGCGTCGCGGTCGACGTGCGGGCGCAGACCGAAATAGTGGTCCAGCGCGGCCTTTTCCAGTTCCGGCGAGACATCGCGGCGAGCGTCCTGCAGCAGCGACAGCAGGTCCCACGACGGGTGGGCGCGCAGGGCGTCCTGGAAGTCGATCATCCCCACCCGGGCGACGCCCGAACGATCCGGCAACCACATCAGGTTTTCGGCATGGTAGTCACGATGCGCAAAGGCGGTCGCCCCGGCTTCGGCGCGTTTGCGTAACGGCGACCACAGGGCTTCCCACTCGGCCAGGGCCTGGTCCGAAAGCGCTTCTCCACCGGCATAGCGCGGGTACCATTCGGTGAACAAACCCGCGCCGGTCTTCAGCGCCAGATCGTCATAGGTCAGCAACGGCCAGCCCGGCGTGCCCAATTGTCCGGGCAGCACATCGGGCGGGGTCAATTCGTGCAACTGCGCCAGGGCCTCGATGGCCGCCATATACAGCGGCTGCTCGTCCTGACCCTTGGCGATCAGGGCGGCGAACAGGTCGTCACCCAGGTCTTCCGAAATCAGCAGGCCATTGGCGGCATCCAGCTCATAGCACTGCGGAGCCGACAGGCCCTGTGACCGCAAATAACCGGCCGCGGCGACAAAGGCGTCGATCCGCCCGGCCGCCAGGCGCGCCATGGCGTTATAGCCCGACTCGACACGGTCGGACGGGGTCTGCTCCGGCCGGCATGGCTGGGTTTCCAGCGCCGGCGGCTGATCCATCAGCATGTAGGATTGGCCGTCCTTGATGAGGCGCTCATAGCGGCGGGTCGAGGCATCGCCGGGCAGGGGCTGGCGCTCGGCATTGCCGAAGCCGGAATCGCTTAAAAACCGCTGCTTGATCGCCTCGCGGTCCGGTGTCGTCGCAGTCATACTAAACCTTGAAATTTCCACGCGGAACCAGATGCGCGATCCGGCCCGCAGAAGGATTGGTCTTATCGGCCAGTTCCAGCACGATGTCCAGCCGGTCGTCGTAGCCGAGATGCCCCAAGCGGTCGGGCCATTCGATCAGCAACACGGACGATGGCAGGGCGTCGTCCAGGCCCAGTTCGTAGGCCTCGTCCGGCGATTCCAGCCGGTACAGATCGAGATGCAGCAGGGTGAAGTCCGCCGCCTCATAGGACTGGATCAGGGTGAAGGTCGGCGACGGCACATCCTGGTCCGGATAGGTCAGGGCACGTATCAGGCCCCGCGCCAAGGACGATTTCCCCATGCCGAGCGCGCCGGTCAGGTAGACGACATCGCCGGCCTTCAATCCGGGTGCAATCGAAGCGCCCAACGCTGCCGTCGCGGCTTCGTCGGGGAGGTGTACAGTCTCAGCCATAGGCGGCATCCGGTGACCCCGCCAGGGTCTTTTCGACATAGGTTTTCAGCCCATCGGTATCGAAACCATCCGTGTCCGGATCAATCACCGGACCGACCGTCAAATCGAAGCGTTTACCCGCCTTGTTGAGCAGTTCGTGAAACAGGGTGATGTCGCGCAGTTCCTGGGAAAACTTATGAAACAAGTGGAACCAGAAGGAATTGGGCCCGGTCAGGTGGATCGGCACGATCGGGGCCTGGTATTTCTGCGCCAACGACACCGCCGTCGGCGCCCAGGGCGGGTCGACCAGCTCGCCTTGCGGATTGCGCCGCGCCAGCCGCCCGGCCGGGAACATCACCACGCAGCGTTCGGCTTCGAAAGCGGCCTTGGCGGCCGCAAAAGTCGCGCGGGTCTTTTCGCGCGTGCGCTTGGCTTCGACCCACTCGACCGGGATGATGGCCTCGCCGAAGCGCGGATTGACCCGCAGAACGTCGGCATTGGCAAAGAAGATCGCGTCGGGACGTATCCGCAGCAAGGCATCGTAAACCGCGATCCCGTCGGCAATGCCGGTGGGGTGATTGACCACCACCACGCATCGGCCCGAAGCCGGAATCCGTTCGATGTGACGGACCTGGACATCCAGCGACAGCAGGTCCGAGACATAGTCCAGCGCGCCGGCGCCCGACAGGTGCGCCACCGCATCGGCCGTATGGCGCGCCTTCGGATAGCCCAGAATGGCGTACAGCACCGGCTTGACCATCGGCCAGGCGAAGGACGCCACCAGACGTGGCGCCCGTTCGTAGATCAGTTCATCGATGATATGCAGCTTCGCCATACGTCCTTCGTCTGAACAGTTTTGCGCGTCTTGGCAAGTTTCACAGTTCGGTGCTAGTTTGGCGCCATGACCGACCCGGCCCCCAATCCATCCAGCGAAGACCGCCGCCGCCCCAAGGCGGTAATTCCCTATCTGGCGTTGTGGGTGATCAGTATTCTGTGTGTGATTTTTGCACTGTTCGCCATGTTAAATCGGGGTTGATGCGGTCCGCCATCACAAATTGATGGATTTTTTACATTAACCATTTGTAAATCTGTATGAATTTGCCGCAACATGGTTAAGCTAGGCGGATGGGGCTTTAGCGATTATAGTGTCGCGCATCGCGCAGGTCGGGCAGAAGCGCTTCGGGGGTTTGGATGAACAGGAAAGTCCTGTTGTGGCTGATGGCTTTGGTGGTGCTGATCCCGGCGATAATCGGGACCGGCTACTGGGTCTATTGGGACCAGTTCATCCGCTACGCCCCGGTGACCATCACCAGCGCCGAAGACCTGCCGCGCATTCAGAAGCTGCTGAACCAGGCCGACTACCTGACGCCGGGCGCCCAGGACAAGTCGATGTACCTGGTCACCTATCGCAGCTGCAAGACCTGCAATGACTATGAAGACAAGGAACTGCCCAAGTTCCAGGCGTCGAATATCGAGACCCGCATCGTCGTCTTCGCCCTTCCCGACCAGGCCGGCGCCATCCGCTCGACGCCGGAGGAACGTTCCACCATCGCCGAGCTGTGGCTGACGCGGAACTGGAACTTCTACAAGGCCTGGCACATGTCGACCGACGAAACCTGGACGGCCGAGGGCCTTCCGATCGCTGACGACAGCCTGGCCCGCACCGCCGTGGTCGGGGCCGGCCGCGGCTTCAACGACCAGATCAATGAACTGCTGCGCCGGAACAAGGTGACGGTCAGCTATCCGCTGCTGATCTGGCGCGACAAGAACAACCAGCTTCGCGTCTGCGGCTGCTCCAATGAAAAGGCCTGGCACTTCGTCCGCGAGGAAATGGGCGCCAAGGAAGCGCCGCCGGAAATCTTCGGTGTCGAGGTGCCGACCGAGCTCCTGCCCAAGTTCGGCAGCGAAGGCGCGACGTCGTCATCTGCCGCCGCGGGACCGCCGACCAAAGCGCCGGAAACCAAGTAATTCAGGAATAGGTTCATGCGTCTGTTTGCCGGCCTCGCCGCCGCTGCCGTTCTGCTGACCGGTGCGCCGGCCTTCGCTCAATCTGTTTATGAAGTGGTGCCGGCGCCCAAGGCCAATCGCGGCCAGGTGGCCGATATCGCCGGCGTACGCACCTTCACCGCCGAGGATGGCACCTACACCGTAACCCTGGGCCCGGATGACACGACCGATGTCGACAACGGCATCCGGTTCTTCACCTACGGCCTGAAGGATCGGGATCACTATGTCGATATGGTCGTCGCGACCGACCGCGTCCAGGATGATAGCGATATCCTTACCCTGGACCTGATCCAGGAAAATATCGGTGACATGCTGACGTCCTCGGAGACTCCGTCCTTCCTGGAGGGCCTGACCGTCACGGAAACCAAGATTTTGACGCTCGGCAGCGGTAACGGCAAGACGCCGATCAAGATGGCCGTCTGGATCGCCACTGATCCCAAGGCCCCGGGCACGGTGACCGTAACGGGCGGGACGCTTTTGCCGAAGGGCAGCCTGATGGTGATGATCGACTGCAACAGCGCCGCCGACGCCGAAGTAGCACTGCGCGATCATTTGCGCCTGGCCGAGGGCGTTTTCGAATAGGCGTTCATCACTATCGGAAAAAGAAAAACCCGCCGGATCGCTCCGGCGGGTTTTTCATTTTGGCGTTTCGCCCAATGCTTATTCGGCGTCCAGGTTCGGAGCCGGCGCGGCATTGGCCATGGCAGCGCGCAGTTCGTCGCCCTTGGAACCGCGGGTCGAGCTTTGCGAACGCTCGACGATACGGGCCGACTTGCCGCGACGGTCACGCAGGTAATACAGCTTGGCGCGACGGACGACACCGCGGCGCTTGACTTCGATCGAGTCGATGTTCGGCGACAACAGCGGGAACTTACGCTCGACGCCTTCGCCGAAGCTGATCTTGCGGACCGTGAAGGTCTCATTGATGCCCGAGCCGGCACGCGCGATGCAGACGCCTTCGAAGGCCTGGACGCGCTCGCGCTCGCCTTCCTTGATCTTGACGTTGATGCGCAGGGTGTCGCCCGGCTGGAAAGCGGGGAAGTTACGGCCGGCCGCCAGCTTGGCGACTTCTTCGGCTTCGATCTGCTGAAGCAGGTTCATGTGAGTACTCCTGAATTATTGAGGCTTCGGAGAGCCTTTTGCCTGTGATTTGGAAAGCCAGGCGTCCCACAGATCGGGCCGTCTGTCCTTCGTGGTTGCCTCTCTTTGCTGCTGTTTCCAGACGGCCATTTTCTTATGGTCGCCCGACAACAGCACCTCGGGGATGTCGAGGCCCTCGAACGTCCGCGGTCGCGTGTACTGCGGATGCTCCAGGAGTCCATCCTCGAAGCTTTCGGTCTCGAGGCTTTCCGATGCGCCGAGAACCCCCGGAATAAGCCGCACCACTGCCTCGATCGTCACCATCGCCGCCGCTTCCCCGCCCGCAAGGACGGCATCGCCGACGCTGATTTCCTCGAACCCGCGGGCGTCGAGCACCCGTTGGTCCACCCCTTCGAACCGGCCGCACAGGACGATCAGTCCGGGTGCAGCAGCCCATTCCTTGACTTTCGCCTGGGTCAGGGGTTTGCCCCGGGCGGACATGTACACTTTGGGCCGGTCGGAAAGTTCAAGCGAATCAAGCGCTTTGGCGATGACATCGGCCTTCAGCACCTGACCTGGTCCACCTCCGGCGGGGGTGTCGTCAAGAAAGCCGCGCTTATCGCTCGAAAAGGTCCGGATGTCCAGTGTCTCCAGGGACCACAGGCCAGATTCTTTCCACGACGTCCCGATCAGCGAAACGCCGAGCGGGCCTGGGAAAGCCTCGGGGAACATGGTCAGGACGGTGACTTCATAGGACATGGCGGCGGGCCGTAGCACACAGGCCCGCCGGGGTCCAGTCTGGTGCGGGTGTTAGTGCTTCAGGCGCAGGGTCAGACCCACCGTGCGCGGATTGCCGGTGAACGCCTTGAACGAGCCCGACTGGAACGGCGCCGAGAACGCCACCTGGTAGTAGGTCTCATCCGTCAGGTTCAGGCCCCACAGTTCCAGCGTCCAGTTGCCATCCGGCGCGCCGATGCCGACACGGCCGTTATAAAGCGTATAGGCCTTCTGGATCTTGATCGGCGCCAGGTCCGAACCCGTATTGTAGTCGCTGTTGTAGCGGCCATCCAGGCTGGCCGTCAGCTTCAGGCCATGCACCATGCGGCTGTAGTCGAGACCGAAGGCCGACGACCATTCCGGCGCGAACGACGGCGTATTGTTGGCCAGCAGCGGCAGGCCGGTGATGGCTTCCGGACCGAACTTGGCGTCGGTATAGGTCGCTCCCGCCCGCAGGTTCAAACCGAAGCCCGTGACATAGCGCGACTCCAACTCCACGCCCTTCGAACGCAGGTTGGGGATCGAGGTCACCAGAAAGGACGTCCCCAGGAAGGTGTTCAGCTGGAAGTTGCGGAAACGCTGGTCGAACAGGGTGCCGTCCACCGCCAGGCGGCCGTCGAAGAACCGGGCCTTGGCACCCAGTTCATAGGCGCGCGAGGTCTCGGCGCCGAACGACGTGTTGCGATCGACGGCAAAGGCCGAGGTCTGTTCGCGGTCCAGGTTGAAACCGGCGCCCTTCCAGCCTTCGCCATAGGAGGCATAGGTCATGATGCCCGGTGTGATTTGCCATTTGACCTTGATGGAGCCGACCGTGGCGCTTTCCTCGGCGCCCTGGACGTTGGTCAGGTCAGTAAAGGCCGGGTTGGACGCCGCCTGGCAGATCACGCTTTTCGACGCCGTGGCGCGGGCGCAGGCAATGCCGGCGTCCGAGGTCGTATAGTGCGACACCAGGGTCTTTTTCTGATGGTTGCTGCGCGCGCCGATCAGGACGGTCAGGGTGTCGGTGACAAACCAGTCGACATGGCCGAAGATGGCGGCGTTGCGTTCGCGCTGATCATGGACGTCGTGGGCACCCTGGCCCGGCACAAACGACTGGCCGACCGGCAAACCGGTGATCTCCGACACGCGCGCCGGGTTGGCGCCGCCCGACAGCAGCAGGCTCAGATAACCTTCATAGTCCGCGCCGTAGATGGTTTCGTCGTTGCGGGTCAGCTCTTCCGTATCGAGGAACACCCCGGCCATCCAGTCGAAGCGCCAGGTCTTGCCGTTCAGGCGGACTTCCTGCGACACGGTGTTGAAGCGGTTGCCGAAGCTGCCGCCTTCGTTGCGGTAATAGACGTCGGCCGAGCTGAAATCGGCATCGTAGCCGCTGTTGTGGTCCCAGTAGCGCGCCGCGGTAATCGAAGTCAGTTGCAGGGTAGGGGTAATGGCCAGGTCGGTTTGCAACGACACGCCGCCGTCATTGATTTCCTGGCCGGTCGGGCGGTTGGCCCAGGCTTCGCGGCCTTCCGGATCGACCACCGAGGCCGTGCCTTCGTCGTCGGACAGGCTGTCGATATAGCCGCGTGTGCCGCCGATGGCGATGGCCGTGCCGGCGCAGCAGCTTTCGTCGCGGCGGGTATAGTCGGCGATCAGGCGCATCCGCAGCGACCCGCTGGGCGCGTACAGCAGCTGGCCGCGGATCGAGTCATAATTGATGTCGCCGTCATCGGTTTTCGTGCGCGGGCCGTCGCCGGTATGGATGTCATACTGGCCGTCGCGCTGGCGCGTGGCAACATACAGCGAGCCGGCCAGGCTGTCAGCCAGCGGACCGGTCAGATAGGCCGAGGCGCCCAGGGTCCATTGCGACCCGGCGGTCAGCTCATAGGATTGCGACGGGGTCAGGCTGGGCAGCTTGGTCACCACCTGGATGATGCCGGCCGAGGCGCCCTTGCCGTAGGTGTCCGACTGCGGGCCTTTCAGAATTTCTACGCGGTCCAGCACGCCGAGGTCGCTCATGGCTGTGGCGGTACGCGGCCGCAGCACGCCGTCGATGGTCACGCCGACCGACGATTCCAGGCCAGGATTGTCGCCGACCGTGCCGACGCCGCGCAGGCGGGCCGTGGTCTGGGCTTCGTTGGCCGTCGAGGTAATCAGCAGGGACGGCGTCAGGACCTGCAGGTCCTTCAGGTCGTGGGCGCCGTTGCGTTCCATCTGTTCACCCGTCACCACCGCCACCGACAAAGGTGCGCGGCTCAGGGGTTCAGGCCGCTTCTGCGCCGTGATGACAACCTCGGTCGTCGGTTCCGCAGCAAAGGCCGACGCAGTAAGCAGACCGGAAGCCAAAGCGGAACAAGCCAGAAGGCGAGACAGATGGGTCATGAAGAGGTCCTGAACAGCAGCCGCACGGCGGCCCGATGGGGGCGGCCCGTAGTCAATTTGCGACTCGGGCGCAAGCCATTTCCCCGCATCGCACAAAAAAGTTTACCCTAGGGAAATGTGAAGTCGTTGATCCATAAGGTAATCACCGTCATGGCATAGCGGAACAATGCTATTTTTTCGTTACAGGTGTGGTCGTGGGATGACAGATGTAACTTTATACCGGTGACGCTAAGTCAACCTTTCCTTAGCGGTGTTGTGTTACAGCTTTCCCAAGGTTTTTAAGGGGATAGACCATGCTGAACGCCTTGCGACTTGCCATCCGCAACGACCTGGAAGCGCCCGAAGAAGCGCGGCGGTTCGGGTCGGGCTATATCAGCGGGGTCCTTGCGCTTATCCTCGGCGGCTGCGCCCTGCTCCTCCTGCTCAGCCAGCAATATCCCGCCCTGTTCTCGGTCGACGACCTGGCGCCCCTGCGCAGCAATCCGATCTATATCGCCGCCGTCCAGGTCCTGGCGCTGATGGGTTTCGTCCTGGCCTGCGTCAACCTGGTCCTGCGCCGTAACAAGGTATTGGGATTCACCGCCCTGTTCCTGGTCCTGCTGACCACGACGCTCGGCGCCATCGGCAGCGCCACCCTGCCCCGCGCCGCCCAGGTCAATCTCGGCGTCGACTGGTTTGTGCTGAACCTGCTGTTCAAGGGCTTCCTGTTCGTGCCGCTGGAAAAGCTGTTCTGCGGCGATCACAAACAGCCCCTGTTCCGCGACGACTGGCGCGAGGATCTGTCCTATTTCCTGGTCAGCGGCCTGTTTATCCAGGTCATGGCCTTCCTGTCGCTGGCGCCGTCCATGGCCGTCCTGGCCCACACCACCGGCTGGCAGGGATTACGCGATGCCGTAGCGTCCCAACCTCTCGCGCTGCAGTTCATCGAGCTGATGCTGCTGTCGGACTTCATGCAGTACGGTTTTCACCGCCTGTTCCACCAGATCCCCTTCCTGTGGAAGTTCCATGCCGTCCACCATTCGGCGCGGACCATGGACTGGCTGGCCGGGTCGAAGATGCACATCGTCGAAATCATCGGCCTGCGCGGCCTGACCATCATTCCCATGTACGCCCTGGGCTTCAGCCAGGACGCGCTCTATGGCTACATCTTCTTCGTCTACCTGGTCTCGGTTTGGGTCCACGCCAATCTGCGCTTTAACGATCGCTGGCTGGCGCCGTTCGTGGTGACGCCGCGCTTTCACCACTGGCACCACGGCATCGAAAAGGAAGCCATTGATGTCAATTTCGCCGTGCACTTCCCGTGGATCGACAAGCTGTTCGGCACCTACTACCTGCCCGGCGACAAGTGGCCGTCCGGCTATGGCATCGGCGGCCATCCAGTCCCCAAGGGTTACTTCCAGCAGCTTGTGTACCCGTTCAAAGGTGAGAAGGCGCAAGCTCCGGCTTGCACGGAAACCCCGCCTGCGGCATAGTCGGCGCGCGTTGAAGGACGCAGCCGGTCCGCGGGCAGGGATTTTCCCACCTTTCATACGACTTACGCTTACGAACCATCCTTTCAGCCCCGACTTGCGGACCGGTGGGCAGACCTGAAGGGCGTTCGTTCTCATGCAACAGCTTTCCCAAACCGCTGATCTCAATCTCGACTTCTATAAGAAGCGCGCCAAGGCGTTGCTGAAGGCCGCCCGCGCCGGCGACCCCGGCGCCAATGCCCGGCTGAAGCGCTATGGCGCCCAGGGCGAACCCGCCCTGCACGCGGCGCAACTGGCCATCGCCCGTGAACAGGGCTTCAGCAGCTGGCCGCGGTTCCAGGCCTTCGTCATCGAGTCCAACCTGGATTTTCGTGAGCTGGTCGACCGGTTTATCGCCGCGGCGACCTCCGACGGCCGGCGAGCGCACGATATCCTGGCCGAGCACCCGGATGTCGCCCAGGCCGGAGTCTATGCCGCCCTGGTGCTGGGCGATTGGGAAAAGGTCGCCGACGCCATCGCCGCCGATCCCAACTTCGCCACCGAACCGTCCGGACCGGAGGGCGTAGAACCGCTTGTTTACGTGTGCTTTTCGCGTTTCGGCACGCCGAATTCTCCACGCGCCGCCAGGTTGGCTTTGACGGTACGGTTGCTGCTCAACAACGGCGCCGATCCCGATACGGTGTTTGCCGCTGAGCATGGACCGCTGTCGTGCCTTTATGCCGCCAGCGGTCTATTGGGCAATGCCGAGATCACCCGCATCCTGCTGGAAGCCGGCGCCGACCCGAACGACGGCGAGTCGCTGTATCACGCCACCGAACATCGCGACCTGACCTGCATGAAGCTGCTGCTGGAGCATGGCGCGCGCGTCGACGAAGCCAATGCCATCAAGCATATCCTCGACCGAGAAGACCGTGAAGGCTTGCGGCTGTTGCTAGAGGCCGGCGGCGATCCCAACCTGGCCAATGCGCAAGGCGATACCGCCCTGCATTGGGCCGTGCGACGAGGACGATCTGCGGCGATTATCACCATGCTGCTGGACGCCGGCGCTGATATCGACGCGGTACGCGGCGACGGCCGCACGGCCTATGCGATGGCGGTGGTGGCCGGTCAGAGAGCGGTGGCGGGTACGCTTGCTTCACGTGGCGCCGATACGCGGCTTTCGGCGCTGGATGCCGTGGTCGCCGGCCAAGGCGGCGAGGTGCCGCCGGAAAGCGTCGCCTCACCGGCCAATGCCCGCCTGCTCCCGCAACTGGCCGAACACGGCAATATCGCCGCCGTGGAAGCTCTACTGAAAGCTGGTGTCCCGGTCGATGCTCGTGGAGATATGGGCGAAACGGCGCTGCATCAGGCCTGCTGGCGCGGCAATGCGGCACTGATCAAGCTGTTGTTGGCTTATGGTGCGCCTTTGGATGCCGTCGAATGTTCGTTCAATGCCACGCCCAGCGGTTGGCTGCACCACGGCGCCACCAATTACGGTCATGGTGACTATGCCGAAGGTGCGCGGCTGCTGATCGCGGCAGGAGTCAGCGACTGGACCGAGCCCAGCGGCAATCCGGCGATGGACGCGGTGCTACGGGAGAAGGGTTTGATTCCTGAGTGAGCAGGACAAACTCATATAGAATGTTCAAACGCCCTCCTCTCCACGAAGTGGGGAGGTGCAGGCGAAGCCGGCGGAGGGGTATTCTTACGGACGATTTCCTGCGCTCACGGCCTCAGGAATCTTACCTTACCTTCAATCCCAACTCGGCTAACAACTCCGCCGCCTGAGCCCGTGAAATCGTCGCACCCTTGAACCGTTTGGCGTCATCCAGCCTTACACCGCCGATATCGGTTCCGCGCAGGTCAGCGCCCTCAAATCGCGCATGATCCAGCATGGCGTCACGCAGGGAGCAGTCTTCGAAAACCGAGTCGCGGAAATCGCAGCGGTTCAGGTCGGCATTGTGCAGGTCGAGCTGTTTCAGGGTCTGTTTGGCGAAGGACGTATTGGCCAACCGGGCGTCGTTCAGCTTGCATTCCTCGAAGACGATATCGAAGGTGCGGGCCTGGCTGAAGTCGGCGCCAGTCAGCTTGCAGCGCTGGAACTTTACCTGGGTCAGATGCGCGCCACGAAACCGGGTATTGTTGAAATCGCAGCCGGTGAATTTGGCTTCGCCCAGGGCAGCGCTGGTGAAGTCGGCCTGCCCGCCTTTGCAGCCGATGAACTGCGCCTTTTCCAGCTTGGCCGAGGTGAACTTCGACTTTTTCAGGATGCACTGGTCGAACACCCAGCCATTCAGAACGATATCCGATAGATCGAGCTCTTCCAGTTCGCATCCGACCAGGGTTTGCGGCTTACCGGTATTGGCCAGCAGCAGGACAGCGCCGCGGTCGAGGATTTGGTCGGTAAGGGTATCGGTCATGTCGCTCGCCGCCTTAGTCAATGAACATGAGGACATGAAACATGGCGGGCAAAAAAGAAACCACAAATCCGACCCAGCCGAGTTTTGTCAGTTTGCGCAGTAGCCCCACAATGAGGGTCGCGATAACCAGCGCTAGCAACAGCCATTTCGAATAACTGAAAAGTTCATTGATAACCGGAAGGCCGGCCCTGCCGATGCACGGGCCATTGCCGCAGATGGCGGGTAAGCCGAGATACCATAGGGCAAAGACGGCAAGCGGCGACCAGGCTAGCCAGGTCGACCATCGGATTGAGCGTTTTGTAGGCATGACACCCCCTGGCAGTTCAGGATAAGCGCCGTCGTCGCGTCAGGCAATCCCATCGTTCGTGTCGAAGGCGCTGTCGGGTTATGGGGTCGAGGGGTCCGCGACCCCTCGCCTTTCCCCTATAAAGAAAAAGGGCGCTCCCCAAAGCGGGGGCGCCCTTTTTCTTTATTCAAGAGAAGATGAAGGGGCCGCAGGCCCCTTCGACCCCATTAATCACGACGGCGACGGCGACGCGGACGGTCGCCATCACGATCGCCACGGCCACCGGCATCGGCCGTTTCCAGCTCGCCTTCATCACCATCTTCACCAGCCGCAGCGCGGGCCGCGTTGCGTTCCGCACGTTCGGCTTCCAGCTTCTCGGTCAGGTCCTCACCGGTTTCCTGATCGATCACCTTCATCGACAGCTTCGTCTTGCCGCGGTCGTCAAAGCCCAGGAACTTCACCTTCACTTCGTCGCCTTCGTTCAGGACGTCCGACACCTTGCCGACCTTTTCCTTGCTGATCTGCGAGATGTGGACCAGGCCGTCCTTGGCGCCGAAGAAGTTCACGAACGCGCCGAAATCGACGACCTTCACGACCTTGCCCTTGTAGATGGCGCCAACTTCCGGCTCCGACGCGATCGACTTGACCCAATCGCGGGCGGCGTCGATCTTCGACTGTTCCGAAGCGGCGATCTTGATCGTGCCGTCGTCGGCGATGTCGATCTTGGCGCCCGTCTTTTCGACGATTTCGCGGATGACCTTGCCACCCGAACCGATGACTTCGCGGATCTTGTCGACGGCGATCTTGATCGTCTCGATCTTCGGCGCGAATTCACCCAGCTCTTCACGGGCACCCGAAATGGCCTTGTTCATTTCGCCCAGGATGTGCAGGCGGCCTTCATTGGCCTGACGCAGCGCCTTGGTCATGATCTCCTCGGTGATGCCGGGGACCTTGATGTCCATCTGCAGCGAGGTGATGCCGTTGACGGTGCCGGCAACCTTGAAGTCCATATCGCCCAGGTGATCTTCGTCACCCAGGATGTCGGACAGGATGGCGTATTCGCCGGACGGCTCCAGGATCAGGCCCATAGCGATGCCCGAGACCGGCGACTTCAGCGGCACGCCGGCATCCATAAGGGCCAGCGAGGTGCCGCACACGGTCGCCATCGAGGACGAACCGTTCGACTCGGTGATCTCCGAGACGACGCGGACGGTATAGGGGAACTCTTCCGCGGTCGGGAGCATCGGACGAACCGCGCGCCAGGCCAGCTTGCCGTGGCCGATTTCGCGGCGGCCGGGCGAGCCCATACGGCCGGTTTCACCGACGCTGTACGGAGGGAAGTTGTAGTGCAACAGGAACTTTTCCTTATAGGTGCCGTCCAGCGCGTCGATGAACTGCTCGTCATCGCCGGTGCCCAGGGTCGCAACCACCAGGGCCTGGGTTTCGCCGCGGGTGAACAGCGACGAACCGTGGGTGCGCGGCAGGACGCCGACTTCCGACACGATGGCGCGGACCTTGTCGACCGGACGGCCGTCAACGCGCTTGCCATGTTCGATGATGTCGCGACGCAGCACGTCGGCTTCACATTCCTTGAAGGCCGCGCCGAACTTGGCAGCGTCGACGCCTTCCGGATTGGCTTCGGTCTTCACCAGGGCCAGACCGGCCTTGGACTTGGCGGCGCCGACCGCAGCATGGCGATCGTGCTTGCCGGTGATGGTATAGGCATCACGGATGTCCTGGCCAACCAGGCCCTTGATCGAGGTCACGATGCCCGAGAAATCTTCGGCTTCGAAGTCGAAGGGTTCCTTGGCGGCGTGCTCGGCCATTTCGATGATGGCTTCGATGACCGGCTGCATGCCGCGGTGAGCGAACATCAGGGCGGCCAGCATCTTGTCTTCCGACAGTTCCTTGGCTTCCGATTCGACCATCATCAGGGCGTCGGTGGTGCCGGCGACGACGAGGTCGAGGTCCGATTCCTTGACCTGGTCACCGGTCGGGTTGAGGACGAATTCACCGTCGATGATGCCGACGCGGGCGCCACCGATGGGGCCCATGAACGGCACGCCCGACAGGGTCAGGGCAGCCGAAGCGGCAACCATGGCGACGATGTCCGGATCGTTTTCCATGTCGTGCGACAGGACGGTACAGACGACCTGGACTTCGTTCTTGAAGCCCTTGACGAACAGCGGGCGGATCGGACGGTCGATCAGGCGCGAAACCAGGGTTTCCTTTTCCGACGGACGGCCTTCGCGCTTGAAGTAGCCACCCGGGATCTTGCCGGCGGCGAAGGTCTTTTCCTGGTAGTTCACGGTCAGCGGGAAGAAGTCCTGGCCGGGCTTGGGGGCGCGGGCATAGACGACGGTCGCCAGCACGGTGGTCTCACCGTAGGTGGCGAGCACGGCGGCGTCGGCCTGGCGGGCGATACGGCCCGTTTCCAGGGTCAGCTTACGGCCGGCCCAGTCGATGGATTTTCTTTTGATGTCAAACATTGCGTTTCTTTCGTTCAGACCCGGCAGGCCCCATGCCCGGCGGGTCAACTGCTATCGGAGCAGCGTTTTAAAGCTCTGGTGATATGCGTCAGAGCACGTGATCAGCGAAGCGGTTCACTTCGCGGGGTGGATAAACTCACCGTTCGGGCGAGGTCTTCAAACATAAGAATGGGGCTTGAGGTGGAACCTCAAGCCCCTGGGTCGTTGAACCTTAGCGACGCAGGCTCAGGCGTTCGATGATCGACTGATACCGGCCGGTATCGCGATCCTTGAGGTAGTCGAGAAGGCGGCGACGTTGCGACACCATCTTCAGAAGGCCACGACGCGAGTGGTTGTCCTTCTTGTGTTCCTTGAAGTGCTCGGTCAGGTTGGCGATGCGCTCCGACAGGATGGCAATCTGCACTTCGGGGCCGCCCGTGTCATTTTCGGTGCGGGCGTGGGTTTTGATAACTTCCGACTTACGGTCAGCAGCAATCGACATCGGGGAATCTCCTATTCCAGGACTAAAGGTTCAGAATACGCGTCGGGTAAAGCCTACCCTCGCGCAGTTCGCAAAGCGCCTGAACCGTGCCGTTCAACACCGCCTGGACCGTATCCGGAAACTCGTCAAAGCCTGCCTCGCGGCGGGCTTTTTGAGCCTCGGCAATCAGGTTGATCTGGCGGGGCAAAAGGGCAAGGTCACGGCCTTGCTTCAGCTTTGAGGCCTCGTCTTGCGTCACAGGCAGGGCCGGGATGTCGTCCAGCGCTGTCTCGACGCCAAGCAAAGCGTCCAAAGCGGCGCCTCTATGCACCAAATCTTCCAGCTTTTCCAGTGTTATTGCGTTTTTTGTTGCAAACGCACCGACAGCCTCACGGCGCAGCGTCGTCACATGGCCGCACACCCCCAGTTCTGCGCACAGGTCGCGGGCGATCGAACGGACATAGGTGCCCTTGCCGCAATGCAAGGTCAGGGTGGCGGTCTCGCCGGTAAAGTCGTCCAGCGTAAGATCGAAGATCTCGACCTCCCGGGCCTTCAGCTCGACCTCGATGCCCTGTCTCGCCAGGTCGTAGGCGCGCTTGCCGTCGACCTTGATGGCCGAAAACGCCGGCGGCACCTGCTCGATGACGCCGACAAAGCTGTTTAGCAGGGCTTCGACGGCTTCGCGGGTGGGGCGGGCGTCGGAGGTGGCGGTGACCTGACCTTCAGCGTCGTAGCTGTCGGTTGTCGTACCAAAGGTGATGGTGAAGCTGTAGACCTTATCGGCCTCCATCAGGAAGGGCACGGTCTTGGTGGCTTCCCCCAGCGCGATCGGCAGGATGCCCGTGGCCAGCGGATCCAGCGTACCCGCGTGCCCGGCCTTCTGGGCCTGGAACAGCCAGCGCACTTTCGACACGGCGGCGGTCGAGGTCATTTCCAGCGGTTTGTCGAAGCAGATCCAGCCATGAACGGGATCGCCTTTTTTCTTTCGGGCCATAGTTCAGTCTTTGGGTTTGCAGAAGAGGTTAAAACCCTCTTCTCCTCCCCATGGCAATGGGGAGGTGGCGAGCAAGTGAGCCCCTTATGGGGCGAAACGCGTCGAGACGGAGGGTCCCTACGGACGGGGAATGGACCCCTCCGTCGCGGACTTCGCCTCCAGCCTATCGGCTTCCAGCGAGCGCCGCGCCACCTCCCCATCGCGATGGGGAGGAGAAGAAAAGGTATGTCGCCTTAGTTGTCTTCCTCATCCTCGTCGTCATGACGCAGGTCGCGAGCGATATCGGGACGCATGAACAGCGCATCGATCCGCGCCGCCTCATTGAAGCTCTCATCATGCAGGAACCTCAGCGCCGGCGTGAACTTCATATCGATCATCCGGCCCAGGACACCACGCATATATTTGCTGTGCTTGTTCAGGGCGTCGACGATCGGACCCACCTGAACATTGCTGTTGATGCCGGCGCCCAGCGGTTCGACGAAAACCGTGGCGTGGCGCAGGTCCGGCGACATCCGCACTTCGGTGATGGTGACCGACACGTCCTGCAAGGCGTCGTCGTGAATCTCTTCTTCGCGCAGGATCTCCACCAGCGCGTGGCGCACCAGTTCACCACCGCGCAACTGACGCTGATTGGGGCCGAGTTCGGCTGGCTTTTGCCCGTGGGGTTTGGCTTTAAAGGGTCGTTTCATCCGGTCCATATAGGGGTTTTTGCTGATTTTTCTATGGAAAAATGCACGCTGCGGGTTATGACAGGGAAAACCATATAAATATGAGGGAGATACCGTGGCTGCTGTGAAACCGGATTTCGTACCGCGCATGGAGGGGCTAGACGCCCTGCGCGGCTTTGCCCTGTTCGGGCTGTTCATCGTCCACATGCCGGAATTGTTCGAGCTGTACTGGGCCCACCCGGTCACCGAACCGACCCAGCTTATGTGGCACGACATCATTTTCACCGTCTTCGGCGGCAAGGCGTTTGCCATGCTGGCGCTGTGCTTCGGCGTGTCGTTCTTCATCATTATGGACCGGTCGGCCAAGCGCGGTCAGGACTTTTCGCTCCGCTTCGTCTGGCGCCTAGTGGTGCTGGGCGTCATCGGCCTGCTGCACGGCCTGTGGTACCGCGGCGATATCCTGGAAGTCCTGGCGCTGATGGGGCTGTTCATCATCCCCTTCTATCGGCTGAAATCCAATGCCCTGGTCCTGGCCATCGGCGCGTTCTTCCTGCTGCAGCCGTGGATGATCTTCCAGATGGTCAATGCGCTGAACGGCGCCGAATGGGCCAACAAACCCATGGGCTTCTGGAGCGGCACCGTCCCCGAAGCCTACCTCACGGGTAAGAGCTTTATTGAAACCGTGCGCATGAACTGGGTCGACGGCCATCCGTTCAAATGGCTGTTCATGGCCGAGTCCGGCCGGCTGAGCCAGATCCTGGGACTGTCGCTGATCGGCATGGTGCTGGGGCGGATCGACTTCTTCGGCCAGCCGGAGAAATTCGCCAAGACCCGCATCATCAGCCTGATCATCGCCGCGGCAATCGCCGTCGTCCTGTTCTACCAGAAGGACAAGCTGACCGGCCTGATGCCGGAAACCGAAGGCATGGCGCGCCCGCTGTGGGGTGCCATGCTGTCAAGCTGGCGTGACCTCGCCATCATGTTCACTCTGATGATGGGCTTCCTGGCGCTGTATTACAGCTTTGCGGGTAAACTGCTGAATCTGCTGGCGCCGGCCGGCCGCATGACCCTGACCCTGTACCTGGTGCAGTCGATCGTCTTCGTGCCGGTCTTCTACAGCTTCGGCCTGGGGCTGCATGCCACCATGACCCAGACCACCGCCATCCTGATCGGCGTCGGGGCCTTCCTGGTCCAGGTTGTCCTAGCCCACCTGTGGTTCAAGGCCTTCCTGTACGGGCCGTTCGAATGGCTGTGGCGAGCAGCGACTTACTTGACGCTGAAGGTCCCGTTTCTGCGTAAAAACTCGGCCTGAATCTCGAGGAAGGCTTTCAACGGCAGGTAAAAGCCCAGGCGATTCCACGGCGCCTGGGCCAACCGTACGCGCAGGTCATCGATGTGATTGACCGCCATCCAGAACGACATGGTGTAAAGGGTCCAGACCTGCATCAGGAAAATCGCAATGGCGCCCTGCGGTTCTTCTTCGTCCCGGGCCGCAACCGGCTCGAAGCGCAACGGCTCTACCGGCGCCGGCGCGGCATTGAACTGCTTCAGGACATGGCTTTTCAAAGCGCCATCGGCAAACCGGCGGCGGTTGCGCACGGCTTCAGGCTTGGCGACGTCGAGGGCATAGTAGTCGAGCACCGCCTGAGCGATGGCCATGTCATAGGCGAACAGGCGGTGGCCGTCATGGCTGAGAACGCGGTGGGCCTGGGCGCGGCGAAAAC
This sequence comes from Asticcacaulis sp. AC460, assembly GCF_000495795.1. GTDB lineage: Bacteria > Pseudomonadota > Alphaproteobacteria > Caulobacterales > Caulobacteraceae > Asticcacaulis. The sequence continues at coordinate 142,453 of NZ_AWGD01000015.1, forward strand.
CCAACCGTTCCTGGATGGCTGCGACGCGCGGCTTGCCGCTGTCCCAGTCACGGCCGATATTGCCGATATGGGCGTTTTGCACCCCGCACAGCGCCGCCAGACCACGCTGGGTCAGGTAGGGTTCACCGTTGCTGAGCAGGCCCATGCCGATGCCGTCGACCTCGGCATAGGTCGCGACTGTCAGTTCGGCCTTGGCGCGCGAGGGCTTGCGTTTTCCCGTGACAGGGGAATCGTTACGCGACAGTTCGAACATCGAGCTCGCCCCGTTGTGTGAAGGAAATGTGACGAAAGGCTTACGCTATAAGGGAGTCGGCACAATTGTGCAGCGCAAAAGAACCTTAATCAAGCCTTAACGCACCTGCGGGAGGCGGATAGGTGCTCACAACTGGGGATAAGTGGAGATTCCACCGCCCGCGATCTCGTCAGCTGAAGACCACGGTCTTGCCGCCATTAATGATCACGCGGCGTTCCGCGTGCCAGGTCACCGCGCGGGCCAATACCCGCGACTCGATGTCGCGACCAATGACGACCAGCTGATCCGGGGTCAGGCCATGGTGCACGCGTTGAACGTCCTGTTCGATGATCGGGCCCTCGTCCAGGTCCGAGGTGACATAGTGCGCCGTGGCACCGATGATCTTCACACCGCGGGCATGGGCCTGATGGTACGGTTTGGCGCCCTTGAACGACGGCAAAAACGAATGGTGGATGTTGATGCAGCGGCCTTCCAGCTTGCGCGCCAGGTCGTCGCTGAGAATCTGCATATAGCGCGCCAGCACGACCAGATCCGCCTGATGGCGGTCGATCAGCGACAGGAAGGCCGATTCCTGCTCGTCCTTGTTCTGCTTGTTGACCGGCAGGTAGACGTACGGAATGTCGTTCCATTCGACGAACGACCGCATGTCTTCATGGTTGGACATAACGCAGGCGATATCGACCGGCAGCAGGCCCGCCTTCCAGCGATGCAGCAGCTCATACAGACAGTGGCCGAACTTCGACACGGCGATCAACACCCGCGGCTTGGCCGACAGGCTGAAAATCTCCCAATCCATCGTGAAGCGGTGGGCGATCGGCTTGAAACCGTCACGCAGGGTCTCCATCGGCGGCGTCTTGGGGCCGGCCTGTTTGAACACCACGCGGACATAGAACATGTCACCCCGGTCTTCGCTACGATGGGCATCGTTGAACTGGTTCGACTCGACGATCGAGATGTCGTTGTCGTTGAGATAGCCGGACACGGCGGCGACGATACCGCGGGTGTCGGGGCATTTGATGATCAGGACGTAGTGGGTCGGGTCGAAGGCGGAGGTGTCGAGCATGACCCGGCCTATAGCATCAAAACCTTGAAAAAGTACAAGGTTTCAAAGGAAATCAGAAGAAGCGTTCGCTTTCGACCTTTTTGGTCTTGGGATTGACCACGGCGCGAAAGGAACGGGCATTGTTGTAGACCAGGGTCCGGGCGCTGTCGCCGCTCTCGTACCACACCGAAAAGACGACCATGTCGTCCTCATGACGGTAGAACTGGACGGTATAGTCGCCGCTATCCCAGCCGCGGCTATTGGTGACATAGTCTTCGACGACCGAGATCAGCTTCTTGTCCTGCTTGGAGACTTCGATGCGGGCATCGTCGCTGCTGACCTCATCAGCCAGGATGGGTGTTGCGATCAGACCAAGGGCAAGGAAACAGCCAACGAGTTTCATGCCGTCACTATAGCCGGCAAAAAGCGGCAATAAAAAGCCCCGCCTTTGACAGCGGGGCTCTTTCCGAACCGGTGAAAAGGTTACTCGCGGACGTACCGGTAAACCACCTTTTCGTATCTGCCGTTCGGAAGCTTGCGATAGTGCGTCTCGCTGCGATAGGCCGCCTGTTCGACGCACTTTTTCTTGGCGTTGTTCTTGCCGATCTTGTTGCCGACGACGCCACCGATTACGGCGCCACCGACAGCACCCAAACCACGTTCGTTCTTGCTGACCTGAGAACCGAGCAGGCCACCGGCGATGGCGCCAATCACGGCGCCCTTCTGGCCGCTCTTCTTCTGTTCGTACTTACAAACATAGGAGACGGCGTTGGCCTGGGGGATAGCGACCGTACCGGCCACCAGCCCCGCAGAAATCAGGGCCACGGCCGCACCTTTTACAAACTTCGACATATTGCCCTCCTTGGAGCTGATTATCCCGTAAACGAGAGCAAGATACGAAATGGCGCATAAGGAAACAGTGAGCTTGTCGGGCTGAGGTGTAAAAACCGGAGGGCTATCCCTCCGCCGGCGACAGCTTCCACCGCACCCGGGTCGGGGAATCCAGCCGCGCCGTGCCGCGCAGCACGATCAGCACTGACTTGCGCGCCCCGCCGCGTTCGAACACCCAGCCGCCTTCCAGCGCCACATCGCGGGCATCGTGCCGCAACCACCAGCCCCGGCCGCCCGGCCCGCGCAGCAGCACGCTCTTCTTGTCGCGCGCCAGCGACGCCTGGACCTCCGGATGCAGCAGAAAACGAACCGCAAAGGTCGCCTCGACCGGCAGGTCCTTCTGCTTGGTCTCCATCGGCGTCAGCCGCTCTTCGCCGCGCAGCTCATCGCGGTGCGCATCGACATATAGCCGGCGCTCATGTTTCAGCGCGAACGTATCACGCCAGCCCTCGTGCTCCATTTCCAGCAGCGAACCGGAGTCCTCGGCCTCGACGCGGCGCGAACGCAGCTTGTAGCGCGGACCTTCCAGGCCGAAGTTCAGCATCTCGCCGAACCGGCCGGTCACCGGCGCCAGGATCGGCCGTTCGCTCAGGGTCAGGGTATTGCCGGTACCGATAACGCGGAACCCTTCCTGGTCGGATTGGGTCGGTGACCAGCCCGGTAAGACGATCAGCTTGTCACGCCCGCCCGATACCTCGAACGCCATCGGATGGTCGCAGGCGGCATAGCCCATGACACCCGTCTTCGATTCACCGGCATCGACGAAGACGCTCAGCGACCGGCCGGCCAGACGGTGGTAGCGGCCATGGTCCAGCACATTGGGCGCCGCCGCCGCCGATTTCTGGTCGTTACGAACCAGGGCCGGCGTGACATAGTCCTCCAGCAGGGATTCCGAACCCTGGAAGGCACACAGGCTGCCGTCGGGATGCGAACAGGCCCGCACGAAGCGCATCAGTCGGTCAATATAGTGGTCGAGATAGTCCGGCACGGCCATGCCGCGCTGGGACAGGGCGTCTTCGACCAGCAGCAGGTCGTACAGCAGCTCCAGCCCCTGTTCCGGACTGCGCGAGGCGTGCGAACCGTCGGGCAGGACGACCTTTTTCAACACCCTGGGTAGGCGGCTCAGACCGCGCTTGCGGAAGCCATCACCGACCCGCCCGGACAGGACGCAGCCCAGAAGCACCAGGGCCACGGCCTGTTGCGCCACCCACGGCGTCTGTTGCGACAGCCGCAGCAGGTGCCGGCCCTGCTCCGCCATCGACTGGGCCAGAAGATGGACCTCATCCGGCGCCGCCAGGGCGGCCATGCGGCGGGCGAACAGCGACAGATTGATCAGGCGCCGCGGCAGGACCTCTTCGCCCCAACTGAACGGCGTCCAGTTGTTGAAGGTCTTGTGCCACAGGATAAACAGGCGAACGGCTTCGCGGGTGCCTTCGTCGCCATGGGCCATCAGCGAAGCCAGCCAGGCATAGCGGTGCAGTTCGACAGCAAAGGCCCGGGTCGGGCTGGGGCGGTTCCACGGATCGCCCGATCCCTGGACGCTCATCCTTGCGTTCGACAGGTGGAAGCGGCCCGACAGGATAGCCTTGCCCATGATCGGCTGGACCGGCCGGCCGTCGTGCGGCGCCGCCAGAAAACCATCGGGCGTGCGGCCTTTCAGGGTCAGGCGATAGCCCGGCATACCGAACAGCTCCGCCCCCAGCTGCTTGCGCAGCATGACGCCCACGACCTTGGCCCAGGGCGTCTTGACGGAGGGAAGTTGCGGCGTACCGGGCTCGAAAGCCTGCATCACAGGCCTTTCAGAGTCTTGATATTGCCGGCATAGGCGTCCGGGCCACCCTTGAACACCGCGGTGCCGGCGACCAGGGCGGTCGCACCGGCGGAGACGCACGACGCGGCATTCTGGGCATTGACCCCGCCGTCGACCTGCAGGATCGCGCCGCTGCCGGCCGTATCCAGCCGGTCGCGGACGGCCTCGATCTTGCGCAGTTGCGACTCGATGAAGCTCTGGCCCCCGAAGCCCGGATTGACGCTCATGATCAGCACCAGGTCGACGTCTTCCATGACCCAGTCCAGGATTTCCACCGGGGTCGCCGGGTTCAGGACAACACCGGCCTTGGCGCCGAGCTGGCGAATATATTTCAAGGTGCGGTGCAGGTGGGGCCCGGCTTCCGGATGGACGCTGATCAGGTCGGCGCCGGCATTTCGAAAGGCTTCGAGGAAGCTGTCGACCGGCGAAATCATCAGGTGGCAGTCGAACGGCAGGTTGGTATGCGGCCGCAAGGCCTTCACCACATCGGGACCGATGGTGATGTTGGGGACGAAGTGGCCATCCATGACGTCGATATGGACGAAGTCGGCGCCGGCCTCGGTAATGGCCCTCACCTCTTCGCCCAGCCGGGAGAAATCGGACGCCAGAATCGACGGACAGATCAGCGGTGCGGTCATCTCAGTTACTCTGTGGAATATGTGTGCTTAAAGTGTGGTCAGGGGGATGGTCAACCGTTTTGGCGCACCAGATGGGCGATAAAAAAGCCGTCCTGACCGCCCGGCCGGTGATGCGGCAAAAGCCGCAGCCAGCCCTGTTGTCCCAGCGATTCAGCCGGCACTCCAAGAGCCGTCAGCGTTGCGTCATCCGGCTTTTTGATGGCGAACTCCGGATGGCGACGCAGGAAGGCCAGGACCTGGGTTTCGCCCTCCTCGCGCTCCAGCGAACAGGTGCAATAGACCAGGGAGCCGCCCGGCTTGACCCGGCCCGACGCCGAGTCGAGCAGGCGGTGCTGGACATCGGCCAGCTTGGCGATATCGGTCGGCCGCGTCGCCCACAACACGTCGGGCTGGCGGCGCAGGGTGCCGGTGGCCGAGCACGGCGCATCCAACAGGACGGCATCGAACTGGCGGGTATCTTCCCAGGTTTCGGCGTCGCCCATGACGACCTCGGCCTCAAGGCTGGTGCGGGCCAGGTTTTCCTCGACGCGCTTCAGGCGGTTCTTCGACCGGTCGAGCGCGGTGACGGTCGCACCGGCGGCGATCATCTGCAGCGACTTGCCGCCCGGCGCGGCGCACAGGTCGATCGCGGTCTTACCCGTCAGGTCACCCAACAGGCCGGCAGCCACGGACGCAGCGGCATCCTGAACCCACCACACGCCTTCGCCATAGCCGGCCCAGTCGGCGATATTGCCGCGCTGGGACGAGCGCAGGGCCAAGCCACCCAGGGGTTCGCCATGAAGTTCGTCCTTCAGGCGGTCGAGATCGGCCGGGGTCTTGAAGCTGAGGTCGGTCGCCGGCTCTTGCGTCAGCATCAGGGCGATGCCTTCGGCGTTCTGTTCACCGTAGGCCGCTTTCCAGCGCTGGAACAGCCAGTCGGGCGCCAGACGTGACGCCACCGGCTTGTTGAGGCTGCCATCACGGATCGCGCCGCGCAGGATGGCGTTGATCATCCCCTTGAAGGGCCGGGTATGGGCTTCGCGCTCAGCCAGCTTGACGGTAGTCGAAACGGCGGCGAAGTCCGGCACCTGCATGAAGCCGATCTGGACCAGGCCGATGCGCAGCAGCGCCCACACCCCGTCATTGGGCGCCTTCTGGGTCTTCTGGTCGATGATGTGGTCGAGCTGACCCAGTCGGCGCAGGACCAGCATGGCCAGGGCGCGGGCAAAGCTACGTTCGGAATCGCTCAAGGAGAGGAAATCGCTGCGGGTCACCGCCTCGTCGAAGCCGGTGCGCTTCTCCAGCGCGGCATCGATGAGGGTCAGGGCCGCCAGGCGGGCGTTCATGCCGATATCGCCATCATCGACGATGCGCTCGGGCGCGGCCTGGGGTTTGCGCGGACGCGGTTTTTGCTGGGGCTTTTTTACGGGTTTCATCTAAGGTGCTTGGCTTTTCTTAAAAAAATCCCTCCCCCCAGGGTAGGGAGAGGGACAGGTCAGGGGGGCTATAACGTCACGGAGACGATCGGTAAAGTCACGTCGTCGGCACACTGGTCATGTCGTCGCCGCGACCGGAGCGCTTCATGCTCATGCCGAGCGCAATCAGGGCGTTGACGCGGTTCTCGGTATCGGGATGGGTCGAGAACAGGTTGTCCATGCGCTGGCCGTTCAGCGGATTGATAATGAACATGTGGGCCGAGGCCGGGTTGCGTTCCGCCGCGTGATTGGGCACGCCGCGAGCATAGGCTTCGATCTTGCGCAGGGCGCGCGCCAGCGACTCCGGGTCACCCGAGATTTCACCACCGAGGCGGTCGGCCTCGTATTCGCGTGTTCGCGAAATCGCCATCTGGACGATCATGGCAGCGATCGGCGCCAGGATGGCCATCAGGAAGACGACGAAGATATTGGTGTTGCCGTCTTCGTCATCGCTGGAACCGCCGAAAAACATGGCGAAGTTGGCGATCGACGCGATGGCGCCGGCCAGACTCGCCGTGATGGTCATGGTCAGGGTGTCGCGGTTTTTGACGTGAGCCAGCTCGTGCGCCATGACGCCGCGAATTTCCGACCGGTCCAGCGCCTGCAACAGACCGGTGGTCGCGGCAACCGCGGCGTTTTGCGGGTTACGGCCGGTGGCGAAGGCGTTCGGCTGGGGGTTATGGATGATATAGACGGCCGGCATCGGCAGGCCGGCGCGGCGGCTCAGATCCTCGATGTCGTCATAGTACTGGCGCTCCAGGCCGGTGGCGCGGGCCGGATCGACCGGCTGGGCCTGGTACGCGCGCAACACGGCCTTGTCCGAGTTCCAGTAGGCAAACAGATTCATGGCGACGGCCAGACCCAGGGCAATCAGCATCCCGGTCGGGCCTCCGAGCATCAGGCCGATGACGCCGAACAGGGCGGTCATACCGGCCAAAAGCAACCAGGTCTTCATCGGGTTCATCAGAAAAATCGCTCCTTGCGATGTCATGAGACAAGACCTAAATGTAGGGTCCAGTCCCAAGCCTGCAAGGGGATTACAGAAATGTCATCCGAATCCGACCTGTCCGACCTGACGCCGAAAAAGGTGCTGACCCCGGCGGCGCAACGTGCCCTCGCCGAGGCCGCCGAACGCCGCGCTTTGGCCGAAGCGGAAGCCGCCCGTGCAGCGGAAGAAGGTGGCCCGCCGGGCCCCGAGCCAACGCGCTACGGCGACTGGGAACGCAAGGGTATAGCCGTCGACTTCTAGCTTAGGCGTTGTGGATGGCCCGCAGGATATCCAGGGTCGCCGCCTTCGGGTCCGGCGCACGGGTGATCGGCCGGCCAACCACCACGTGCGAAGCTCCGTTCAAAAACGCCTCCTGCGGCGTCGCCACGCGCTGCTGGTCGTTCAGGTCGGCGCCTTCCGGACGCACGCCCGGGGTCACGATCAGAAAATCCGCCGGCACCCGCGCCCGGATGAGGGCCGCTTCGTGCGGCGAAGACACCACCCCGTCCAGGCCACACTCCACCGCCTGGTCGACTCGGCGCAGCACCAGGTCGCTCAAAGCCATGCCATAGCCCATCTCGTCGAGATCAGCCTGGGACAGCGACGTCATCACTGTCACACCGATGATCTTCGTCGTCCCGTCGCCACGGCCGGCGATCGCGGCCTTCATCACCTGGGGTTCGGCGTGGACGGTCAGCAGATCACAAGCCCCGGCCACAGCGGCGCGGGCGGCGCCTTCGACCTGGGCGCCGATATCGTGCAGCTTCCAGTCCTGGAAAACCTGCTTGCCCTGGGTTTTCAGCTCGTCGCACAGGCTTAAACCTCCCTGGGCCAGAAGCGTCAGGCCGACCTTGTAGTAGCTGACCGAATCCCCCAGCGCCGCGACCAGGGCGCGCGCCGAGGCGAGATCCGGTTCATCCAGGGCCACGATCAGGCGCGGGTCGGCATTCAGGGTCATGGCGGTCTCCTAAGGTCGGGGGTGTCGGGGACGTAGACGATTTGCTATGCCGGTACAAGCCGCGTTGTCAGCGAATCAGGGGCCCGCCATGTTCGAGAACTTTTCCTTCGCCGCGCTGTTTGTCTTCTACATCAATTTCTTCATTACCCTGTTCGCCCTGATCGACCCGATCGGCAACGTGCCCATCTATGCCGCGGCGACCCAGACCCAATCACCTAAGTCCCGGCGCTGGCTCAGCATCTATATCGCGCTGTTCACGGCCCTGATCCTGACTATCTTCTTTTTTGCAGGCCTCAGCATCCTGAAATTCTTCGGGATTTCGATGGACGCCTTCCGCATCGCAGGCGGCTTGCTGCTATTCCTGATGGGGCTGGACATGGCGCGTGGCGATTTCATCGAAAGCTTCACCCAGAAGGATGAGGTCCGTGACGGCCAGGCCCATCTGGGCGTCCAGCCCCTTGGTCACCGCGAAACCGCCAAGAAGAGCTTCGAAAAGCTGGTGGTCCCGTTCGCCTTCCCGCTGATGGTCGGGCCGGGCACGATTTCGACCGTCATCATCCAGGCCGGCGTGGCCGATGGCTTCGGTATCACGGGCAAGATCGTTGGCGTTTTGGCCATCGTCACCACTGCCCTGGCCATCCTGCTGACCCTGCTGTTCTCCAACACGATTTCGCGGATTTTCGGCCGCGTCGGCATGGTGGTGGTCATCCGCGTGCTGGGGCTGATCCTGTGCGCCCTGTCGGTGCAGATCATCATCTCCGCCCTGGACGGGATCCTGGCCGCTGACATCATCCTGGAATCAGCGTCACACCCCTACGACAAAGCTCACTAAATTCGATCGAACAAACAGTTCATGAGGGTGGATCTCCCGCGCGAAGCGCCTTCATTCCCCGCAATTTGGAGCTGTGCCCCGGTCGAGTCAGCGCCCTGAATTCCGTGCCTTCAGTGCACGCCGCCATCGGCGGCGCTTCAGTGTTTTCCGTGTTCCTCTTAGATGTCAGCGGCAGGCAGGCCGGCTGGGAGCTTCCTGAGACAAGAAGCGGGAACACGGACAACACTGAAGCCGCTACGCGGCGACACTGAAAACACGGAATTCTGGGCGTGGAGCCAGAGTGCAAAAGCTCATGGCCACTGGGAATGAAGGCGCTTCGCGCGGAGGTCCTACAACGGCAAGTGAGGGTTACCGCGCCAATGCCGGCGCCGGGGATGGCGCGCGTTCGACAAAGCCGTTGTCGTAGATGGCCTTGATGGTGGCGCGGTGCGCCGACAGGTCCTTGGCCGCCTGTTCGCCGAAGCTATGGATACGGGCGAAAATCTGCTCCGCCTTGTCCTTCATCGGCAGGGCCTGGCCGGCCAGCCGGTAATCCGTCTGGAAGTTCATGCCGTACAGAATGTATTGATAGTTGAAGTGCGCAAACGTCTCGTGGTCGATGACGAAATCATAGCGCGACGGCGGGCGGTGCTGCCAGATGTCCAGCAGCATGCGCAGCCGTTCGGGAATGCTGTCCGGCGCCGCGTTGTCGCGCCAGAAAGGTTCGTCGCGCTTGCTCAGGCAATAGTGCAGCTTGATGAAGGTGATGATGGCTTCATAGCGCTTCACCATCAGGTCGTTGAACAGCCCGGCCGAAGCATCGATACGCCCCGAATGCGGGAAGAATTCGGCGATCTTGTTGACCGCGGCCTCGATCAGCACCATGCCGGTCGATTCCAGGGGCTCCAGGAAGCCGGCCGACAGGCCCACGGCGACGCAGTTCTTCACCCAGTGCTGAGTGCGATAGCCGGCATCGAACTTGATGTGCCGCATCTCGACCTCTTCCTTGCCGCCGCTGCGCGCCACATAGGCCGCCAGGACCCCTTCGGCCCGGGCCTCGCTGCTGTGGTGGCTGGAATGGACGTAGCCGATGCCGCGCCGGTTGGCCAGGCCGATGTCCCAGGTCCAGCCGGCCTCATGCGCGGTGGCAATGGTGTAGCTTTCCAGCGGCGCATTGGGGTTGGGGTAGGGCACCTGGCAGACCACCGCGCGGTCGGCGAACAGCATGTCCGACACCGGCCGGAACGGTACGTTCAACGCCTTGCCCAGAAGTTCCGAGCGGAAACCGGTGCAGTCGATATAGAGATCGGCCTCCAGCCGGCCATGATCCGGCGATATCGCGTGGCTGATCGCCCCCGTATCGTCCAGCACGACCTCGCCCAGCAGCCCCTGCAAGTGGTGGACACCCAGGGCCTTGGACCGCCGCGCCAGAACCCCGGCGAAACGGGCGGCGTCGAAGTGATACGCATAGTTCAGCGGACCGGAATAATGCCCCTGAAACAACCGCTTGGGCGCCAGACGGGCATCGGCGATGCGCTTCTGGAAGGTGACGGCCTCGGCATAGGGCGGCCGGGTGGCGGGGTCCTGGATCAGCCAATAGGGCAACAGATCCAGTTCGTCCTTGCCGATATAGGGCGCTTCGAACGGATGGAAATAGTGACTGTGGACGTCGTTCTTCGGCGCGACTTCCCAGTCGTCGAAGCGGATGCCCTGCTTGAACGCCGCCTGGCTTTCGCGCATGAACTCCGCCTCCTCGATACCGAGGGTGCGCAGGATGTTGCGGGTGGTCGGAAACGTGCCTTCGCCGACGCCGATAATGCCGATGTCGGGCGATTCCAGCAGGGTGATGCGCGGCCCGCCGTGGCGTTCCTGGCCGAGATGGCTGGCCAGGTAAGAGGCGGTCAGCCAGCCGGCCGCGCCACCACCGACGATCAGCACGCTGCGACCGGGGCCTTGTGACGCTGGGGTTTCCATCCGTGGGTTCCGCCTGTGGTTATAGTTGGAGCTCAGGCTTTGTTTTTACGCGGGATTTCGGCCACTGTCCATGCGACCAAAGGTCAATTCCAAATCAAATCAGGCGCGATTCAACTCGGCCACCACGTCATAGGCATCGCCGCGGTAATAGCTTTGGGTGAACTCCGCCGCCCGGCCGTCCTGCAGGAAACCGCGGCGTTCGATGAACAGACCGGCATCACCGATACGAATACCCAGAATCTGCGCCTGCTCCGCCGAAAACGACACAGCGCGCAGGCGTTGCAGGGCACGAACCGGGCGATTGCCGGCGGCGTCCAGGGCAGCGTAGAGCGACTCGCCCACCGACTCGATGGAAGGCAGGCAGTAGGCAGGGATGGTCGAATATTCCAGCGCCATGGTCTGGCTGTCGGCATAACGCAGGCGCTGGAAGCGATAAACCTGGCTGCCCGGCGACAGGCCCAGCGACAGGGATTCTTCGGGCGTTACCGCGCCGATGGTCCGCGCCAGCCACTCCGAATGCGGCACCCGGCCGCGCGAAATCATGTCCTCGGAGAAGGACGACAGCTTGGAAAAGCTCTTTTCGACGCGGGCAGCTACGAAGGTACCCGCACCGCGGCGACGTGTGATCAGGCCTTCGGTGACCAGGCCGTCAACGGCCTTGCGCACCGTCAGGCGCGATACACCGAACTCCTCGGCCAGGTCGCGTTCGGGCGGAATGGCGGCTTCCGGGCTGATGATACGGCCAACGATGGCGTCGCGCAGCACCTTTTGCAGCTGCATGTATAAAGGCGCCGGATCATCGACCTGAAGCCGGCCTACGGTTTCCATAAACGACATGTCTGCCTCCCCAGGCGGTTTTTCTCCAGGTCCGTTCTCTTGCCGGGCGGCCGGAACGCTTGCGGACCTGTTCACCTGTGGATTGGATATCACCGGCGAACGAAGTTACTATGCGGGATTGGTATGCATCCGTCAACGTCCGTCACGGCCTTATTATACAGTATATTGCACCTGAATGCGTCGCGGATATCGCGTGGTACAAGCGCCCTAACAGGTTAATATTTCTGTCATTTCTGTTGTCCGGGCCTGTCCGGTCGAACAGGGAGTCCATGTGACAGGACTGTTAGTTTGCCCGAAAGTCATCCGTAATTGGTTCTATCCAATATCCGCTGACGCACCTTCTTAATGCAATTTGGCAAAAGAAATGCCGCAAAAGGCGATGGGCACGATGGACTCAAGGTTTAATCGTTTGGAATTTTCGTTTCGGCCCGCGATATGACACCGATTACCTCGATTTTGATTCAAACAATTGATTTGCCTTGGTATGTAATCGGCATAGCCGGGCGCAGGAAGTCCTTTCACCGAGAAACCGCCCGAACCTTGTATTTTGTACAGTTGCCGCACAGGTAAGGATTGGTTCGACACCCACAATGGTTCTATATTGGTAACAAACGGGTCGTGACGTTCCTTGACAATGCCCGGTCCATGCGCCAACCTCCCGGACAAAATCGAAGAGGGAAGCCCGCATGTCCAAGATCGTCCGCAACACGCTTTTCGCCGGCCTGACGCTTCTGGCCACGACAGCGCTCACTGCGCCCACCTGGGCAGCCACCCAGGCCGAGATCGACAGCTTCGCCAAAAACCTGGGCTACCGCTTCACCATTCTGGACAACAAGGCCCCCGGCGGCTTCGTCAGCGAGATCCAGCTCACCGTGCCCAAGACGGTACCGCAAGGCGCCTGGAGCCTGCATGTCGGTTTCGTCATGCCGGTCAAGGCGCTGGACAGCGACGTCTTCGACCTGAAGCACATCAATGGCGACAACTATGTCCTGACGCCGAAACCCGGTGCGGTGCTGAAGCCCGGCGCCACCTACAGCCTGAAGTTCCACGCCGACGGCAGCTGGTATAACGCCTTCAAGATCATGCCCAATGCCTATATCGCCGCCGATGGCCTGAAGGCACGCACCATCGCCGCGACCCGTCCGGCTGTCGATCCGCAGACGGGCGAAGAAATCCTGCCCTTCCACACGCCCCTGACCGACGAAGCCAAACTCGGCAGCGAAGATTCCAATGTCTGGATGACGCCGGAACGCCTCTTCCAGCAGACCGCCCAGCGCGAAGCGACCGTCGCCGCGCCGGAGTTCATCATCCTGCCAACGCCGGTATCTGTTAAACGCCTGGACGGTGCAGCCCTGAACCTGAAGGCCGGACTGAAGATCGACATCAACACCAACCTGTCGGATGTCCGCCCCGCCGTGGCCGACCTGGAAACCTCGGGCTTGCGCCTGAGCACGACCGGCGTGCCGGTGGCCATCACGATCGACGCCGCTTCGGGCAAGCCGGGGTCCTATCACCTGACGGCGCAGAACGGGAAAATCGCCATCACCGCCGGCGATGCCGCCGGCGCCGCCTATGCGTTGGAATCGCTGCGCCAGCAGGCGGTATTCGAGAACGGCCGCCTCAAGCCGCTGGAGATCACGGACGCCCCGCGCTTTGCGTTCCGCGGCCTGCATATCGACGTCGCCCGCAACTTCCAGAGCAAGGCCTATATCCTGGGCATGCTCGACCGGATGGAGACCTATAAGCTCAATCAGCTTCACCTGCACCTGGGCGATGACGAGGGCTGGCGCCTGGCCATCACCGACCTGCCCGAGCTGACCGATATCGGCGGTCACCGCTGCCACGACCCGGCGGAAGATAAGTGTCTGCTGCCGCAACTGGGCGGCCTGGCCGAAGGCGGGGGCTATTCCGACGGCTACCTGACGCGTGAGGACTATATCGAGATCGTCATGGCCGCCAAGGCCCGCCATATCACGGTCATTCCGTCCTTCGACATGCCGGGCCATTCGCGCGCCGCCACCCGCGCCATGGAGTCCCGCGCCCGCCGGCTGATCGCCGAGGGTAAGCCGGAGGACGCCGCGCGCTACCGCCTGATCGATCCGGAAGACACCACCGTCTACGACTCGATCCAGCACTATAACGACAACACGCTGAACATCTGCCTGCCGTCGACCTACAGCTTCATCGAAAAGGTCATCGACTCGATCGCCGAATACCACAATGCCGCCGGCGCTCCGCTGAAACTGTACCATATCGGGGCCGACGAAACCGCCGGAGCCTGGAAAGACTCCAAGCCCTGCCAGGCCCTGATGCAGGCCCAAGGCCTGACGCATGAAAAGATGACGCCGTATTTTATCCAGAAGGTCTCGGCCATCCTGGAAGCCCGCGGCATCGAACCGGCCGGGTGGAGCGACGGCATGGGCCATGTCGACCCGGCCAAGATGCCCAAGGCTGTACAGTCCAACTCCTGGGGTGGACTGTTCAGCGGCGGCAGCAAGGAAGCCTATGAGCATGCCAACCGCGGCTGGGATGTCGTAATGTCGACCCCGGACGTCATGTATCTCGACATGCCCTATGCCTTCGACCCCAAGGAACGCGGCTATGACTGGGCGTCACGCGCCACCGACCTGTACAAGGTCTTCGTCTTCATGCCGGAAAACCTGGCAGCCAATGCCGAGGTCATGAAGACCGTGCCCAATACGCCAGGCACCATCGCCGATCCGGTGCCGCTGAACGGCCAGGGCCGGATCACGGGCATCCAGGGCCAACTGTGGAGCGAGGGCGTACGCAGCGCCCAGATCGCCGACTACATGCTGTATCCGCGCGTCATCGCCCTGGCCGAACGGGCCTGGCACACCGGATCGTGGGAACCGGCCTATGTCGCCGGCAAGTCCTACAGCTGGGGTGGCGGTCAGGTGGATAACGCCGCCCTGCTCAGCGACTGGCAAGGCTTCAATGCCCGCCTGAAGCCACATCTGGCCGCGCTGGACAAGGCCGGGGTGCGTTACCGCGTGCCGGTACCGGGTGCGCGCGTCAATGGCGGGGTGCTGGAGGCCAATCTTCCCTATGGCGGGCTGACCATCCAGTACCGGATGAAGGGCGGGGCCTGGAAAACCTACAGTGCGCCGGTCGAGGTCAAGGGCTCGGTCGAACTGCGCACCGTGGCGGCCGGCGGCGGCCGTTACAGCCGCACCGTGTCGGTGCAGTAGCCTTCTTATTTTCGGCAGGGGCGGCGCTTATCGCTTCCTTACGTCGTTTTGAAGGAAACTCCCTGTAAAATCAGGAGAGTCTCTTATGCATACGCTGTACGGCGATGAAGCCCGCGCCAAGATCTGGACGCTAATCAAGGATATCAAGGTCGCCATGATGGCCACCTGGGATGAGGACAGCCATGAGTCCCACGCCCGTCCAATGATGGCGCTGGAAACCGACGATTTCGATGGCACCCTATGGTTCTTCACCGGCAAACACTCTCGCAAGGCCGACGAGATCCGCGACGATCACGACGCCCTGCTGACCTATGCCGATCCGAAGGCAATGAATTATGTGTCGGTAACGGGCCGTGCGGCCCTGGTCGACGATCGCGCCAAGATCGACGAGCTATGGACCGACTATGCCAAGATCTGGTTTCCGGAGGGCAAGGACGACCCCAACCTCACCTTGCTGCGGTTCGACGCCAACACCGCCGAATTCTGGGAAGCACCCAATGCGGTGGTGCGCAGCGTCAGCTATCTCAAGGCGCTGGTGACCGGCGACAAACCCGACATCGGTACGGTCGGCCGCGCCAATATGCAGCATTGAGACAGGCGCGTATCCGGAGCCTAAGTAAGGTTTTACCACGGAAGGCCTGGAAACGTGGGCCTTCCGTGGTCAACCTTACTTCCTCTTAGTGCCGGAATACCCGCACGCCCGTGAACACCATAGCCAGGCCGGCCTGATCAGCGGCTTCGATCACCGCCTTGTCGTTCATCGAGCCACCCGGCTGGATAACCGCCGTGGCGCCCGCCGCTGCGGCTTCCAACAGACCGTCGGGAAACGGGAAAAAGGCTTCCGACGCACAGGCCGAACCGGTCGCCAGCGACTCAGCTAAACTCAGGCCCTCCGCGGCTTCCCTGGCGCGCAAGGCAGCGATGCGGGCGGAATCCCGGCGGTTCATCTGGCCGGCACCGATGCCGGCGGTGCGACCGTCCTTGGCGTAGACAATGGCGTTCGACTTGACATGCTTGGCCACGGTAAAGGCGAAAAGCATGTCCTGGATTTCGGTCGGAGTCGGCCGACGCTGGGTTACCACTTTCAGGTCGGCCGCCGTGATCCGCGCCGTATCGCGCGATTGCACC
Source organism: Asticcacaulis sp. AC460 (assembly GCF_000495795.1). Classification (GTDB taxonomy): domain Bacteria; phylum Pseudomonadota; class Alphaproteobacteria; order Caulobacterales; family Caulobacteraceae; genus Asticcacaulis. The sequence continues at coordinate 158,446 of NZ_AWGD01000015.1, forward strand.
AGCATGCCACCGGCCACCGAACGGAACACCTGACCGCCGGCCAGCGGATCCGGCAACGAGCCGGTCACCAGCAAACGCAGGTTCTTCTTGGCGGCAAAGACTTCGATGACGTCCTCATCGACTTCAGGCGCCACCACCACCTCAGTGAAGATCTCGACGATCTTTTCCGCAGTAGCCCGGTCCAGACGGCGGTTCAGCGCGACGATGCCACCAAACGCCGAGATTGGATCGCATTCCAGCGCCCGCCGATAGGCCGCCGTCAGGTCATCGCCGACTGCCACGCCGCACGGATTGGCATGCTTGACGATGACGCAGGCCGGGGCGTCAAACTCGGCCACCAGTTCGATCGCCGCATCGGTGTCGGCAACATTGTTGTAGCTCAGTTCCTTGCCCTGAAGCTGCTTGGCGGTGGCGACACCCGGGCGGTCCTCGCCGGTCTTGTAGAAGGCCGCCGATTGATGCGGGTTCTCGCCATAACGCATGGTCTGCAGGCGGGCGCCGCCGACCGTCTTGCGTTCGGCATAGTCATCGCCCAGCTGTCCGGCAAACCACGACGACACGGCCGAGTCATAGGCTGCCGTGCGGGCGAACGCCTTGGCCGCCAGGGACTTGCGCAACGCCAGGTCGGTGCAGCCGCGCTCGGCAATCGCCGCCAGGACCTGGTCCATGCCGGCCTTGTCGACGCAGATGGACACATAGGGGTGGTTCTTAGCTGAGGAGCGGATCATGGCCGGACCGCCGATATCGATATTCTCGATCGCCGCCTCGAAACCACCGCCCGAAGCGACGGTCGCCTCGAACGGATAGAGGTCGATCCAGACAATGTCGATCGGCAGGATATCGTGCTCATCGAGGGCGCGCGCGTGGTCCGGCGCATCGCGATAGGCCAGCAGACCGCCATGGACCTTGGGGTGCAGGGTCTTGACCCGGCCGTCCATCATCTCCGGGAAGCTGGTGATCTCCGACACGTCCTTGACCGCCAACCCGGCTGCATGGATGGCGGCGCGCGTGCCGCCCGTCGAGATCAGCTCGACCCCGGCCTGGCTCAGAGCCGTCGCCGTTTCGATCAGGCCCGTCTTGTCGGACAGGGAAATCAGGGCGCGTTTGGGGGCAACGAGATCGGGAGCGGGCGGGAAGTCGGGCGCGACAGGCATTATGGCATCCTAGGGCGTTTTTTGGGGGAGGAATTGAGTCGCGCGCGGTGTACACGACACATCCCGGTTTGCCTATAGGCGAGACCGCGAACCTGGAGATTCCTGCCGGACGACGAGTCGGCGCGGTAAAAACAACCCTGGATTCATCAGAACGATGTTATTTTGATCAACGCTTGATTATATCGCGAACGAATCTCCACGCAACGGATTGCATGAACATCAACATTGATTAATAAGCCTTAACCATGAAATACCCGCCGGCAGGGGAGGCCCTACCGGCGGGTAATGCGGGGTTAACCAAACCCTTTAATCTTAACGGTATCCGTAGGCATACCCACGGTCATACCGGCGATCGTCATAGCTGTGGTAGCGGTCGACGCGGCGGTTGCCGTAGGTTTCGCGGGCTTGGGCTTCGATCTTTTTACAGTTCGACTTGCCCTTGTCCTCGCCCAGGCTGCGGCCCAGGACGCCACCGATAACCGCGCCGCCGACGGCGCCCAGGCCACGTTCATTCTTGCTGACCTGCGAGCCCAGCAGACCGCCGGCGATGGCGCCGATAATCATACCCTTCTGGGCGTTTTCCTTCTTTTCGACCTGGCAGACATAGGACTGACGGGCCGAAGCGGCGGTGGGGACGGCGACAGCGCCCAGGATCAGGCCGGACGAGATGACCGCAGCCATGGTGGTTTTGATCAAGGTCTTCATAACTTGGTCTCCTTTCAATGAACCGGCCGGGGATTAAGTGAATTCCGTGCCGTTGATGAAGACCGTTATAAACCCCTCAACCTGAACGCCCGTTGAGCCGGACATTCATATTCGTTCAGACGCAAACTTTTTTCTCAGAACGGTTTGACCAGCTTGATCGCGACGCCGTCCGAGCGGAAGCCCTTGTTTTCATAGTGTTCGTAGCTCACCCGGCCGCGCGGGCCGTACGGGTCGTCGGACTCGACCGAAATACCGGCATTCACGGTGACGGCGGACTTTCCGGTCGACTGATAGGTGTCGAAACCCGCGACCCCCGCCGTCACCGCCCTGGCCACCGGTTCCCCCTACGGCCGCGCTGGCGCTGCCGGCAACACCCAGGGCAGCACTGATGGCGTAGCCGCCGTGCCCGCCACCACCACCTATGGATTGCGCGTAGATGCCGAACGCCCGGTCGCCTTTGGTGACAATATGGCCTTCCGGCGAAGTCTCATGGGTCAGGGCGTTGACGAAGACCCCGGCGCCGTCACCGCCCTTGGCCGCAGAACCACCTACGGCAAAGCCGGCCCATAACGACCCGCTGATCGTTCCGCCACCGGAGCCGCCACCGCCGCCGACCGACTGGGCCCAGATGCCGGCGGAATCGTCGCCTTCGGTCAGCAGGGTGCCGCTGATGTCGGCATTGACCGTACCGCCATTGCCACCGCCCGCACCCTGGCCGCCGATGACCGCCACGCCGATGCCGCGGCCACCGTCGCCACCACCGCCACCGACCGATTGTGCCTTCATGGCGGAGGCGTCGTCGCCGTGAGTGACGATGCTCTCGCTGCTGCGGACAAAGACGTCGCTGGCCAGGCCGCCGGCCCCGCCATAGCCGCCCAGGGCGGCAAAGCCGCTGGCGTCACCGCCATGGCCGCCGCCGCCGATACTCTGGGCCAGGATGCCTTCGGAATGGTCGCCGAAGGTTTCGATCTGACCGCCGTTCTGGACAATTACCACATTACCGTTGCCGGCGGTGCGGCCGTCACCGCCTTCGATGGCGATCCCGAACGCATCGCCGCCGCTGCCACCGAAGCCGCCGATGCTCTGGGCCAGGATGCCGTTGGAATAGGCGCCATGGCTTTCGATCCGGCCGTAGTTGACGACCCACACGGTCCCGGCATCGGCGCCGCGCCCGGCTTCGCCGCCCGTGGACGCAAACCCGACACTGTCACCGCCGCCGCCGCCGTGGCCACCCCGGCTCTGGGCGACGATACCGCCGGCATACTGGCTGCCTTCGGCGATGATGGCGCCGTAATTGGTGATGTCGACAAAGCCCCCGATGCCGCCCTGGCCGCCTTCACCGCCATTGCCGCCGATCGAGACGATGTCGCCGCCACCCGTGCCGCCGTCGCCCCCGCTGCTGACCGCAGCCACACCGTTGGCGTTGTCGCCGGCCACAGTGATGACCCCGTTATTGGTGATGGTGATGACACCACCACGGCCACCGCGGCCGCCGTCACCCGACGACGCGCCGAGATAGCCGTCACCACCCTTGCCGCCCAGTCCGCCGACGGTGCCGACCTTCATGCCGTGAGCGTCGACCGTGGTGATTTCGCCGTTGAAGGTGATGGTAATGGCCTCACCGGTATCGCCGTCATCGCCGTCTTTGGCCGAAACATAGAGCCCGCCGTCACTGCCGGAAGAAGCGTCATCGGCGGTCGTTGTCTTTTCCAGCCCGACCGTGCCGTCGGGCGGAGTCAGGGTCGCCGTGCAGACGATCACCGCGCCGGAGGTGTCGCAGGCCAGGTCGGCGGCGGCGGGGGTGGCGATCGCCCCGATCAGGCCCGCCGCCAGGGCCGGGCGGAGGATCTGCGCCAGACTGTCGGGCGCCTTGCCGCGCCGTGTCAAAAGCTGTCGCCGCCGCTGCGGACTGAGGTGCGCCACCTGCTCTTCCAGCAGCCTTTCCAGCCAGCACAGGGCGTGATCGACTTCGGTCAGGGCCGGGCGGACGGCGATGTCGCAGCGCAGGCCGGCCACGGCGTCCAGCATGCGCAGAGCGGCATGATCATCGCGACGCTTCGCGCAACCCTGCAGGTTGGCGATTTCCGTCTTCAAACAAAGCGCTGTGATGTCCCGGGCCAGACGCGCCAGGACATCGCCGGAGTTCGAGTGACGCAAGACAGCCCCCTGATCGATGCGTTTGGCCTAATTTCAGGGACAATTTGCGATTCCACCAGCTATTTCGCGAAACGCGCGAGTAGCCATAAAACGAAATCGGCCCGGCTTTGCAGCCGGGCCGATAAACATCTGAACGATGTCGAGATTACAGCGTGCGCTTGATCTCTTCGACCGTGAAGCACTCGATGAGGTCGCCTTGCTTGATGTCCTGGAACGGACCGAAGGACATACCGCATTCCTGGCTGACCACGACTTCGTTGACCTCGTCCTTGAAGCGCTTGAGCGTGGAGAGCACGCCCATTTCCTGGATGACGACCTCGTTGCGCACGATCCGGACGCGAGCGCCCTTCTGGACCTTGCCTTCGATGACCCGGCAGCCGGCGACCTTGCCGACCTTCGAGATGTCGAATACTTCGAGCACTTCCGCGTTGCCGAGGAAGGTTTCGCGCTGAACCGGCGCCAGCATGCCGGACAGGACGCCCTTGATGTCGTCCAGCAGGTCGTAGATGATCGCGTAGTAACGGATCTCGACACCTTCGCGTTCGGCCAGGTCGCGTGCCTGCTTGCCGGCACGGACGTTGAAGCCGATGATCGGGGCGTTGGAGCCCTTGGCGAGTTGCACGTCGGACTCGGTGATGGCACCGGCGCCCGAATGGATGATGCGGGCGCGCACCTCTTCGTTGCCGATCTTTTCCAGCGAGCCGACAATGGCTTCGGTCGAACCCTGGACATCCGCCTTGATGATCAGCTGAAGTTCCTTGACCTTGTTGGCGGCCAGGCGGCTCATCATGTCGCTCAGCGAGACCGCACCGACCGGGGCAACCTGCTTTTCACGGCGGATACGCTGACGGTACTCGGTGATCTCACGGGCACGGGCGTCGTTTTCGACCACGGCGATGGCTTCGCCCGGATCGGGCGCACCATTGAGGCCGAGGATTTCGACCGGCATGGCCGGACCGGCTTCGTCCAGTTGCTCGTCGCGCTCGTTGATCAGGGCGCGGACGCGGCCGAAGTGGGAACCGGCCACGACGATGTCGCCGCGCTTCAAGGTACCGCGCTTGACCAGGACAGTCGCCACCGGACCACGGCCCTTGTCGAGCTTGGCTTCGATGACCACGCCCTCGGCCGTACGGTCGGGGTTGGCACGCAGGTCCAGGACTTCCGACTGCAGCAGGATGGCTTCAATCAGGTTGTCCAGGCCCTGGCGGGTCTTGGCCGAAACCTCGACGATCTGGGTTTCACCGCCCAGGCTTTCGGCGACGATTTCGTGCTGCAGCAGTTCATTGACGATGTTCTGCGGCTTGGCACCCGGCTTGTCGATCTTGTTGACGGCAACGATGATCGGCGTCTTGGCGGCGCGGGCATGGTTGATGGCTTCGATGGTCTGGGGCATGACCCCGTCATCGGCCGCCACGACCAGCACCACGATATCCGTCACATTGGCACCACGGGCACGCATGGCCGAGAAGGCGGCGTGGCCCGGGGTATCCAGGAAGGTGACGCGCTCGCCATTGGACAGGCGAACCTGGTAAGCGCCGATATGCTGGGTGATCCCACCGGCTTCGCCAGCAGCCACGTCGGTGGAACGCAGGGCGTCCAGCAGCGAGGTCTTGCCGTGGTCGACGTGACCCATGATGGCCACGACCGGAGGCCGCGGCTGGGTGTCGTCGCTGTGATCCTCGGCGTCGATGAAGCCTTCCAGGACGTCGGATTCCGACACGCGGCGGACAGTGTGACCGAATTCCTCGGCCACCAGCTCGGCGGTATCGGTATCGATAACGTCGTTGATCTTCAACATCATGCCCTGCTTCATCAACATCTTGATGATGTCGACGGCGCGGACGGCCATACGGTTGGACAGTTCCTGGACGGTAATGACGTCCGGGATGATGACTTCGCGAGCAACGCGGGCCTGTTCGACCTGGTGACCCTTGCGCTTTTCGCGCTCACGCTCACGGGCCCGGCGAACCGAGGCCAGCGAACGCATGCGTTCGACGGCGTTCTCATCGTCACCGACGACGGCCTGAAGCGTCAGGCGGCCTTCACGGCGCTTGGGCTCGCCACGGGTCTGGGAGACAGCCTTGGTCGGGGCGGCCTTGCCGCCGCGCTTGACGGCGCCACGATCATCATCGTCCCGGCTACCCGGAGCCCTGACAGGACCGGCCGCGCCGCGCGACGAGCGGATACGGTCGACTTCCGGCGTCGCCGGAGCATTAGGTGCAGCACCGGTGCCCGGACGGGGCGGACGCGGCGAATTGGCGCTGTAGCGCACGGTTTCGCCACGGTCCGGACGCGGGGCGTTCGGATCGCGCGGCGGACGCGGCGGCGCATTGGGATCACGCGGGGTGTAAGGACGGTTCGGATCGCGCGGCGGGCGGTCGCCCTGCGGACGATCACCACGGGGTGCATCTCGGTTAAACGGCGGACGATCGCCCTGCGGACGGTCGCGATTGAACGGTGGGCGGTCCCCTTGAGGACGGTC
>NZ_AWGD01000016.1 GCF_000495795.1 Asticcacaulis sp. AC460
TCACCCTGGGGTCGGTCACCCTGAGGGCGATCACCACGCGGCGCGTCATGACGTGGCGCGCGTTCGTTACGGAAAACCGGACGCTCGGGTTGAGCGGGGGCCGGCCGAGGGGCCGGGCGCGGCGCTTCGGGAGCACGGGCCTCAACCGGTTGCGGCGCAGGTGCAGGTGCAGGTGCGGCCTGAGACTGCGGCGCCGTTTCGGGCGCGCGGGCTTGTTGCGGTTCAGGCGCCGACGCAGGGGCCGGCTTGGCCTCGACGACGGGCTGGGCGGCCCTGGCGGCCGCAGCACGTTCGGCCGCTGCGCGGGATTCTGCCGCACGGGCATCGGCGTCACGGCGCTGCTGTTCCTGCAGGGCGGTGGCAATGGCGCGCTGACGGGCGTCCTGCTCTTCCTGACGCAGACCGCCGCCGCCGCTTTGCGGACGCGGAGCGCTGGGCTGTTGCTGGCGCTGGGGCTGCGGATTGGGGCGGGCCAGGTTGGTGTCTGCGGTCGGACGCGGCGCATGGGGTGCGCCCGCTGGCGGCGGCGTGCCTATACGGCGCTTAGTTTCCACCACCACCGTCTTGGAGCGGCCATGGCTGAAGCTCTGCTTGACCGTGCCGGTCGAAACATTGCCACCGACGCGCGGCTTCAAGGAGAGCGGCGCGCGCTCACGGTTCTGGTCGTTGGTCTTGTCGTCTTTGGGGTCGCTCATGCGGCTTGCTTTACTTAACCCTTGGTGGCTGCGCAACCTTGCGCGGCCCGTGTTGTAACAAATATTGTCTGGTCTTCGACGATTCCGCCCGTGCGGAGCCATAAAAGCGGGCGCTTAAGCGCATCATGACCTCAAGGCGACGTATCTCCAGAACCCCTACCACGCGCCCAGTCAGGCGATGTCAGTGGCTCAAAACCCGATAACCGGGCCATTTCGGCGGCCCAGCGTTGCACCCGGCGGCCACCCAGAAGGGCGGCGTGAATGGCATTTTCCTGACCCATGGCGAGGCTCAATTCGTCATTGCTAAACGCGCCCGCCACCGGAATATTGACCGCCCTGGCCGCCGCCAAAAGCTTGTTGCGGCCGTCCTCGGCGCCGTCCGACGCCTCGATCAGCCAGGCAGCCTTACCCGACTTGACCGAGCTCAGGACCTTTTCAAAGCCGTTGATCACACCGCCTTCGCGCCGGGCCAGACCCAAAAGGTCGAGACAACGGCGGCGCAGGAGGTCGTGCACCAAAGGAATGAGATCGGGAGTGGCCTTGACCTGACGCTTGGCCGCTTTCGAGAATATGTTGCGTTTGACCGCAATTTCAAGAGCGGCGCGCTCCGAAGCCACCCACAGGCCGCGCCCGGGCAGTTTCTGCAACAGGTCCGGCGTCAAAATGCCGTCCGGCGACACCACAAAGCGGATCAGGCGCGCGGTATCGAAGCTCTGCCCGGACGCGATGTCACGGCGCAGCTTTCCTGGCGTCTCCTCGCACAGGATCGCGACCTCCGGCTCACCACCGGAGGCGCTGTCAGTATGGGTTAGCTCAGCCGGCTCATTGTTCGAGGCTGGCGACATTCGCGCCCTCCTCTTCTTCGGCTTGTTCAGCCGCTTCGACCTCTTCGGTCTCTTCGATGTATTCCGGCTCTTCCTCGGCCAGCTCTTCCTCGACGACCGGAGCCTCGATCCAACCGGCCGCGATGCGGGCGTTCAGGATCAGGGCTTCGGCGTCGGGCACCGACAGGGTGAAGCTCTCCAGGGCGCCCGGAACGCGAACGCGCTCGCCGCCCTTTTGTTCGAAGCCGCCACGCAGTTCGTCGGTGGCCAGGTCGGCCAGGTCTTCCAGCGTCTTGACGCCGGCCTCACCCAGGGCAACCGCCATGGGCAGGGTCAGGCCCTGAACGTCCAGCACGCTGTCCTCGACGCCCAGCTCCTTGCGCTTGGCGTCCTGCTCGGCGGTTTCGCGCTCCAGGAAGTCGCGGGCGCGGGCCTGCAGTTCCTGGGCCGTGTCCTCGTCGAAGCCTTCGATGGTGGCGATTTCGTTCTCGTCGACATAGGCCAGGTCTTCCACCGAGGTGAAACCTTCGGTGACCAGCAGCTGGGCGATGACCTCGTCCACGTCCAGGGCTTCCTGGAACAGGGCGGTGCGCTCGGCGAATTCCTTCTGGCGGCGTTCCGAATCCTGCGACTCGGTGATGATGTCGACCTGCCAGCCGGTCAGTTGCGAGCCGAGGCGGACGTTCTGGCCGCGGCGGCCGATGGCCAGCGACAGTTGTTCGTCGGGCACGACCACTTCGACGCGGTCTTCTTCTTCGTCCAGAACCACCTTGGTGACTTCGGCCGGAGCCAGGGCGTTGACGATGAAAGTCGCTTCATCGGGCGACCACTGGATGATGTCGATCTTTTCGCCCTGCAGTTCGGCGACGACCGCCTGGACGCGCGAACCGCGCATACCGACGCAGGCGCCGACCGGATCGATCGAGTTGTCGTTGGACAGCACGGCCATCTTGGCGCGCGAACCCGGGTCGCGGGCGACCGACTTGATTTCGATGACGCCGTCGTAAATTTCCGGCACTTCCTGGGCGAAGAGCTTGGCCATGAAGCCGCCATGGGCGCGCGACAGCATGATCTGCGGGCCCTTGGTTTCGCGGCGGACGTCGTAGATATAGGCCCGGATGCGGTCATTGACCTGGAAGGCTTCGCGCGGGATCGACTGGTCGCGGCGCATGATGCCTTCGCCACGGCCCAGGTCGACGATGACATTGCCGTATTCAACGCGGCGGACGGTGCCGTTGACGATCTCGCCGACGCGGTCCTTGAACTCGTCGTACTGGCGCTCACGCTCGGCTTCGCGGACCTTATGGGTCACGACCTGGCGGGCCATCTGGGTCTGAACGCGGCCCAGCTCGAACGGCGGCAGGGTCTCGACATACTCCTTGCCGACAAAGGCTTCCTTGTCCTCGCGCAGGGCGTCGGAAAGGCTCTTCTGGGCATATTCGTTCTCGACTTCCTCATCGCCGACCACCGTAACGTGACGGGTGATGGTCATTTCGCCCCACTTGGGGTCGATATGGACGCGAATGTCGTGGTCGGCGCCGTAGCGCGAACGCGCGGCCTTCTGGATCGCCTCTTCGATCGAGGCGATGACGACGCTCTTGTCGATCTGCTTTTCGCGCGCCACGGCGTCGGCGATTTGCAGAAGTTCCTGACGGTTGGCGCTGATCCCGGTGAAGCTCATCTCTGGGTCCTTGGTCTATTTGTCGTCGTTGGCAGGTTCGTCGTCATCGAGGTCGTCTGCGTCCTCGAAGTCGTCGTCGAAATCTTCGTCTTCGTCCTCATCGTCGTCGCCACGAGCGGCGCGGGCCTCGGCGCCGCGCTTCATCAGCTCGTCAGTGAGGACCAGTTTGGCGTCGATGACCCACGAAAAGGGCATCAGCGCCGTTTCGGCCTCGCCCTCCAGGTCGATGGCGATGTGTTCGCCCTCGATCCCGGCCAGCGTGCCGCGGAACCGCTTACGGCCTTCGGCCAGGCGGTCCAGCTCGATGCGGGCCTCGTAACCTTCGTAGGTCTCGAAGTCCTTCAGGCGGGTCAGCGGCCGGTCGATGCCGGGCGAGGACACTTCCAGGACGTAGTCGCCCGAGATCGGGTCGGCTTCGTCGAGAAACGCCGACAGGGCGCGCGACAGGCGGGCGCACTGGTTGACATTGATCTCGCCGTCGGACTGGCGCTCGGCCATGATCTGAAGACGGCGGGCGCCACCGGGCTTGTTCGAACCCATCAGGCGCACGCGCACGATATCCAGCCCCAGTTCCTGGGCGATGGGGTCGAAAATCTCGATCAGCTTGCGGTCTTCGCTGGTCTTGGCGCGCATTTGGCTCTTTCGGACGTCACTTCATTCGTCCGATTTTTTTAGTGCGCTAACGCTTCGCTCCTTGAGCGCGTAAAGCAATAAAAAAGGCGGCGGGCCTTGGTGGCCGCCGCCGTGCCCTTCGGCATCGGACGATTGTTGGCGCTATATAGGCTCAGAGCGCCGGTTTGCCAAGCGGAATCTCAGGCCTTGCCGAACAGACGGGCATAGTCGGCCGGAATCTCGACCGGATACAGGCCACCGGAATAGATTTGCAGCAGCGTCCAGGTGACATAGGCACCCAGCGCGGAGACGAGCAACAGGCAGATCCAGGCGGCCGGCTTGTTGGCCTTCTTGAAGATATCGTAGGCGATACAGCCGAAATGCAGGAACAGCGAGAAGACCCCGGCGCCGTAATAACCTAGGAAGACCGGCTTCCATTGCGACGACATCAGCCCGGCAGCGGCAAAATGGAAGTTGGTGTCCAGATGCAGGACATGACGCCCGACCAGGACCGCGCCGACATGGGTCAGGATGAACAGGGTCATCACAGCGCCCGAGGCGGCCTGGAACTGGTGGATGACGTCCTTCTTCTGCGTCCAGATTTCCCAGATCAGTGGCAGGCCCGTCAGGATCTGAATGGCGAACGCCGCCAACACGGCATATTCGACCACCGGCACATAATAGAGGGTGCGCAGGGTCTGCATGAATTCGATATGGAATTCAACGCCCAGCAGGCCGGCAAAATGGTTGGCGAAGTGCAGGCACAGAAAGGCGAAGACAAATGCCGCCGACAGTTTGTGAATGCGTTCCATGCCAGGTCCCCGAAGCTACCGGTGTTAACCTTGGCGCAAACTCAGGTGATTGGCTACAGGCCTGATCACGCGGACGTGAAGGTGTGGCTTTTGAGTTGGATAGGTCAGTGGAATTTTACCACGGAAGGCATTGAAACGCCGCTGCGCGGCGGTGCGGGAAAGCAATGAAATGCGGTGCTGATCGGCGCGAAACGCCTTCCTGTCGTGCTCGAATAAAAGGCGCTTCGCGTGGGAAATTATTCAACCGGAATCAGACAATCAATCTTTCGATCTGTGCCTTGGGATAGGTCCCGAAATTAATCAGTAGTGCCAACTTGAGGCCGGAGGCCCTTAAATAATTGAGGACCTGGGCTCGATGTTGCTCAACCAGGCATTCAACCGACTTCAATTCGACAATGATTTGCCCGTAGCAAAGAAAATCGGGTGCGTAGGTCCTCGGCAATAACTGACCTTTATAGGTGAGGCTTAGCGATGGCTGCATCACGAAGGGTATGTTCCTCGAAAGAAACTCCCGCTCCAAACAATCCTGGTAAACCGCTTCCAAAAACCCACAACCCATTTCGCGGTAAACATCGAATACCGCTCCGCGGATGGCGTAAGCCTCGTTTTCAAACAAAAGCCCAGTCACATCATGAATTCCGTGTCTTTCGTGCCGTCGCGCAGCGGCGTTTCAGTGCCTTCCGTGGTTTAATTCCACCAGCCCGAGAGGATAAATCTCAACCCCGACGAACGAAATCGAAAAACACCGGTTTGCAATCGCCCAACCCCTTGGTCTCATACCGCGTCGTGATGTGATCCTCCGGCGGCACCGTCCAGTCGACAGGGCGTTCCGCCGTCCAGTCCAGATCCGGATTGGCCGTAAACCGATCCAGCGCCCAGTCACCATAGTTGGCCCAGTCGGTGGCAAAACGCACACGTCCGCCCGGCTTCAACACACGGGCAAAGACCGCCACGGTTTCCGCCTGGATAAAACGGCGCTTGTTATGGCGCGCCTTGGGCCAAGGATCGGCAAACAGGATGAATATCCGGCTCAACGCTCCATCCGGCAGCTTATCCAGCAAAGGCCGGGCGTCATCGGCCAGGATAAGGACATTGCTCAAACCCGCATCATCGATGTGGCGCAGAGCTGAACCGACACCGTTCAGAAACGGTTCGCAGCCGATCAAGGTCACGTCCGGATTACGGGCGGCCTGCTGGGCCAGATGCTCACCACCGCCGAAGCCGATTTCCAGCCAAACCTCACGGCCGGACGCCACCGCCGCAGCGACGCGTTCATCCGTCGCCTCAATGCCGGGTAACAGGGTATCGAACAGGTTGGCCTGGCGCGGTTTCAGGGTGCGCGACTTGATGCGCCCGAACGAGCGCAACGGGCCGTGGGATTTTTCTTCGGAAGACATGCCCGCGCTTTAGAAGGCGCGCTTGAGCTCGTCAACCAGATCGATCTTTTCCCACGAGAAACCACCGTCCGCATCCGGCGTGCGGCCGAAGTGGCCATAGGCCGTCGTGCGCTCATAGATCGGCTTGTTCAGCCCCAGGTGCGTCCGGATCGACCGTGGCGCCAGACCGCCGATCAGTTGCGGCAAAATTTCTTCCAGCTTCTCCTCCGAGACTTGGCCGGTGCCGTGAGTATCGACATAGAAGCTCAGCGGGCTCGACACGCCGATGGCGTACGACACCTGAAGCGTACACTTCTTCGCCAGACCCGCGGCAACCACATTCTTGGCGAGATAACGCAGGGCATAGGCGGCCGAGCGGTCGACCTTGGTCGGATCCTTGCCCGAGAAGGCCCCGCCGCCATGGGGCGCCGCACCACCGTAGGTGTCGACGATAATCTTGCGGCCGGTCAGGCCGGCATCACCATCCGGACCACCGATGACGAAATTGCCGGTCGGATTGACCAGCCACTCGGTCTCATCCGTCACCATACCGGCCGGCAGAACCTCCAGGGCGAACGGCTTGATAATGGCTTCAACCTCCTTGGGCGACAGGCCATCATGGTGTTGGTGCGACACCAGGACCTTCAGGATGCGCGACGGGCGGCCGTTTTCGTACTGGACCGTCACCTGGCTCTTGGCGTCCGGCTCCAGGCGGTGCTCGCCGCCATGGCGGGCCTCGGCCAGGCGGCGCAGGATGTTGTGCGACCACTGCAGCGGCGCCGGCGTCAGTTCCGCGGTTTCGTCCGTCGCGTAACCGAACATGATGCCCTGGTCACCGGCGCCCTCGTCCTTGTTGCCCGCGGCATCGACGCCCATGGCGATGTCGGCCGACTGCGCATGAAGGTGGCAGGCATAGTCCGCCATGGCCCAGTGGAAGCCCTTTTGGGCATAGCCAATATCCTTGACGGCGTAGCGGACCTTGTCTTCCAGACCGTTGATGATTTCCTGGATCTGGTCATCGCCGGCGCGGCATTCCCCGGCCAGGACGATGCGGTTGGTGGTCACCAGGGTTTCACACGCCACGCGCGCTTCCGGGTCACGCGCCAGGAAGGCATCGACCACAACGTCCGAAATACGGTCGGCGACCTTGTCGGGGTGACCTTCGGAGACGCTTTCGGACGTGAAGATATAGGAAGGGCGCATGGAATACGGGCTCTCTGAATAAATTTCCCCATACACATATAAACATATCTTTATATGATCAAGTCCGAACAGACGCAGGTATAAAAAAACCCCGTTCACAGAACGGGGTTAAAAACTAGATTCTCAATCGATTGCACGACGGGAATATTTTTTAAGCGTCTTCGCTTTCGCCCAGCACGCGGACCAGTTCCAGCACCTTGCGGCGCAGTTTGGCGCTGCGGATGCGCGGAAACGCCTCGGCCAGTTCGATGCCTTCGGTGGTCATCAGGAAGCCGTGGACGAACTGTTCGGATTCGGATTCCGAGAAACCTTCTACGGCTTCGGTCTCACCATAGCCTTCGAAGAAGTAGGCCACCGGCGCCTTGAGCGCGCGGGAAATCTCGTACAGCTTGGAAGCGCTGATGCGGTTGGAACCGCGCTCGTACTTTTGAACCTGCTGGAATGTCAGATCGATAACCTCGGCCAGACCTTCCTGGCTCATGCCGAGAAACTTACGGCGCATACGCACACGCGCGCCAACGTGCAAATCAACCGGGTTGGGACCCCGGTCCGTCTTGGTGATCTCGTCCAACTTTGCCTCTACAATTTCATCAGGCCCGTGTGGGCTGAATGGGTTACACGTTTAATACCGGACGATTCCGTTGGATTTGTGGCAGACGTTTCAAATGAAATCTTGCCGCACAATCCCTATCAGCGGTTGTCCGGGGTTCTAATGACCACCCTCGAAAGTATTCCGACTGTCACAAAAATCAAGACCAGGCAACTGACCAGAGCGGGTATCCAGAATCGAGTCTCGCTATACGGCGTTAACCCTATGGGGTTGGGTACGGTAATATCGCGCATGCCGCGATCCCGCGATCCGAGTCGTGTTTCGGGTATTATTCTACCCACAGGATCGATCAGGCCCGACACGCCGGTGGGCGTCGACCGTACCATGGGCAAGCCCTCCTCTATGGCGCGGAAACTGGCTAAATTCATATGTTGTTGAGGGCCCGTGGTCGGCCCGAACCAGGCATCGTTGCTGATATTGACGATCCACTTAGGACGCAATCTGTCATCAGAAGATGTGTATTTGGTCATGTCCAAAGACGGGAAGATTCCCTCGTAACAAATCAGGGGTAGAAAGCGTGGTATGCTACCGTAGGTTACGGGATTCGTTCGCTTGCCAGGCGTAAAGCCGTCACCAATATGCACCAGTTCGGTAAAGCCTATGCGTTCCAGCACATCCTCATAGGGGAGAAACTCGCCGAAGGGGACCAACTTATACTTGTTATAATATCCCTGAATTTCGAACACATTTTCGTGTTGTTGCACTGCAATAAGCGAATTACGCCACACGTTTCCGAGTTTTGGATCGTTATCAGACCTGTAGGCGCCAAAGATCAGGGACTGGTTCTCACGCAACATCGTCACCATGACCGGCGCGGTCCAGGAATCGTTTGCGAAGAGGTCGTCCGACGACACCGGAAGCGCCCCTTCCGGCCAGATGACCAGGTCCGGCCATTTGTGACCCGGCGCGGGCGGCGCCTTGGTCATGGCGACATAGTCGCGGAACACATGCCTGAACCCGTCTTTCGACCATTTGGCCGCCTGACCGATATTGGGCTGGACCACGCGGACGACATAGTCGCTATAGGTGATCCGGGTCGTTTGCAGACGATATTCCCCCAGGACGAACAGTCCACACAAGGTCAGGACCATGGCGATCGGCGCGGTGTAACCTTGTAAATCCCGGCCGGTGTGACGCCGGATTACGCCGACGCTGGAAAAGATCAGAACCGTCAGAAAGCCCAGCCCGTACACGCCGACAAAGGCGGCGATCTGCGACATGGCAGACCCGGCCCGCCAGGTGGCGCCCGACGGGTTCCACGGAAAGCCCGAAAAGATCATGCCGCGCGTCATTTCCAGGAACGAAAAGGCGGCAGCAAAATACAGGAAGCGGATGGAACCTTTGGGCGCAAACCTGCGATACAGAACCCCAAACAGGCCCCAGAACAGCCCCATGCCTAACCCTAAGGCCAGATCCGCCGGAATGCCCATCTTCAATCCGAAGGTTTCCCGGTCGACCAGAAAGGCTTCGACAATCCAGAAGCAGCTGATCAGGAAATAGGCCGATCCGGCCAGCCAACCCATAACAAAGGCCTGGCGCAGCGGGCGTGTGCCAACATGTTTGTCCAGCGCCCACAACATGTAGGCATAGCCCAGTAAACCCGGCAGGAAACCGAACGGCGGCTGGGCCAGGCCGATCAGGAGGCCCGCCACCGGCATCAGCAGCAGGCGCCATTCACGGCGGACCCACGGCTCCATCCGGTCCCGCAACGCCGCCAGTTTATTCATCGGCCGGCGTCAGGTCAGCGTCGGCGAAGCTGCGGCGATGCAGGCGCAGCTTCTTGATGCGGCGAGCGTCAGCATCGAGCACCTCGATATCGAAGCCGGCCTTCTTATACGGGATGATCTCGCCCCGCTGCGGCACCCGGCCGGCCAGTACGGCGACCAGGCCCGCCATGGTGTCGATCTCTTCCTCGGTATCCTCGGGGAACAGTTCCAGGCCCAGCTTGTCCTGCAAGGTGGTGACCTCGACACGGCCATCGACCTCGATCTGGCCCGACGGCAGTTCGCGAATCTCGTCCTCGCCGGCCTCGTCGTATTCGTCGTCGATATTGCCGACCACGGCCTCGACCAGGTCCTCCAGGGTCACCAGGCCGTCGGTTCCACCGAATTCGTCGATCACCAGGGCCATGTGAATCCGCTGGGCCTGCATACGCAGCATCAGCTCCGCCGTCGTCATCGACAGTGGCACATACAGCAGTTCACGGCGCAGGCGGTGCAAAATGGGTTCGGCCCAATTGGGACCGGTTTTGCCGATATCCGGCCCCAGCAGCTTCAGCACGTCCTTGATATGGACCACACCCACCGGATCATCCAGCGTCTCGCGATAGATGGGCAGGCGCGAATGCTCGCTCTCGATGCAGGTACGAACCACATCGGCCAGGGTCGAGGACAGCTCGATGGCGATGATATCGACCCGCGGCGTCATCACATCGGCAACGCTGAGGTTTTGGAATTCGCGCGCGTGATCCACCAATTCCGAAGCGACATGGTCTTCGCCGCTGGCGATTTCGGCTTCAGCGCGGGTTTGCGGCCGGGTCAGGCCGAAAAACGAAAAGAGGGAGGACTTTTTTTTCTGCGGGTCTGGGTCAGGCATGGCCGTCTGCGTAAGGGTCAGCAACGCCCAGGCCGTTCAGAATCCTGCGTTCCAGGTCTTCCATGGTCTCAGCTTGTGCGTCGTCGATGTGATCATAACCCAATAAATGCAAAGTTCCATGCACAGACAGGTGCAGAACGTGATTTTTGAGCGTCTTGCCCTGGTCCTTCGCCTCACGAACGCAGGTTTGCAGCCCCAAAGCCATGTCACCGAGGTGGTCCAGCACGCCCTTGATCTGCATCGATTTGGGCGCCGGGAAGCTCAGGACGTTGGTCGCCTTGTCCTTGTTGCGGTATTCGGCATTCAGCCGCTTCATCTCGGCGTCGTCGCACAGCAGGACGACGATATCGGCCTGGTCCTTGAAATTCACAGCCTTCAGCGCGGCGACGACGCCGGTTTCGACCACAGCTATGGCGTCGGGCAAGGCATCGAGCCAGCCGTCTTCCTCGATTTCGATATCGATCAGGGGGTCCATTTTACGAAAAGCTGTTCTTGTGTTCGTTGTCATAGGCGCGGGCGATACGCGCCACCAGTTCGTGCCGGACGATGTCGTCGGCCGTCAGCTCGGCGACGCCAACACCCTTCACCGTCCCCAGCAACCCGACCGCATGGGCCAGGCCGCTTTCATTCTTGTTGGGCAGGTCGACCTGGGACGGGTCGCCGGTCACCACCATCTTCGAACCTTCGCCCAGGCGCGTCAGGAACATCTTCATCTGCATGCGCGTGGTGTTCTGTGCCTCGTCGATGATGACATAGGCATAGTTCAGCGTCCGGCCGCGCATATAGGCCAGCGGCGCGACCTCGATCTCCTTGGTTTCGCGCTTCTTGGCCAGCACCTGGGCGCCCAGGATATCGTCCAGCGCGCCCCAGATCGGCGTCAGATACGGATCGATCTTCTCGTTCAGATCCCCCGGCAGAAAGCCCAGGCGCTCACCGGCCTCGACGGCCGGACGGGTTATGATCAGCTTGTCCACGCGCCGCGACAGCAGCAGCGACACGCCATGCGCCACGGCCAGGAAGGTCTTGCCCGAACCCGCGGGGCCCATGGCAAAGACAAGGTCCTTCTCGCCCAGTTCCTTGAGATAGGCGGCCTGGCCCGCGGTCTTGGCGGCAATGGCGCCCCGCCGGCCCATAATGACCGTGTTGCGCTGGTCCACCGGCGGCGCCGAGCTCGTATCGGAGGGCGTCGAAGCCGGCTGTTCGATCAGGCGGCGGACGTCGGTTTCGCTGATATCGATGCCGCGATCATACAGATCGCTCATGGCGACGATGACACTGCGGGCCTTCTGGCGCGCGCGGGCATCGCCGGAGACGATCAGGCCGCCGCCTGGCATTTCGACCAGCACCTTGAACGCGCCTTCGACCATGGCCAGGTAACGTTCCGACGGTCCGGCCACGGCCAGGACGCAGGCGTCGGTCAATGGGATAAAGTCGTCTTTGACGGCAGTCATACAGATACGGTTTCCAGCAGAGCGCCCTGCAGCGAATTGTTACCGACGGCGACGATGCGCACCGGTACGATCTGGCCGATCAGATGGTGGGCATCCTCGACATAGACCGATTGCAGGTAAGGCGAACGACCGATCGCCTGGTTGTCGCGGCGGCCGGGCTTTTCGAACAGAATATCCAGCGTCTTGCCGACCAGGGTCGCCTTGAAGGCCTGTTGTTGTTCGATGATCAGGGCATTCAAAGTCTGCAGCCGTGCGTCCATCACCGCTTCGGGCACCTGGTTCGGCATGGAGGCGGCCGGGGTACCGGGGCGGGGCGAATATTTGAACGTGAAGGCCGAGGCGTAGCCAACCTGACGGACCAGATCGAGCGTATCCTCGAAATCCTTGTCGGTCTCTCCGGGGAAGCCAACGATGAAGTCGCCGGACAGGGCCAGGTCGGGCCGGGCGGCCTTGATGCGCGCGACCAGGTCGAAATATGCCTGGCGGCCGTGCTTGCGGTTCATGGCGCGCAGGATCTTGTCGCTGCCCGACTGGACCGGCAGGTGCAGGTACGGCATGGCAGCGCTCAGGTCGCGGTGGGCGGCGATCAGGTCATCGCCCATGTCGTTGGGGTGAGAAGTTGTATAGCGCAGTCGATCGATTCCGGGGATATCGGCCAGGGCATACATAAGCTTCGCCAGGCTCGAGGGTTGGCCGTCGCTGCCGACACCGTTGAAAGCATTGACGTTTTGCCCCAGCAGGGTCAGTTCGCGCACACCCTTGACGGCCAGGGCACGGGCTTCGTCGAGGATGGCGGCGACCGGGCGCGACCATTCGGCGCCCCGGGTATAGGGCACGACGCAGAAGGTGCAGAACTTGTCGCAGCCTTCCTGGACGGTCAGGAATGCGGTCGGGCCGGTCACCGTGCGGTCGCTGGTCAGGGCATCGAACTTGGCTTCCGGCGCGAAGTCGGCGGCCAGGCGTTCGCCCTTGGCGCGGTGGGTTCGGGCGATCAGCTCAGGCAGCTGGTGGTAGGCCTGGGGGCCGATGACCAGGTCAACGGCCGGCGCGCGGTGCATAATCTCGACGCCCTCGGCCTGGGCGACACAGCCGGCGACGGCGATGGTCATCCGGCCTTCCCCGCGGGCTTCCTTTTCGCCGCGCAACTCCTTCAGCCGGCCGATCTCCGAATAGACCTTCTCGGCTGCCTTTTCGCGGATATGGCAGGTGTTCAGCAGGACCAGGTCGGCACCATCGGCGACGTCGGAGACCTCATAGCCCAGCGGTCGCAGGATATCGATCATGCGCTCGCTGTCATAGACGTTCATCTGACAGCCGTAGGTCTTGATATGCAGCTTCTTCGAAGGGGCGTTCATGCCGGGCCTTATGGGGTTTTCTGTTGAAAAAAGCAATAAGAGGCAGGGGTCGCGGACCCCTGCACCCCGAAACGCGATAGCGTTTAGATGGATAGACGACAAAAAAGCGGGACCAAAGCGTCCCGCTTTTTTGTCGTCTAATCACTTAATCACCGTCGAGTTATGGGGTGCAGGGGCCCGAGGCCCCTGCCCTTTATTTCTCTTCTTCCAACGGAACGCCATAAAGCTCCAGCTTGTGCCCGACCAGCTTGTAGCCCAGCTTCTGCGCCAGAGCTTCCTTCATGGATTCGATTTCCTGGTCGAAGAACTCGACGACCTGGCCGGTCTTGATATTGATCAGGTGATCGTGGTGGTCATCCCCGGCCTGTTCATAGCGCGACCGACCGTCACCGAAGTCATGCCGCTCGACCACACCGGCCTCTTCGAACAGGCGAACCGTCCGGTACACGGTGGCCAGTGAGATGTTCGGATCGACCGCGGCGGCGCGATGATACAGCTCTTCCACATCCGGGTGATCATGGGCCTGAGACAGCACCCGCGCCACAACCCGACGCTGGTCGGTCATCCGCATGCCTTTTTCGATACACTGCTTCTCGATGGGGTCCATGAGACAACTCCCGCCCGGTCTTGATTTTGCAAAGCGTTCGCACGCAACGCCCGTAAATGTAAGGCGTTGCTTAGTGCAGCGCAAGCCTTAGAATGTGCGCGTCGACGGGCTTACCTTCCTTGCGGGAATAGTAGGCCTTGCGTCGCCCGGCACGCTTAAAACCACAGGATTCGTACAACCGCAAGGCAAAGGCGTTATCCGTGGCGCATTCCAGAAACAGACTGTCGGCGCCTTCGATCCGCAAGGCCGCAATCACCTGCTCCAGAAGCATCCGCGCCAGACCCTTGTTCTGATAGGACGGATCGGTGGCGATGGTCAAAATCTCGCCCTCGCCCTCCACCACAGCCATCACCACGAAACTGACGACATCGCCCTCGGCCTCGAAGACATAGGTGCGATGATGCGGCTTGATCAGCAAATCGGCGAACACCCCGGCGCTCCAGCCGTAGTCAAAGCAGCGTGAATGAATCTGCTCCAGTTGCGTACATGGCGCATTGAGCTGGCGAATGGCCGTCATGCCGGCACCAGCGTAATAATGCCCCGTGTCGACGCCACCGCATCGGCGCCGCGCATATAGAGCGGCGTCAGATCGTCATGGCCGGGCATCAGGGTCAAACCCGCCAGAGCCGGCAAGGACGGCCAGTCCTGGAGCACAACCTCGGCGTCGGGAAATTCAGACTTCACTTCGTTGACCGCCGGTCCGGTTAAAAGCCTGATATCGCTCAGTTTTGCCAAATCCGCAAACCCAATCGCCTGGGGGGCGTTTTGGCCGTGCTGAACATAGAAACTACCGCGGCCGCCATTGATCACGGCCAGGACTTCCCGGCCGGCCAAATCCGGATGCGCGGTCAACACCTCCAGCGTCCCAACACCCTTCAAAGCCAGGCCCAGACCCGAAGCCAAACCTTTGGCAAACGACAAACCGACCCGCAACCCGGTAAAGGACCCAGGCCCAAGCGTCACGCCAATATCCGTCACGTCGCGCGGCGCCAATCCGGCTTCGCGGAACAACTCGGCCACCATGACGGGCAGGCGCTCCTGATGGCCGCGCGGCATGGGATCGGTAGCGGAAATAATGACATCACCGCCCCGGAACAACCCGGCCTGGCAGGCGTTCAGAGCCGTGTCGATGACCAGGACGGTACTCAGAGGACCGCCTCGATGTGGAGGACTTCCGGCACATAGTGCTTCATCAGCGATTCAACGCCCTGACGCAGTGTGGCGGACGACGACGGACAGCCGGCGCAGGCGCCGCGCATATGCAGGTACAGGGTGCCGGAGTCCATATCGAAACTGTCGAACTCGATGTCACCACCGTCCTGGGCGACGGCCGGGCGGACGCGAGTATCGAGCAAATCCTTGATCTCGGCAACAATCTGGCCCAGCTCGCCCTCATAGACGGTCTCGGTCTTGACCTCGGTTTCGCGCAGAATCGGCTGGCCGGAGGTGTAGAAGTCCATAATGGCGGCCAGGATCGGCGGCTTGAGCTGGGCCCAGATGGTGGACGACTCGGGGCTGCGGCGCACGGTCAGGAAGTCCGACCCGAAGAACAGCGCCGACACGCCATCGATCTTGAAGAGCGCTTCGGCCAGCGGCGAGACCTTGGCCTCGTCCTCGGAGACGAACTGCTTCGTGCCCTGGGCCAATACGGCCTGTCCGGGCAGGAACTTGATGACGTCGGGATTGGGTGTGGCTTCGGTCTGGATGAACATGATGGCTACTCTTATAACTCAAGCGCTAAATGGGCGCAAAACAGCGCATTGGCAAGAGTTTGTGGATTGCACTAACTGCAGCCGGTAGAATCAAACGACGGAACACACGGACAGGAACGGAAAGAAGCGGAATTCCGGGTGGCCGATCTCCCGCGCGAAGCGCCTTCATTCCCAGAGGCCATGAGCTTTTGCGCTCTGGCTCCACGCCCTGAATTCCGTGTTTTCAGTGTCGCCGCGTAGCGGCTTCCGTGTGATCCGTGTTCGTCTTAAAAGCCTCAGACAAACCGGAGGCTTTTAAGACGAACACGGAAAACACTGAAGCGCCGCCGATGGCGGCGTACACGGAAGTCACGGAATTCAGGACTTCAACACGTCAAGCGCGACCTTGTCACACATTGTCATGAAAGCGCTTCGCGCGGGAGATCGGCCAACCGGAATTCCGCTTCTTTCCGTTCCTGTCCGTGTGTTCCGTCGTTTGATTCTACCGGCCCTTACCGGCCATAGCTACAACTTCCCGACCCATTCCCGCAGCACGGCGTTCACGATCGTCAGCTTGGCAAAACTCCAGCCGCCCGTCTGCATATCCGCGATCATCGACTGCAAAGACTGCACCATGGCGGCATTCTCGCCTTCCCAGGTTTCGATGATCTGCTGAGGCGTCTCCGACGGCGACATCCGCGACATCATCGCCTTGACCACCAACTTCTGTTCCGTAAGCACATCCTCGATCAAGCGCCGGGTGGCCATGCGGTCCCACGGATCGGCGCTGGTCAAGGACCCCGCCCCTTCCGTCAGCCGATCGAAGCCGAACCGGTCTCCGGTCAGGAAATACAGCTCCACCGTCTTGTCCAACGGCTTCTTCGGGCTCGAAGCCAGATCGATCACGTCCACCGCATGGTGGAAGACGCCCAACAAGGCAATACGGCGGGCCAGCTCCTCCGGCGCCCCCTGCCCGGTCAGCTCGGCGACCCGCGCTTCCAGCCGGGCCTTGACCACATCGCTCAAAACCGCAGCACCCTGGGCCAGAACCTGCGCCACGCCCTCGGCATAGGGCTTGACCCGCGTCTCCAGAGACCCCGGCGTCTGCGAGAACCGCCGCGCGATCCAGTAGGTCTGGCGCCGGACAAAGCCCGACAAATCACGATACAACCCCGTCTGAGCCGCCGCCGGCACCTTGGCGTCCAAGGCCGACACCTCCGCCCACAGGGCCGGAATCCCGAACAGCTTCCGCGCCGCCGCAAAGGCATAAACGAACGCCTCGGCATCGACACCGGCGCCCTTCATCACCCGCGTCGGGAAACTTGGCCCCGTCACATTGACGATGTCATTGGCCAGCACCGTCGCGATAATCTCACGATGCAGACGGTGCTTGCGGATATCCGCCGCATAGCCATGCAGCGCATCCGGGAAATAATCGATCAGCACCGGCTCCAGATCGGCATCATCCGGCGCACCAGACGCCACGATGTCGTCGAACAGCACCAACTTGCCATAGGCCATGACCACGGCCTGCTCCGGCCGGGTCAACCCCCTGCCCTGGCCGCGGCGAACCTCCAAAGCCGAATTCGACGGCAGGCCCTCGACCTTACGGTCCAGCCGTCCGCGCTTTTCCAGCGCCGACATGAAGGCCTGGGCATTGGCGTTATCATCCGCCGCCGTGGCTTCCTGTAACGTCAGGGCCAGGGTCTGGTCATAATTGTGCTTCAAGACATGCGACGCGACCTCATCGGTCATCTCGGCCAGCAGCTTGTTGCGCGCCTCGATCGTCATCCGACCTGTGGCGGTCAACTGGCCCAGCAAGATCTTGATATTGACCTCGTGGTCGGAACAGTCGACGCCGGCCGAATTGTCGATGGCGTCGGTGTTCAGCCGCACCCCGGCCTCGGCGCAGGCAATCCGCCCGGCCTGGGTCAGGGCCAGGTTGGCGCCCTCCCCGATCACCTTGGCGCGAACCTCGGTCCCGTCAATACGCAGGGCATCGTTGGCCTTATCGCCGACATCGACATGGCTCTGGGCCGGCGATTTCACATAGGTGCCGATGCCACCGAAATAGAGCAGCTCGACCCGCGCCTTCAGGATGGCGTTCATCAGCTCGAACGGCGTCACCGTATCCGCCGTCACGTCCAGCATTGCCTTGACCTCGGCCGACAACGGGATCGACTTCTGACCGCGCGAGAACACCCCGCCACCCTGCGAAATCAAGGCCTTGTCATAGTCCTGCCACGACGACCGCGGCAGGGCGAACATCCGTTGGCGCTCGGCAAACGATTTGGCCGTATCTGGATTGGGATCCAGGAAGATGTCGCGGTGGTCGAAGGCCGCCACCAGCTTGATATGCGGCGACAGCAGCATGCCGTTGCCGAAGACATCGCCCGACATGTCGCCGACGCCGGCGACCGTAAAGTCTTCTGCCTGGATATCCTTGCCCAGCTCACGGAAGTGGCGCTTGACCGCTTCCCAGGCGCCGCGCGCCGTAATCCCCATGGCCTTGTGGTCGTAGCCGACGCTGCCGCCCGAAGCGAAAGCATCGCCCAGCCAGAAGCCATAGTCGCCGGCAACACCGTTGGCGATGTCAGAAAAGGTCGCGGTACCCTTGTCGGCCGCCACGACCAGATACGGATCGGGATCGTCCCAGGCCACCACCTGCGACGGCGGCACGATCTTGCCCTTGGCGTCGAGATTGTCGGTCAGGTCCAGCAGGCCTGACAGGAAGACCTTATAGGCCTTGATGCCCTCATTGCGGATATTGTCCGGCGTGGCATTGGGCGAACCCGGCCGCGGCAGGAATTTCGGAAAGAAACCGCCCTTCGAACCGACCGGCACGATGACCGCGTTCTTGACCTGCTGCGCCTTGACCAGGCCCAGCACCTCGGTGCGGAAATCTTCCTTGCGGTCGGACCAGCGCAGGCCACCGCGCGCCACCGGCCCGAAGCGCAAATGCACCCCTTCAACCCGCGGCGACCAGACGAAGATTTCGCGATAGGGCTTGGGTTCGGGCAGGTCGGCCAGTTCGCGCGACGCCACCTTGAACGAGATATAGGTTTTCGACTGACCCTTGTCGTCGGTCTGGAAATAGTTGGTCCGGCGCGTGGCGTTCAGCAGCAGATAGAGCCGGCGCAAAACCCGGTCATGATCCAGGCTGGCCACTTTTTGCAACAGGGCTTCGATCTGGGCGCCGGCCTCGGTCACCAGCGGCTCACGCTGCTTGACCTCTTTCAGGTCGGGCGAGAATTTCAGATTGAACAGGTGCAGCAGGGCTTCGGCGACATCGGGGTTTTCCCGCAGCGCCGCCTGCTGAACTTCCGGCGACGGGTCCAGGCCCGACTGGACGCGATACCGGCACAGGGCGCGCAGCAGGGCAATCTCACGCCACGACGCGCCATTAATGGTCAGGGCGTTGAAACCGTCGCTTTCGGTCTTGCGATACCACAGGGCCAGGATGATCTGCTGGAACTCGCGGGCGAAATCACCGAACTCGGCGCGGTTGCCCGGCGCGAACTGGATGATGAACTCATGCACCCACAGGCAGCCCAGGGCCCAGGATTTGACGTTGAAGCCGTATTCTTCCAGCGTCTTCAGACCCATCTGGTCCAGAACCGGCAGGATATCGCTTAAGGGTATGGCACGGTCGGCGCGGGTATAGAGCTTGAAGCAGAAGATCGATTCGAGGTCTTCGAGACGCTGATAGGCGCGAACATTGACCGGCGCTTCCGGCGACAAACCTGCCAGATAAGCCGTGTCGATCACCGCCTCATTCAGGTCGAAGCGCTCCTGGTACCCCACCGGGAAGGCGGCCGCCCAGTCATCCCAGTTCAAACCGCTCCAGCTCAGACCCGCCGGCAGCGGAGTACGCTCGGTGACGCCGGACTCTTCGACCAGGGCGACCAGCTTCTGCGGCCATGACCGGGTGATGTTCTCGATATCGGCTTCCAGGTCGGCAATATCCGGGTCGAAGTGATCGCCCGGCGTAACGCCGATAATATAGTGGATGCACGACAGCAGCGAGTCGTTGATATAGGGGTAGGAAGCCGACACGCGCCCCAGATAGGCGGCGGCCAGGATTTCACCGGCCTTGATTTGCATCTGCGACTGATAGATTTCGCGCGGAATATACAGCATCACCGAGATAAAGCGATCGAACGGGTCCTTGCGCGTGAACAGCTTGACCCGCGGACGATCGCTAAGGTGCAGGATGCCCCGCGCCGTCCGCAGCAGCTCGTCTTCGGTCATCTGGAACAGTTCGTCGCGCGGATAGGTCTCGACGATGTTCTTCAGCCGCTTTTCGTTATAGCCGCCCTGCAGCCCCATGACCGAGGCTTCGTGCAGGACATGCTGGGCCTTGCGCCGGATCAGCGGCACTTCGAAGGCTGGGCGGTCATAGGCTTCGCTGGTGAACAGGCCGACAAAGCGGACCTCGCCCGACGGCTTGCCATCGGCGCCATACCGCTTGATGCCGACATAGTCCATATAGACGCGGCGATGGACGCGCGACTTGATATTGGCCTTGGCCACCGTCACCGGTTCGGAGTTTTCCAGCTGGTGCAGGATCTGGGCGCTGAGTACGGCCGGCTCGGAACTGCGGCGCAGGATCTGGCGGTTCGGATCGCGCAGGACGCCGAAGCCCTCCTGCAGCTGGTTCATCGGCTGTTCCTGGACATAGGCGCCGTCGTCGCTGCGCGGATAGGTGTAGCCGCGCGCGCCCAGGAAGACGAAATGGTTCTCGTCGACCCAATGCAGGAAGGCCAGGTTTTCAGCCAGGACGTCGGCATCGACCTTGATCGTCTTGTCGTCGCGCAGCTTTTCCAGGGTGGCGATTTCCTCGGCGAGCAGCTTCTGCATGCGCGGAAAATCGAGAACGGCCAGTTTCAGATCGTGCAGGCTGGCATCGATGCCGCCGAGGATGGCCTTGTGGCGGTCGGCCGACTGGCGCTCGATGACGATTAGCATCATCGATTCCTTGTGCGCTGTACCATTCGCCGCCCGCCGGCCGTTACCGTCACGGGTGGCGGTCACCACCGGATGGAACATGGAGCGGATCGAAACCCCCTGATCGATCAGTTCGCCCATGACGGTTTCGACGATGAACGGCGAGTCGCTCTGGACAATCTCGACCAGGTCGTAAGCTGTCCCCTCCCCGGCCGCGGTCGTCACCGGACGAATGCGGCGCAGGGTCTCGGTGCCGTGGGCGCGGGTTTCGCCGAACAACCAGAAACCGGCGATGATCGCGTTCAGCGCCGCCGTATCCAGGCCGGGCAGCTCTTCCGGATCGAAATCCTCCAGGACCTGGGTCAGGAACGCCTTTTCCCCGTCGGGTAACCTTAAGAAGTCGCGGTGACCGGTGGCGGAGACAAAGCCCCGGGTCAGGGCGTCCTTGACGGTGTGGAGGGCATCGCCGGATATGCCGGCCGTGGTGAGTTCGTCCATGACTATTCCCTTCGCCCGACGGTAGCGGATTAATCACCCGTTTTTTATGATCGGTCGGGCCGTATTGTGGCGCGGATTGTTTAACAAAAGCCGATTTGCGAGTCACCATATAGTTTCTGTAGAAACGAAAGGCCGCCAACCTGTTCAGGGTTGGCGGCCTTGGAAGCTGAACCGTCTTCTATGGGGAAAAACACGGCCTCAGCTTGTTTCGTGTCGCTCCACCGGCTTCGGTCTGGGATCGCCCGGATTCCGGCGTATGAGCCGTGAGAGAGGCACGTCTCAATGGGCGATTTTTACCATTTCGCCGGGTGAGTCACCAGTGCAGGGCGTATCACAGTTATGTGAGTTTCTTTAACCATCCGGCAAGGTTTTGTTGAGGAAAAATTCATTATTTTCAGTAGCTTGAGCAACAGTATTTTCACCATTCCCGTTTAGCATGAACGGCATGATACAGCCTGTTCTCGCCCTTATTGCCTGGTCGATGGTCATGCTTGTCTGGCTTTACGTCAGGCGGCTGCCGGCTTTGTGGCGTTATGCGGTGACCGAGCCCGACCTGCGGGCCCGCGATGCAGCGCGCAGCCTGCCTCCTCAGGCGCAATGGCCGGCGGACAATTACAACAACCTGCTGGAACAGCCGACCCTGTTCTATGCCCTGTGCCTGGGCATCTATATCTACGGCCTGAACAGCCCGGACCTGGAATATCTGGCGTGGCTGTATGTGGCCTTGCGGGTGATCCACTCTATCGTCCAGGCGACGTGGAACGAAGCGGTGGTGCGGTTCTGCATGTTTATCGCCAGCTCGGGCGTCCTGGGCCTGCTGTGCCTGCAAACCATCCGGCTGGTGTTCAATATATTCTGACTTTGCTGTGGAATTTTACCACGGAAGGCACTGAAACGCCGCTGCGCGGCGACACAGAAAGACACTGAAATTTCGCGTAGCAGACTCAGCCACCTTAATTCAGACAACCAATCTTTCGATCTGCGCCTTAGGATAGGTTCCGAAATTAACCAGCAGTGCCAACTTAAGGCCGGAGGCCCTTAAATAATTGAGGACCTGGGCTCGATGTTGCTCAACCAGGCATTCAACCGACTTCAATTCGACAATGATTTGCCCGTAGCAAAGAAAATCGGGTGCGTAGGTCCTCGGCAATAACTGACCTTTATAGGTGAGGCTTAGCGATGGCTGCATCACGAAGGGTATGTTCCTCGAAAGAAACTCCCGCTCCAAACAATCCTGGTAAACCGCTTCCAAAAACCCACAACCCATTTCGCGGTAAACATCGAATACCGCTCCGCGGATGGCGTAAGCCTCGTTTTCAAACAAAAGCCCAGTCACATCATGAATTCCGTGTCTTTCGTGCCGTCGCGCAGCGGCGTTTCAGTGCCTTCCGTGGTTTAATTCCACCAGCCCAAGCCAATTAATTCTCAAACGGCACGATCCGCCACATCTTCAGCTTATGCTTGATCCGCCCGGCTTCCGTGCCTGCCTTGGCGCCATGGCCGACATACAGATCCGCCCGTATCTGACCCTTGATCGCCCCGCCCGTATCCAAAGCCGACACCATCCGCTGATAGACCGGAAACGCATCCACCAGAGTCCCGGCATTGGCATCGATCCAGAACAGGTCCCCCAGCGGATTCAGACTCGGATCGACCGCGACAGCCGAACCCGGCGGCAGCGACAACCCCGACGCGCCCACAGGCGACGTCCGGTCTGGCTGGATCACGAAAAACCCGTAACGCGGATTGAGGTTCATCACCTCGGTCGCCTCCGGACCGCGATGCTCGGCCAGCCATTTGTGGATATTGTCGCCCGAGGTCTGGTTCGGCGCCAGGTAGCCGCGCTCCTGCATCGGCTTGGCGATGCCGACGAACGGCCGGCCATTATCGGCGGCATAGGCCGA
Organism: Asticcacaulis sp. AC460; assembly: GCF_000495795.1. GTDB lineage: Bacteria > Pseudomonadota > Alphaproteobacteria > Caulobacterales > Caulobacteraceae > Asticcacaulis. The sequence continues at coordinate 22,862 of NZ_AWGD01000016.1, forward strand.
ATAGACCGTCTTGCCATCCGGCGTCGTCAGAAACGCCGAGCCCTGCAACTGCATGAAGAAATAGTCTTCCGGCCGCATATAATAGCTGGTCGTCGCCGGCATCAGCTCGATTTCAGCCCGGCTGTAGTAGGGGACGTACTTGTCGCCGACCTTGCGCGCCGCGATCTTGACCGCCGTCGATGGCGGAGTCAGTTGCGACCCAGGAATGACCACCAGGTCATCGGGTTTGGGCCGCACCGGTTGGGAAAATTCGGTCGTCGGCACATATTCGGCTTGGTAATCCGGCACATAATAGCCGGTCAGCATACCTTCGCCCGGAACTGCCTCGACCTGGAAGCGGGTGATCAGGAAAGCCTTGATATCGGCCGGAGAATTGAACTCTTCATCGGCCAAGTCGGCACAGATCGCGGCATATTGCCGGCCCGCCTTGTAAAGACAGGTGGCGCGCAACGCTTCCAGCGCGATAAAGGCGTCGCTGCCGGCCCAGCCGGGCAGGGTGTCCAGGCGCTTGTCGGCCAGTACCGGATTTTCCACAGGCGTCACAGGCGGCTTGACCGGCGGAACCGGCTCAACAACGGGTGGGGTCACCACGGGCGGCGTTTTGGGTGTTTCAACGCAGGCAGAGACGAGCAGGGCAGAGGCAAGTCCCAGGCCGATACCGATTTTCCTGAACATTCAACCCTCCGTCATCAAAACGCGGGCACATTGGGCTGATCGCCCAATAGGGTCAAGCCTTTGCGGCTTCGACCTTGGTCAGCAGCCACGGGCTGTTGGGCACCTTCATGCCCTTCTGGAAGGTCCAGAATTCCGCGGTCCGCTTATGGGTGCGGTGAACCTTGGGCTTGTCCTTGGTCGCCGGCACAGCTGTCTCATCGCTTTCCACCACCGCATCGGTCTTTTCATAGACCAGCTCCGACAGGAAGCGGACGCGGATCTGGGCGACCTCGTCCTTGAAATCGATATGATCGATATCGGCCTTGGGCTGATCGACAAAGCTCAGGGTCTCTTCCGGCGCCGCGCGGTCAACCAGGGCCTTGGCGAAGACGCCATAAACCGCATCCGACAGCTTGTCCTTGACGGTGTTCAGCTCGCCCTTGTGGAAGGCGATGACGACCTGTTCATAGGATTCGCGCGCCTTCTCCAGGAAATTCAACTCATTGAAATTGGCGTCGCGGGTCTTCAACATCTCAAGATTGGGCATGCGTGAGGTTTCCGGTGGTTTATCGGCCTTCGCACTGAGATCGCCGAAGTCGTCACCCTTGACGGTCACCGGTTTGTCTTCGGCGCGGAACCCCACCTTACGGCCCAGCACGTTATAGAGCTGAAACAAAATCACTACGGCGACGATACCGAAAATGATGAGGGCGACCATGTTGTCCACGACGGAATCTCTTTTGCAATCGACTGAGAAGCGATCAATTACCTCATATATAGGATAAGAATGGTGAATGGGAACTGTTCGTTTCGTTGCCTAAGACAATCTTATCTGATAGGGGCGTGTCCACCTTTGCGCCAAAGTCATCCGGCGCAACCTCCGGAGTCCACTTTTAATGACCGAAACCCCTGTCACGCCCGGTACGCCGCCGGTCCCCAACATGCAGATCATTGCGCAGTTCATTCGCGATTTTTCGTTTGAAAACCCGCGCGCGCCCAATTCCCTGCGCATGGAATCGCGGCCCGAGATCGACCTGGGTGTCGAGATGAGCGCGCGCGGCCGCGAAGACGGTTTGTTCGAAGTCGACCTCAAGCTGAACGTCAAGGCGACCACGCCGGACGGTCCGATGTTCAACATCGAGCTGGTTTATGGCGGCCTGTTCCAGCTGGCTGGCATCCCGGCCGAGCTGATGGAGCCGACCCTGCTGGTCGAATGCCCGCGCTACCTGTTCCCGTTCGCCCGCCGCGTCATCGCTGACGTCACGGCCGACGGTGGTTTCGTCCCGCCGTTCTTCCTGGAGCCGATCGATTTCGGCGCCCTCTACGCCCAGCAACGTGCCCAGCTGCAGAACCAGGCCGCAGCCGGTCAGGCCTGATACTAGAGCGGAATGGGTTTAGCTTTCTTCTCCCGCCCCGTTTACGGGGAGGGGGGACCGCGAAGCGGTGGGAGGGGCTTTACCGTCAGTAGAAAAGCCCCTCCCATAATGTTCTAAAGCCCGGTGTTTCCACCGGGCTTTTTCATTTCCACAAAGACTTGTCTTTCAGGTACTTGGCAACGAAGGCCTCATGCGCCGCAGCCTCACCGGTTGTTATCCGTGAGGCAAGGGGTCGCGGCCGGGCGCCATAGGTGATCGGATTGGCGACCTGAACCGCCTCGATCCGCGCTGACGCCATTTCCAGGTCCAGGCCGCGTTCCTTGCCGCCCAGTAGTTCCAGATAGACACTGGCCAGAAGCCGGGCGTCGATCAGGGCGCCGTGCAGGTCACGTTCTGCCAGCGAAATATTGAACCGCCGGCACAGGGCATCCAGCGAATTGGCCATGCCGGGAAACTTGTGCCGCGCCAGCTCCAGCGTATCGATCCACTGGTCGTCCGGATGACAGACCCGGCTCAGCCGCGTCATCTCCATATTGATAAAGCCGCGGTCGAAAGCCGCATTGTGAGCGATGATACGCTTGTCGCCGATAAAGTCGCACAGCTCGTCGGCGATCTGGCCGAACTTGGGTTTGCCGCGGACCTTCTCATTGCTGATACCGTGGACGCGGATGGCGTCGGGCTCGATCTCGCGTTCCGGATCGACATAGTGATGGAAGGTCCGGCCCGTCGGCAGCAGGTCTTCGATCTCGATGCAGCCGACTTCGATCAGACGGTGACCCTTACGGTGGTCAATGCCGGTGGTTTCGGTGTCGAGGACGATTTCTAAAGCCATGGCCGAATATGCGGTTGATTGCCGCCGGAATTCAAGAGTCGCCGCTCAGGCGAGCGATGATTTTTCGCACCTCTTCGCGGCAGACGTCCAAACTTTGCGAGGTGTCGATAACGAAGTCGGCGCGGCGGCGTTTTTCGGCGTCCGGCATCTGACGCGCCAGGATGGCGGCGAACTTTTCCGCCGTCATGCCCGGGCGTTTCAAGACGCGCTGGGCCTGGATTTCGGCCGGGGCGCTGACGACCAGAACCTTGTCGAGCGTGGTTTCGGCGCCGGTTTCATACAGCAGGGGGATATCGGCCACGACCAGGGCGGTGCCGGCGTGTCTTGCCAGGAAAGCTTCACGATCGGCCACCGTCGCCGGGTGGACCAGGGCGTTCAGTTCATCGAACCGGCCTTTCAACGCCGCCGACAATTTGGCGCGGTCGACGGCCTTATCGGTCAGGACGTCGCCGAAAGCCTGGGTGAGGGCGGCTTTCAGCGGTTCGGACTCGGCATAAAGCCGGTGGACGGCTTCATCGGCATCCCAGACGGTCACGCCTTCGGCTTCGAACATGTCGGCTATGGTCGACTTGCCCATGCCGATCGAGCCGGTCAAGCCAAGTTTTATCATGCCTCACCCAGATAGGTCAGGGCCAGGCTGCGGATATCGAAAACCGGGTTGGGTACAACGCCGTAGAAGGCTTCGAACGACGGCCGCGCCTGCTCGATCAGCATGTTCAAGCCATCGACCGTCGTCAGGCCGCGTTCAGCGGCGGCCGCCAGCCAGTTCGTGCGTAGTGGCCGGTAGGTCATGTCCATAATGGTCGCGGCTGTATCCAGGGCGTCGAACAGGGGCAGGGGACCGCCCGAAGCCGCGTTGATCACGGCCACCGCGCCGGAAAAGGCGCGATCGACCTGGGTCAGGTCGAAGGCGGTGACCTTGTCGCCCGGGAAGGCGAAGACCAGTTCTTCGGCGCGCGCCAGGGTGCGGTTGACGATGCGCACTTCCGGCACGCCGGCATCGAGAAGGGCAGCTATGGCGGCGCGCGAGGCCCCGCCGGCGCCCATGATGACCACCGGTCCGGCGCTGAGGTCACAATTCGGTGCCTGCAGTTCGAAAGCGCGGACCAGGCCGTGGCCGTCGGTGCTCTGGGCATGGACCTGGCCGTCGTCATCAAAGGTCAGCAGATTAGCCGAACCGCAGGCCCGCGCCGATTCGGCGACGGTGTCGGAGAGCGCGAGCGCCTGTTCCTTGAAGGGGGCGGTGACGTTCAAACCCTTGATGCCATTGCTGCGGCACGACAGGATCAGCCGGTCGAAGCCGCGCTCGTCCTTGGGCCCGAAAGCGGCATAAATGCCGTTCAGCTTCAGGTCGCGCAGCCAGGCATTGTGCAGGAACGGACTCAGCGAATGGTGGATGGGCTGGCCGACCACGGCGGCGATACGGGCCGCACCGGTGGGCAGGGACTGGATATCGATCATGCCGGCACGATCCTCATATGGCGAAGCTGGGCGAGGAGAGGGAAGAGGGATAGGCCCAGGACGGTGAAATAGTCACCGCGGATGGCTTCGAACAGGTGCACGCCTTCGCCTTCCAGCTGGTAGCAACCGACGCTGCTCAGGATCTTGTCTCCGGCGCGTTCGAGATAGCCGTCAATATAGTCGTCGGAAAGGCGGCGGACATGCATTTCGGCCGATTCGACCGTCGACCAGACGATATGGCCGCCTTCCGCCAGGGCCAGGCCGCCGTGGAGATAGTGGGTTTTACCACTCATCCGTTTCAGCAGGTCGCGGGCGTCATCCATCGTATGCGACTTGCTGATCAGGTCTTTTTCGAGCTGCAGCACCTGATCGCCGCCCAGGACCAGGCCGGGATTTCGCGCCGAAACGTGCAGCGCCTTGGCTTCGGCCAGTTTCAGAGCAATCGCCTTGGGGCTCATGCCGCGCGCCAGGCCGTCGTCCTTGATGGCATCTTCGTCAAGGTCGGCCGGAATTTTGGTGAAGGAAATGCCCGCGCCGGTAAGCAGGGCGGCACGGGAGGCGGAACCAGAAGCAAGGATCAGGGAAGGGGGCATTGAAAGGTCTTTCGCAGGGGGTGAGAAGCGCCGATTTGCCGCATGGCGGGCAAATCGGATGAAATCGAGCCAGTGGCTCGATTTCCGCGCCGAACGCCTGGAGCCATGCGACAGGCGACCCCTGCACTCCATTACTCGATTGCACTTACCTATATCCACCTGAAAATCCAGGACAACTGTGTCCTGGATTTTCAGGTGGATATCGATAAACGCTGTCTGGTTATGGGGTGCAGGGGTCTGCGACCCCCGCAAAAACCCTTAAATCCCGCCTAACCTGCCTGTCCGCTTTTCGTTCAACAGGCTGATGATCGTCGCAGAAGTTTCTTCGATCGACCGCCGGGTCACATCGATCACCGGCCATTCCTTACGCTCGAACAGCCGGCGGGCGCGAATGATTTCCTCGCGGACGGCATCGGTATCGGTATAGGTCGAGGGCCGGTCGTCGTTCAGGGTCAGCAGCCGGTTCTTGCGGATCGACACCAGCCGTTCCGGCGAAGCGATCAGGCCGACAATCAGCGGGATATCCAGTTCATCCAGTTCATTCGGCGGATCTCTACCCGGCACCAGAGGGATATTGGCCGCCTTGATGCCCCGGTGCGCCAGGTAGATGCAGGTGGGGGTCTTTGACGTCCGCGACACGCCAACCAGAACGACATCGGCCTGCCTCAGCTTGTCCGCCATGGCGCCGTCATCATGGGCGATGGCGTAGTTCAGCGCCTCGATGCGTTCGAAATATTCGTTGTCGAGATTATGCTGGGCGCCGACACGTTTCGACACCGCGGCGCCCAGATGGCGTGAAAACGCCACCACCAGCGGATCCAGCACGCCGATCGACGGAATATCCAGCTCGCGGCAACGCATTTCCAACATGTTGCGCAGTTCCGGATCGATAATGGTGTGCAACACAATGCCCGGAAAGCTTTCGATCTCCAGCAGCGATCGCGCCATCTGCTTTTCCGACCGGATCAGCACATACAGATGCTCGATCGGCAAAATACCTTCGAAACGTGCCGCGGCGGCCTTGGCCAGGGCATTCAAAGTCTCACCCGTCGAGTCCGAAATCAGATGGACGTGGAAATAGGTGCCGATTTTTTGCGGAGTCAGGGACATGGCGATTCCTTAAGCGCATTCGCGACGGCCTGTCTTCGGAAAACTTTGTTCTTCCGTTTCACATAGCTGTCACAGTGATGCGATAAATATAACTGTGAACGGAATCCGTGGACAGATGTGTGCGGATTGTTGGTGATTCCCGTTATGCCGGCTTTCTCGCAGGTGCGTTGGGGATGGGGGTGCAAAACCACCTGTTTCGTCCCGATTCCGTCCAATGTGTTAAAAATGTATTAATCATAATCCGCAGGGTGTGGATGTCTTAACCAATCATTAACCATTCAGACTCAATTCGACGATGGGGTTAAGGATTTCTTAATCAGTATAAAGATTTGGTAAATTATCCGCACTTCCCACAGGCTGTGGGAATCGAATCATCCCGACGTGCACCGCCTGTGAAAGACTCGTGAATCAGGCGAAATCTGCGACACTTTTTCACCCTGTCCACGGCACAATAAACCTCTTCAATCTCTTTTCTTTTTATAAGGTTTAAGTCATGAGGACGGATGATACGTCCGAGGATTGACTCCATGCAGGCAGGTAAGCCATCCATCATCCGGGTTCTGGACGGCGAGACGGTAACGCCGCCGCCGGTATGGTTCATGCGTCAGGCCGGGCGCTACCTGCCGGAATACCGCGAACTGCGGGCGACGACCTCGGGCTTTGTCGATTTCTGTCTCAATCCGGAAAAGGCCGCCGAGGCGACGCTTCAGCCGATTCGGCGGTTCGGCTTCGATGCCGCCATCCTGTTTTCCGATATTCTGATGATCCCCCTGGCCCTGGGTCAGGATCTCACCTTTGCCGCCGGCGAAGGCCCCGTGCTGGGCGAATTGCCATCGTTAGAAGCGATGCGCGACAAGGCCCCATTTGCCGGTGAAGCTTTGAAGAATGTCGGTGAGACCGTCGCCCGCGTGAAGGCCGGACTGACTGAAGCGACGACCCTGATCGGATTTTGCGGCGGGCCGTGGACGGTCATGACCTATATGCTGAACGGGCGAAAGGCCCATGACCGCAGTCTGATCCGGGCGTTCGTCTATGACGATCCAGCGACCGTGCTTAGCCTGATCGATATCGTGATCGAAGCTTCGGCCCAGTATCTGAAGGTCCAGGCCGACCAGGGCGCGCAGGTGCTCAAGATTTTCGAAAGCTGGGCGGAAGGGTTTCCCGATCCGTATTTCGACCTGTTGGTGACACAGCCGCATATTCGCCTGATCCATCGGGTGCGGGAGTTGGGTGTAACCCTGCCGATCATCGGTTTTCCCCGCGGCGCCGAAGCCCGGTGCCTGGACTATGCCCAGGCCGTGACGATCGAGGCCATGGCTCTGGGGACGGCGACGCCGCTGGCTCTGGGGGCTGAACTGCAGAAGATCCGGCCGATCCAGGGAGCTCTGGACCCTGTAGTGTTGCGATCGGGCGGTGCGGCTTTGGATGCAGCGATCGATCGGATTCTCGAAGCCTGGGGGCAGGGGCCCTTGATCTTCAATCTGGGTCACGGCATCTTCCCAGACACGCCGATCGCCCATGTCGAGCAGGCGTTAAAACGTATCCGGGGTTTGTAATGACGGCTAAACGCGTTGCGGTGTTGGTGTTCAACCTGGGTGGCCCGGAAAAACAGGCCGATGTTCAGGGCTTTCTGTACAATCTGTTCGCCGATCGTCGCATCATCGATCTGCCTTGGGGGATACGGCAGGGACTGGCGTCGGTGATTTCCAGCCGGCGCGCGCCGATGGCGAAGAAGAATTACGCCTTGATGGGTGGCGGGTCGCCGATCCTGTCCGAGACGCGCGACCAGGCCGTTGCGTTGGAAAAGCACCTGAACAAGGGCGCCGGCATCGAGGCCAAGGTGTTTATCGGCATGCGCTACTGGCATCCGTTCATCGAAAACTCGGTCAAGGAGATCGAGCATTGGAAACCGGACGAGGTGGTGGTTTTGCCGCTGTATCCGCAGTTTTCGTCGACGACCACCCTGTCGGGGTTTGAAGCCTTCAAGAAGGCCTGGCGCGGCAAGGCACCGGTCAAATATGTCTGTTGCTATTCGGACAACGACCACTTCGTCGAAGCCCATGTCCTGCTGATCCGGGAATGGCTGAAGAGCAAGGTCGGGGATACATCGAATGTCCGGCTGTTGTTTTCGGCGCATGGCTTGCCGGAAAAGATCATCAAGAACGGTGATCCTTACCAGGAGCAGGTCGAGTCATCAGTGGCCAGGATTATGGCCCAGCTTGGGGATATCGACCACGTCATCTGTTATCAGAGCCGTGTCGGACCGTTGAAGTGGATCGGGCCGTCGACGGATGATACCATTCAGGCAGCCGGCCGAGATGGCAAGGCGGTCATGCTGATCCCGATCGCTTTCGTGTCCGAGCATATCGAGACCCTGGTTGAACTGGACATCGAATATGCCGAGCTGGCGGAAAAGGCGGGTGTGCACGTCTACCGCCGCGTACCGGCACTGCGGACGAATAAGGGGCTGATCCAGGCACTGGGTGCCGAGGTCATGAAGGCACTGGGGGCGGTTGGTCCTGTGATTGGCGATCATGACTGTGCCAAGTGTCACAAATTCTGCCCGAAGAAGAGGGCGGCATGAAATGGTTTGAACTGGCCCGTGGGCTGCACATTGTTGCCGTGATCGCCTGGATGGCCGGACTGTTGTACCTGCCGCGGCTGTTTATCTATCACATCAAGCACGGTGCTGAGCCGACCGTAACCAGCGTGTTCTCCGTTATGGAACGCAACCTGCTGCGGATCATCATGAATCCGGCCATGATCCTGGCGTGGATATTTGGCTGCTGGATGCTGTATTTTCATTATACGTGGCATGGATGGGGCCTGTTTGCCCAACCTTGGCTGGATGTTAAATTGATCGGGGTTGTGATCCTCACCGGCTATCACCATTTCCTCGCCGCGCGCTTCAAGAAGCTTCAGGCCGGCCAGGACATCGGCACCGAAAAGTTCTGGCGCATGATCAATGAACTGCCGATCCTGCTGGCGCTGGTGATGGTGATTTCGGTCACGATGGAGTGGACCTTCTAAGGATATGTTTCGGGGTCTGGGGCCCTCGGCCCCAGCCTTCCTAATATCTTTCTGCTGTATGGCCCCAGAGGGCCGATCAGCAGAAAGATTTTAAGAAAAGATGTGGGGTCGCAGACCCCACGCCCCGAAACATTATTCTTGACGAGCGCCGCTTCAACGCGCACAAAACGCTCCATCAGGCACCACGTTCTGTGGACTCGCCTTCTCAACTCAAATTTATCAGCCTTTTCCATACGTTACGTCAAAAAGGGCTAGGGGACTCGTCAAACGCCAACGGCAGAACCGCCGTGGGCCGTTCTACGCGTCCATCGTAAGAGAGACCTCATGTCACAAGACAACGAAAATGAACTGCCCGAACTGGACCTCACAACTGAGGACCAGGACACCGAAAACGACAACGATTCCGACGATCAGGACGAAGACGGCCCCGGTCCGTTGAGCGGACAGAAAATGTCGCTCCAGACCCTTAAGGACAAATCCCCCACCGACCTGGTCACCTTCGCTGAAGGCCTCGGCATCGAAAACGCCTCCAACCTGCGCAAGCAGGACCTGATGTTCGCCGTCCTCAAGGCCCTGGCCGAAGATGGCGTCGAAATCACCGGCTCCGGCGTCATCGAAGTCCTCCAGGACGGCTTCGGCTTCCTGCGCTCCCCCGAAGCCAACTACCTGCCCGGCCCCGACGACATCTACGTTTCGCCCCTGCAAATCCGCCGTCATGGCCTGCGCACCGGCGACACCGTCGAAGGACCCATCCGCTCGCCGCGTGAAGGCGAACGTTACTTCGCTCTTCTCAAGATTCAGACCATCAACTTCGAAGACCCGGAAAACATCCGTCACAAGGTCCACTTCGACAACCTGACGCCGCTCTATCCGGAGCAGCGTCTGTGGATGGAAATCGAAGACCCTACCCTCAAAGACCGCTCCGGCCGCATCATCGACATCGTCGCCCCGCTCGGCAAAGGCCAGCGCTGCCTCATCGTCGCCCCGCCGCGCGTCGGCAAGACCGTGATGCTGCAAAACATCGCCAAGTCCGTCGCCGCCAACCACCCAGACTGCTACTTGATCGTTCTCCTCATCGACGAACGTCCGGAAGAAGTCACCGACATGCAGCGCACCGTCCGCGGCGAAGTCATCTCCTCGACCTTCGATGAGCCGGCCACCCGCCACGTCCAGGTCGCCGAAATGGTCATCGAAAAGGCCAAGCGCCTGGTTGAACACAAACGCGACGTCGTCATCCTGCTCGACTCCATCACCCGCCTGGGCCGCGCCTACAACACCGTCGTGCCGTCATCGGGCAAGGTCCTGACCGGCGGTGTCGACGCCAACGCCCTGCAACGCCCCAAGCGCTTCTTCGGCGCCGCGCGTAACATCGAAGAAGGCGGTTCGCTGACCATCATCGCCACCGCCCTGATCGACACCGGCTCGCGTATGGACGAAGTCATCTTCGAAGAGTTCAAGGGCACCGGCAACTCGGAAATCGTGCTGGACCGCAAGGTCGCCGACAAGCGTGTCTTCCCGGCCATGGACGTGCTCAAGTCGGGGACCCGCAAGGAAGATCTGCTCACCGACAAGTCGAACCTTCAGAAGACCTATGTCCTGCGCCGCATCCTGAACCCGATGGGCGCCCAGGACGCGATCGAGTTCCTGATCGACAAGCTGCGCCAGACCAAGAGCAATGCGGAATTCTTCCAGTCGATGAATACCTAAGGAAAGTTACCCCTCCGTCGGCTTCGCCGACACCTCCCCACTTCGTGGTGAGGAGGGCGCTTAAAGCCCGACAAAATCTCAAACCCCTTGCCAACCCGGTATGACAGGCTCATATCGGGTTGATGCTTTTATGAACCTGCTTCGGAGTCCAGCATGAAGGTCACGGTCAATGTCGAATGCTCCCCTCAGGAAGCCCGCGCTTTTCTCGGCCTGCCCGACGTTGAACCGCTGAACGACTACATGATCTCGGCCATGAAGCAGCGCATGGAACAGAATATCCACTCCATGAAGCCTGAAGAGATGATCAAGAACTGGTCGAGCCTGGGGGTCACCGCCCAGGACCAGTTCTTCAAACTGATGCAGTCGGCGGCTCAGGCATCCATGAATTCCTTCGGCGCCAAGGACACCAAGTAGGCCGTGTTTCACGTGAATCAAACCATCTTCGCCTTGGCCAGCGCCCAGGGTCGCGCCGGCGTGTCGATTATCCGCCTGTCCGGCCCCGAAGCGGTGCCGGCGCTGAAGCGCCTGACCGGCAAATCCGTGCCACCGCGCCGAGCTGTCTTTACGCCGCTGATCCACGACGGCGAACTGATCGACGAAGCGGTGGTAGTCTATTTCCAAGGCCCCAACAGTTTCACCGGCGAGGACTGTGTCGAACTGCACGTCCATGGTTCACGCGCTATTCTCGATAGGCTCTACGCAATCCTCACCGATTTCGGTTTGCGCCTCGCGCAGCCAGGTGAGTTCTCCCGCCGCGCCCTGGAAAACGGCAAGCTTGACCTGACCCAGGCCGAAGCGATCACCGACCTGGTCGACGCCGAATCCGAAGCCCAAAGGCGCCAGGCCCTGACCCAGATGGGGGGAGGGCTCAAGGTCCAGTACGAAGCGTGGCACGCGGCCCTGGTCGAAATCCTGGCGCGGATTGAAGTCTATATCGACTTCCCCGACGAAGACCTGCCTGGGGAGTTGGTCGACTCCATCCTGGATCGCATCGCCGCGATTCAAGCCTCGCTCGAGGCCGCCATTGCCGATGCCAAACGCGGACGCCAGATTCGTGAAGGCTTTCGCATCGTCATTCTGGGCGAACCGAATGCTGGTAAGTCGAGCCTGTTCAATGCGCTGCTGAAAGCCGAAACCGCCATCGTTACACCGATCGCCGGCACGACACGCGATGTCATCGAGGCACAACTGCGCATCGGGCCTTATTCTGTCCTGCTGTACGATACGGCTGGCCTGCGCGAAACCGACGAGGTGGTCGAACAAGAAGGTATCCGCCGCGCCCGCGCCAAGGGGGACGAAGCCGACCTGCGCCTGTGGGTGATCGATTCGTCCGCGTCCGGACTCGAGGGGGTTGAACCGAGGGCAAGGGACCTGATCGCCTTTAACAAGATTGATCAGGGTTCTGACAATCTATACGAGTCTTTCTCGAACCTCTCTGTTTCACGTGAAACACAGTTGTTTAAGGTCAGCGTCGAGACAGGGCAGGGCGTCGCCGACCTCGTCGCGGCGATCGAAAACATCGTCACCGAACGTCTATCGGTCCAGACCTTCCCGGCGGCGACCCGGGCGCGTCACACCGAACGTCTACAAGAGGCCGTCGATCATCTCGACCAGGCACGTCTGACCCGAATGCGCGTTCCCGAACTGACAGCGGAACATGTCCGCGCCGGTATCAACAGCTTCGAAGCCCTGTTCGGCCGCTACGATGTTGAAGATGTGCTCGATGTCGTCTTCTCGACCTTCTGTATCGGCAAATGATTCACGTGAAACATCGCAAATAGCGATTCGACCCGGCGGCCCTTATCTGCTATAGGGCGCATCCTGAATTTCCGGATATCGATATGACTGAACAAACCCTGTGGGACGTGATCGTCGTGGGCGGCGGACATGCCGGCTGTGAAGCCGCGACCGCTTCCGCGCGAATGGGCGCCAAGACGCTTCTGCTGACCCACCGCTTCGACACGCTGGGCGAAATGTCATGCAATCCGGCCATCGGTGGCCTGGGCAAGGGCCATCTGGTACGTGAAATTGACGCCTTGGATGGCATTATGGGCCGCATGGCCGACCAGGCCGGCATGCAGTTCAAGGTGCTGAACCGCTCGAAAGGCCCGGCCGTGCGCGGTCCCCGCGCCCAGATCGACCGTAAGCTTTACCGCCAAGCCGTCCAGGCCGAACTGTCAGCAACCGAAAACCTGACCATTATAGAAGCCGCCGTCGAAGACCTGATCCTGGATAATGGCGTCGTCTGTGGAGCCATCGACGGCGCCGGTCAGCGCTATCTCGCCAAGGCCATCGTTCTCACGACCGGAACGTTTTTACGTGGACTCATCCATATCGGTGACAAACGCACCCCGGCCGGTCGGTGGGGCGATCAGCCGGCCAACGGCCTGGGGCAACGTCTGTATGATCTGCAACTCGACATGGGCCGGCTGAAAACCGGAACGCCGGCGCGTCTCGACGGCAAGACCATTCACTGGGACCGGCTGGAACAACAGCTGGGTGACAACCCGATCACCCCATTTTCCTACCTGACGCCGTCGATCGAACGCGAGCAGATCGCCTGCGGCATCACCTATACCAACGCCGAAACCCACCGCATTATTGCTGATCGCCTGCAGGAATCGGCTGTTTATGGTGGCCACATCGCCGGCCGTGGCCCGCGTTATTGTCCGTCGATCGAAGACAAGGTCGTCAAGTTCGCGGACAAGACCTCACACCAGATTTTCCTGGAACCGGAGGGTTATGACGATGACACCGTCTATCCGAACGGTATTTCGACCAGCGTCTCCGAAGCGACGCAAGAAGCCTTTCTGCGCACCATCGTCGGGCTGGAAGACGTGGTCGTCAAACGTTACGCCTATGCTATCGAATACGACTATGTCGATCCACGTGAACTGACCCCGACCCTGGAGCTCAAGCGTCTGCCGGGTCTGTTCCTGGCCGGCCAAATCAATGGCACGACTGGCTATGAAGAGGCTGGCGCTCAAGGGCTGATGGCCGGCCTGAACGCCGCCGCCCGTGCGGGCGGACAGATGCCGGTGATCCTCGGCCGCGACGAAGCCTATATTGGTGTCATGATCGACGACCTGATTACACGTGGCGTCACCGAACCCTATCGTATGTTCACCAGCCGGGCCGAGTTCCGCCTCAGCCTGCGGGCGGACAATGCCGATCAGCGCCTGACCGATAAGGGTGTCGCTATCGGAGTTGTGGGTGCCCGCCGTCAGGCTGCCTGGGGCGATAAGCGCGATGCTTTGGCGGCTATTCGGCAACGGTCCGCTGAACTGAATGCCGGACCGAAGGATGCTCTGGCTCAGGGCATCCAGGTTAATGGCGACGGGCAGCGCCGCAATGTGACGCAGCTTATGGCCTATGATAGCTGTTCACGTGAAAAACTCGAAGCCCTGTGGCCCGAGATTTCGGCATGGCCCGAGGCCTTGTACGAGCAGGTCGAAATCGACGCCCTCTATGCCGGCTATATGGGGCGTCAGAAGGCCGAGATCGAAACCTTCCGCAAGGACGAGAACCTGGCTCTGCCGACGGATTTGGATTACATGGCGATCGTTGGCTTGTCGAATGAGGCACGGGAAAAATTGAACCGTATTCGGCCGCAGACGCTGGGTCAGGCGGGACGCATTGAGGGCATCACCCAGGGCGCTTTGACGACCCTGCTGTTCTACGTCCGCAACCACACCAAGCGCACGGCATGAGCGCGCCGATGACGCCCGCCGAGATGGCGGCCCGACTCGTGTTTCACGTGAAACAGGGGGCCCTGGACGACCTCGCGGCCTTCGGCCAGATGGTGGCTGACAAGAATGAGGTGATGAACCTCGTTGGCCCTTTGACCATCCCGCACTATTGGTCGCGCCATGTTTTGGACAGCGCGCAATTGCTGAATCATAGGCCGCAGGCGCGAAGCTGGGCCGACCTGGGGGCAGGGGCAGGGTTCCCTGGTGTGGTGCTGGCGATCCTGCTGAAACACTTCGCGGAAACTGCGACTGTGTATCTGGTGGACTCCCTGGCCAAGCGCTGCCGTTTTCTGGAGGAGGTCGTCAGCGACCTGGCCTTGCCGGCGGTCGTGATCAATGACCGCGCCGAGAACCTGGACCTGAAGGTCGAGGTGGTGACGGCCAGGGCCTGTGCCCCGATGACCAAACTGCTGGGCTTTGCTGAGCGCTTTATCCACAACGGCGCCGATGCTTGGTTTTTAAAGGGGGAAAACGTGGGGGAAGAACTGCGCGAAGCTGGCAAGGCTTGGCGTTTTCAGGTAGAACAGAGTGAGTCCCTGTCCGATCCACGCGGACGAGTCGTCCATATACAAGGGTTACAACGTGTCCGAACAAGATGAGAAGACCATGCGTGTCCTCGCCATCGCCAACCAGAAGGGTGGCGTAGGCAAGACGACGACGGCCATCAATCTCGGCACGGCCCTGGCCGCGATCGGCATGCGGGTTTTGCTGGTCGACCTGGACCCGCAGGGCAATGCTTCGACCGGTCTGGGTGTACCCAAGGTCGATCGCGAAAGCTCGCTGTACGACGTCATCGTCGACCAGCGTCCGATCGGCGAGGCGGCGGTGAAAACCTCCGTACCCGGATTATCTCTTTTGCCGTCCGACCCGGACCTGTCGGGTGTCGAAATCGAACTGGGCCATGCCGAGCGCCGTTCCTATCGTTTGCGCGACGCATTGCAGGGGTTGGGCGACAAGCCGGTCTATGACTATGTCCTGATCGACTGCCCGCCGTCGCTGAACCTGCTGACGGTCAACGCCATGAGCGCGGCCGATGCTGTGCTGGTGCCGCTGCAGTGCGAGTTCTTCGCCCTGGAAGGTCTGAGCCAGCTGATGCGGACCATCGACCTGGTGCGCGGGTCGCTCAATCCGCGTCTGAACTTGCAGGGCATCGTCCTGACCATGTTCGACAAGCGCAACGCGTTGAGTGGCCATGTCGAAAAGGACGTGCGGCAGCACTTCGGTCATCTCGTGTATGACACGGTCATACCGCGTAATGTCCGTGTCTCGGAAGCGCCGTCTTTCGGCAAGCCGGCCCTGATTTATGACGTCCGCTGCTCGGGTAGCCAAGCCTATATCAAGCTGGCCAAGGAGCTGGTGACGCGCGAAAAGACGCGCAAGCCCCAGGCCGCATAAAGACGGCCTAAAAGGAAGCTAAATGTCTGAAAAGAATAGAGGTTTGGGTCGCGGACTGTCCGCCTTGCTGGGCGATCCGGTGGTGGTGGCGACAGCGGAAGCACCGGCCGAAAAGGCTGCTGAAGGTGGTCGCAACAGTCTCGAACAGCCGATCGAACTGCTGGTTCGTAACCCGGATCAGCCGCGCCGCGTGTTCGGTGAATCTGAGATCGAGGAGCTGTCGAACTCGATCCGCGAGAAGGGTGTGTTGCAGCCGATCCTGGTCCGGTCGGCCCCGGGTCAGCCCGGGAAGTACCAGATCATCGCCGGGGAGCGCCGCTGGCGGGCGGCCCAGAAGGCTGGCTTGCATACTGTGCCGGTCATCATCCGTGAACTGAACGACCTGGAAGTGCTGGAAGTCGGCATTATCGAAAACGTCCAACGCGCTGATTTGAACCCGATGGAAGAGTCGCGGGCGTACAAGGTTCTGATGGAGCGTTTTGGGCGGACCCAGGATGCCCTGGCTCAGGTGGTTGGCAAGTCGCGGTCGCACATTGCCAATACGTTGCGGTTACTGACCTTGCCGCCGTTGATCCAGGACCATGTGTTGGAGGGCCGGATGAGTGCCGGTCATGCCCGGACCTTGATCACGGCGCAGAACCCGGAAGTGCTGGCGCGGGCGATCATCGAGAAGGGTCTGTCGGTTCGGCAGGCCGAGGCTTTGGTGCGGGATGAGGATAAGGTTGAGGACAAATCGGTCAGGATGCGGCCTGTGGTCAATGCCGACATTCTGTCGCTTGAGCAGGATCTTCAGGAGGCTCTGGGTCTTCAGGTCAAGTTGAGTGACGCCGGTGGCAAGGGAGAGCTGCGTTTGAGTTATAAAACGCTCGAACAGCTGGACGAGATTTGTCGTAAGTTGATGAAATAATTCAGAATTTTTAAAGAACGGTGTTTGTGGCGAATTTGGTTGTGATGGTCGGGTGAGAGGCCGTCAGATTCGTTAGAGAGAGCCTCGTTTTTTGACAGGAAGATACCCCTCCGCCGGCTTCGCCGGCACCTCCCCACTGTGTGGAGAGGAGGGAGTTTGTAATACCAAATGCTGTTGATTTTTACAGACCGGCGCGGTTGGCTTTGCCGGCGATTTGTAGGTAGAGGCGCTCGGCGATCAGAAGGTCGGGCATGCCGGTCGACTTGCATTGCTTGTCGCCTTCGATCAGGTCGGCGGCTAACGGGTCCAACAGGTCGAAGCTCCAGGCCTGGGCCTGGCGCAGCATGTCGGCTTCGTCCTTCCAGAAGACGCCAGCGGCTTTTGCGGCTTCCTTGCTGCCCATCCTGCCCATATGGCTTTTGAGCAGCTTGACCTTGTTATAGTGGCCGGAGAGGGCGCGCATGGCGTCGGGTCCGGTTTCGCCCTCCGCAAAGGCGCGGCGAAGACCGGCCTGGGCAGCTTTCATGCGGCCACCGAAAGCGTCCTGGGCGGCCTTGAACAGGGAGGCTTCGGGTTCGACACCGAGGAAGTCCTGAAGTTCACGTTCCTCCAGGGTCTTGTGCGAATTGGGACCGATAAACAGGATCAGGCGTTCGATTTCCTGATGGGCGATGCCGCGTTCCTTGGGCAGGCGCTGGGCGAAGATGTCCATGGCGCCGGTGGTGAGGGACACGCCATTGGCGGCAAAGGCTTCGCGGGCCATGCGGATGATGTCGCCGGTTTCGTCTTCGTAGCAGGCAATGCTGACGAGGGCCTTGTCGGCGTCGGCCAGCCGGCGCAGGGCCGAGTCACCGCCGAGGCCGCCGGCCTCGATAATGAGGAAGGCTTCCTTGTTGTAGTCGCCGGCAGCGTGTTGCTTGACCGTGGCGGCGACGGCCTTGTCGAGCGCCGCCTTTTCGGTAAAGAATTTAAGCCTGACGAGCCGGCGGCCGCCCATCATGGACAGGGCCTGGAGTTCGCCTTCGAGCTTGGCGGGATCGCCGTCGACGTCCGTGTCGGTCAGGAGCGAGACGTTGAACGGATCGTTGATGTCGGGAACGATCTTTTTGGCGAGATTTGTCGACCGCTCGATGACCTGGCTTCGGTCTTTGCCATAGATGACCACGCCCAGCACATGACTCGGCGGGTTCTTGAAGAAGGCATCGATCTCGGGTTTTTTGACGAGTTTCATGGCTTATATCAATGACCGTTGATCTTGCCTCTTATGCAAGGGCCCCGCCCGGCGCTTCGCGCCACCCTCCCCGTAAACGGGGTGGGCAAAGAAAGGTAAAGCCAGATTAGGGATTATATGGGTGCAGGGTGCTTCGCACCCTGCCTGCCGGAGGCCCTTACTTTCCGTGGAAGTAGAGGGCGAGATCAGCCTGGATTCTGTCCGATATCGCATTGGCAATGCGTTCCTGAGCATCCTGCTGTGAGACGACGCCGACGAAGGGCGACTGGCTGGTGTTGAACGTCACAGTCTCGCTGAAGTTGCCGCGGGTCAGGCGCTTGTTGTTGCGGGTATCCGTCAGGACGTAGCTGACGCTGCTGGTGATTTCCGACCGGGTCGAGGTCTCATCGATGCGGTAGCCGATCGAATAGTGCCGCTCGGTCATGGTGACTGTCAGCTTGTAGAGCTTGGGCGAGACGTCGTCGGCGCCGAAGCCGTTGCGCAGGTCCTGCTCCAGGAAGTAGCCGGTCCGGGTTTGCGGGACTTCGAGGCCGATCTGCGCCATGTTGACGGTGACCCGCTCGGCATAGAGCGGGGTGTAGCCGGCGCAGCCCGTTAATACTATGGGCGCGATCGCCACAGCGCAGAGGCACAACAGTTTCAGGGCAGTTCGCATCTTATCCCACCACGAAGTTGAGGATCCGGTTCGGCACGATGATGATCTTGCGAATGGTCGCGCCGTCAAGATGCCGTTTAACATCGGCATCCGCAAGCGCTGTCTCGCGGATTTCGTCTTCGCTGGCGCCGTTCTGGATCAGGATTTCACCGCGGCGCTTGCCGTTGACCTGGACGGGCATGACATAGGCGTCGTCCTGGGCCAGGGCCGGGTCGAAATGTGGCCAGGCGGCTTCGGCGATCAGGCCGTCGCGGCCCAGGCGCGTCCAGCATTCTTCGGCCAGGTGTGGGGTGACGGGCGCGATCAGTCCGGCCAGCAGGGTCAGGGCCTCGATGCGAGCCTCGGAGCCGGTCCTGGCGATGTCGGCCGTGCGGATGGTGGTGACCAGTTCGTACAGCTTGGCGATGGCGGCGTTGAAGCGGAAGCCTTCGAAGCCGTCGGTGACCAGCTTGACAGCCTTATGGGCGGCCTTGCGCAGGGCGGTCGCAGCGGCTTCATCCGTACACGGAATCGCTTCGTCCGGCAGGTTGTCGAACAGATCCCAGATGCGGTGGGTCAGGCGCCACGAGCCTTCGACGCCGGAGGTCGACCATTGCACGTCACGCTCAGGTGGTGAATCGGACAGGACGAAAAGACGTGCCGAATCAACGCCATAGGTGTCGAAGATGTCGCCGGGAGCGACGGTGTTTTTCTTCGACTTGGACATCTTTTCGATATCGCCGATGGTCAGGTTGGCGCCGGTCGACAGACGGGTGGCGACGCGCTTGCCATCGACCGTGTCGACCTGGACATCGGCCGGTTCGATCCAGTTGGGCTTGCCGAACTCGTCGGCGCCATCGGTATAGGTCTCATGGGTCAGCATGCCCTGGGTGAACAGGCCGGCGAAGGGCTCCTTGACGTCCAGATAGCCGCAATGGTTCAGCGCCCGGGTAATGAAGCGGGCGTAGAGCAGGTGCAGGACGGCGTGTTCGATGCCGCCGATATATTGATCGACCGGCAGCCAGTGATCGGCGGCCGCCTTGTTGATCGGCTGGGGGTGCTTCGGATCGGTGAAGCGGGCGAAGTACCACGACGAGTCGACGAAGGTGTCCAGCGTGTCGGTTTCGCGCCGTGCCTTGGCGCCGCAGGACGGACAGTTGACATGCTTCCAGGTCGGATGGCGTTCGAGCGGGTTGCCGGGGATGTCGAAGGTGACGTCTTCGGGCAGGACCACAGGCAGTTGGTCTTCCGGCACCGGTACGACGCCGCAGGCCTCGCAGTGGATGACAGGGATCGGGCAGCCCCAATAGCGCTGACGGGACACGCCCCAGTCACGCAGGCGGAACACGGTGGCGCCGGTGCCCAGGCCCAGAGATTCGATGCGCTCGATGGCGGCATCCTTGGCGGCTTCGATCTCCAGGCCGTCCAGGAACTCCGAATGGAAGATGGTGCCGGGGCCGGTATAGGCTTCATTACCGACATACCAGCTGCCGGCATCGGCGCCGTTGGGCAGGACGACCTCGGTGACCGGCAGATTGTATTTACGGGCGAAGTCGAGGTCGCGCTGGTCGTGGGCCGGGCAGCCGAAGATGGCGCCGGTGCCGTAGTCCATGAGCACGAAGTTGGCGACCCAGACGGGCAGGGTGGTGCCCGGCTTGAACGGATGGTCGACCTTAATGCCGGTGTCGAAGCCCAGCTTTTCAGCCGTATCGATATCGGCCTGGGAAACGCCGCCCTTCTGGATCGACTTGATGAAGTCGGCCAGTTTCGGATTCTCGGTGGCCACGCCCTGGGCCAGCGGATGGTCGGCGGCAATAGCAATGAACGCCGCGCCGAACAGGGTGTCCGGGCGGGTGGTATAGATCTCGACGCTGTCTTCGCTCTTGTGAATGGGGAAGCGCATCTGCAGGCCACGGGACTTGCCAATCCAGTTGGCCTGCATGGTGCGGACCTTGTCCGGCCAGCGTTCCAGGGTCGACAGGCCTTCCAGCAGATCGTCGGCAAAGCGCGTGATGCGCATGAACCACTGGGTCAGTTTTTTCTTTTCGACCAGGGCACCGGAGCGCCAGCCACGGCCTTCGATGACCTGTTCATTGGCCAGGACGGTCATGTCCACCGGATCCCAGTTGACCTGGCTTTCGCGGCGATAGACCAGGTCGTTCTTCAGCAGGTTCAGGAACCAGCTCTGCTGCTGACCGTAATATTCCGGGGCGCAGGTGGCGAATTCGCGGGTCCAGTCGATCGACAAGCCCAGGCGCTTCAGCTCGCTGCGCATATTGGCGATGTTGTCGTAGGTCCAGCCCTTAGGGTGGACATTGCGCTCCATGGCGGCGTTTTCGGCCGGCATGCCGAAGGCGTCCCAGCCCATGGGGTGCAGGACGTCGAAACCGCGCGCGCGTTTGAACCGCGCCACGAGGTCGCCCATGGCGTAGTTGCGAACGTGGCCCATATGGATGCGCCCGGACGGGTAGGGGAACATCTCCAGCACGTAGTATTTCGGCTTCGACGGGTCATTGCGCGTCAGGAAGGTCTGCGCGTCGTCCCAGCGCTGGCGCTGTTTGGGTTCGGTCTCTTTGGGATTGTAACGGGCCATGATGCAGTCGGGAAGGAACGGGAATGCCGTGCTTATAAGGTGACGCGGCAGGGGGCGCCACTGAAATATGACGCAGCAGAAGTAAAGCTCCTACGGGTGTAGATGGCGGAAACACCTGCGGGCCCAATCCCCCACCGTCTCATTTGCTTCCAGCAAATGATCCACCTCCCCGTATAACGGGGAGGGATTAAGTTATTTATATTACTCGCTTTTTTCAGACATAGACTCGTCAGAGCGCCAGACGGCCGCAAAAAAGCCGCCGGGTTTCCCGCGGCGGCTTTTTCGGAGTCCGAGGACTGAAGCTTAGTTCTTGACGTCGGAGAGACGAAGCTCACGGGCGCGGGTCAGGATGGCGTTTTCGATGTCGAGCTGGGTCTGCTGCGAGACGTCGGCGTCGATCCATTGGCCGCCCTGCTGGACCTGCTTATAGACCGACACGTTGAGGGCGTCGGCGCGCAGGCGCGAGTCTAGGATGTAGATGGTGGCCTTGAAACGCTCATCCGGCTTTTGCGGATTGGCGTACCAGTCCGAAATGATCACGCCGCCCCAAGGGTCGGCCGAGTTCAGCGGCATGAAGGAGATGGTGTCCAGCGAGGCGCGCCACAGATAGGCGTTCACGCCGATGCCGGCCTGCTCGTTATAGGCTGCCTGCTTGGCGTCCTTGTTGCCGCCGCCGAAGATGCCGAGGATCTTGCCGTCGCTTTGCTGGCTGGTGTAGGCCGTGTCCTTTTTGCCCATGCTGGCGCAGGCGCTCAGGGAAAGGGCGAGGCCCAAGGCTGCAAAAGCTGCCACGTACCGCTTAGTCGTCATCGAGTTGATCACTCCGCAAATGATCGGATCCGCGGTCGGCTTGAAAAATACGCCCCCAAGGCCGGGATTCCTAAGTTTTATTCTTTACCACCGTATGGTCCCGCGCTTCTATAGCACGCCGCCCGTAGGGTATGACAAGAGGTGCTTCCTTAAGTTTATCAACAGAACGGCAAATTCAAGGCATCCGGCGGTGTCGTAACTGAAATATAAGGGATCAATGTCGGTCGGGGAGCGGTTTGAACAGGTAACTGTGTTATAGTGGGACACGAACCGTTGCCGATTCAACACATCAATTACGGGAATGTAATCCGACACCGTTTTGGGCGCGATTCAAAATTGACCCCGGTGGCAATTCGCCTTAATCCAAATTTGACATATCTATGCCAAATTAGATGTGTAGAACGCAATTTGCGTCCGGGGCTGGACGGAAAAGATTCACTTTTCCGCTGGATTTGGACCAGGGGCTTGAAGAGCTGAGTTGATGAAACCCGTCGTAACCATGGCTGTGTCCGTGATCGTGTTGGCAATCGCCAGCGCATCGCCGTTCGCCCATGCCGCGGGCCAGTCCAAGCCGAATTCGGGTTTCGCGACCTTGGGTCAGACCAAGGGTGGCCTGATCGACCCGCCTGCCGCGACCTTCCCGAAACCTCAGTCGAAGATTTATTCGTTCGATCTGAAGGGCAAGTGGGGCGTCAAGTTCGACGTCAATCAGCCCGAAACCGCGCCGTCCGGCCTCAATGACGTCGACGCCGGCGCCTTCTACAAGCTGACCCCGTCGCTGCGCGTCGGTGGTACTGTCGGTTTCGGTGAAAAGTCCGATCCGCTGAAGCCCGAACCCAAGACGGTCAAGGACAAGCAACAACCGCGCGTCCGTTTGGAAACGACGTTTAAGTTCTAAGAGTTGGTAAGTTCTAAGAACTGGCAAGTTCCAAGCTAATCCACGATATGAAATGCGTCGACAGCGCCGATACCGGCCAGTCCGCAATCGCGTAATCCCCCAATAGTGTCACAGGTAATCCCGCCCAGCCCGTAAACCGGCAATCCGGTTGCGGCGGTATAGTCGTGCACCCCCTTCGCGCCCAGAGCGGCCGCATTTTGCGCCGAGGCGCTGCGGCTGGCGAAGACGGGGGAAACAAACACGGCCTGTAACGGCGTGTCGTCCGCCATGTGCATCAGCGTGTCCAGGTCGTGGCAGGCGGCGCTCAGTTTCAGATGTGGATGTTTGCGGTGCAATTCCGCGATCCGTGGCAGGCTTTTCTGCGCCAGGTGGACGCCATCGGCGCCGACTTCGATCGCCAGGGCGTCGTCCTCCCCGATCAGCAGGATCAGGTCGTGGTCGTTGGCAATCTTGCGCAGCAGGCGGGCGCGCTGCAGGGCGTGGGGCTCGCCGAAGTGACGGTAGATGATGCCCGTGCCGGCGGGCAGAAGCGCGGCTATATCCTCCGGATGCGGCGTGCGAGCCGGATCGGTGACGAAAAAAAGCGGCGGCAGCCGGCGATCCGAGGGTAGGAAAGCCCGGGCCTCCTGGGTTATGTCAGTGGCCTTGTCGAGCAGATATTGAAAGCGAGTCCGGTATGTCATCGATGGAAACCCTGAACGACTCGGGTGCCGCCTATCTTAGGCTTGTCCAGCAGATGCACAAGGGGCTGGCT
The DNA here is from genome assembly GCF_000495795.1 of Asticcacaulis sp. AC460. Lineage (GTDB taxonomy): Bacteria > Pseudomonadota > Alphaproteobacteria > Caulobacterales > Caulobacteraceae > Asticcacaulis. The sequence continues at coordinate 46,596 of NZ_AWGD01000016.1, forward strand.
GCTGCGGGCCGGTCGGCGGATTCGGCGTTTCTGACGGCGGTGTCCAAGACCCAGCCCTGGGAGGTTGTTGAACCCGTTTTGCGGGCGGGTCACCGTCGTTTCGGGGAGAATCGGGTTCAGGAGGCCCGGGAGCGCTGGGAGCCGGTTCGGGATGATTGGGCTGGGCTGGAGTTGCGGCTGATCGGGCCTTTGCAGAGCAACAAGGCGGGGGAAGCGGTGGCGTTTTTCGATGTCATCGAGACGGTGGACCGCGACAAGATCGCGCGGGCTTTGGCAGATGAGATCCAGAGGCAGGGCCGGCGGCCGGTGACCTATGTCCAGGTCAATATTGGTGAGGAAGAGCAGAAGGCGGGGATTTTGCCGGCGGAGGCGGATGGGTTTATCCGTGAATGCCGGGATGTGTTCGGGCTGGAGGTCGAGGGGTTGATGTGTATCCCGCCGGTTGAGGGTCCGCGGGGGCCGTATTTTGGACTGTTGCGCAAGATCGCCGAGCGGAACGGCGTCGGGCATTTGAGTATGGGGATGAGCGATGACTTCGAGGCGGCTTTGGCGTTCGGGGCGAATGAGATTCGGGTTGGAACGGCCATCTTCGGCGTGCGTTGATGGACCTCAGAGACTTTGAATATGAAAGTCGAGGCCGGTGTAATTTTACCACTGAAGGCACGGACAGGAACGGAATTCCGTGCGGGCCTCCCGCGCGAAGCGCCTCGGTGAATTTATCGTTCCGGTGACACGCGGGGGCATCTTCATCCTGAATTCCGTGCCTTCCGTGTACGTCGCCGCAGGCGACGCTTCAGTGTTTTCTGTGTTCCTCTTAAAAACCTCGGGTTTGTCTGAGACTTTTAAGAGGAACACGGACCACACGGAAGCCGCTGCGCGGCGACACTGAAAACACGGAATTCAGGATGTGAGGCCAAAGTGTGAGAGTTTGCAGTCAGTACAAAGGAGGGCGCTTCGCGCGAGGGGTCGGCCAAGGGAATTCTGTTTGTTTCCGGTCCTATCTGTTCGTGTGGTTCGTGGTCGAATCCTTACTTCACTGGGGAAACAGTTCGACGTGGGTTTCGCCCGTGCGCCCGTAATAGACCGCCCGGCGCCCGGCCAGGGACACGATATAGGCGACGCAACCCGCCTTCAGGATGCGGACGCAGAATTCCTTATATTTTATAGTTCCGGACTGGCTGGCGCGGACCGCGGCTTCGATACCGGCGGCATCGAATGCGGTTGCAGCAGGTTCGGCGATGGGTTGGGTTGTGACGATTTCTGACGTGCCGTCGGCCAGGTAATAGGTCTTCTCCGCCCGCTGCAGGTCGGCGTGATAGCGCTCGACCCCAACCGCGGCGAGTTTTCCGAGGACGTCGGGGAAGGTCAGGCGCTCTTCGTCGGAGCCTTTGGTGCAGTCTTCGGCGATGGCGCGAAAGGCGGTGGTCATGGTCTACTCCGTCGGGATGGTTTTGAGATTGTGATGACGGACGAGGTCGCGCAGCGTACGGCCCAGGATCCGGCGTTCGTCGTCCGTCATATGGCCGAAGAACTCGGCTTCGTTGCGGTCGGCCAGGGCCGCCAGTTGCGGCACCAGGTCGCGGCCTTTTTGATGAATTTCAAGGGTTTGATAGCGGCGGTCGTCGATGCGAAAGGCGCGGCCGATCATCCCTTTGGCGATCAGGCGGTCCGCCAATTTGGTAACCGCGCCGCGGGTCAGGCCTAGGTGGTTGGCCAGGGCAGAGGGTGACATCGGGCCGCTTTCCAGCAATTCGCGCAAGACTACCCACTCGGCCACCGTCACGCCGACGGCTTCGACCTTCTTTGCGAAGGCGTGCGAAACATGGTTCGAGACAAAGCGCAGCCAGTACCCCAGATGGGCGGTCAAAGGGCTGATTTCGGAACGATCGGACATAAAAGACTCATTAGTTGTCTAGGCAACTATATAATAATAGTTTCCTAGTCAATATCCGGCTGTTAAGCCAGATGGTGGTGTAAGAAAGCAAGTCGCCCCACCACCACATCTCACGCGCTGCGCCTTCGGCGGGGCGCGTTCGTGCGGTCCCCCTCCCCACGCAAAGAGGCGAGGGGAGGTATCAGAAAGAGTATGCCCGCGATTCTGGTTTATCGGATTTCGATCTCGTCGCCGGGTTGGGCCTCGCGCAGGAATTCCAGCATGTCGCTGATGGCCACCGCCACACAGCCTTCGGTACCGGAATAGTCCGGCCGGGCCAGGTGGAAAAAGATCGCCGAGCCCATACCCGGCACCGGCGGGTCATCATTATGACCCAATACCACGATCACATCGTAGACATGATCGTCCCGCCACAGCTTCTCATGGCTGGGCCCGTACGGGAGTTTGACATGGGTATTGTAGTCGGGCGCCGCCGGATCGTCGCTCCAGCCATCATCGGGCGACAGCGGTACCAGCTTCAGCGCTGTCTGCGGCGGGGCGACACGATCCGGGCGATAAAAGACGTAGCGGATGGGCCAGCGGCCGGCGGGCGACTTGCCGTCGCCCTCCCTTTTGTCGGCGGCGGCGATCACGCCCCCTTTCCCCAGGGCGCAAGGCACACTATGTACATCAAGGGAAAGTGAAGGGATTCCACCGTCCGTGTCCGCCGCAACTGCGGTAAAAACCTTGACCATAGGGTGAAGTTCCCCTCAAACTGAAAAGAAAACACAAGATACAGGATCATGGTGCAACAAAAAACCCTCCTAATAGTCGACGATGACGACGAGCTGCGCGAAGCCCTGGCCGAACAGCTGGAACTCCATGAAGAATTCAAGGTCACACAGGCCGCGAACGGCGCCGAAGGCGTACGTCTGGCCAAGACCATCAATGCCGATCTCATCCTGCTGGATGTCGATCTGCCCGACATGGACGGACGCGAAGCCTGCCGCATCCTGCGCAAGGGTGGGCTGACCACGCCGGTGATCATGCTGACCGGACAGACCTCGGATTCCGATACTATCCTGGGGCTGGACGCCGGCGCCAACGACTATGTCACCAAGCCGTTCCGCTTCGCGGTGCTGTTGGCGCGGATTCGTGCCCAGGTGCGTTCGCATGAGACCTCAGAAGATGCCACCTTCCGCATCGGGCCTTATGAGTTCAAGCCGGCTTTGAAGGTCCTGGTCGACCAGACGCAGAAGAAGACGCGCCTGACCGAGAAGGAAACCAACATCCTGAAGTATCTCTATCGCGCCGGCGGCAAGCCGATCTCCCGCGAGGAGCTGCTGACCGAGGTGTGGGGCTACAATGCCGGGGTGACGACGCATACGCTCGAAACCCACGTTTATCGCCTGCGCCAGAAGATCGAGCCCGATCCAGCCAATGCCCGTTTGTTGATGACGGATGCCGGCGGGTATCGACTGCAGTTTTAAGACCTATACTAACGGCTAAAGGGACCCCTCCGTCTCGACGCGTTTCGCCCCATAGGGGGGCTCACTTGCTCGCCACCTCCCCATTGAAGAAATGGGGGAGGAGAAGGAAGTCAGATTGTCAAAAAACATTTGAGGCAAGTCCAAAGGCCGTTGAGATTAGACCGGAGCCGAAAGGCTCCGGTTTTGTTTTTGGGTGATCCGGTTGCCGGTCTGGACGTATGCGTTCGGGGGCGTGAAGGAGAGACCATGTTCGCCCGAGTTCCGTTGTTTGCCGCCGCCGCTCTGATATTATCCGCCTGCACCACCGTGCCTGAGGGTGGCGGCCCCGCCACGGCCCAAGTGCCTATGAGCCACTATTCCGGCACGTGGCTGGAAATTGCGCGGCGGCCGATGTGGCTGACCGATGGCTGTGTCGCGGGGTACAGCACCTATACCTCTGGTGCCGGCGGTGCCGTTGCGGTCGAAGACGGCTGCCGCAAAGGCACCCCCGACGGCAAGTTGAAGACCATCCGCGGCAAGGGTAAGATCGAAGACTTCGGCGGCGGCAATGCCAAGATGAAGGTCGAGTATCCGCTCTTCATCACCTGGCGTTACTGGGTGCTGTATGAGGCGCCCGACAACAGCTGGTTTATCAGCGCCGATCCCAAGATGAAGAACCTGTGGATCTACGCCCGCAAGGTGCCGTCGTCGGAACAGCGCGCCGTTATGGTCAGCAAGGCGCAAGAGCTCGGTTACGACACGAGCAAGCTTGAATTCCCCGAGTTTTAGATTTCGAACGTCACCTGGGCCGGGACGTGGTCGCTGGGCTGGGTCCACCCGCGGACATCGTCATGGATTTTGGCCGTCAGGTCCGACACCCGCGCCATTAGCGCCGGGTTGAGCAGGATGTGGTCCAGGCGCAGGCCGCGATTGCTGGCGCGGTAGTCGATGGCGCGATAGCTCCACCAGGTGAAAATCTTCTGCGGGTCGGGATAGGTGACGCGGAAGGGGTCATGGAAATCGCCGCAAGCGATGAACTTGCCGAAGGTTTCGATCTCGATCGGCGTATGGCTGACCACGCGCAGCATCTGGCGGTGGCTCCACACGTCGAACTCGCCCGGCGCGATGTTGAGGTCGCCGCAGATCAGCAACGGATGGTCACGATTGCGTTGCTGCAGGTGGGTGCACAGGCGTTCGTAGAATTCGAGCTTGTGGTCGAACTTGTCGTTCGTGGTGCGATCGGGGACGTCGCCGCCGGCCGGGATATAGAAGTTCCATATGTCGACGTCGTTCACGCGGATCGCCTGGACGCGGGCTTCGCCGCGGCGGCAGAAGGGCAGAAGGTCGCCGGCTTCGAAAGGCACCTTCGAGACGATGGCCACGCCGTGCCAGCCCTTCTGGCCGGCGACATGGATATGGTCGAAGCCCAGAGTCCGGAAGGCGTCATAGGGAAATTCGTGCGTCTGGCATTTGATCTCCTGCAAACAAAGGATGTCGACCTCCGTTTGCGCGAGAAAGGCCTCGATTTGCGGCATGCGCAGGCGAACGGAATTGACATTCCAGGTGGCAAGAGAAAGGCGCATATTGTCCGGAGGATGGGCGGGTTAAACCGCTGTAAAGATACAAAAAACCCGATCCGTTGTGACGGACCGGGCAAGATTTTGGCACATAACACGAAGAGAAAAAAGGGAAAAACGCACGCTCGGAAATCGACCGCCGTCCAATCTCCATGTGTGAAAAATAACACGCCTGAGAAAATTCTCAAGAGAAAAGTTTAAAAAGGCATTATTTTTTCAGCTGCGACTTGTTGAGCACGAATAAGTCGCTCCTGAAACCGCCGCCGCGATTGAAGCTGGTCAGGTGAACCTTGGTCGCCTTGCCCTGGGCATCGGTCACCGTCCATTCGCGCAGCGAGAGCTGGCCGTTGCCGGCCTGATCGAAGACGAGGGCGATATTGCCCTCGACCTGCTTGCGGCGATCGCGCGCCTTGAGGGTAAAGCCGGCGCCGTTGGAGGTCACCTGAGTGACGATAACGTTCTGGTCGAGGCGGATCTGGCGCGACAGGAACAGCGACAGCGGGGTTTCGCCCAGCGGATATTCGTCGAAAGATTTCAGGCGCGGATCCCACATCTTGACCTTCTGGCCGTCGGCGACGATCAGCAGCGAATACGGGGCGTCGTACTCGAAGCGGATCTTGCCTGGGCGCGACAGGAACCAGTTGCCCTGGGTCTTGCGGCCGCGATAGTCGGTTTGTTCGAAACGGCCCTGGCCCGTGGTCAGGGCTTGCAGATATTGGGTCGCCTTGTCGATGCGCGCCTTGTCGGCGGCGTTGAAAGTCGGCGGCGTGATCAGGCCGCCGAAGCTGTTCTTGCCGCTTTGGGCCAGGGCCGGCATGGCCGAGGCCACAGCGGCGGCGGTCAGGCCCGACAGAAGGAAGCGGCGGTGGAGGTCGGTCATGGGTTTTCCCTTTGCGATCGTGTTGTGTCTTAGATCAGAATGTTATTCTGATCTAAGTTTTTCTGACGCCTCATGTTAATCCAAAAAGTGGCAATCCACTTTTTGGCATGAGGCTGGACCGTAAAGGTGGGTAACGGCAATTCAAGGGCGCGAAAAAGACGTATCGACGCCGCTTTGTGGCCATGGAATGAAGGCGGGATGAACCGGGTGTTCAAGGATTCGCCTGTGTGGCAAATTTTCGTGAAATGACTCGCGGGACGCGAAAGATCGTCAAGGGTTGATAAAAAATTAATAACAAAAACAGTTAACGAAGCTATAACCGTTAATTATTGAGTATTACGCTCAACCCTTTATAAAAGAGATGATTCGGTTGTTTCGTCAAGTGGTGGTGCAGGTGCGGCATTTCCCCGCCTTGAAGTGGTGGGAAAACCGGCAGACTATACCGCCATGGCACTGATCCACCCGCCGGCCCACAAGGTCCATGCCCGCCCGCTGCCGAAATGGCGGTGGCTGCCGCAGTTTTTCATCAATCCGCTGTCCATCTATTCCGACTCGGCGTTCGAGACCCTTTACGCCCGGTCGGAGGCGTTTGGGGTTCGCACCCTGTCGATCAACGATCCGGCCGGGATCAAGCATGTCCTGCTCGACAACATGGCCAATTATGAGCGACCGGTGGTGCTGGCGCGGCTGTTCCGGCCGGCCATGGGTCAGGGTGTGTTTTTGGCCGAAGGGACGGAGTGGCGGCGGCAAAGACGGATGCTGGCGCCGCTGTTCAGCCCGGCGGCGATCAACGACCTTATTCCGCATTTCCAGACCGCCGGCGAGCAGATGTTGTCGCGGCTGGGGCAGGGTGGTGACGTGAGGTTATCGGAGGTGTTTCATCGCGCCGCGCTGGATGCCGTGCTCAAGGCGCTGTTTTCGCTGAAGGCCGAGGGTCATCACGCTGATATACCCGTCATGGTGCGGGACTATCTGGGTGGTGCCGGCCGGCCCAATCCGATGGACGGCATGGCGCGGACCGAAGACGATTTCGGCTGGGCGATGGAGTCGCGCAAAAGCTTCAGCCGCAAATGGACGGCCATGGTCGATAGCGTGATTACTGAACGCCGCGCCGCCGGTCCGGACCAGGCCCATGCCCGTGGCGATCTTCTGGATCTGTTGCTGGCGGCACGCGACCCGCAGACCGGTGAAGGCCTGAGCGACGCCGAAATCCGCGACCAGTGTTCGACCATGCTGGCGGCCGGGTTCGAAACCACGTCGCGCATGCTGTTCTGGGCCAGCTATCTGCTGTCGCTCGACCCGGCGGAGCAAGGCCGGTTGCGTGAGGAGGTGGTGGCATTCGCGCCCGGCCGGGTAACGAAGATGGACGACCTGGCGCACTGGCCGCGCCTGCGCAATGTGTTGCTGGAGGCGCTGCGGTTCTATCCGCCGGCGGCCTATATTACCCGGCGGGCCATGGGTGAGGACGAGATCGGCGGCCATCGCATCTCGGCGGGCACCGAGGTTTGGATCAGCCCCTTTGTCCTGCACCGGCACCGCAAGTTCTGGGACCATCCGACGGCCTTCATGCCGGATCGCTTTGCCGGGGTGAATGCGCCGTGGGCGACGATTCCCGCCTATCTACCGTTTGGCGCCGGGCCGCGCATCTGTATCGGCGCCAGCTTCGCCTTGGTGGAGGGCCAGATTCTGCTGGCGCATCTGTTGTCGCGGTTCACCATCGCCGCCGTGGACGATCAGCCGGTGCTGCCCGTCTTCCGGGTTACCACCGTGCCCGGGCGTGATCCGATGTTTCGTCTTCAGGCGACGTAGGTCGTCGGTGCCTGGCCAGTCATTAGGGCCGTGATGCTGACGGCTGGCAGGTTCAGGCCGGCCACGGTTCGCGGTTCGGCAAAGAAGTTGGCGATCAGCCGGCTGCCGTCGCTGAAGCGGGTTTCCTGAACCAGACGATCGTCGCTCAGCCATGCAAAACCGTCGAGGCTCAAGGTGCCGAGAGTTTCGTGCAACGGCCGGAAGAAGGCATCCTGGCGGACGATGGCGGGGAGACGGGTTTTCAGGGTGCCGGAACTGAGATTGTACAGCGGGGGCGCGTTGTAGAGCAGTTGCGCCAGCTCGTTTTCGGTGCGGACATTGCTGAGCTTGAAGTTGTCCAGGCTCCAATGGTGGGTGGTGATCACCGAGCCGTGGAAGACGGCCTGGTACAGGGGTAGGCGAGTCTGTGGTTTGAAGTAGACGGTCCGGTAGGGCTCCTTCATCGGCACGGGCTTGAAGAAGGCGCCGGGCTGTTCGGAGGGGAACCAGTTGCCGAGATAGTAGGGCGAGGTCTTGTCCTTCATCAGGTCGGGATCGCCCCAGCCGATGACCGGGGTCAGCAGGCCGTGGCCGAAAAAGACGCCGCGTGCCGTGGTGGCGTTGCCGCATTCCGACCCGGCCGGGAGTCCCAGCTTCTGCGAGATCCAGCGCGAGGCGTCCTCGTTTTCGGCGGCCTGGCGCGCCATGGTCATTTCAAAGCCCGGGCGATAGTCGTCGAAGACCATGCCGGTGGCATAGGCATCGAGGAACCAGCTGTTGAAGCCGGTCGCCTTGGCCAGGGCGGCAACGCGGGTTTCGATTTTCGGCCGCATGCAGATGGTGTTGGTGTAGTGGCCGGTCTTCTGGAAGCCGGACTTGGTGCTGCCGTCCTTCATGACGATGCCGCAGCTCTCATAGGCATGGCGGCCGAGCTGAGCGGTCGCCCAGTCGGGACGTTCGCCCGGCGGAATAGCGGTTTCGTAGGAGTCGTAGGGTGCGACCAGGTAACCCGCCTCGACGAAAGCACCAACGGCTTCGGGGTGCCACAGGCCGCCTTCCCAGCCATCAGCCATGCCGACCCACAGTTTCTTCAGACCGGCCTGGGTCAGGGCATTGGCGGTCGCCTGGGACAGGCCGCGTCCCCATGTGGCGGCATCGGGGGTCAGGGCGGCGCCGAAGGTGGTCTGGACCTCCTGGCGCAGGGCCGGGTAGGCGGCGATCAGTTTGTCGGTGTCGGCCTCGTCGGTTTGCCAGGTTTGTCGAGCGAGGGTGTCCAGTCCGGCATTGACCGCGTTGATCAGGGCCGACTGTTCATAGACAATGGGTTTGACGACTTTGGCCAGCATGGCGGTGGCATCGCTTTCGAAGGTGGCGCGCAGACGGGTGGGCAGGCTGGAGGGGCCGCGAAGGGTTTTCAGGAACAGCGGCCAGTCGCGGACGTCGCGTTCGGCCAGCAGGCCATTGCCCCAGAGGTAGATATGGGCGGCGCCGAGCAGTTTGCGGGCTTCGGGTGAGCCTGCGAATTTTGACTCGAGGGTTTCGTAGGTGTTGGTGTCGATCAGGTGCTTGCGGTAGCGCAGGGCGCCGGCGATGGGATTACCTTCGCCCAGATGCAGGGTCATCTGCATCGGTGTTGTCGGCGCCAGGGAGATGAAGCTGTGGCTGAGTTTGACGGCCAGGCCGTCGCCGTCCTTTCGGAACAGCAGCCGGTTGTTGAACGGATTGAGCAGCAGCCAGGTCAGGGTGAAGTCATCGTGATCCTGGCTCCACAGGGGCAGGCTCAGGTCCTGGGAGCTGTTCACGTCGTCCATGCGGCTGATCATGAAATCGCGCCAGACGGGATCGCCGGCCGGGACGTAATAGCCCTCGGCCAGGGGCAGGATCAGGCCCCTGCCGAAGGCTGTGGCCGGTTGATCGATCAGGTCGAGATCGGCGGTTTCGGTTGCCGTGACGGTGATGTTGAGATCGCGGTCGATCAGTTGGCAGGTCAGTTTGAACCGGTCGTCCCAGGTCCATTCGGCGGTGGTGGTTGTCTGGGTGAGGTGGCTGACCGTGTGGGGTGTCACGCCTTGGGAGACGGGAATGTCTTTGGTGGTTATGGCTAGATTGGCGGGATTGATGTCGATCCGCCAGGTCGGGTTTTCGAGTGTAATGGTTTGGGTTTGGGCGCGTGCGGTCAGGGGGAGGGCGGCGGCGATGCCGGCGGCAAGAAAGTGACGGCGTTTCATGTGGGCCTCCCCGGCTTTTTTGTTGTCCGGATTGGAGGGTGAAATGTCGGCAAGATGATGGCGAGTGAACTTTGCGCCTTAAGTAAGATACCCCTCCGCCGGCTTCGCCGGCACCTCCCCACTTCGTAGGGAGGAGGGAGCTTGGCACTCCTATATGCGATTGCCCCAATCGAGATGGTGAGACGTTACAAGCCCTCCGTGAACAAGCGCTGTCGCGTTATGGGTGACGGGTTCTTGGACCCTTCCCGCCGGAGGCCTATTGTACGCCGGCTTCCTTGAAGACTTCCGAGAGCTTCTGGAAGTCCATGTTCTGGTTAAGCCCGCCCATGCCCTGCAGTACTTCCGGCGCAGTGAATAGGCCTTGCGAAGCAACCTGCCCCAGCACGGTAAAGCTGACCTGCAGCGCCTGCTGGCCGTCATTCTTGACGGCAGCGACGGTTTGCGCGCGGCAGTCGACCGTCAGCAACCGCATGAACAATTGGGCGGCGTTCTTGTCGAAGGTGTCACGTTGCTGCGGGGTGATGTTGGAATAGGCCTTGATGTCCGGGTGCAGGGCCAAGGCCGAGAAAACCCAGAGCATAAGCTGTTTCTTGTCGTCGGCGCTGGTCGATTGGACCAGGCATTGGCTTAGCTTGTCGGTATCGGCGCCGGCGTGTGCCGGTGCAGATCCCAAAAGTCCGGCTGCGATGGCAAGCCCTGCAAGTTTCAGCCTCATGGTATACCCCTCCGTTGTTTCCCGCAGGCTATATCAACCTGACAGGTTCAGGCAATCCCCGGAGTAAGCGCTGTCGCGCAGTCGGAGGGGGATTTCTTGGCGTCAGCGTTGCAGAATATAGGCGGAGATGACGAAAGCACCTGCGGGCCAAATCCCCCACCGTCTCATTTGCTTTCAGCAAATGATCCACCTCCCCGTATAACGGGGAGGGATTAAGTTATTTATATTGTTTGATTTTTCAAAGCTCTGATCAAGATGAGGAGGAGGCGTTGCAAGCCGTAGCGGAATGGGCGCTGTCGGGTTATGGGTGAAGGGTCCTTGGACCCTTCCCGCCGGAGGCTCTTTTGTTTTGGCCTTTCCCTTGCGGGAAGGCCAAAACAAAAGATCATCAATGCCCCGGGGGCGGGCCGACCAGGATGTCGCGTTTGCCGACATGGTTGGCCGGGCTGACCACGCCTTCGCGTTCCATCTTTTCCATCAGCGACGCGGCGCGGTTGTAGCCGATCTGCAGCTTGCGCTGAATGTACGACGTCGAAGCCTTGCGGTCGAAGGTCACGAAATAGACCGCCTTGTCGTACAGGTCGTCGCCCGAGCCGCCACCCTCGCCGCCGTCCGAACCACCATCGGAGCCGCCGTCGTCCTCGCCGCCATAGGTGACGTCGTCGAGATAGTTGGGCTGGCCCTGTTCGCGCAGGAACTGGGCGACGGCTTCGACTTCCTGGTCGGAGACGAAGGGGCCGTGCAGACGGGTGATGCGCCCGCCACCGGCCATGTAGAGCATGTCGCCCTGGCCGAGAAGCTGTTCGGCGCCCTGTTCCCCCAGGATGGTGCGGCTGTCGATTTTCGACGTGACCTGGAAGGAGATCCGGGTCGGGAAGTTGGCCTTGATGGTGCCGGTGATGACGTCGACCGACGGGCGTTGGGTGGCCATGATCAGGTGGATACCGGCGGCGCGGGCCATCTGGGCCAGGCGCTGGACGGCGCCTTCGATGTCCTTGCCCGCGACCATCATCAGGTCGGCGACCTCGTCGACCACTACGACCAGGTAGGGCATGGGCTCGGGCACCATTTCGTCGAACTCGTAGACGGGCTGACCGGTTTCGTCGAAGCCGGTCTGGACCTTGCGGACGAAGTTCTTGCCCTCGGCGGCGGTGGCGCGGGCGCGTTCATTGAAGGAGGCGATGTTGCGCACGCCGATCTTGGACATGCGGCGGTAGCGATCCTCCATCTCCTTGACGGTCCACTTCAGCGCCACGACGGCCTTTTTCGGGTCGGTGACGACAGGGGCCAGCAGGTGCGGAATGCCGTCATAGACCGACAGTTCCAGCATCTTGGGGTCGATCATGATGAACTTGCACTGTTCCGGATCCAGCCGGTACAGGATGGACAGGATCATGGCGTTGACGCCGACCGACTTACCGGAACCGGTGGTACCGGCGATCAGGAGGTGGGGCATCTTGGCCAGGTCGGTGATGTAGGGCTCGCCGCCGATCGATTCGCCCAGCGCCATAGGCAGGGTATGGCTGGCGCGCTCGAACTCCGCCGAGGCCAGCAGGTCGCGGAGGTAGACGGTTTCGCGCACCTGGTTGGGCAGTTCGATACCGATGGCGTTGCGGCCCTGGACCACCGAAACGCGGCAGGAGCGGGCGGACATGTTGCGAGCGATGTCGTCGGCCAAGGCCACGACGCGCGCACCCTTGACGCCGGCGGCGGGGGCCAGTTCATACAGGGTGACGACGGGGCCCGGACGGATCTGGTCGATCACGCCGCGGACGCCGAATTCGGACAGGACACTTTCCAGCATCCGGGCATTCTGGCGCAGGCTGTCTTCGTCGAAAGCGTTGCTGCGTGGCTTGGGCTTGGACAGGATGCTCAGTTCGGGCAGGCGGAAATTGCCGGGACGCAGGAATTCGAAGACCGGTTGTTTCTCGGCCTCGACGCGGGGCGACGGCTTGACGGGTTTGGGGCCTTCGAAGTGGATGCCGGGCTCCAGAGGCAGGTCGTCGTCCATGTCATCATCATCGAGCGGAATTTCGCGCTCGATCGTCGGGCGGATAACGGGTTCGGGTGCCTTGCGTTCGGCGGGTTTGACGCGGGCGGGAACAGGGTTCAGCGAGTCGACGGTTTCGAAATCTTCTTCATCGACAAAAGTCTCGACCGGTTTGGCCTTCGGCGTCTTGATCTTGGCCGGGCGGACGGCCTTGGCGGCGACTTCGATGGCCTGTCGGTTGAGGCCCATGGCTTCCAGGGCGCGCCCGGTCACGCCGCTTAAGGCGCTGCCGATGCCGGCATAGTGGTTGATCTTCAGGGCAAAGGTCTGGTTGAAGGCGTAGACGGCGAGCCCGGCGAAAATCAGGCTGGCCATCACGGTGCCCAGGGTTTCGGGTATGCGCATGAAATCGAACAGAGATTGCAGCAGATCGCTGATTCCGGAGCCCCAGAAGCCTCCGAGGCTTTGTTGCAGGACCGGGTCGGCCGAGTTCATGACCGGGCCAATAGCGGCGCTGAGGCCCAGGACGAACAGCGTCGCCCACAGGGCGTGCAGGCGCAGTTTCATGCGCGTCTGATCGGGGTCGTGGTGGAAGGTGCGCTGCAGGCCGAACCACACCATCAGGGCGGCGGCCGGCCAGGCGGCCAGGCCGATCGACTGGACGCCCAGATCGGCAATCATCGCGCCGAAACCGCCCAGGGCGTTGTGGACCTCCTCGTGACCGACCGAGTTTAGGCTGGGGTCGGCGGGGTTGTAGGTGGCCAGGGCGACAAAGCCGGCCAGGCCGGTCAGGGCAACGAAAGCACCGCGCAGGCGCGCTATGATCGCCGAACGCCAGACGGCGCTCATGTGCGTTTCAAAGGCGTTCCACACGGTCATGGTAAGGCTGGACATAGGTAAGGCGTTTCTGCGTGGGGAGGTTTCTCGATCCAGATGCCACGAAAATGGTTAAGACCCTATTTACCAGGGTGCGAAGCACCCTGGACCCGGAATCGCGACAGCGCTGAATTATGGGCTTTGTGGTAAGGGACGGGTTGCGCTTACTTTCACCTCTCCCCGGCCTGCGGGGAGAGGACGAGAGCGGAACGAAGTGAACGCGACGGCGCGGGGCGGCGAGCCTGAGGGGCCTCCGGAAGAGGTTTGTGCACCGGACAGTTTAAGAGGCCCCTCACCCTAACCTCTCCCCGTAAAGAACGGGGAGAGGGGTTTTTAGGGCGCGTCCGTCCGCCGCATTGCGCTTTGAACGGCCAGGTTTATGATGGCGGCCATGGAAACCTATGACGTCATCATCGTCGGCGCCGGCATGGCCGGTTTGACCCTGGCCCTGGCTCTGGAAAAGGGCGGACTCGATGTCGCCCTCGTCGAGAAACAGCCTTTCGACCAGATGCTCGACGCCGGCTATGACGGCCGGGCGTCGGCCATCGCCTATGCCTGTTTCCGGCAATGGAAGGCGCTGGGGGTTGGCGACCAACTGGAACAGCATGCCTGCCGGATGGATGAAATCTTCGTGACCGATGGCCACCTGCCCGGCGCCGCTAGTCCGAAGCCCCTGCCGTTCTTCCTCCATTTCGCCGCCGATGAGATTTCCGACCGGACCGGCAATGAGCCTTTGGGCTATATGGTGGAAAACCGTATTACGCGTCAGGTCCTGCATAGCGCTGTGACGGAACGGGGCATTGCCTTGAAGGTGCCGGCGGCGGTGGTCGAACACCGTGAAACGGGATCGTTCGCCGAGGTTGAGTTGGATACCGGTGAGACGTTGCGTGCACCATTGGTGGTGTCGGCGGAGGGCCGCAAATCGTCCCTGCGCGACAAGGCCGGGATCGGTCATGTTTCGTGGGACTATCCGCAGAGCGCGGTGGTCTGCACCGTGAAGATGGAACGGCCGCACAATCACGTCGCCTATGAGCATTTCCTGCCGTCGGGGCCGTTCGCCATCCTGCCGCTGACCGAAAATCGCGCCTGCATCGTCTGGTCGGAGACCCATGCCAAGGCCAAGGCTTTGATGCAGGCGAGCGATGGTTTTTTCTATGACCATCTGCTGGCGCGGTTCGGGGAGTTCCTGGGCGAGATCGAACTGGTCGGGCCGCGGTTTATCTATCCCCTGGGTCTGGGTCTGGCTGAAGAGATGCACAAGGGACGGTTGGCCTTGTTGGGGGACGCCGCCCACGGCATTCATCCGATCGCCGGCCAGGGTTTGAACCTCGGCCTGAAGGACGTGGCTGCCCTGGCCGAGGTGCTGATCGAGGCGGCGCGGCTGGGCGAGGATATCGGTACCGAGCTGGTGCTGGAGCGCTACGCCAAGTGGCGGCGGTTCGACAATGTCTCGACCTCGGTGGTGATGGACGGTTTTGTCCATCTGTTTTCCAACGGCAATCCGCTGCTGCGGGCTGTACGTGATGTTGGGATTGGGATGTTCAACCGCGTGCCGGCTTTGCGCAAGTTCGTCATGGAAGATGCGGGTGCTGCGACGGGGGAATTGCCGAAGCTGCTGCGCGGCGAACTGGTTTAATTTCAGCGACCGTAAGGCCCCTCCCACCGCTTCGCGGTCCCCCCTCCCCGTAAACGGGGCGGGAGAAGAATGTCAAACCCTTCCGGTGGTTTAGCCCTTTAGAGGTTCGAATTTGCGGGCCTGGTCGACCAGCATGATCGGCACGCCCGAGCGGATCGGGAAGGCCAGGCCCGCGGTCGGGGAGACCAGTTCCTGGGCCGCTTTGTCATAGGTCAAAGGCCGGCGAGTCACCGGGCAGACCAAAGCTTCCAGCAGGCGCGGATCGACTTCGAGGATAGGCTTGGGGGCGGCGCTGATATCGTTCATGTGAGCGGCTCTTACGAAAACAGCATCGACGACAGGCGACGGCGGCCGGCCTTGGCCAGCTCCGACCCGTTGCCGACAGCCGCGAAAATCTTGAACAGGTACTGACGCGCCGCCTGATCGTTCCATTCCGGATCGTACTTGACGATTTCGAGCAGTTGATTAACGGCGTCGACCATCTCGCCCTGTCCCGCCAGGGCGCGACCCAGGTCGTACATGGCGTCGAAGTCACGCGGATCACCGGCCAGGCGGGCACGCAGTTCACCTACGTTGGTCGGTGCGCCCTCGGCCAGTTCCAGCGCGGCGCGCAGACCCTGGATGTCACCGTCCTTGGTATCGGCCGGGACCATGTCGAGGAACTGTTTGGCGCGATCGGGTTGCTGAACCTTCAGGTACAGGCGGGCGACGCCGGCAATCGCCTTGGTGTTTTCAGGTTCCTGCTCCAGGATGAAGCTGTAGGCTTCCAGGGCGCTGGTGACGTCGCCGTCATCGGCCGACTGTTGCGCCAGGGCCAGGGTTTCCTCGATGGTCGGACCGGATTCATTGATCCCCAGCTTTTCGACAAAGGTGCGGACTTCGGTTTCGGACTTGGCGCCCATGAAGCCGTCGACCGGCCGGCCGTTGACGAAGGCATAGACGGTCGGGATCGACTGAATGCGGAGCTGGCCGGCGATGCCCTGGTTCTTGTCGACATCGATCTTGACCAGCTTGACCTTGCCCTTGGCCTCGGCAACGACCTTTTCCAGCGCCGGACCCAGCTGACGGCACGGCCCGCACCACTCGGCCCAGAAATCGACAATCACCGGAGTCTGCATCGAGGTTTCGATGACGTCCTTCATGAAGTTCTGTTCGGTACCGTCGATGATGTTGGGGTCGGTGCTGGGCATGGGTCCCTCGTTCTGGGTTCGTTTGACCTGAGATGGCCCCGACCGTGTAAGGAGTCAAGCGGTTCCGCCAAACTGCGCCGTGGCGTTGTGAGCGCCCTTCAGGATTCATCCCCGGAGCGCCAGCGCCAGCCGCCCTGCGTCTTACGGGCGCAGATAACACCCAGAATCAGGGACGCAACGATGGTAACCGCAAAGATCGCGCTGGTGAAGATTTCCGGTCTGGGGAACAGGCGCGGCAGGACAAAAGCGGCGCCAACCGTGACGAGCAGATAGAGCGCCAGAACCACCCATCCTTGCCAGGCCATGGGAAGGCCAGAACCATAGCCGTAGCGCTTGGCGCGAAACCAGGGATTTGAAGGTTTTGCGGTCATGATGCACCTCCGCTGAGTCTTGCGATTATCGCAAACATGCCGATCCGCGGCAAGCTTAGAGCGCGTTTCGATCCGGAAGAATCGGATCGGCGCTCTAAGTTTTTGCTTTTACGCGCATCTTTGTCCGAAAAGTGCGTCACACTTTTCGGGACGCGCTCTAAGCGGCGCCCAGGGCGGCGAAATCCACCACCACCAAGTCACGTCCCAACCAGTCGATAAACCGGCGGAAATCGGTCTGGCTCAGGGCTGTGGTGGCCGTGTTGGTCAGCGGATGGAAGTTGACGATCTCGGCATCGTACAGTGCCTTGTCCAGGATGAACTTCACCTTGCGGTCCGGGTCGTTGACCAGACCCAGCGCCGTCACCGATCCCGGCCGCACGCCCAAGGCATTATAAAGACGTTCCTCGGAACCGAAGCTCAGGCGTCCCGATCCGATCGTCTTCGGCAGGGTCTTGAGCTGGATCTGGGTCGTCTGTTCGGCCGAGATCAGCCACAACTGGCCCTTGTCGTCCTTCAGGAACAGGTTCTTGGTATGGGCACCGGGCAGCGCGGCCTTGATCTCGTCGCCCTCGCCGACGCGGAATACCGCTTCGTGCCATAGCGTGCTTGTTTTCAGGCCCAAATCGTCTAAGGCTTTGAGCAGTTTATCAGGCGTGTACAGCGGTTCGGTCATGGAGCCGCCATAACGCAAAGACCAGGACAGATGCAATGGAATTAGAGTGCTTCGTCATGACCACCTATCCGCCGGAAATCGTGCCGGGACGGCCCGATCGCGATTGGATGGATGAGTTCCAGGCCCGCTTCCCCTATCGCTGCCTGCCGCTGGTCATGGCCAATACCACCGGATGGGAAATCCTGTGTCCGGTCGATTTCACCGCGGTGTGGAACGGCGGCCCGGCCAAGTCCGACCTGGTCATCACCTGCGACGAAAACCCTGGCTACAGTATGGAGCATGTCTGCACGTCGCACTTTACCCACGGCGTGCTGACCTTCCATACCGGCTACATGTTCCGCACCCCGCCAGGCTTTGCCGTGTGGGCCGGTGGCGCGCCCAACTTCATCAAGGACGGCGTCCAGCCCCTGACCGGCCTGGTTGAAACCGACTGGCTGCCGTTCCCCTTCACCATGAACTGGCGCATGACGCGTCCCGGCATGGTGACGTTCAAGCGGGGGGAGCCCTTCTGCTTCATCCAGGTGATCGAGCATAAGAAGATGGACGAGGTCCAGCCGGTCATCAAGTCGCTGGAAAGCGACCCCGACCTGAAGAAGCAGTACGAGACCTGGGCGCGGACGCGGGATGAGTTCAATGCCTCGCTGACCGCGCGCGATCCGGAAGCGATCAAGCAGGGTTGGCAGAAGTTCTACTTCAAGGGCGAAAAGCCGACGCCCAGGGGTGAGATGGTCCAGCACGACGGCGATCATATGAACCGCCGCCGGCTGAAGACGCCGCGGGTCCAGCGCAAAAAATAACGGGCGCCTCTCAGCGCCCGCTATAGCGTCGGAATTCGTGATCCTTACCGCCGGGTGTCGACCGGGCGAACGATGCGCGATTCCAGGTTGCTCTGGATTGAACGCGCGTCGTAGGCGTTGGGGTCGTCCGAAGGCTTGGCGCCCTTGTGCATGACGATTTCGGCGCGGGCTTCGTAACGGGTATATTCCTGAGCGTCCCAGGAATCGTAACCCATGCCCCAGCCGGTCCAGCGGCTGCGGCCGTAGTAGCGCCAGGACAGGCCGCCATAGAGGCCGGGGAACGGGTCGCTGTAGACCGTGCGCCTGCGGCTGTCGGTGTCGCGGTTGACGACCTCGAACCAGTCATAGCCTTCCTGCAGGGTCAGCTCGGCGGCGCGGTACAACAGATAGGTTTCGACCGTGTCACGCGGGGTCAGGTCGTTGCCGGCGAAGGTCAGGCGGAAACGGCCTTCCTCCAGCTTGGATTCTGTGAAGCCCGGGCGATAGCTGCGCGATGACGTCAGGTCCGCCGGGGCATAGGGCGTCGCGGTGGCGCAGGCCGACAAAAGGGTCAGGCCGGCCAGGGCTGCGGCGGTCAGAAGAAGTTTCTTGTTCATGATATGTGCTTCCCACCTGTGCGGATATGTAAAAGTTAATAGTCTTAGGAAAATAGTTAAACGTCAATGTGGTCAAAATAGGTCTTTGGCGGCGTGACCTAATATCATCACTGCAATCAGGACCAGGACCGAGCCGGCGGCGATATCGAAGGTCCGGCGGTGGCGGGGCTGTTGCAGCAGGTGGGACAGGGTCACCGCCAGCAGGCCATAGGTGGTCATGGAGATCACATCCATGCCGATGGCTGTGGCGGCGAAGACCGACATCTGGGCCGGCATCGGCCGGGCGATGTCGAGAAACGGCGGGAGCACGACCGAAAAGAACAGCAAAACCTTGGGGTTCAACATCTGGACCATGAAGCCTTCGCGCAGGGTGCGGGTCAGGGTTCCGGGTGTGGCAGGAGCGATGAACTGCAGGTCGATGCGTTCATTGTCGATTTTCAGGGCGTGGCGAACGGTGGAGACGCCCAGCCATATGAGATAGAGCCCGCCGGCGATGGTCATAGCCTTGAACAGCAGGGGCAGGGCGATCATCAGGGCCTGAAGGCCCAAGGCCGCGGCGACGAACCAGACCAGGGTGGCAGTGTTGACGCCGATGACGCCGGTGAAGACGTTGCGTTTCCTGCCCGACAGGCCGGTGCGGATGAAGAACAGGTTGGCCGGGCCCGGTGAAATGGCCATCAACGCCATGGCGGCCAGAAAGGCGGAGTATTTGGCGGGATCGACGGGGGACATGACCCGCTCATATCATGCCGGCTCAGATCTTGGCCAGATCAGACCTTGGCCAGATCAGACCTTAGTGTGCGTGACGGCTTCGATGATGCGAAAGGTTTCACCGTCCAGGTCCAGCCGGTCGATGCGCACCGCCTTGTCGGTAAAGGTCAGCATGTTGAAACCGTTGGGTTGGCGGCGGAGGCGCAGGCTGGTCGTGGTCGAGGCGTTGACGAAGATGGTGGTGTGACCGCCTGTCAGCCGGTTTTCGACATAGGCATGGTGTTGATGCCCCGCCAGGACGATGTCGACGCGGGTGTCGTCCAGGCACTTCAACAGGCGGCGGCGGTTGAACAGCGCGACCTGCAGCGGCATTTCCGACGCATTCATGACCGGATGGTGCATAACGAAGACCCGCCACGGCGCCGTCGCGTCGGCATAGGCGTGGCGGATGTCGCGGCACTGGCGCCGGCTGACCGAACCATTGGCCCAGTTCCAGTGGGCCAGAACGCGGCGGGCGGTGTTGATGCCTTTCAGGTGGACCAGGTCGGTCCTCAGTTCAGGTTCCAGGTCCTGGCTGATGAAGCGGCGGTAGCGGCCCCACGGATCGTAGAACCGCTCCAGGTCCATGCCGGGCAGGTCGTGATTGCCGGGAATGCAGAAGACCGGCATTGGCAGCAGATCGAAAAAGGCCTTGGCCTCCTCGAACTCGGAGCAGGTGGCGTCCTGGGTGATGTCGCCGCTGACCACGACCAGGTCGGGTTTGTCGTCATCGAAATGGCGCATCAGGATTTCTGTGACGGGTCGCGACAGCGAACCGAAATGCAGGTCGGAAATATGGGCGATCTTCACGACGACGGCTCCGGTGCGACGGCATAGCGCGTCATATCGGTGGCGTGATTGGCCGCGATATTCAAGCCGCCGGCGAGGATCAATGCGGATGCGACCACGATCAGGAGTTTTACCGGATCGACCTTGCCGGCCGGACGCCACATGTAGAACAGCCCCAGCAAGGCCAGCCAGGCGGAACCGAAGGCCAGGCCGCCGGCGACATCGGAAAACCAGTGGGCGCCGAGATAAAGGCGCGAAATGGCAATCACCCCGACCAGGCCGACGCAGGCGATGACGATGGGGATGCGCCACTTGAAAGGCACTTCGCGCGCCAGGATGATCAGCAGAAAGCCGTAGAGGACGGCATTGGTAGTGCTGTGGCCGCTGGGGAAGGAGAAGACGCTGACCCCGTCATAGTTCAGGTCGCCGGGACGTGCCCTTTGCATGGCCAGCTTGATGGCGGAGTTGATCAGCGATCCACCGCCGATCGCGATCAGCCAGTAGATAAGCACGCGCCACAGGTTCTGGTGAACAAGCCAGACGGCGACCGCGGCCGTTATGGCGACGATAACCCAGGTGTCGCCCAGTTCGGTGACGGCGACCATCAGGTTGTCGAGGGCGGGTGTGCGCAGGCTTTGCAGGCCGTGGAAGGTGGTGGTGTCGATCGCCAGGAAAGGGTCGCCTTCCCAGAAGACCTCTTCCATGACTTCGAAAAACACGCCGGCCATGATAATCAGGATGGCGCCGAAGAAGGCCAGGGCCCGCCATTCCTGTTTCAGGCGTTCGGGTAGGCGTTGCAGAAGATATGTCTTCATTTTGGCACCGAAGGTTCGGCCGGCACCAGCAGCTTGATGGATTTTGGTTTGATGACGAAATCGAGGGGGGTACGCATTTCCTCGACCTCGCCGTCGATGGAGACCAGGTCCTTCTTGTGTTTGCTCCACAAGGTCATGTGTTTGCCGGTCAGCTCTTCGAGGTCGGGGTCCTGCTTCCAGTTGCCGATCAGCAGGCGGGTGAGGAAGCGCAGATGGGCCAGGCGGGTCTTGGTGGTCTGGATGTAGGCCGCCAGTTTGCCGCCGGTCAGGGTGGCGCGCTTGAAGTTGCTTTCGGTGAGCTTGGTGGTGGTCTTGAAGCGGTTGTTGGAGACGACGACGGCGGGCGTGCGGAACTTGCGCATCTTGCCGTCGATCTGGAGGACGACGCGTTCCTGTTTGTGGCGGTCCAGGCTTTCGAAGACGAACCAGAACATGCGCGGCATCAGCAGCAGGCTGCCCTGTTCGCGGTTTTGCTCACGGAAGACCGAGGCTTCGGGCATGGTGCCGACCGAGGCGCAGCACAGGAACAGCTCGCCATTGACATAGCCGGCGTCGACATCCTCTTCGCGGACGCCGGCGGCATAGGCGGCCAGGGCGCTTTGCAGGGTGGTGATGTCGAGATCCTGGGCCAGCAGGTTCATGGTGCCGAAGGGCAGGACGCCGAACGGTTTCTTGCTGTGGGTGCTCAGGTATTTGGCGGTTTCGCGGATGGTGCCGTCACCGCCGCCGATCAGCAGGGGGTCTTTGGCCTTGCTGAACCGTTCGAGATGGGTCTGCATGTCTTCCGGATCGCTGAAACAGAGTTCGGCGACCGGGAGGTTGCTGGTTTCGATGGCGCTTTCGATCGCGGCCTGGCCCATGTTGAGGACCGTGCCCGATTTGGCGTTGATGAGGATGTTGAAGGGGTTTTCCGCCGGCATGATCTTTCGCTAGCCCGCGGCACCGTAAAGATTCAATGGGAGGTGGGCGGCGGATTGAGGCCTGCGGAAAGGGTGCACCATTGTTCTTCCGACAGTTCGTCGATATCGCGCAGGTCGTTTTGCGGAACGGTGAAGATGATCTGTGAATGGCGGGTTTCGAAAGCTGCCTTCAGGGCGGGATATTGGAAGAGCTTTTCGCAATATGCCGTCAGGTCTTCGTTCCAGGCGCGTTCGATGCTGCCCAAGAGGAGGTGGCCGTCACGTTGCAGACGGTTAAGGACATCCGCCTTTTTGCTGGAGTTTTCCAACCGCACAGGATCCACCTCCCGCAGCGAACGAGCGGAAGACAGCTTTATGGCGATAAAGGGTATGCCGGCCACGGATTTTTGCATGGCATTTCCGCTCGTCCCACGCAGCATGACGCCCGACAGGCTGAGGTTGAACTCGGTCTCACTAACGTAGAAGCTGACGCAACGGAACGATGAGAAACCTGCTGCTTCCTCGTGCTGACGCGACATCATGGAAAAATAGTATCGTATTGATCCTAAGCCGGCGCCTTCATACATGAACCGGCGTTCCGGCTGTCTATAGGAATAAAAGTAGGTTTTGAAGCCCGCTCCGTCCCGCGCGATTTCCATGGCTTCCAGAACGTATCGGCCATTTCGGGCACAGTGGGGGCGGATGACCTGATAAATCCCGACAAAGCTCTCGACGTTGCAACCTTTTGCCTGACCTGGAAGGTCCAGGGCGTCCCGAAATTGCTCCAGAGAACAGCGGGTGAGATAGCCGTCGAATTTCCGACCTAACTTGTCCAGAAAATAGGCGTAGAACTTGGTTGCGGTGTCGCCGCGTAGTCCAAGATCTTCCTTTTCCACCCAGTGAGCGACGACCCGGTATTCAATCCCTGCGTCTTGAGCCAGCTGACGCAGGTAGATTTCAATGTCACTGTCACCGAAGCCCAGCTTTTCGGCCATCGCTTTCAGTTTTCCCGGAAAGTTCTTGATCGACATGAACCGGCGTAACCCCGCATTAATGTAAGTTAATGCTATTTAACATTAACCTGTTATTAATGCGCATTTAGCCTGCATTTCGCCCTCACGCAACCGTTAATCATAATCTGTAACTATCCGGGCGCGGATGATCGCCATCCCTTCCCTTACGACCTCTGATCGCGCTTGGCCGCCACGCGAAGACGCAGCGCATTCAGCTTGATGAAACCGGCGGCATCGCGGTGATCGTAGGCCACCTTGCCTTCTTCGAACGTCACAAGGTCCTGGTCGTACAGCGAATAGGGGCTCTCGCGGCCGGTGATGGTCACATTGCCCTTGTACAGCTTCACCGTGACGCGGCCGGTGACCTTGTCCTGCGACCAGTCGATCGCTGCCTGCAGCATCTGACGCTCCGGCGAGAACCAGAAACCGTTATAGACCAGCGAGGCATATTTCGGCATCAGCTCGTCCTTCAGGTGCATGGCGCCGCGGTCCAGCGTGATCGACTCGATGCCGCGGTGCGCCGCCAGAAGGATGGTGCCGCCCGGAGTCTCGTAGACACCGCGCGACTTCATGCCGACGAAGCGGTTTTCGACCAGGTCGAGACGGCCGACGCCGTTGTCGTGACCCAGCTGGTTCAGCTTGGTCAGCAGTTCGGCCGGGGACAGGGCGACGCCGTCGATGGCGACAGGATCACCGCGTTCGAAGTCCATGGTGAAGACAGCCGGGGTGTCCGGCGCAGCTTCCGGCGAAATCGTGCGCTGATAGACAAACTCCGGCGCTTCGACGGCCGGATCTTCCAGCACCTTGCCCTCGGACGACGAGTGGAGCAGGTTGGCGTCGACGCTGAACGGCGCATCGCCGCGCTTGTCCTTGGCGATGGGGATTTGATGCTGTTCGGCGAAACTGATCAGGGCTTCACGCGAGGCGAAGTCCCACTCACGCCACGGCGCGATGACGCGGATGTCGGGCTCCAGGCCGTAATAGCCGAGCTCGAAACGGACCTGGTCGTTGCCCTTGCCGGTGGCGCCGTGGCAGACGGCATCGGCGCCGACCTTGCGGGCGATCTCGATCTGCTTCTTGGCGATCAGCGGACGGGCGATCGAGGTGCCCAGCAGGTACTGGCCTTCATAGACGGTGTTGGCGCGGAACATCGGGAAGACATAGTCGCGGACGAACTCTTCGCGCAGGTCTTCGATGAAGATGTTGTCCGGCTTGATGCCCAGCAGCTCGGCCTTCTTGCGGGCCGGCTCCAATTCCTCGCCCTGGCCCAGGTCGGCGGTGAAGGTGACAACCTCGGCCTGGTACTCGGTCTGCAGCCACTTCAGGATGATCGAGGTGTCGAGACCGCCGGAATAGGCGAGGACGACTTTCTTGACGGGCTTTTCAACGGGAGCGGACATGGGCGGCGTGACCTTAGGTTAAAACGGGCACGCGCGCTTTACGGTCTAAGGTCCGCCATGGCAACCTTAAATGTGACCTAAACGTCGTCACCGACGTCGCACCAGTTCAACCCATCGACCGGGATATTCATAGAGCTGCCGCGATAGGTCACGCGGATGTCGCCGATGAACTTCAGATAGCCGAGGTCGGGTACCCGGCCATCCCGCCGGAGGTGAGGTTCCAGGCGAACACCGGCCTGTTCGTTGATATATACGGGCCACCCGGACGATGTCTCTTCGTCCGTTTCTGTCAGTCGGATCGGTTGGCCGTCGATGCGAATCTCGGCGTGGCTTAAGATGACAACGATAGCTGGTTTGTAGCCACGAGAATCCGGTCTGGCGTTGGCACGATGAAGACTGATGTAACAGTCGCATTCGCAGTGCTGTTCATCCGAAACATCGTAAAGCCGAAACGGTGCCGCCTGGACCGACGACGCCGTCATCAGGAAAACCGCGATACCCGCAAATACCCGTTTCATGGCCACCCCTCCATTGTGTTAACGGAAGATTAGCCTGAAACGGGAATTTGGCAAGGCTCAGACGGTCACCTGGGTCCCCAGCTCGACCACGCGGCCCGGCGGGATGTGGAAGAACTCGGTCGGGTTGGCGGCGTTCTTCATCAGGAAGATGAACAGCTTGTCCTGCCACAGCGGCATGCCCGAATTGGCCGATGGCACGACATTGCGTTTGCCCAGGAAGAAGCTGGTCGCCATGATGTCGAACTTCAGGCCCAGCTTGCGGCACAGGCCCAGGGCGCGCGGCAGGTTAGGGCTTTCCATGAAGCCGTAGCTGAGCGTCACCTTCTTGAAGTCCTCATTGATGACTTCGATGGTGATGCGGTCGCCTTCGGGAACGCGCGGCGACTGGGCCGTCCTGACGGTCAGGATGATGTTCTTCTCATGCAGCACCTTGTTGTGCTTGAGATTGTGCATCAGGGCGACCGGCGCGATATCGGCATCCGAGGTCAGGAAGATGGCGGTGCCGGCGACACGGTGCGGCGGGCGCTTTTTCAGCATCTCGACCAGGTCCATCAACAGGACGCTGTCGCGGCGGGCCTTTTCGGTCAGGGTGCGCGTGCCGGCGGCCCAGGTCAGCATGATCAGCACCAGGACGGCGCCGAAGGCCAGCGGCAGCCACGCGCCGTCGGGAATCTTCAGCAGGTTCGAGGCGATAAAGACCATGTCGATCAGGCCCAGCGGAACCAGCAGCAGGCAGGTCTGGCCCAGGTTCCACTTCCAGATATGGCGGCAGACGAACCAGGCCAGCAGGGTGTCGACGAACATGGCGCCGGTCACCGCGATGCCGTAGGCCGAGGCAAGGACCGACGAGCCCAGGGCGTCAGCGTCTTCTGCGAGTCTCGCCTGAGCGATCAGGCTGGCGCCCATCAACAAGATAAGAACACCGATCAGCAGGAAGGTGTTGACTGACGGGACATAGATCTGGCCGGCCTGGGTTTCGGAGGTGCGCCGAATCTCGATACGCGGCAGCAGACCAAGCTGAACGGCCTGCTGCGTCAGGGAGAAGGCGCCGGTGATCACCGCTTGCGAGGCGATGACGGTGGCGATGGTCGCCAGGACCAGGATCGGCCAGTAGGCCATTTCCGGCACCATGTTCCAGAACGGATTTTCGCCCGTCGTGTGATCATTCAGGATCATGGCGCCCTGGCCGAGATAATTCAGCGCCAGGCAGGGGAAGACCAGGATCACCCACGACATCTGGATCGGCTTCTTGCCGAAATGGCCCATGTCGGCATACAGCGCCTCGGCGCCGGTGACGCACAGGAAAACACTGCCCAGGATGATGAAGCCGGCGAGTTGTTCTTCCATCAGGAAGCGGATACCGTACCAGGGGTTAATGGCGTAAAAGATGCGCAGATCATCAGCCAGATGGACTGCACCCAAACCGCCCAGGGCCAGGAACCATACTACGGTGATCGGACCGAAGAACTTGGCGACCTTACCCGTGCCCTTGGCCTGCACCATGAACAGGGCAACCAGGATGCCGGCGGCGATGGGCAGCAGGTAGGGGTCCAGACGGCCGGCCAGGCCCGGCGCATCCTTCAGGCCCTCGACGGCCGAAAGCACAGAGATGGCCGGGGTGATGATGCCGTCGCCGTAGAACAGGGCGGCGCCGCAGATACCCAGGAAATAGACCAGCGGCGAATAGCGGCCCAGGGCCTTCTGGGCCAGGGCCATCAGGGCCAGGGTGCCGCCTTCGCCCTTGTTGTCGGCGCGCATGAAGAAGGTGACGTACTTGATCGTCACGAACAGCGTCATGGTCCACAGCACCAGCGACACGACGCCCAGGACGGCGTGTTCCGGATTCACATCCCCGCGGGCATGGTGCAGGGCTTCGCGCATGGCGTACAGCGGCGAGGTGCCGATATCGCCGAAGACGACGCCGATCGAGCCGACGGCCAGGGCGATAAAGCCTTCCTTGCCGTGGCCATGGCTGGCGACCGCTTCGGTTTCGCTGGTTGTATGGAGGGTGGCGGATGTCGCGCCACTGGTGTCCGCATTTGCGGACGTGGCTGAAGACGGCGAGGAGGCCGTGGATTCAGCAGGGGTGTCCCCAGTCATTCATACTCTCCTGAGGGCAATAAACACACACGTCACAGGTGGCGGCCCTCGTTTGAACGTCGGGCTCTTACGCCTATTTATTGTCACATTCAATGGGATTCGGCGGGTCTATCTTGCACTGCACCGTAAGTTTGCGGCAAAGTGCATGACAACATGGTATTTTTATTTTCAGAGGCTCAGAAGGTAGTCCCAGAGGGCGAGTGGGCTGAGACTATGAACCGGGCGGATTTTCGCGTATCAAAGTGCTGACATGTCCGATAGCCAAAGATTTCCCGTAGCTGCCCACACCCTGGCCTACCTGGCCCACCGGAACGCCTTTTCGCGTGACGCCGCCGTGTCGTCGTCGGTGCTGGCCGCCTCGATTCCGACCAATCCGGTGGTCATCCGCCGCATGACGACTCAGTTGGCCAAGGCCGGACTGGTCGCCACCTGCTCCGGCGTGGCCGGCGGCGCCTGGCTGCTGAAACGGCCGGAGGACATCCGCCTGGATGAGGTTTTGCGCGCGGTCAATGGGTGCGCTCACCTCGGCAGCGCGCCGATCGGCGCCGAAGGCTGTCCGGTCAGCCAGGCCATCCCCAAGGCGGTCAACAGCGCCATGCAACTGGCCAATCAGGCGGCCTGCGAAGCGTTGGCGACAGTGACCGTGGCCGATCTGCTGCGCCATGTCGGCCAGACCGCGCCCCAGGGCGAAAAGATACCGGCCTGATCTGCTTGATTTGTTAGCAATTATCGTGTTTCCCTCCGGCTAATATCAGCCGTCATGAAGAATGACGGGTGATAATGGTCGCGAGGTTTCTTTTGGCACGCCGTCTGGTTCTGATCACGGGAGCGTCTTCGGGCATCGGCCTGGCGTTTGCGCGCACCTATGCCGCTAACGGCTGGGACGTGGCAGTGACCGCGCGCCGGGCGGAACGGCTCGAAAAGCTGGTCGAAGAGATCCGTTTGCGTTTCGGTGTCGAGGCCTATGGGTTGCCCGCCGATTTGTCGGACCCGGCCGCCCCGGGCGTGCTGCAGGAAGGTATCCTGGCGCTGGGCCGGACCGTCGACGGCCTGGTCAATAATGCCGGCTATGGCCAGCCGGGCGGCTTTGTCGGCAATCCGTGGGAAGCGCACCGCGCCTTCATGCAGGTGATGATGCTGGCGCCGATGGAACTGACCCATCGCTTTCTGCCGGGGATGATCGAGCAGAAGTTTGGCCGGGTGGTCAATGTCTCGTCCCTGGCCGGTTTCCTGCCGGCCTCGCCGGGCGATACCGTCTATGGGCCGGTCAAGACCTTCCTGACGCGGTTCTCGCAAAGCCTGCACCTGGAGGTGCGCGATCATGGGGTGCATGTCTCCGCCCTGTGCCCGGGCTGGACCTGGTCGGAATTCCACGACGTCATCGGCACGCGGTCGAAATTGTCGAAGTCGATTCCGGAATGGTGGTGGATGGGCGCCGATGAGGTTGCGCGCGAAGGCTATCAGGCTTGCGAGGCCAATCGCGCGGCCTGCGTGCCGGGGGCGCCGAACAAGACGGTGTCGGCTCTGCTGAAGGTTTTGCCTGACGACTGGGTGATGGAGGTGGTTTCGGGTCATCTCAGCAAGATTCACCGCTAAGAAATGGGTGATGCTGGCCTGCAAAGTGCCGTTTTCTGCGCTTCCGGTGCTCACGTACTTGAGTACGCTCCGCTCCGGTTCTCGAAACCAGCCCTTTTCGGCTCAGCCTGACCCATTTCAACCGCGCCAAGGCGTTTTCAGCAAGTGCTCACAGCGCCCTCATGCCGCTCAGCGTTGAGCGTGCCAAGGTGAAGCCTCATTTTAAGGAGGCAAGACCATGACCGAGATCAAAACGACGAAACGCGCAAACCGCTGGAGTTTCGCCATGTGGGGCGGGGCGGGGGCATTGCTGCTGCTGCCCCTTATCGCCATGCAGTTCACCCGCGAAGTCCAATGGACCGTGTCCGACTTCGCCTTTATGGGGGCACTGCTGGCCACGGCCTGCGGGATTTATGAACTGGCGGCGCGGTTGCAGGGCAACGGGTCTTATAAGGCCGGCGTTGCTGTGGCGGTGGTCGGCGCCTTCCTGTTGATCTGGGTCAATCTGGCGGTCGGTATTTTGGGGTCGGAAAACAATCCGGCCAACCTGATGTTCGGCGGCGTTCTGCTGGTGGCGATGGTTGGTTCGCTTCTTGTCTGGTTTCGCCCTGTCGGTATGGCGGTGGTCATGGGACTGACGGCGCTGGCCCAGACGGTGGTCGTGGTGATCGGCCTGGCCCAGGGCTATTCCGATGTCTTGCTGACCGGGTTCTGGATCGTGCTGTGGTTGGTTGCGGCGGGGCTGTTCGCCCAGGCGGCGCGCCAACGGAAGGTCGTTCAGAGCCAGGCTTGAGACGGCTACGCGTGGGGAAGGGATCGTAAAGGGGTTGTCCACAGATAAGCCAGATAAGTCAGATGGACAGCGTTTGAGGTCGTGGACCGCGCTCAAACCCGAGGCGGATAATGACGCGCAAAGCGCGTCGGAAGATAGACCCACCGCGCAGTCCTTTGCCGACTTGCCACCGTTCTTCGCGTCTTCGCGTCTTCGCGTGAAATTTCTTACCAGCGTTGCCCGCCACTTCGCACGAGGAAGAATTGTTTCACGCGAAGACGCGAAGACGCGAAGAAAAGGAAGCCTGCAATGGCTCGGTAACGCTATCCATCTGGCTTATCTGGCTTATCTGTGGACAACCCTTTGCGGAGATTTCCGTCGAACGCAGGCGGGTCAGAACAACTTCTGAACCGGCAGCAGGAACAGGTTGGCCGTCAGCCGGCCTGTCGCCGGGTCTTCGCTCAGCGGCACACCGTCGATCAGGGCCGAATGCAGGGCGTTGCTGCGGTACAGGACCAGCCGGTTGAAGGCTGCCGGCACCCAGTCGATCAACTCGAAATACGGCGTGTCCGCCGAGACGTGGCGGGTCAGGCCGCTACCGCCGGCTTCCAGTTCTTCGGAGACCGTAGCGACATAGTGGGTGCGTTGTTCCGGGGTCACCGCTTCGTAACCTGTGGCGCGATGACGGAAGAAACCCGTACCGCCGCCGGGCTCACACAGGTAATGCACGCTGGCCAGGCGATTGTGCTCCGGCGTGTCCTGGTGCGGAATCTTCTGGACGGGCTCCAGGGCTTCCGGCCCCAGGGTGGCCAGGGCCAGGAAGCCGAACTGGGTCATGCGCAGTTTCTCGGGTATCTCGAACACCGTGGTCATCAGGTGGCGCAGGGCCGGGACCACGGTTGCGGCGTAGGTGTCTGGCAGGGGGGCATTCAGCCCGGGATAGCGGGTATGTTTCGGCCGTTCGAACACTGACGTCCGGGCCGCTTCGACCAGGACCTCGGGGTTGGTGAAGACGTCGTCGATGATCACCACCGGCTGCTGTTCGCGGCCGATGCGGCGGATTTCCAGGCGCGCGGCGGTGTTCAGGTTCAGGGTCATATCGGCCATGACCCCGTCTTAACCCAAGGCCGGCCGCTTAGGAAGGCGACCGCACCGTGAAGGTCGCGACCGCCGGTTTCAGTCCATCCGATACAGCCTTCAAGGTCGCCTGACCCGGTTCGCCGGTCGATTGGACAATCACCTGGGCCCAGCCGTTGAAGACGCTTCGCTGCCAGGGCGCGGCCGGCGTGGTGATGCGCAGGGTGCCCCATTTGGTGGCGCCGACCGACCGGTCGTACATACCCTGGACCCCGCCCTGGGGTGTCGTGAAGACATAGGTCAGGCTGTTGCTGTCTTTCAGAGTTGCCGCATCGAGTTCGACCACCAGCGCACCGTCGATCGTTTTCGGCGTCACGGCCTGGCCGTTGACATAGACGGTCTGGCCGTCGGCCAGGGCGTCGATGAACAGCACGGCAACGTCACCCGGCGCCATGTCAGGTCTGGCGAACTGGCCGCGCAGCACCAGGCCTTTGGTCGCCGGTGGCTGGGCCTCGGGCGGCAGCCACTGGGTCGGGTCGCGCCATGTCGACGTATCGGCGGTGGCGGAGACCGCTGGGCCACCGTCAAGGCTGTCCAGGGCCAGGGACCGCCATTCGGACAGGGCGTGGAAGGCATGGCGCTCGGCCGGCCGGTCGGCTTCGTGCGAGCCGGGATCGCCATTGCCGACACCGATGATGCGGATCGGGCCAGTGGTTTCGAAGCTCACACCGTTGCGGGCGATAGGAATGATGCGCCCGGCCTTGTCGGTGACATTGACCCAGACGACGGAGATATCCGTGCCGTCGGCCTTCAGGGCGGTGGTGTCGGGTGTCAGGGTGAGGGTGGCGGGTGCGCCGGTGGTGACGACCTCGTTCGAGGCGACCAGCTTGCCGTCCAGGTAGGATTTGGCGGTCAGCTTGCCCGGCTTGTACGGCACGCTCCATTGCAGGTGCGAGTCCTTGACCAGGGTCTGGCGGCCCAGCGACTTGCCGTCCTGGAACAGTTCGACGGCGTCGCCGTTGCTGTAGACCCGGACATCGATCGCCACGCCTTCGCGCCCGGCCCAGTTCCAGTGCGGCAGGATATGGACCATGGGTTGCTGCGTCCACACGGATTTGAGGTAGTAAGCGGTGTCCTTGAGCACGCCGGTGGTGTCGGTCATGCCGAACTGCGACGAAACCGCCGGCCAGCCGAAGGGCGTGGTCTCGCCGCGATAGTCGAAACCGGTCCAGATCACCATGCCCGACATCCACGGCCGGTCCTGGACCCGGCGCCAGCCTTCCTCGATGCTGAGGCTGTTGCCCGGCCGGCCCTGGCGGTCATAGGCATTGAGATGCGAGGCGGCGCGGTCGTCGACATAGATGCCGCGCGTGGTCAGGGTCGAACCTTCTTCGGACATCAGGGCCGGTTTTTCAGGATGGGCGCGATGGAAGCCATCGACATCGTGCTGGGCGCCGTAGTTGAAGCCGATGACATCCGCCGCCAGCGACACGCCCTGGCCTGAGCCGCTGGTCGCCACGGTGGTGCGACGGGTGGGGTCCAGCCGCCTGACGTCGTCCTGCATCTCGGTGGCCAGGTGCGTGCCCAGCGGGCTCCATTCCAGCGCCCATTCCTCATTGCCGACCGACCACAGGATGACGCTGGGGTGGTTGCGGTCGCGGCGGATCATCCGTTCCATCTGGCCGCGGATCTCGGGCGTGGTGCCCATCATGCGGTGCTCGTCGATGACCAGCATGCCCTGGCGGTCGGCTTCGTCCAGCAGTTCCGGCGTCGGCGGATGGTGTGAGGCGCGGTAGGTGTTGACGCCGTAGGATTTGAGCTGTTTTACGCGCCAGGCCTGAAGGCCGTCGGGCAGGGCGACGCCGACCCCGGCATGGTCCTGGTGGTTGTTGGTGCCTTGCAGTTTCAGGTTCTTGCCGTTGAGGAAGAAGCCCTTGTCCGGATCGAAGACGACGGTGCGGATGCCAAAGGTCGTGTCATAGCTGTCGCGGACCACGCCGTTTTTTATGATCGTCGTCCGCAAACGATAGAGGTGCGGCGTTTCCAGCGACCACAGTTGCGCCTGGTCGACGGCGAGGGTTGAGGTGAAGTCGCCGTCAGTGACCGCCTTGACCGTCAGGTTGGCGGTTTCGCCTTCCGCAACTTTGCGGCCGTCGGGGGCAAAGACCTCCTGGCGGATCGCAAAGGTCTCGCCGGTCTTGCCGTCGTTCTGTACCGTGACATCGATGTCGAGCCTGGCCTTGGCGCCGTCGACCGTGGTGCGGACGAAGGTGCCCCACTGGGCGACGTGCAGAGGGTCTGTCCGGGTCAGCCAGACGTGGCGATAGATGCCGGCGCCTTCGTAAAACCAGCCCTCTTCGGTGGTGGCGTCGGCGCGGACGGCGATGACATTGCGGCCGCCATAGTTGAGATAGTCGGTGATGTCGTAGCGGAAGCCAGAATAGCCGCTGGGTTCGGTGCCGATATAGTGGCCGTTCACCCAGACGACGCTGTCGCGATAGACGCCGTCAAATTCCAGGGCGATGCGCCGGCCTTTGTCGGCGGCCGGGATGTCGATGACCTTGCGGTACCAGCCGACGCTGTTTTCGGGGAAGGGATGGCCAATGGCCTTGGAGCCGTGATTGGTGTTGCCGCGGCCGTCGAAGGGCAGTTCGACCGCCCAGTCGTGCGGCAGATCGACCTGGCGCCAGGCGGTGTCGCTGAAATCGGGGTTGGCCGGGCCGTCGCCAAAGCCGGCCTTGGCAAAGAAGAAGGGGCGCAGGCCGTGGCGGAAGTCCTTTTCGGCGTCATCGGCGTGGCCGTAGGCAAAACGCCAGTCCTTGTCGATATTGACCCGTTCGCGTGTTGCGGTGGGGGAGGTCTGGACCGTTTCGGCGGCGATGGCCTGTGGGGCCGTCAGGTTGGCAGCCAGGATCAGGGCGGCGGCTGCCGCCATTAGCAAAGGTTTCACGCCGTATCTCCTCTTTTTGCCGATTTTGTATGATAATTTGAAGCGGTGGGCAAGGCGGTTTGGCGGCACTTATTTAAGACGGCTGCGGTGGGGTGAGGCGATCCTGGGCGTTGGCCAAACTAGACCCGTCGCGGCGTCTATGACGCGCACGCAGTTTTCAAATCTGACCATTTTGTCCTGATGCAAGACTCGCGAGACAGTCTAGACTGACATGGTCGCGACATCCGCGTCGTCGAAAATGATCGCCGCAGCACCCGGGATTCCCACCATTCGGAATTTTTGCGGCACAAAAAGCCCTGTTACCGGAAAACACCGGGTCGTTGCGATTTTTGATAGGGATCAAGGCGCCAACGACAAAATTCTTGACATTTTTTGACCGCCTTGCCAAAGGTTGTTCTGTCAGAAAATGACAACCTTGTCATACTGTGAGGGCAGGTCAGGGTGGTGGCCTTTCGGGTCACGTAAGACAAAGAAACTCAAGATTCAGGGACGACCATACGTATGACTTCAAGATTTTCAGGAAAGGGCTGCTGACGGGCGCTTAACCCTTAGTACACGCGCGTTGATGACAGCGCTGTCATTGGGAGTGGACTTTGTACGCGGCTCGGCGATTCCGATCTTTGTGACACCACCATTTTTGTCGAGATCACTGCGCCCCCCCTCCACACAGTGCGGACAACATCTCTGTCTATCGCAACGGTTCGAACGTGACCGGAACATCGAAGCCCATCCGTACCCCTTCGGTGATTCCAAGCCTTACGCGTTCCAGAACCCGTTCTACCACGCTCTACCACCGGCATCCGAGCCACCGGGCAAGCGTTTTGACTTCGCATGGTTCAGGCGTCTGGACCAAGCACCCTGAACATGGTTTCGCGACCATGTCTGACGGGGCGTCTTCGTAGTTTCGCACGAAGCCGCGCCCTTCTTCCCCAACTGGCTGTTTCGGCTCAACCGAAACCACGTCTTGTCTCCCTCAAAAACCTGGTTACGGTGTTTGAGGGAGACCTTTTCCTTCATCTGGTTCCTTCATCTGGAAGAGAAAACGGATCGCGGTGCCGGCATGACCGTGCGGTCCGAAGAAGCTGCCCAATCTTGTCGATATTCGGTTCCCGACGGCATAGGCGTGATGCCGCCGCGTGGTAATCTGATGGCGGACAAACTAAAAGTGGATAGCCTCATTCGGCTTTTGGATGAGGTCGGGCCGCCATTGGAACAATTTGTGAAGACCCTTCCGACCCACGGGAATTTCCTGAAATCCTTCTGTCCCGCGCCGGAACCCGTTTAATTTATTCGCAAAAGTATACGGTAACCCTTTGTTGGAGATTTTCCGACACATTGCACCGCGATGAAAAATACTGAAAAGGCGTGGACTTGCTCGCCGAAAAGGTGTGAACTTATTGCGAAACGCTCGCAGATCAGACGGGCGGGCACTGTTGCATAGGGTACTAGCGTAATGATCGACGAGCCGCTTC
The DNA here is from genome assembly GCF_000495795.1 of Asticcacaulis sp. AC460. Taxonomy (GTDB): domain Bacteria; phylum Pseudomonadota; class Alphaproteobacteria; order Caulobacterales; family Caulobacteraceae; genus Asticcacaulis. The sequence continues at coordinate 81,385 of NZ_AWGD01000016.1, forward strand.
CGGTCGTCAAACCCAAGGTTCGCCTCAAGATGGCGGACGTGGCGCGCCTCGCCGGCGTGTCCGTCTCCTCCGTCTCGCGCGCCCTGGCTGACAGCCCCCTGATCCCCAAGGAACTGCGCGAACGTATTCAGACGATCGCGCGGGAAAACGGCTATGTCGTCAATCAGGCGGCCCGGAACCTGCGTCTGCAGACGACCCAGACGGTCGGCCTGATCCTGCCCATGGGGCCGCAAACCGACGAACAACTCACCGACTCCTTCCTGCTGGAAATGATCGGCGCCCTGGCCGACGAGGTGGTGCGGCGCGGTTATGACCTGCTGCTGTCCAAGGTGTCCGCCACCTCCGAAGGCTGGCTGTTCGACCTGACCCATTCCCATCGCTTCGACGGCCTGCTGGTGCTGGGCCAGAGCGATCAGCACGCCGCCATGCAGGCGGTCGGCGCCGAATACCCCTCCATGGTGGTGTGGGGCGAAAAGATGCCCGGCCAGACCTATGCCTCGGTCGGTGTCGACAACGTTCTGGGCGGGCGGCTGGCGTCGCGTCACATGGTAGCCGGCGGTTGCCGCGATATCCTGTTTGTCGGCCCGTCGGGCGTCCCCGAAGCCGATGCCCGCTATTCCGGCTATGCCCAGGGCCTGGCCAGCACGACCTGCAAGGCCGGCCCGGGGGTGCGGATCGATTGCCAGTACAGCTTCGACTCTGCCCTGACCGCGGTGCGCGAGGTGATTTCGCGCAAGCAGGCTTTCGACGGTCTGTTCTGCGCCTCGGACATCATTGCCCAGGGGGCGCTGGCCGCGCTGGCCGAAGCCGGCCTGAAGGTGCCGGACGATGTGGCGGTGTGCGGCTTCGACGATATCGGCCTGGCGCGCAGCCTGTCGCCCGGCCTGACCACGGTGCGCCAGGACCGGATGGCCGGTGCCCGGCACATGGTGGATATCCTGTTCCGGCGGCTGAACGGCGAAATGGCGCCGTCGGTGCAGATCGGCGCCGAACTGGTGGTGCGAGGCTCGACGCGGAAGGTCTGAGGCCTGCGCGAAACGCCGTCACGCTTCCCCCGCGACGATATGTCCGGCGCGCCGCCACCCCTTTTACCGTTTTTTGTTTCGCCAAATTAAGACCTTCGCGCTAGAACCGATCGCATGAGCGAGACAGCCACTTCACCGTTCGGTTTCAAGGACGTCGATGCCCGCGATAAGGTGTCGATGGTTCACGGCGTGTTCAAAAGCGTCGCCTCCAGCTATGACCTGATGAACGACGTCATGTCCGGCGGCATCCACCACCTGTGGAAGGACGCGGCCTGCGCCCGTCTCAACCCGCAACCGGGCGAAGTCATCCTGGACGTGGCCGGCGGCACCGGCGACATCGCCCGCCGCCTGGCCAAGCTGGCCCGCGCCGCCAAGACCCGCCGCGCCGCCCGCGGCAATCCGGCGACCGACGCCGATATCCGCATCATCGACTATAACGATGCCATGATCATGGCCGGGCGTGAAAAGTCCGAACGCCTGAAGCTCCACGAACCGGAAATCTCGTGGTCGGTCGGCGACGCCATGCACCTGGCCCTGCCCGACGACGCGGCCGACGCCTATATCATCAGCTTCGGCATCCGCAACGTGGCCGACGTCCAGGCCGCCCTCTTTGAGGCCAAGCGCGTGCTGAAACCCGGCGGGCGCTTCTTCTGCCTCGAATTCTCGCACCCGAAATCGTCGGTGATCAACAAGGTCTACGAGACCTACAGCTTCAAGGTCATTCCCTTCATGGGCCAGATGATCGCCCATGACCGCGACAGCTACCAATACCTGGTCGAAAGCATCAAACGCTTCCCCGACCAGGAGACCTTCAGACAGATGATGGTCCGCGCCGGTTTCGACCGCGTCAGCTATTCCAACTTCTCCGGCGGCATCTGCGCCCTGCATGAAGGCCGCGCCTGACCGTGGCTTCGCTGGACTCCTGGGCACGTCTGATCCGGACCGGCATGATCCTGCTGCGCCACGACGCGTTGCTGCCCAGGGAAACCGAACACCTCCTGCCGCCGATCCCGCGCTTCCTGGCCGGTGTTCTGCGCGCCATCTTCGCCAAGAAAACAAAAGAACGCGCCGGCGAACGCTACGCCAAGGCCTTTCACGACCTGGGCCCGGCCTTCATCAAGCTGGGCCAGATTCTGTCAACGCGCGGCGATATTTTCGGCGAACGCTTCACCCGCGACCTGGCCCATCTGAAGGACCGCCTGCCGCCCTTCCCCAAGGCCGTCGCCGAAGCCACCATTCTTGAGTCCCTCGGCGCACCGCCCCAGGAAATCTTCGCCGAGTTCGGCGATGTCATCGGCTCGGCCTCGATCGCCCAGGCGCACGAGGCCGTGATGAAGGACGGCCGCAAGGTCGCGGTCAAGATCCTGCGGCCGAACATCGAACGCATCATCGCCGCCGATGTCGCCATGCTGACCCTGGGCGCCGGGATTATCGCCTTCTTCTTCCCGTCGGCCAAGCGTCTGGAACCGGAGGCCTTCGTCGCCACCGTGGCAACCTCGCTGCTGCTGGAGCTGGACCTGCGTCTGGAGGCCTCGGCCGCCGATGAACTGGGCCAGATCATCAACGCCGAACCGTGGATGAAGGCGCCCAAGATCGTGTGGCACCACGTCTCACGCCGCGTCCTGGTCATCGAATGGGCCGACGGCATCCCCTTGAGCCGCCCGGAAGCCCTGGAACTGCCCGGGCTCGACAAGAAAGAAACGGCCGACAACCTGATCCGCGCCTTCTTGAGCCAGGCCCTGGACCACGGCGTCTTCCATGCCGACCTGCACGAGGGCAACCTGTTCGTCGCTGCGCCGGCCAAGCTGACCGCCATCGATTTCGGCATTATCGGCCGGCTGCGCCCCAAGGAGCGGCGCTATCTGGCCGAAATGCTGTGGGGCTTCCTGCGCCGCGACTACAAGCGTGTCGCCGAGGTCCATTTCGAGGCCGGCTACGTTCCGGCGCACCAGAATGTCGACAGCTTCGCCCAGGCCCTGCGCGCCGTTGGCGAGCCCGTCCTGGGCCGCCAGGCGACCGAAGTCTCCATGGGCCGCCTGCTGTCGCAATTGTTCGAAATTACCGCCCAGTTCGAGATGCACCTGCGCCCCGAACTGGTGCTGCTGCAAAAAACCATGGTCAGCGTCGAAGGCGTGGCCCGCCGCATCTATCCCGAACATAACCTGTGGGAAGCTGCCCGTCCGGTCGTCCGCGCCTGGATCTCGCGCGAACTGTCGCCGGTGGTCGAGGCCCGCCGCCTGTTCGAGCGCATCGTCCACAAGCTGCGCCTGGATGACGAGGGCGAACGGCCAAACACCGCAGCCCTCGAACTGGCGCAACTGCGCCTGGTCGCCCAGCAAGGCCGCACCTTCGGCCTGATCGCCCTGATCGTCTCGGTGATTTCGCTGGGCGTGATTATCTGGATGGCGGTGCGTTAGCCGATTCCGGCCGCGGCTTCGATGTCCGCCTTGACCCGCTCCGCCGTGGTCCTGAGCCGTTTCGCGGGCAACTCCAGCACCTTGCCCGACCGCAGGACCAGGTCCAGGCCATATCGGGTATCGCCAAACTCCAGCAAGATCCGTCGCAGCCTGACCTGAGCGATCTCACGAATGGACCAGGCTTCGCGGCGGCGACCGTTCAGGGATACGATATCGCAGGTGACCGAGTCCTCGCTCACGGTCCAGGTCGTGTCCATCTTAAACAGCGAGCGCAGCATCAGCCAAACGCCGGCAATCGGGATAAAAAGAAAAAAGGAAAAAATCCGGGTCCGGAAATAGGGGTTATAGTGGAACTCACCCGGGATATTATGGGGCCAGAACAGGACTTCAAAATCCCCTGCCAGCACGTGCGACAGAAAGTAATCCACCCGTCCGGGATAGACCATGTTGTAGATGAACGGCGCGGCAAAACACAGCACCGCAAAACCTGCATCCGTCAGGCGCTGCTGCGTCATGTATTTGGTCCGCTCGACATTAGGCAGTTCACTCATCATTGCCCCCCTTAGGATCGCGGCCCAGCTTGCGGTCGGACTCGATCTGTTTCTGTTTCTGCCAGTAGGCGGCGCCATTGTCCGGCCGGAACATGGTCCGCGGCGCGCCCTGTTTGGTCATCACCGCAAAGACATTGCCCTTCGGATCGTAGAACAAGGTGTCGCCGTTGTTGCGTTTCAGGGTCTGGGTGCCCTTGGGCGGACTGTGAATAAAGCCGTGCACCTTGCCCACCCAGTCCTGGTAAGAGGCGGCAGCGAACTCGGCGCCGTGCTTTTCATAATGATAGGTGGCGTTTTCATAGGCCGAGTATTTGCGGTTCTTCGACCACAGCGGCCAGTCGCCATAGCGGGTTTCGGTAATGGCGACTTTACCGGCCTTGGTCGTTTCCGCTTCGGCCACCGGCTGATCGATCACCGCCATCGACGCCTGGGCAACAGCCTCCGGTTCGGCTTTTTGCTCAGCCCAGACCGGTGCCTTCTTCTCCTTGACGACCACGGTCTCGCCGCCGCCATCGGGCAGCACCGCTGACGGCCCGGCATCGCAGCCCGCCGTCACAGCCATGACAACCAAAGCCAGTAATGTGCGCCCGAACCAGTGCATGCCTTGCCCCCTTGCCTCGTCCTTCCCAACTATGGCACAAGGCGCCGCGCCAGAAAAGGAGCTACCCGTGAGCGAACCCCGAGTCCTCCTGATCATCGGCGGCGGCATAGCCGCCTACAAATCACTTGAACTGATCCGGCTGCTGCGCAAGGGCGGCATCCAGGTCCGCGTCGTCCTGACCAAAGCCGCCGAACAGTTCGTCACGCCGCTGACTGTCGGTGCCCTCAGCAACGACAAGGTCCACCAGGACCTGTTCGACCTGACCACCGAAGCCGAGATGGGTCACATCACCCTGTCGCGCCAGGCCAACCTGGTCGTCGTCGCACCGGCGACCGCCGACCTGATGGCGAAACTGGCCCACGGCCAGGCCAACGACCTGGCCTCGACGCTGTTGCTGGCCACCGACAAGAAGGTGCTGATGGCGCCGGCGATGAATGTCCGCATGTGGCACCATCCGGCAACCCAGCGTAATCTCGAGACCCTGAAAAGCGACGGCGTCGAATTCATCGGCCCCGATGAAGGTGACATGGCCTGTGGCGAGTTCGGCCTGGGCCGGATGAGCGAACCCGACGCCATCTACGCCGCCATCCGGTCGCAGCTGGGTCCGCGCGAAGGGCCGCTGAACGGCCGCAGGATCGTCGTCACCGCCGGCCCGACCTTTGAGCCGCTGGACCCCGTGCGCGGTCTGACCAACCGCAGCTCCGGCCGCCAGGGTTATGCCATCGCCGAAGCCCTGGCCCGTCAAGGGGCAGATGTCACGCTGATTTCCGGCCCGGTCGCCTTGCCTGCGCCCGGTGGTGTCCGCCGCATCGATGTCGAAACCGCAGAGCAGATGCTGGAGGCCTCGCTCAACGCCTTGCCGTGCGACGTGTTTGTCGCGGTGGCCGCCGTCGCCGACTGGCGTCCCAAGCACGCCGCCAGCGAAAAGCAGAAAAAGGGCCCTGATGCCGAGCTCAGCGTCACCTTCGTCAAGAACCCCGACATCCTGGAAACCGTGTCGAAACATCTCGACCTGCGGCCCAAGCTGGTGATCGGTTTCGCTGCCGAAACCAATGATCTTCAGGCCTATGCCAAGGCCAAGCTGGCCTCGAAGGGCTGTGACGCCATCCTGGCCAATGACGTGTCGGACGATGTCTTCGGCTCGGCGAAGAACCAGGTCAGCCTGGCCGATCTGGACGGTTTCAACACCATTCCGGGCACCACCAAGGCCGATGTCGCCAACTTCCTGGCGCAATATATCCACAAGCGTCTGGGCTGACGGTCTGTAGCGCGCGGCGGATTCGTGCAAATGAACGGGTGAAAAGGAGCCGTCATGACCGCTGAAACCACCGCTTTCGTCCAGCAACTGGCGCACGCCGCCGATCTGCCGCTGCCGGCCTATGAGACCGAAGGTTCGGCCGGCCTGGACCTGCGCGCCGCCATTCCGGCCGATGCGTCGGTGACCCTGAAGCCGCTGGGCCGCGCGCTGATCCCGACGGGCCTGAAGGTCGCCGTGCCGCAGGGCTATGAGGTCCAGGTCCGCCCGCGTTCCGGCCTGGCTTTGAAGTTCGGCATTACCTGCCTGAATTCGCCGGGCACGATCGACAGCGATTATCGCGGCGAGGTCGGGGTGATCCTGGTCAATCTCGGCAGCGAAGACTTTGTCATCAACCGTGGTGACCGTATCGCCCAGATGGTGGTGGCCCAGCACGCCCGCATCGTGTGGGATGTGCAGGCGTCGCTTGACGCCACGGCACGCGGCGAGGGCGGTTTTGGCTCCACCGGTCGAGGATAATTCGTCCAAAAGGCGAAATTGTAATCGCCCGCTGACACGCAAGTGTGATCACATAACCACATTATGTCACTAGGCTGTTGCATCGAAGCAGGTCAGCCTGGCTTGGCGCGTTTAACGTATCGAATCTTGATGCGGCCACACGCCAGATGCCAGAACGCACGCTGAACCGGCCCGAAGGCTTTTCAGATTTGGTGGCCGCTATTGAAGGCGGCAGGAGGGCATACGGTTATGAGTGATAATCTCGGCGGTGACGCTATTCAGTTCGGCTTCGCCCTTTGGGATGCCGCCAAGGCCAGCGTGATTGGCCTCAACCCCATCCCCGTCCTGATCACCAGCGCCTTTTTCGGCATCGTCCAGCCCCAGCGCGGCTGGTACATCGTCAAGGCCCTGATCGCCCTGGTTCCCGCCGTGCTCATCACCGCCTTGTGGCCGGTGACATCGGGCTATACGCCGATCTGGCCGGACGTCACGCAAATGGAAACCCAGATTCAGCTCTTTACGATGCTGATCATTGCCTGGCTGGTCATTCGGCTGCTGTATCTGGTCAAGGCCACGCTTTCGCTCGGCGCCCGCGAACCCGAAGCCCGCACCAACGGCCATTGATTCTTTTTGACAATTTTCGCAAATCGGCCGTTTCTGTCGCCTAAGGCGCTAAAACGTATCGCTTCTTTACGCCCCGCAGCCGCTTTTTTGCCGAATTCGACCTGAATATAGTTAACGGCGCGTACCCTCCTGCCCAATTCTCCTGCCATGTGTTTTTGAGACCAGACAAGGGACCAGCTCAATGAACGATATCTGGAATTTCTTCCTAGACCTCAGCGACGGCCTGAACGCGGCGCTCAACGGCGTCAATCCGCTGCCGGTTCTGATCATTGCCATCCTGATTGGCTTCTTCCAGCCCAAGCCCGACCGTTACCTGCTCAAGGCCACCCTGGCTGTGGTTGCTGCCTTCGCCATCCAGGCCGTGTGGCCGGCGCTGCTGGGCCGCCCGATGAACTTCCCGGACTTCCGCCGGCTGCAATCCATCGTCCAGCTCTTTATCCTGCTGGTCATTGGCTACGGCACGATCGGCCTGCTGGGCTCTTTGAAAACAGCCCTCAAGTTCGAAGGCAAAAAGGCCTGAAGCCTTTAACCATCAACGAAAAGGCCCGCCGGTGAGGCGGGCCTTTTTTGTTTTTGCTTACCGCCCCAGCACCTGGTTCTGCAGGGCAAACAGCTCGCTCGTCCCTTTCAGCGCCAGATCGTACAGCGTATCGAACTCCTGACGGCTGAATCCGCGCTTTTCGCCGGTGGCCTGGATCTCGACGGCATGACCCGTACCGGTAATGACGAAGTTGGCATCGGTCTCGGCGTTGGAATCTTCGTCATAATCCAGATCCAGCACCGGGACGGCTTCGAAGATGCCGCACGAAATGGCAGCCACCTGATCGAGGATCGGCGATTTCTCGATAACCTTGTCCGCCACCAGCTTGTCACAGGCGGCCGCCAGGGCCACCCAGGCGCCGGTGATCGATGCCGTCCGCGTCCCGCCATCGGCCTGCAAGACGTCGCAATCCAGGGTAATCTGACGCTCCCCCAGAGCCTTCAAATCGATGACGGCGCGCATCGAACGGCCGATCAAGCGCTGGATTTCCTGGGTCCGGCCCGACTGCTTGCCGGCGGCAGCTTCACGGCGCGACCGCGTATGGGTCGAACGCGGCAGCATGCCGTATTCCGCCGTCACCCAGCCCTGGCCCTTACCCTTCAGGAAGGACGGCACGCCGGTCTCGACCGAGGCCGTCACCAGCACGCGCGTATGACCGAAGGTCACCAGGCAGGAGCCCTCGGCATAGCGCGTCACACCCGTTTCCAGGGTGACATTACGCATCTGGTCGGGCTTGCGGTTGGACGGACGGATGGTCTTGAGCGCAACCAGCGCATCGAACTGGGACATGGAATAACCTCGTGAAAGCGCGCCTGCCCTAACAGGTCGCAGGCCCCATGCAAACTCTTTTTAGAACTGACGCGGCTTGTCCTGGGCGTTGGGCGGCGGAGAACTGCGTTCGCGTTGCGCCACCGTGCATTCCGGATTGGCGCATACCCAACTCTCGCTGCCGCGTTTGCCGGTCCGTTCGCCGTTGTCGATAACCTTGTCGGCGGGCACATAGACCATGCCGTCGATCCCGGTGCCGCGCGCAGGCGACTCCTGCTCAGCCAGAACCGGCATGGGCGCCGTCGCCTCGTTATAGGCCAGGTCGGCACAGGAACAGACTCCCAGACTGGAAACCACAACAAACAAAGCGATTAATTTTTTGCCGTTCATACCCATGTATCCGGAAAAGCCATGGCAGCTATAAACGCCGCCTCCAGGGCAAAGCTCATACAGAAGGCAATCAGCGGAACCCCAACCCAGATCTTGGCCTTCAGCGGCTTGAGGCGGAAAGCCAGATAAGCCGAAACCATAAGTTGCACGACCAAGAATCCGATCCAGATCGCTTGAGGACCGCTCAACTTCCCGCGCATTAAACCGGCAACGCCAACAAAAAGTTCGCACGCAAGAACGGGCACAAGAAACCATAGTGCACCGACTTTACGCAACACGGCGGCGGCAAGGCAACCCACCACAAGGGCAATAACCCCAATGGCCGGAACCAGCAGCAACAGCTGGGCATCCAACCGGGATAGTCCCTGCCATGCCTGACCGAAGAACCAGGTTGGTAAGGCCAACATAAGCCAGACAGCGTTTCCCATGGTTAGTCCCCCCTAAGATAAGTCTCAGCTGCCCCCCAGGCGGCCCTGTTCCTGATTCAGCGGCGTACGCGTCGTATAGACCGGCGTCGTGGTTTTGCACTTGGCGTCGGCGCAGGCAAAGCCACGATGTTCATCGTCGCGCTCTATGGTTTGCGCCACGCGCGACGCCGGCCGGATCAACCCGGCGCGGGTGTCGTAAACCTGCTTCCCGTCCGAAGTCTGTAACGGCTGATAGGCCGCCGCCTGCGACGGCTGCGGGCCATAGGGTTGTTCCGGTGCGTCGCTATTCAGAGCGGCGGCAAGCAAGGCGGCTTCCAGCATGATCTTCCCTCCCAAGGTGATCCTATCAACTTCCAACTTTATGGCGAATTAAAGGGCATCCCGAAAAGTGTAACGCACTTTTCGGATAAAGATGCCCGTCAGAAAAATTTAGAGCGCCGATCCGACCCTATCGGATCGAAACGCGCTCTAAAGACTCTTGGCGTTACACACAGACCTTTGTAGACTAAGCGATATGAAGACCTATCCGCCGCCCACCCTGTCCGGCCTGCTGACGTCCGGCGCATCCTTAAGCGAGCTGGATTCCCGCGCCCGCGATATCTTCCGCCATGTCGTCGAAGCCTATCTCGAAACCGGCGAGCCGGTCGGGTCACGCACCCTGTCCAAGGGTGGGGTCCACCTGTCGCCGGCCTCGATCCGCAACACCATGCAGGACCTGAGCGCGCTGGGCCTGCTGTCGGCGCCGCACACCAGCAGCGGCCGGATGCCGACCCACCAGGGCCTGCGTCTGTTCGTCGACGGCCTGCTCGAAGTCGGCGACATCAGCGACGACGACAAACGTGAGATCGAAGCGCGCCTGACCGCCGGCGGACGCACCTTCGACGCCGCCCTGCGCGAAGCCTCCAATCTTCTGTCGGGCCTGGCCGGCGGCGCCGGTCTGGTCACCACACCGTCGCTGGAAGCCGGCGTCAAGCACGTCGAATTCGTCGCCCTCAGCACCGAACAGACCCTGGCCGTCCTGGTCTTCGACGACGGCCGGGTCGAAAACCGCCTGATGCCGGTCCAGGCCGGCATGACGCCGTCGGTGCTGTCGGAAGCTTCGAATTATCTCAATACTCGTCTGAAGGGGCGCTCCCTCAGCGAAGCGCGACTTCAGCTCAAGACCGAACTGGACCAGGAACGCCTGCGCCTGAACGAAACCGCGGCGACTTTGATCGAGGCCGGCCTGGCCGCCTGGTCGGGCGGCGCCGATGAAAAACGGGCCCTGATCGTCCGCGGCCAGGCCAATCTGCTTCAGGCTTCGGCGCTCGAAGACCTGGAACGCGTGCGGTCCCTGTTCGAGGATCTGGAGCAGAAGGAAGAGCTGATCGACCTGCTGGACGACGTGCGCCAGGCCCAGGGGGTGAGAATTTTCATCGGATCGGAATCGAAACTGTTTTCTTTGTCGGGTTCGGCTGTTATTGCAGCGCCGTACATGGTGTCGCCCCGGGCGGGAGGACCCAAGGTCATGGGTGCGATCGGCGTGATCGGCCCGGCCCGGTTGAATTACGCCCGGATCATCCCACTTGTGGACTACACCGCGAAATTGCTGGGCCGCATGCTCGACTGAGCGCGCCCGTTTTGTAACGAGAGAGCTATGACTGACGAAACCGAAGTTCCCGAAGGCGCCGCCGAGGGCGATATCCCAGAGAACTTGAATCCGTCGCTGAAGGCGGCCTTTGACAAGCTGAGCGAAGAAAACGCCGCGCTGAAGGAACAGGCGCTGCGTTACGCCGCCGAAGCCGAGAACACCAAGCGCCGCGCCGAGCGTGAGGCCAATGACGCCCGCGCCTTCGGCATCCAGCGCTTCGCCACCAGCCTGCTGGGCGTCGCCGACGTGCTGCAACGCGCCCTGTCGTCGGTACCGGGCGAGATCGCCGATCCGGCGTTCAAGAACTTCGTCGACGGCATCGCCATGACCGAGCGTGAGCTGGCCGGCGCCTTCGACAAGAACGGCATCAAGAAGATCAGCCCGCTGAAGGGCGACAAGTTCGATCCGCACCTGCACCAGGCGGTGATGGAGCAGCCCTCGACCGAGGTCGAAGGCGGCGCTGTCCTGTTCGTCATGCAGGCGGGTTATGAGCTGTTCGGCCGGGTGATTCGTCCGGCGATGGTGGCGGTGGCGGCCAAGACGGCGGCGGCGCCTGCTCAGAAGAACGGCTACGACTCCGGCGCCGGCGAGGCCACCGGCGAAGCGGTCAACACCCAGGCCGAATAAGATCGGTTGACGCTGCAACTTTCCGTTTCTAACACTGGGCGCTTCAATATCTGTTGAGGCGCCCATGTTTTATCGTACCCTGCTGTCCGTATCCGCTGCCCTGGCGGTCGTCTCCGCACCCGCGTTCGCAGCGGAACCCTGGGTGGTCAAGCAGGAGTGGGTCAGCGCCCATGAGAACTTCCTGGCTTCCGAAGCGCTTGAGGGCCGCACCTCGGCCACCCGCGACGAGGCCATCGCCGCCGCCTATATTGCTGCGCAGTTCGAGAGCTTCGGCCTGAAGCCTGCCCCCGGCATGACCTCCTATATCCAGACCGCGGCCATCGATCATCCCGAACTGGATGGCAAGGCGCGCCTGACGGCCGGCGGGGTCGACGTCACACAAGACCAGGGCCTGACGCTGTACTATTCCCATGGCCAGACCATCACCGGCAAGATCGCCGTCGCCAAAAGCAGCGACCCGGCCCAGATGCCTGACGGCGATATCCTGGTCATCACGCCCGACGCCAAGTTCACCCTGGGCGCCTGGTGGCGGGCCGCGATGCAAAAGGGTGTGAAGCTGCTGATCGTGCGCGAAAGCGACGACACCAAAAAGCGCATGGAAGGCATCGGCGGCGAGACCATAGTGCCGGCGCGCCTGGTCGAACAGCCGGTCGAAAAGCCCCGAGCCGATGTCGCCTTCGTGGCAGCAGACGCCTTCGACAAGCTGGCCAAGGCGAACGGCCAGGATGTGACCTTCGCGGTCGGTCAGGTCAAGAAACCGCAACAGATCACCAGCAATGCCATCGGCTGGCTGCAGGGGTCGGACCCTTCCGCCGGCGTGATCCTGATTTCGGCCCACCTGGACGCGATCGGCGCCCATGACGGCAAGGTGGTGCTGGGCGCCAATGACGACGCCTCAGGCGTGACGGCGGTGCTGGAACTGGCACGGGCGCTGTCGGCCGGCGGTCAGCCGAAACGCAGCGTGATGTTCGTGGCTTACGGGTCGGAAGAGATCGGCCTGCTGGGCTCGCAGTATTTCGCCATGAAGCCGCCGGTACCGCTGGAGAGCATCATCTCCAATCTGGAAATCGAGATGATCGGCCAGCAGGATCCGAAAATGCCGGCCGGAGTGATGATGATGACGGGCTTCGACCGTTCGGACTTCGGCGAATCCCTGAAAGCCAAGGGCGCGCTGATTGCACCGGACATCTATCCGGAACAGAACTTCTTCGAGCGTTCGGACAATTACCAGCTGGCCCTGCAAGGGATCGTGGCGCACACGGTGTCGGGCTGGGCGGTGACACCGACCTACCACTCACCGGACGACAATGTCGCCAACCTGAACCTGCCCTTTATGACCCAGGCCATCCAGTCGCTGGTTGAGCCGGTGAAATGGTTGGCCAATGGCGACTATACGCCGAAGTGGAAAGAGGGCGGACGACCGAAGTAAGCGCCGACGACTAATGGGGTGAAGGGGCCTGAGGCCCCTTCGTCTTCTCTTCACAAACAAAAAGGCGCTCCCCGAAGTGGGGGCGCCCTTTTTGTTTGTAAGGAAAGGCGAGGTGTCGCGGACCCCTCGACCCCATTGCACGACAGCGCTTACTCGGCCACCAACTCCCTCCGCGTCTTCAGCAACTCCCGGGTAAAATCCGAACTCTTGTTCAGTGCCGCCTCGAGATTCGCCCGTTCCTCTGCTGTCAGATACCGGTAATGTTCCGACGCTTTCAACCGGAAGATCTCGGCCTGGGTGTCGTCGAACTTCTTGATGGCTACATTGAGCAGCCGCACCAGTTCCTTTGTGCTGTTCTCATAGGTAATCGCCTCGCCGCGATCAGCGGCCGCCTGCATGAAATCCTTGGCCGCCTGCCAGGCATCGCCGGCGTCGTTAAAGCTGCGCACCGTCGACTGGTAGGCCTGGCGCGCCGCCTGGCGGGCGGCGTCCTCGTTTTTCTGCGCCCGTGCTGCGTCGGCCTGAGCCGTCACCGCGCCACTTCCGGCACGGCTGGCCAGATAAGCATTGCCCTTCGCGCCCGCCGGATCGTCGACCAAAAGCTGCTTATGCTTGGCGTCGGCCTCCGCCGTCCGCCCTTCAAAGTCGAGCATGCGGATGATATCGGCCCGCACCGTCGTATTTCCCGGTTCGACGGCAATGATCCGCTCCAGGTCGGCCCGCGCCAGAGCCCATTGCTTCTGCACGTAATACAGCCTGGCGCGTCCGCTCAGCGCGTCGGTATTATTCGGTTGATATTGCAGGACGAAATTGAAGTCTTTCAAGGCCGCATCGGGTTTATCCAAATTCACCAGCAGGTCGCCGCGCACGACGTAGAAACGCATATCGTTGGGTGTTAAGGCGATGGCGGCGTTATATTCCGCCAGCGCTTCGACCCTGAGCTTGGCCCGTACAAACAGCTGTCCGCGGACATGGTGGATCGTCGCCCGGTCCAGATCCGATGGCCCGGAGGCAACATCGGCCTTGCTCACCTCTTCCCACGCCAAAGGATACAGCCGCGGGTCGGTAAAATTGAGCAGGCTGCGGGCGCGGAACAGGTGCGCTTCCCAATTGCCGGGCTCCAGCGCCAGGGCGCGCGTCGCCAGATAGCTAACCATGGCCACATTGCGCCGCGACCCGGCCATATCCAGCATGCCGGCATCTTTCAGAAGCTGATCCGCATTGCGCGGCTTCAAGACCGCGCCGTCACGGGCATCGGTCTGGCCGCCATCGCGCAGGTTCTGCAACTGACGCCGGTGGGCATTGAACTGGCCACGCAGATTGCCGTCGGCCTCCTCGATCGTCAGGCGCAGCTCCAGCGCCGGAATATAGGCCGGGTCGCATTGCAGGGCGGCATGGACGTCGCGATAAGCCTCATAGGCCTTGCCCTTCTCGAACTGCTTACGTGCCGCCTCCGTCTTTCCAGCCGCCGAGCCCTTGCAACCGCCGAAAACGCCGTCCTTGAACATCCGCGCGCCGTAGCCCCAGGCGGTATTGGCGTCCTGACTGGCGGCGGCCTTGAAATCCGAGGCGGCCTGGTCGCTATGGCCCAAAAAGGCGTGGCACTCGCCCCGCTTGACGTAGGACTCCGCCCCGAAGGCATAAGGGTGATTGATCCGGCGTTCGCGATCGTAAAAGGTGACGCAGGCCGCGTAATCGCCGGCGAGATAGGCGTTCAACCCAGCCTTCGACTGAGTCGAATAGCTGTCGGGATAGGCCTTTGACGCGATCTCGAAATACGGCACGGCCAGGGTGAAATAGCCTTGGCCAGACAGCTTTTCCGCCAAGGCCCAGGCGGCCATGCCGTTGTCCGGCACGACCGTCAGGATATCGACCATAAAGCTGTAGTCGCGCGCCGTACCGGCGTAGTTCGACAGGGCGTTGACATTCGCGACGACGTTCGGCTCGAACGACAGCAGGGTCAGCAGGACGGTTTCCGGGTCCTGAGCGCCGTTGTAACTTTTGACCTGGTCCTGGATAAAGGCGATACGGCCGGCTTCGATCTTGTCGGCGCTGTACACATCCGGTGTCGAGGCGGCCTTCGCCGGCAAGCTGCCGGCCACGGCCAGTGCCGTCAGGCACGCCAGGATAAATTTGCGCATGAAAGCTCCCGCCCGGATAACGGCGATAGCTTAGAGCCTCCGGTTACCGGCGGCAAGGCGCCATGCGTTACAAATCCTGTCATAGGTACTTCGTGAACCACGCCACCGCCTTCGCCCACCCGGCCTTGGCCTGCTCGGCGTTATAACTCGGCCGGTAATCGGCGTGGAAACCGTTGCTCGTTCCCGGCAGCACCTCGATATGCGACGGCGTCATCCGTGCCGCGGCCAGGGCATCGTTCATCCGCTGGATCGAAGCCGGCGGAATATTGCCGTCATGCTCGGCATAGAGCCCCAGCACAGGCCGGTTCAGCGATCCGGAGATATCGACCGGCCAGGGCCGATCGTCCCCACCCATGAACTGTTCCGGTGCCGGTTTTTCCAGACGCCCGTACCAGGCGACGCCAGCCTTGATCACCGGCATGGTCGCCGCCGCCATCCACACCACCGCGCCGCCCCACGCAAATCCCGTGATTCCGACGGCGTCCATATCGGCAAAGCCCTTGTCGCCTAACACTTTCTTTGCCTGGCCGATATCCGGCCGACTATCCAACCACATGGTTGCGGCCTTCAGGTCGCCCATCACCTGCTTGTAACTGGCCGCCTCCACCAAAGCCTTGACCGTCTCGAACTCCTGGGCCGTGGCGGCATTGCCCTTACGTGCAAACAGGTCGAGGGCCAGGGCGCAATAGCCTTCGCGCGCCCATCGCCGGCAGATATCGCGGATATGGTCGTGCAGTCCGAACACTTCGGACACGACCAGGATGACCTTATATTGACCCTTCTTCGCCGGCATGGCGATATAGCCGGGAATTCGGTAACCGCCGTCGTCCCCCAGCGGCGGGATCTGCACATCCTTGATAAACAAGCCATCACTAGGCGTCGCAATAGCCTGTGCTCGGGCCCCACCCAGCGCATACGGCGCCAAAACCAGACCGGACACGCCCATCGCCACCAGGCTTCGGCGGTTGACACGGAGGTCGGCCATGGTCATCTCCTGAACAGCTTGTCCCTGTTGCGCCTTGTACGCTTTTACACGTCCAAGGCAAGTTTGGTCTTGGCGGCACAACCAATGCCCCTAAAAAAATTGCGTCATCCCTTGAAGGACCCACAGCCTTCACCATATCGGCTACAGCTTTCGAGCACCTGGCCACAACCGGGGACTTGAAATTTCGTTTGTATTCATCTTAACGGGGATGGACAAACGCGGCGCTTGATTTCAAAAGGCCGCAACGACCATTCGCCTCAACGGAGCAGATTTAACACCCATGGCTAAAATCATCGGTATCGATTTAGGGACGACCAATTCCTGTGTGGCCGTCATGGACGGCAAAAACCCCAAGGTCATCGAAAACGCCGAAGGCGTCCGCACGACCCCGTCGGTGGTCGCCATTGTCGATGACAGCGAGCGCCTGGTCGGTCAGCCTGCCAAGCGTCAGGCCGTCACCAACCCCGGCAACACCTTCTTCGCCATCAAGCGCCTGATCGGCCGCGCCTACACGGATCCGATGGTCCAGAAGGACAAGGGCATGGTGCCCTACGAAATCACCAAGGGTCCCAATGGCGACGCCTGGGTCCGCGCCCACGGCAAGGACTACAGCCCGCAGCAGATCTCGGCCTTCATCCTGCAAAAGATGAAGGAAGACGCCGAAGCCTATCTGGGCGAAACCGTCACGCAAGCCGTCATCACCGTCCCGGCCTACTTCAACGACGCCCAGCGTCAGGCCACCAAGGACGCCGGCAAGATCGCCGGCCTGGAAGTGCTGCGCATCATCAACGAGCCGACCGCGGCCGCCCTGGCCTACGGTCTCGACAAGGACACCAACAAGAAGATCGCCGTCTACGACCTGGGTGGCGGTACCTTCGACGTCTCGATCCTGGAAATCGGCGACGGCGTCTTCGAAGTGAAGTCGACCAACGGCGACACCTTCCTGGGCGGTGAAGACTTCGACATGCGTATCGTCGATTACCTGGCCGACGAGTTCAAGAAAGAGAACGGCGTCGATCTGCGTTCCGACAAGCTGGCCCTGCAACGCCTCAAGGAAGAGGCGGAAAAGGCCAAGAAGGAACTGTCGACGGTCGCCCAGTACGACCTGAACCTGCCGTTCATCTCGATGAACGCCTCGGGCCCGCTGCACCTGAACCTGAAGATGACCCGCGCCAAGCTGGAAAGCCTGGTCGAGGACCTGATCACCAAGACGATCGGGCCCTGTCAGCAGGCCCTCAAGGACGCCGGCCTGAAGGCTTCGGACATCGACGAAGTGGTCCTGGTCGGCGGCATGACCCGCATGCCCAAGGTCCAGGACGCCGTGAAGACCTTCTTCGGCCGCGAGCCGCACAAGGGCGTCAACCCGGATGAAGTCGTCGCCCTGGGCGCCGCCATCCAGGCCGGCGTTCTGCAAGGCGACGTCAAGGACGTCCTGCTGCTCGACGTCACCCCGCTGACGCTCGGCATCGAGACCCTGGGTGGTGTCTTCACCCCGCTGATCGAACGCAACACCACCATCCCGACCAAGAAGTCCCAGGTCTTCTCGACCGCCGACGACAACCAGTCGGCCGTGACGATCCGCTGCTTCCAGGGCGAACGCCCGATGGCCGGCGACAACAAGCTGCTGGGTCAGTTCGACCTGACCGGTATCCCGCCCGCACCGCGCGGCGTGCCGCAGATCGAAGTCACCTTCGACATCGACGCCAATGGCATCGTCCACGTCAATGCCAAGGACAAGGCGACCAACAAGGAGCACTCGATCCGTATCCAGGCCAATGGCGGCCTGTCGGATAACGACATCGAGGACATGATCAAGCAAGCCGAGGCCAACAAGGGCGAAGACGAGAAGCGCAAGGCGCTGATCGAAGCCCGCAACCACGCCGACGCTCTGATCCACTCGACCGAAAAATCGCTGAAGGAATTCGGCGACAAGGTCGGCGCTCCGGAGAAGACGGCGATCGAAACCGCCCTGGCCGACCTTAAGGCGGCCAAGGACGGCGAAGACGCCGAAGACATCCGCACCAAGACCAATGCTCTGGCCCAGGCGTCGATGAAGCTGGGCGAGGCCATGTACGGCCAGTCCGGTGGTGACGACGACGGCGATGGCCCCGGCGCCCGCGCCGAGGATGACGGCGTCGTCGACGCCGACTTCGAGGAAGTCGACGACTCCAAGAAGAGCGCCTAAGGCAAAAGAATGGACGCCCCGCTTACCCTTTCGGATGTAAACGGGGCGTCCACTTCCCTGCCCTGGCCGGCGAGTGGATTTGACTCCCTGCCGTCCCTGCATCACAAGATCACATCAACAAGTCGACATCAGGCCGTAAAGCCGGTAACGCGCGTGAAAGCACTTTCGCGTAGCGTCTGGCTGACATCGGGGCGTTAAGCATGAGCAAGCGTTGTTATTACGAGGTTCTGGGTGTTGAGCGCACCGCCGATGAGGCGTCGCTCAAGGCCGCCTTCCGCAAGAAGGCGATGGAACACCATCCCGACCGCAACCAGGGTGACGCCGGCGCTGAAACGCGCTTCAAAGAGGTCAACGAGGCCTATGGCGTCCTGTCCGACGGCCAGAAGCGCGCCGCCTACGACCGCTACGGCCATGCCGGCATGAACGGCCAGTCCGCAGGTGGCGGCGGCTTCCACGGCAATTCCCAGGGCTTCTCCAATGTCGAGGACATCTTCTCCGAGATGTTCGGCGATATCTTCGGCCAGCAGCGCCGCCCATCCGGTCCGCAGCGCGGCTCCGACGTCCGTTTCGACTACGAGATTTCCCTCGAGCAGGCCTATAAGGGCGCCGAGGTCGAGATCACCGTCCCCACCACCTTTACCTGCGAGTCGTGCAAGGGCTCGGGCGCCAAGGCCGGCACCAAGCCGTCGACCTGCATGACCTGCGGCGGCCAGGGCCGCGTGCGCACCTCCAACGGTTTCTTCGCGGTCGAACGCAGTTGCCCGGCCTGTAACGGCCAGGGCAGCGTGATCAAGGACCCGTGCCCGGATTGCCGCGGCCACGGCCAGGTCCGCCAGAACAAGACCATGAAGGTCAACATCCCGGCCGGCGTCGATGACGGCGCACGCATCCTGCTGCGCGGCGAAGGCCAGGCCGGTGGCAAGGGCGGCCCCAAGGGCGACCTGTATATCTTCCTGAGCGTCGCCGATCACGAAATTTTCGAGCGCGACGGCCTGGACCTGCATTGCTCGATCCCGGTGCCGATGACGACGGCCATCCTGGGCGGCGTGCTGGAAGTGCCGTGCCTGATGGGCGGCCAGAACTGCGACGGTCAGTGCAAGCTGGAGGTTACGGTTCCGGAAGGCGCCCAGACCAACCATAAGGTCAAGCTGAAGGGCCGCGGCATGCCGGGCCTGAATTCGAAGCAGAAGGGCGATCTGATCGTCGAGCTGTTCGTCGAGACGCCGAAGCACCTGAATCCGCGCCAGAAGGAGCTGATGAAGGAGTTCGCGGCGATTTCGGAGGCGCAGTCCTATGCGCAATCCCAGGGCTTCATGCACAAGGCCCGCCGTTTCTGGGACGACATCACCGGCGCGGCAGCCCAATAAGGGCCGGATTGGAAAATAAAAAAGCAGGTTCGGAGATTCGTCTTGACCTGACGGTGACTTGCCCTATCGGTCGAAACCCGGATTTCGAGGAGACTTCGATCATGGCCGCACCCGTCACCCGTTTTGCCATTAACGGCTACAAGGGCCGCATGGGCGTGGCCGTGGCAAAAGTGCTGGATCAGGCCAAACATCCAGTTTCCGCGAAGTATGAAAAGGGCGACATGTTCGACCTGACGCGCACCGACGCGGTGATCGACTTTTCGTCCCCCGAAGCGTCTCTGTCCCTGCTCGAAGCCTGCGCCGGCGAAGGCCTGGCGCGTCCGCGTCCCCTGGTCCATGTTATCGGCTCCACTGGCTTTACGCCGGAACAGCGCGACGAACTGATTCGCTTTGCCGACGAGGTGGTGATCATCCAGTCGGGAAATTTTTCCTTAGGCGTCAATCTGTTAATGGGCCTGCTGAAGCAGGCCGCCGCCCGCTTGGCCGCCGAAGATTGGGACATCGAGATCGTCGAGGCCCACCACAGGCGAAAGGTCGACGCCCCGTCAGGCACGGCCCTGATGCTGGGCGAGGCGGCGGCCTACGGCCGTAACGTCCGCCTGGACGAGGTCAAGGTGGCAGCGCGTGACGGAATTACCGCCGCGCGGCGGGCGGGCGATATCGGCTTTTCGGTGATCCGTGGCGGCGGCATTGTCGGTGAACACAGCGCCGTGCTGGCGTCGGAGGACGAGATCCTGACTTTGTCGCACTCGGCGCGGGACCGTACGCTGTTTGCCCGCGGCGCTATCCAGGCCGCTTTGTGGGGCCGCACCCAAAAAGCCGGCTTCTACGACATGCAGGATGTGCTGGGGCTTTAAGCCTATTCGACGTCGCTGCCGTCACCATACTCGATCAAATCCGCCGGCTCGCAATGCAGCGCTCGGCACAGCGCATCCAAGGTCTTCAACCGCAACGCCATGGCCTTCTGGTCGCGTAATATCTCCAGGTCCCGCACGGAAATCCCCGTCCGGTCCGACAGTTCCACGATCGACAACCGCCGCCGCGCCAGTATCTCAGCAATTTTAATCCGAATGGCCATGGTCAGATCGTCAAATCCGCTTCGCGGCGCAACCGGGCGCCTTCCTTGAACACCTCGGCCAGCACGAACACCACCAGCACCGAGAACCAGGTCGTCACCGCCCGCAAGCCATAGACCGGCTCAAAATGGAGCTGGAACATGCCCTCGGCGAACAGCCGCACGACATAGCCGAACACTTCCAGTCCCCCCAAGCCGAACCCGATCCAGCGCAAACGGCGGGTGTTGTCGCGATGGAAGACATCGCCCTCGGCCAGGGTCTGGAACACCTGGCGCGTCCAGCGCATGATCATCAGATACCCAGTCAGCGACAAGGCCACGGCGAGGAACATCGCCGCCTGGGAACCGGCGCTCAGGGCCGTGTTGATGTTCATCTGGCGGACGACTTCGGCGGCGATATTGGGCACCACCAGCACGCAGATCGCCGCCAGCACGAAGATGAAGATGATGGCGAACAGCCCGAAATAGACGACGTCGAGCGCCGTCTTCAGCAGGCTGGAAATTGACCGCGGCCCGAGAAATCGCATGGACAGACCCTTTTCACGAACTTTCCTTTTCCCAAGTTCCCGGCGAAAAAACAACCTTTTCATTTGAACCCAATGGGATACAAGGCACGCCATGAGCCTCTCCCTGATCCCCGGTCAGAAACTGATCGCCGCCACTCACAATCCCGGCAAGGCGCGGGAGATTTCCGCGCTGCTGGACGGTCGTTTCGAGATCCTGACCGCCGCATCGCTGAACCTGCCGGAACCCGACGAGACCGAGGTCAGCTTTATCGGCAACGCCATCCTGAAAGCCCGCCACGCCGCCACCCGGGCCGGCATGACGGCGCTGGCCGACGATTCCGGCCTGAGCATTGCCGCGCTGAACGGCGATCCCGGCGTCTACAGCGCGCGCTGGGCCGGTCCCGACAAGGACTTTACCCGCGCCGGCGAGGTCATTGGCCATAAGCTGCGCAAGGCGCGCGAAGAGCTGGGCGACGCCTTTACCTTGAAGGCCTGGTTCACCTGCGCCCTGGCTGTGGCCTGGCCGGAAGGCCCGGCGGCGGTCTTTGAAGGCGTGATCCACGGCGAGATCGTTTTGCCCGGCCGTGGCGACAAGGGCTTCGGCTACGACCCGATCTTCCGTCCGGACGGTTACGACGTGACCTTCGGCGAGATGGACCCTGAGGCCAAGGACGCCATCAGCCACCGCCATCTGGCCTTCGAACAACTGCGGGCGGCCCTGTTTTGAGCACCCCGCCGGTCGCGCTTTACGTCCACTGGCCCTACTGTTCGCGTATCTGTCCCTATTGCGATTTCAACGTCACGCGCGATCGCGGCCAGGCTTCCCAGCGCACCCTGTTTGACGCCATCCTGACCGACCTGAAAACCCAGGCAGCCCTCACCGGCCCCCGCCACCTGGTCAGCCTCTTTTTCGGCGGCGGCACCCCGTCCCTTTTGCCACCCGACTGGACCGCCGAGCTGATCACCACAGCGAAACAGCTCTTTCCGTCCACGGACGATATCGAAATTACCCTGGAAGCCAACCCGACCGACGCCGAAATCGCCCGCTATCGCGGTTTCCGCGACGCAGGCATCAACCGGCTGTCCCTTGGCGTCCAATCCCTCAATGACGAAGCGCTGAAATTCCTCGGCCGCAACCATTCCGCCCGCGAAGCCATCACCGGCATCGAAGTCGCCCAATCCGTATTCGGACGGGTCTCACTCGACCTGATCTATGCCCGCCCCGGCCAAGCCACGACAGACTGGCGCGACGAACTGACCCGTGCAGCCGCACTCGGCATCGAACATATCTCGCCCTATCAACTGACGATCGAACAGACCACCACTTTCGGCCGGGCTGTGCGCCGTGGCCTGTGGTCACCGCCCGATCAGGACTTGGCCGAAGCCTTCTATTTCGAAACCCAGGACACCCTGGAAGGCCTCGGCTTCGAAGCCTACGAAGTCTCCAACCACGCCCGCGGACCCAGGGCCCAGGCGATGCACAATATCCATATCTGGCGCGGTGTCGACTATATCGGTATCGGCCCCGGCGCCCACGGCCGCCTGACCCTGAACGGCGTGCGCCACGCCACTACCGCCCTGTCAGACTTGAAAGCCTACACCGCCCGCGTCTACGACAACGGCATCGGCCACGACAGCGAGGACTTCACACCCCTCGAAACCGAAGAAGAAGCCGCCATGCTAGGACTGCGCATGGCTGAGGGCGTGGCGCTGAACCGCTTCATCCTCCTGGATTTGCCGGCCAAAGCCGTCCCTTTGATCGAGGATGGATTCATGGACCTGACCCCGACCCACCTGCGCGCCACGCCGAAAGGTCGCGTCCTGCTTGACAGACTATTGCTTGAGCTTTTGTCCTAAGAGATTATTAGTTTGCTTACTTCTCCCGCCCCGTTTACGGGGAGGGGGGACCGCGAAGCGGTGGGAGGGGCTTACCGTCAGTGGAATTACCCCTTCCGTCTCATGGCTTCGCCATGATCCACCTCCCCCGTAAACAGGGGAGGAGAAGTATTTCACATCTTCTCAATCGGCCCATGGAATCCCTGTTCGCTCCACCGCCCAAACCCGTCAGCCCCGGCCTCTACATCGTGGCCACGCCGATCGGGAACCTGCGCGACATCACCCTGCGCGCGCTGGACGTGCTGCGCGCCGCCGATGTTGTCCTGGCCGAGGACACGCGCGTCGCCGCCAAACTGCTCTCCGCCTACGACCTGAAAAAAAAGCTGATCCGCTACGACGACCACGCTGGTCCGCAGGTCGTACCCGAAATCCTCGATCGCCTGCGCAGCGGCCAGATCATCGCCCAGATTTCCGACGCCGGCACGCCGCTGATCTCCGACCCCGGCTTCCGCCTGGTCGAAGCCGCCCGCGACGCCGGCGCCGCCATCCACCCGATCCCAGGCGCCAGCAGCGTCCTGGCGGCTTTATGTCTAGCCGGACTACCGACCGATCGCTTCATGTTCGCCGGCTTCATGCCGGTCAAATCGGGCGCCCGCCAGACTTTCTTAAGCGAGTTCGTCAGCCTACGGACGACCCTGGTTTTCTTCGAAACCGGCCCCAGAGTCCACGATGCCCTGACCGACATGGCGGCCGTGCTCGGCGACCGTGACGCCTGCGTCTGCCGCGAACTGACCAAGCTCTACGAGACCGGACACCGCGGCACGCTCTCTAACCTGGCCGCCGACCCCAAGCTTCAGGAACCCAAGGGCGAGATCGTCATCGTCGTCGCCCCTCCGGCCGAAGAAAAACCATCGGCCGAGTCGCTTGAAGACGCCCTGAAACTGGCCTTGGAGCACTACTCACCGTCGGATGCCGCCAAACAACTGGCCGATGTCTTTGGCCTGCCGCGCAAGGTGATCTACCAGAAGGCCCTGGAGCTGAAAGGCAAATGAACCGCAGTCTCCGGGGTCTCAAGGCACGTAAATCCGGCCGCCTGGCCGAATATGTCGCCATGATCCACCTGATGCTGAAAGGCTACCGCATCCTCGGTTTCCGTCTGAAAACCCCGCAAGGCGAGATCGACATCCTGGCGCGCAAGGGCAGCCGCTTGGCCGTCATCGAGGTCAAGCAGCGCCAACTGCACGAGGACGCCGCCATCGCCGTCTCCTCGCTCCAGCAGCACCGCCTGTGGCAGGCCGGCCTGGCCCTGCAGCAGACCCGGCCGTCGTTGCGCCATCTCGACCTCAGCATCGACCTCTACACGGTGGCGCCGGGCCGATGGCCGGTGCACATCATCAACGCTTTCGAGACCATCGAACGCTTTTGAGCTTGCGCTGCCGCACCTCACGCCACATATCACGGCGGAACAGCACAGGAAGCCGCCATGACCCTACGCGTTGCCGTCCAGATGGATCCGATCGAGAAGATCAACATCGCCTCGGACACCACCTTCCTGCTGATGATGGCGGCCCAGGATCGCGGCCATGAACTCTGGGTCTACGAACCGCAGCACCTGACCCTGGAAGACGGCCGTGTCTCGGCCCGCGGGCGCAAGGTCACCCTGCGTCCCGTCAAGGGCAACCACGTCACGGCCGGCGATTATCAAAAGCTCGATCTCCTCGACGATATCGACGTCGTCCTGATGCGCCAGGATCCGCCCTTTGACATCGCCTACATCACCGCCACCTATTTTCTCGAAACCATCCACCCGAAGACCCTGGTGGTCAACAACCCGACCTCGGTCCGCGATGCGCCGGAGAAGCTGCTGGCCACCCGTTTCGAAGGCCTGCAACCGCCTACCATCGTCTCGTCGGACTTCGAAGCGCTGAACGAGTTTTTCGAGCGCCACGGCGATTGTATCCTGAAACCCCTGCACGGCGCCGCCGGCAACGGCATCATCAAGCTGAAGGCTGGTGACCGCAACCTCGACTCCCTGGTTGAGCTGTTCGGAAATATCAGCCGCGAACCGGTCATCCTGCAGAAGTTCATCCCGGCGGTCAGCGCCGGCGACAAGCGCATCATCCTGATCGACGGTGAAATCGCCGGCGGCATCAACCGCGTCCCGGCCGAAGGCGGCATCCGCTCGAACCTGCGCGTCGGCGGCCGTGCCGAGCCCCTGGTCCTGACCGACCGCGATCGCGAAATCTGCGAACGGCTGAAACCCGTCCTGAAAGAGAAGGAACTTATGTTCGTCGGCATCGACGTCATCGGCGACTACTTGACCGAAATCAACGTCACCTCACCCACGGGCGCGGTACAGCTCAAGGCCTTCGAGGGCATCGATGTCGGGGTGACGCTTTGGGAACGGATTGAGGCCAAACGGGCCTCGTGAAGACCGGCGTTACCGTCGCAAAAGTGTTAATAATCCGTATCTTGCGGAAATTTGACGAACGCTAAAAACCGTGTTTTCGGTTTTGTTTGCATTTTGTTCTTGATTTGTCTCAAACTCTGCCTTAGCTTGTGGATAATTTCGCATGCGTACCCTAGGTCTAGAGTTTTTCCCCCATCAGGAACACAAGATATGCCCGCCAGGATCACCACCGTCGCTTTCGAAGGGGCAGAAGCGCGACGGGTTGAAGCCGAGGTGGTGCTGACCAAGGGACCGGTCGCCTTCTCGGTCGTTGGCCTCGGTGACAAGGCCGTAGCCGAAAGCCGCGAACGCGTCCGCGGCGCCTTTGCCGGTGTCGGCCTTTCGCTGCCCGGCGGCAAACGCATCGTCGCCAACCTGTCGCCGGCCGATCTGCCCAAGGAAGGCACCCATTTCGACTTGCCCATCGCCTTGGCCATGTTGATCGTCATGGGCGTCCTTCCGGAGGATGCGCTCAACGACTATGTCGTCATCGGCGAACTGAAGCTGGACGGCAGCATCGCACCGGTGGCTGGCGCCTTGCCCGCCGCGATCGCCGCCTCCGGTTTCGGCATGGGCCTGATCTGTCCCCACGACAACGGCCCCGAAGCCGCCTGGGCCGGCGATTGCAAAATCCTTGCGCCGCGCTCCATCATCGCCCTGATCAACCACTTCAAGGGCCATTTTGTGCTGGAAGCCCCGGTGCGCGGCGAACGCGCCGCGCCTGCCAAGGTCAAGGATCTGAACGAGGTCAAGGGCCAGGAGGTGCCGAAACGCGCTCTGGAAATCGCTGCGGCCGGCGGTCACAACCTGCTCTTCGTCGGTCCGCCGGGTTCCGGCAAGTCGATGCTGGCCCAGCGCCTGCCGGGTATCCTGCCATCTATGTCGAACCTCGAACTGCTGGAAACCTCGCAGGTCTGGTCGATGGCCGGGCTGATCGCGCGCGGCGAACTGACCAATGAGCGACCGTTTCGGGCGCCGCACCATTCCGCGTCCATGGCCGCCCTGACCGGCGGCGGTACGCGGGCAAAACCAGGAGAAATGTCACTGGCGCACAATGGCGTGCTGTTCCTGGACGAACTGCCCGAATTCTCGCCACAAGCCCTCGACTCGCTGCGCCAACCGCTGGAAACCAACGAGATCGTCGTCGCCCGCGCCAATCACCACATCAAGTACCCGGCCCGGGTCCAGTTGGTGGCTGCGATGAATCCGTGCAAATGCGGCCATGGTGGTGTCGGCCGGGGCTCCTGCGGCAAGGCGCCGCGCTGCCTCAAGGACTATCAGGGCCGAGTGTCGGGACCGTTGATGGATCGCATCGACCTGCAGATCGACGTTCCGGCGGTCACCGCCATGGATATGGCCTTGCCGGCACCGGCCGAAGGCACCCGTGAAGTCCGCGCCCGCGTCGAAGCCGCCCGCCAGCTTCAGGCGCAGCGCGCCCACCGCCTGGACCTCGCGCCCGGCAATGCGCTGAACGCCACCGCCCACGGTGCGGGCCTTGAACAGATCTGTGATCTGGACCCCACCGCCAAGGCGTTGATGACCCAGGCGGCGCAGCAGACTGGCCTTTCGGCGCGCGGCTGGACGCGCACCCTGCGGCTGGCGCGGACCATTGCCGATCTGGAATTGTCGGGATCCGTTTTGCGCCGCCATGTCGCCGAAGCCCTGGTCTATCGCCGGACGGGGCCGATGAATGAGGATGCCGCCAGGACGACATTCGCTGCCACCTGATGCGAGGTTGTCCGGCGGGTAAGTCTCGCCCGCCGGACAACCGTCATGCCTGAGGCCTCAGAGCAGGAAGTCGCTGGCGTTCAGCACGGCGACGTTCATGACATTCAACGAGAAGTCGGCGGTGCCGTCTCCGTTGACATCGGCATAGACCGTGACGTGTTCGGCCGTGGTGTTGGTCGCATCGACATGCTGACCCCACAGGCGGCCGGAACCGTTGGAATCTGGCTGGCTCATGCCCAGCCAGTCGAAGACCTGATTTCCGGCCAGTCCGGCATTGGCATCGATCGCTGACAGGTCGATCCGGTCCACACCTACGGTAAAATCGGCAATCGTATCGACGCCGGTCATCACGAAACTGTCGGACAGCGCCGTGAAGATGAACAGGTCGCTGCCCGTCCCGCCGGTCAACTTGTCGCCCCCGCCATCGCCATAAAGGCGATCGTTGCCGGCGCCGCCGTCGATCTGGTCCGACATGGATCCGCCCCGTATCAGGTCGTTGCCGGCATCGCCGCTGACGCTATCGAAGCCCGAGCCGCCGTTCATCACGTCGTCGCCGTTGCCGCCGCTGAGCGTGTCACTGTCCAGGCCGCCGTCCATGAAATCAGCGCCATCCTGTCCCATCATATAGTCATTGGCGTCACCACCATACATCATGTCCATGCCCTCACCGCCATAGACACTGTCGGCGCCGGCATCACCGCTCATCCAGTCATTTCCCGAATTGCCAAAGAGCACGTCATTCTGGTCGTCGCCGTTGACACGGTCGTCGCCCGCGCCGGCATAGACGGTGTCCCCGCCCTTGCCGCCCTCAATCACATTGGCATAGGCATTTCCCGTGATCGTATTGGCAAGGTCATTGCCAAAACCATTCTGGGCATAGTCGGCGGCCAGCTCCAGGTTTTCGACGTTGGCGGAAAGGGTAAACGCCACGCCTCCGATCACCTTGACAGTATCAACGCCTTCATTGGCCGCTTCAATCACCACGTCGGGACGATCCGCGATATAGACGTCGTTGCCGGCGCCGCCCGACATGGTATCCACCGATGATCCGCCATCCAGCAGGTCGTTGCCGGTTCCGCCATACAATTGGTCGGCCCCATTGCCACCGATCAGCGTGTCGTTTCCGGAGTCGCCATACAGCTTGTCGTCTCCGCTGCCACCATCCAGGCTATCGTGGCCGGCGCCACCGTAGATGGCTTCATCATACTTGCTGCCGAACATCTGATTGGCCAGGCCATTACCGTAGAAGACGCCGCCATTTCCAATCGACGTGGCACGCAGGTTTTCGACATTTGCGGTGAGCGTATAGGCCATCTTGGTTGTGACGACCATGTCGATGCCTTCACCGGCATATTCGATAACGGTTGAGTCGCCTTCGTCGGCAACAAAATAGGTATCGTTCCCGATCCCACCCCTGGCGATATTGCCACCCTGCACCGACATCCGGTCATTGCCGGCGCCGCCGTAAAGGTGGTCTTCGACGCCGTACAGGCCGTGTAGTTCGTCGTCGCCCTCGCCGCCATACATGGCAACGGCCGACGGAAACAGGTCGTCGGTGGTGTGCATCACCGTGTCATTACCCAGGCCGCCATAGACAACCGCGTCACCTGAGCCCTTTAGCCGAACATAGTCGTCGCCGTCGCCTGCATCCAGTTTGACGCTGCCGCTGACATAGAGGGTTATATCGTCATTGCCGCCAAACGTGCTGATCAAATAGTCGTCGCCGCCCTCCCAGTAGGGGCTGCCCACAGTCACGGTGTCGTTAAATTGCGTACCAGCAATCTTTGTAGTCATGGATCTCATCTCATATAGGTGTGTGATGAGTGCTGATTATCGGACGCACGTTTCTGTCCTATGCCGCAGGGCTGATTTTCATGTTTCAATTGTTACAGCTGGACCGAAACGCGTCATTCGCCGGAATAATTTTGCGCCCTGGTCCGCGCATGAGTCTTCAAGTCTTTGAGCTAACTTAATCTTTCTGTCCTAGGATGGCGGCATCAGAACGATGGATGTACTGACCGAATGTCGCCCCTGCGTACCGATTCCGAAAGCCACTCGCCTTCGCCCGAAGAAAAACTGAAGGCGCGCGAGGACTTCTTCCGGCTGATGAGCCACGAGATCCGCACGCCCCTCAACGGTTTGATGGGCATGCTGGACCTGATGGCCAAGACACCGCTCAGCCCCGATCAGAACTCCTACCTCACCACCGCCCGCCATTCGGGCGAGCACCTGCTGACCCTAGTCAACGACCTGCTGGACTATGCCCGCATCGATGCCGGCCGCATCGAGCTGGAAACCGGCGAGGTCCATCTCGAACCCTTGCTGCAAAGCGTCGCCGAGCTGTTGTCGCCGCGCGCCCACGCCAATGGCATCGAAATCGTCTGGAGTCTGGACCCCCGGCTCGACTATATCCATGCCGACGAAGGCCGGCTGCGCCAGATCCTGTTCAACCTGGCCGGCAACGCCATCAAGTTCACCACGACCGGCGGGGTCCTGATCCAGGTCGGGCTGACCGATGAGGATTTGATCCGGTTCAGCATCCGCGACACCGGCCCGGGCATCCCACCCGAAGCCCGCGAACGCATCTTCGAGGAATACGGTCAGGTCCACCCGACCCATGCCACCCGTTATGGCGGCGCCGGCCTCGGCCTCGTGGTCGTGAAAAAGCTGGTCGAAGTCATGGACGGCACGCTCAGCCTCGAGTCCGAAATGGGCAAGGGCTCGACCTTCAGCGTCGAGTTCCGCGCCTCCTATGGCCTGCGCCTGCGCGGTCCGGCGCCGAAGCATCCGCGCACCGTCACCCTGATCAGCGCCAACCCGGCCCTGGTTGACGGCGCGCGCAGCCACCTGGCGGCCCACGATGTCCGCCTGCGCGATGTCCCTGGGGTGGAGGACTGCTATGCCTCGCAGGGCTTGATCCTGGCCGACCGCGCCGCCTTTGCGGGCCCGGTCATGGCGCCGTCGCCGCGCAGCCTGGTCCTGCTGACGCCGGAACAACGCGACGAGATCACCACCTGGCGCGAACACGGCTGGGCCGGATACCTGATCAAGCCGCTGCGCCGCGCCTCGCTGATCGAGCGCCTGGAAGCCTTGCAGGGCCAGGGTGTTACCCCGGCGCACAATGACGATGACCGGATCATTACCGAATCCGGCCAGGACAAAGCCGTGCTGCTGGTCGAGGACAATCCGGTCAATGCTCTCCTGGCGCAGATCCTGCTCCAACGCGAAGGCTGTCGCGTGGAACGGGCCTCCTCGGGCGAGGAAGCCATCGAAATACTGAAAGACCACAAGTTCGACCTTATCTTCATGGATCTGGGTTTGCCGGGCCTGGACGGACTGGGGACCACCCGCGAAGTCCGCGCCCTGGGCGTGCGAACTCCGATCATCGCCCTGACGGCCAATGCCTATGAGGAAGATCGCCGCGCCTGTCTGGCGGCCGGGATGAACGATTTCCTGACCAAGCCGATCGAACTGGTGGCGTTGAAAGCCCGCCTTCAGACCTGGACGGGCGTGCGGTCGCAGGTCAAAACTGCGTAGAGCTTGCCGTTTCGGTAAACTGGTCTAGGCTCTCCCCGAAATCGACCGGGAGGCCCAGATGTCCGAATCACCAGCGGCGGAAAAGAAGACGTTTTTCCAGAGCGTGAAACCCTTCTTCACCCGGCCGGCACTGGTGATGATCCTGCTGGGCTTTTCGTCTGGCCTGCCCTTGTCGCTGATCTTCGACACCCTGTCCGTGTGGCTGCGCACGGCGGACCTGTCGCTGACCACCATAAGCTATTTTTCGCTGGTCACCTTTGTCTACAGCCTGAAATTCGTCTGGGCGCCGGTTCTGGACCGCGTCGGATTGCCGGGCTTGACCCGCATGCTGGGCCACCGCCGCAGCTGGATTCTGCTGAGCCAGGCCGTGATCATGCTGGGTCTGTGGGCGATTTCGACAATGAACCCGCAAACCCAACTGGGGTTGATGGCGGTCGCCGCCATCGTCATCGGTTTCGCCGGCGCCACCCAGGACATTGTCATCGACGCCTGGCGGATCGAGACTGCCGGGGAATCCGACGACCGTCAGGCCGTTATGGCAACCGCAACGGCGTGGGGTGCGCGGATCGCACCGTTTGTGTCGGGTATCGTGCCGCTGTTGCTGGCTGGCACCCTGGGCTGGGGCTTCGCCTATGCCTTGATGGCTGCGTTGATGATCCTGGGTGTTGTCGGTGTGTTGCTGGCACCCAAGGAAGGGGAACATCGCGTCCGGCCGATCGACTATGGCGATGCCGCCGCTAACCCACCGCTGGAAGTCGTAGAATCGCTTGGCCGGCTGGCCTTGATGCTGGTCGCAATCTGCTTGATGGGGGCCGGGCTGACGGCCAATATCGATCTGTTCAAATTCCTCTTTCCGTCGCCGGAAGCGTTCGATGTGGCCAAGGCAGCCTGGACAAGCAAGACGACGGGGGTCTTCTGGCAGGTGCCGGGGGTCTTCCTGGGCTTGGGATTGATTGCCGCGGCCTGTCTGCCCTTGCCGGGACGATTGACCCGACCGGGGGCTTATCTGCGCCAGACCTTCGTGACGCCGATCGTGGCCTTCTTCAAACGGTATGAGAACCTGGCGGGCCTGATCCTGGCCCTGATCTGTTTGTACCGGGTGTCGGACTTCCTGCTGAACGTCAACGGCGCCTTCTATGTCGACCTGGGTTTCGACCTGACCACGATCGCCGGGGTGCGCAAGGTCTTCGGTGTGGTGATGACGATTGCCGGTGTGACCGTGGGCGGGATCGTCATGACGCGTTTCGGTATGAAGACGGGTCTGCTGTTCGGCGCCATCGTGGGGTCCTTTTCCAACATGGCCTATGCCTGGCTGGCGACGCAGGGCAATGATGTCACGGCGTTTTCGATCGCCCTGGGCATCGACAATGCTTCGGGCGGCATCGCAGGGACGGTGCTGATCGCCTACATGTCGTCGCTGATCACCAAGGGATTTGCCGCTCAGCAGTATGCCCTGTTCACCTCGGTCTATGCCTTGCCGGGTAAGCTTCTGGCGTCGCAATCGGGGCGTATCGTCGAGACGACGGCCAAGAGTTCGGACTCCGGCGGCTGGGCCAATGCCTTCCGGCCGTTGTTCAGCGGTTTGACACCGGAGTCCTTTGCCAAACCGGCCCAGGTCCTGGGGGTATCGAAGGAAGCTCTGGGTACCGGCTATATCGTGTTTTTCACCTATTCGTCGGTGATCGGGGTGCTGGCGATCATCCTGTGCATATGGCTGAACAGCAAGCCGCAGTTGACGCAGGATGACTCGGACGAGTTACGGGGTGAAGGGGCCTGAGGCCCCTTCGTCTTCTCTTCACAAACAAAAAGGCGCTCCCCGAAGTGGGGGCGCCCTTTTTGTTTGTAAGGAAAGGCGAGGGGTCGCGGACCCCTCGACCCCATAACTATCCGTGTCAGACCTTCGTCGACGCGCGCACGTCGTACGCCGCAAACGTCGCCATGGTCAGGATCTTGCTCAC
The DNA here is from genome assembly GCF_000495795.1 of Asticcacaulis sp. AC460. Taxonomy (GTDB): domain Bacteria; phylum Pseudomonadota; class Alphaproteobacteria; order Caulobacterales; family Caulobacteraceae; genus Asticcacaulis. Next base: position 113,936 of record NZ_AWGD01000016.1, read on the forward strand.
CGAATCCGACAACTGACAGATCTGCACCGGCTTGCTTAGGCCCAGCAACAGCGGACCCACCACCGTCGCCCCGCCGATGGCTTCGATCAGGTTCGTCGAAATCGACGCCGAATGAATCGCCGGCATGATCAGCACATTGGCCGGCGCCGTCAGACGCTGGAACGGATAGTTGACCCACCGCGTCGGCTCCAGGGCGATCTCAGGCGACATCTCGCCCTCGAACTCGAAATCGACCCCGCGCTGTTCCAGCAACCGCACCGCCTGCGACACCCGTTCGGACCGCTCACCCGCCGGATTGCCGAAGTTGGAATAGCTCATGAACGCCACGCGCGGCGTATGGCCCATATTGCGCACCGCCGTCGCGGCCTCGATCGCGATATCACCCAGCTCTTCCGGCGACGGTAGTTCCGCCACCGTCGTATCGGCGATGAACAAAGTCTTGCCGCGCGCCAGAACGATCGACATGCCCATGATCCGGCCGCCTGGCGCCGGGTCGACCACGCGCATCACTTCCTCAAACGCCTGGTCGAAAGCCCGCGTCACGCCCGTCACCATGCCATCAGCATGACCCGACATCAGCATGGCCGCGGCGAACGAGTTGCGGTCCAGGTTGATCAGACGCTCGACGTCGCGCTTCAGGTAACCCCGGCGCTGCAGACGCTCATACAGCAGCTGCGCATAGGCATCTCGGCGGTGCGACAGACGCGCATTGATGATCTCGATATTCTCTTCTTCCGGCACCAGGCCGGCAACGCGCATATTTTCCTTGATCAGAGACTCGCGCCCGCACAGAATCGGCGTGCCCAGACCCGACTGTTTGAAGGCGTGCGCCGCGCGGATGACCGAAATGTCCTCGCCTTCGGCAAACACGATGCGCTTGGCCGGCCGCGACCGCACGGCCGAGGTGATTGATTGCAGCAGACCCGCCGACGGGTCCAGCCGCTGCTCCAGCGACTTGCGGTAGGCATCCATGTCGGTGATCGGCTTGCGCGCCACGCCCGTATCCATCGCCGCCTGGGCGACGAACGGCGGCACATACCACAACAGACGCGGATCGAACGGCGACGGGATGATATAGTCCTTGCCGAACTTCAGGTGCCGGCCCTGATAGGCCGCGGCCACCTCATCGGGCACATCTTCGCGCGCCAGCATGGCCAGCGCCTTGGCGGCGGCCAGCTTCATCTCGTGGTTCACCCGGCGCGCCCGCACGTCCAAGGCGCCGCGGAATATATACGGGAAACCCAGGACGTTGTTGACCTGGTTGGGATAGTCCGACCGGCCGGTCGCCACGATGGCGTCCGAACGCACCTTGGCGACATCTTCCGGGGTGATTTCCGGGTCCGGATTGGCCATGGCGAAGATGATCGGATTGGCCGCCATGGTCGCCACCATGTCCGAGGTCAGAACGCCCTTGGCCGACAGCCCCAGGAACACATCGGCGCCGACCATTGCCTCGGCCAATGTACGCTTGTTGGTTCGGGTCGCGTGGGCCGACTTCCACTGATCCATGTCGATCTTTCGGCCCTCGAAAACCACGCCGTGGATGTCGACCACGGTCGTATTGTCGTGGCGCACGCCCAGGGCCTTGATCAGCGACAACGACGACAGACCGGCAGCACCGGCGCCGCACAGCACCACCTTGACGTCCTCGATCCGCTTGCCGGTGATTTCCAGCGCATTGATCAGGCCAGCCGCCGCGATAATGGCCGTTCCATGTTGGTCGTCATGAAAAACCGGAATGTCGGCCAGGTCCTGCAGCGCCGCCTCGATGATGAAACATTCCGGCGACTTGATGTCTTCGAGATTGATGCCGCCGAACGACGCCGTGATGTTCTTCACCACCGTGATGAACTCATCGGGATCCTGCGTCGCGACCTCGATATCGAAGCTGTCGATATCGCCGAACCGCTTGAACAGGACCGCCTTGCCCTCCATCACCGGCTTGGAGGCCAGGGCGCCGAGGTTACCCAGGCCGAGAATAGCCGTGCCGTTGGAAATGACCGCGACCATATTGCCCTTGGCGGTATAGTCGTAGGCGGTTTCCGGGTTTTCGGCGATACGGCGGACCGGAACGGCGACGCCCGGCGAATAGGCCAGGGCCAGGTCGCGCTGGGTCGCCATCGGCTTGGTGGGCAAAAGCGCGATCTTACCGGGCTGCGGATACTGGTGCAGGTAAAGGGCTTCGTCGTCGCTGAAAGTCTGTTTTTCGCTCGGCATGGGTCCGCAACTCGTGTGGCAATTTGTATTATGATTATGATTTTGTTGGCTAAAGCTACTAGAACACAATGACCAAGGGATAAAGCCGCAACTGCCTTTGGCGTGTATTTTTGTATACCGGAATGTGAAACACCGCGCGAGGTGTGACTTTTAGGGTGCGAATCGTTTCCTATCGTTACGGAAACTTGATTGTGTTCTTATTTTGTTCTATTAGTTAATTGTGAACGTTTTTGCTCGTCGTCTTTCCACAAGCGTTAACAAGGGTTAATTTCATCCGATGAACGCCCAGGTCCCGATCGATTCGCCCAACGACGCCATGGATTTCGCCGACGCCACGCCGGTGATGGCCCAGTATCTCAAGACCAAGCAGGACCATCCCGACGCCCTGTTGCTGTTTCGCATGGGCGACTTCTACGAAATCTTCTTCGATGACGCGGTCGTGGCGTCCCAGGCCCTATCCCTGGCCCTGACCAAGCGCGGCGTCTATCAGGGCAAGGACATCCCCCTCGCCGGCGTGCCCGCCCATGCCCTGGACGCCTATGTCTCCAAACTGATCCGGCTGGGCTTCCGCGTCGCCGTCTGCGACCAGCTCGAAGACCCGGCCGAAGCCAAGAAACGCGGCTCCAAGTCCGTCGTCAAACGCGGCGTTGTCCGCGTCGTCACCCCCGGAACCCTGACCGAAGACACCCTGCTCGAAGACCGTGGCGCCAACCGGCTGATCGCCCTGTCCTCGCGCGGCGGGGTGATGGCGATCGCCAGCGTCGAACTGTCGACCGGCGATGTCGAATGCCTGGAAATCGAGCCCGAGACCCTAAGCTCGCACCTTTCGGCCTTGCGGCCCTCCGAAACCCTGGTCGCCGACCGCCTGCTGCAGGACGAAGACGTTTTCGGCCTGCTGAAACAGTATGGTGGCGTGCTGCAACCGCAACCGTCGTCGCTCAGCGACCCGTCCGCCGGTGAGCAGCGCCTTCTGAACCTCTACGGCGTCGCCACACTGGACGGTTTCGGCAGCTTCTCGGCGTCGGAAATGTCCGCCCTGGGCATGCTGGCCGCCTATATCGACGTTACCCAGGCCGGCAAGCGCCCGGTTCTGAAACCGCCTGCGAAGGTCATCTCGCACAACCACCTGGCCATCGACGCCGCCACGCGCAATTCGCTGGAAATCGACCGGACCCAACAGGGCAAGCGCGAAGGCTCGTTGATCGCTGCGCTCGACTTGACCGTGACCTCCGGCGGCGGCCGCTTGCTGGCGGCGCGCCTGGCCCGGCCGCTGTTCCAGCCCGACGCCATCAATGCCCGGCTGGACACCGTCGCCTGGCTGCTGCCGCGCCGTGATGCCCGCAACGACCTGCGCCACCTGATGCGCAGTTTGAGCGACCAGGCCCGCGCCCTGTCACGCCTGTCGCTGAACCGTGGCGGCCCGCGCGACTTGACCGTCATCCAGAACGGCCTGACGGTCGGCGAAACCCTGGCCGCCGCCCTGAACGATGCCGCCCATGACGGTATCGATCCGGTCCTGCCGGCCGAAATCGACAGCGTCATCACCGCCCTGATCCCGTCCCCGCCGGTCGCCCATCTGCGCGCCCGGCTGGAACGCGCCCTGGTCGAAGAACCGCCCCTGTCGCTGAAGGATGGCGGCTTCATCCGCGCCGGCTACAGCCCCGAACTGGACGAGATGCGCGGCCTGCGCGACGACAGCCGCCAGATCGTGCTGAACCTGGAACAGCGCCTGGCCGCCGAAACCGGCATCGCCATCCGCATCAAGTTCAACAATGTCCTGGGTTACTTCATTGAGCTGAGCCAGAAGCTGGCCGACCAACTGGTGGCCCAGGACACCGCGAAACAGTTCATCCATCGCCAGTCCCTGGCCAACCAGGTCCGTTTCGTCACCACCGAACTGGTCGATCTCGACTCGCGCATTCAACGCGCCGCCGCCAGTGCGCTCGGCCTTGAAATGGAGCTGTTCGAGACCCTGCGTGAAGAGGTTCGCACCGTCGCGCCGCAAATCCAGGCCGCCCATGACGCCATCTGCGCCCTGGACGTCGCCTGCGCCAATGCCGGCTGGGCCGAGGAGTTCGAAGCCACCCGCCCGGTCATCGACGACACCCAACGCCTCGAGATCAGCCGCGGCCGCCATCCGGTTGTCTGCGCCGTGCTCAAGTCCCAGGGCAAGCCGTTTACGCCCAACGATGTCGCGCTCGATGCCGAAGGCGCTATGTCGGCGCGCCTGTCCCTGGTCACCGGCCCGAACATGGCCGGTAAGTCGACCTTCCTGCGCCAGAACGCCCTGCTGATCGTCATGGCCCAGGCCGGTTTGTTCGTCCCCGCCAAGGCCATGCATCTGGGCGTCGTCGACCGCCTGTTCTCGCGCGTCGGCGCCGGTGACGACCTGGCCCAGGGCCGTTCGACCTTCATGATGGAGATGGTCGAGACCGCCGCCATCCTGCAGCAGGCGACCACGCGATCCTTTGTCATTCTCGATGAAATCGGCCGCGGCACCGCCACCTATGACGGCCTGGCCATCGCCTGGGCCTGCGCCGAGGATCTGCACGACCGCATACAGTGCCGCGCCCTGTTCGCCACCCACTATCACGAGATGGCCGTGCTGGATAAACGCCTGAAAGCTTTGAGCAATCTCAGCCTGCAGGCGCGTGAGCACAATGGCGAGCTGATCTTCCTGCATGAGGTCCGCGCCGGATCGGCCGATCGCTCCTACGGTGTCCAGGTGGCGCGTCTGGCCGGCATGCCGGGCGGGGTGGTCACCCGCGCCCGCGATATCCTGACCCGGCTGGAAGAAGACAACCAGACCAAGCTGCGCCTGGACGATCTGCCACTGTTCTCGCACACCAGAGCCCCGGCGCCGGTCTCGCGTGAGCCGTCCAAGGCGGAAACCCTTCTGAAATCGCTGAATCCTGACGATTTAAGCCCCAAAGAAGCCTTGGAAGTTATCTATAATTTACACAAGTTGGTTAAAACCGACGGCTGAAAAATATTGTGGTAACTCCGTTCATGCTCACCCTGACCCATCCGGCGGCGCCGGCCTATCGTATCGACGGCCGCGCCCTGCGTCAGGCGCTCACCCAGGCATTCGAAGACTCCAGCGGCGACACCTCCGACCTGCGCCGTCGCGCTGTCAGCATCCTGAAAGAAGCCTGGGACCTGAGCCGCGCCAGCATTCTGAGCCATGTCGATGAAGGCAAGGGCGGACTGGCCACAGCGCGCAGCCTCGCCAAGGTCGCCGATGAAGTCGTGTCAGCCCTGTGGGACTTTACCCTGACCCACGTCTACCGCGCCCGCAACCCGACCGAAGGCGAGCGCCTCAGCCTGGTCGCCGTCGGTGGTTACGGCCGTGGCGAACTGGCGCCCCATTCCGACCTCGACCTGCTGTTCCTGCGTGCCTGGAAGGAAACCTCGCACTCGGAATCGGTCATCGAGTTTATCCTCTACACCCTGTGGGACCTCGGCATAAAGGTCGGCCATTCGTCGCGCACGGTCGATGAGACGCTGAAATTCGCCCGCGGCGATCACACCATCATGACCGCCCTGCTGGAGCGCCGCCACATCGCCGGCGACACCGAACTGGTCCAGCAACTGGAAGACCGCATGGCGTCGGAAGGCCTGAAGTCGAACATGTTCGACTTCGTCTCCGCCAAGCTGGAAGAGCGCGACAGCCGCCATTTCAAGGCCGGCGCCACCCGCTATGTCGTCGAGCCCAATATCAAGGAAGGCAAGGGCGGCCTGCGCGACCTGCACACCCTGTTCTGGATCGCCCAGTTCATGGCGGCCGCCGATGCCGGCCAGACCAAGCCGCGCATCGTCGGCGAAAAGCGCAAGGCCGACTGGGGCGTTCTGGACCGGCTGCTGACCGACAAGGAACGCGACATCTTCCTGCGCGCCTTCGACTTCCTGTGGAAGGTCCGCATCCTGATGCACCAGGCCGCCGGCCGGGCCGAGGAACGCCTGAGCTTCGACCTGCAACCTGAAATCGCCCGCCGCATGGGCTTTGTCGACCGCCAGGGCGAACCGAATGTCGAGCGCTTCATGCGCCGTTATTTCGTGACTTCCAAGGAAGTGGGGGCCCTTACGCGCATCTTCTGCACCAAGCTGGAAGCCCAGCAGGCCAAGCCCCTGGCCCGGCTGTCCAACATGCTGCAATCGGGCCTGATGAACCTCAACAAGGCCGACCACCCAGGCTTCGTGGTCACCCAGGGCCGCCTCAGTGTCAACAGCCCGGACATCTTCCAGAAGTCGCCCGTGGCCATGTTCCTGCTGTTCAAGATGGCCGACCGGCTGATGCTGGACCTGCACCCGGACGCCTTCACGGCGATCGCGCGCAACCTGAAACTGGTGACGCCGTCGCTGCGGCGTAACCCCGAGGCGGCGCGGTTGTTCCTCGATCTGCTGGTGCGCGGGCGCAACCCGTACAAGACGCTGAGCATGATGTCGGAGACCGGCCTGCTGGGGCGCTATATCCCGGAATTCGGTCGCATCGTCGCCCAGACCCAGTTCAACATGTACCATGCCTTTACCGTCGATGAGCACACCTTGCGCGCCATCGACATCATCCATGGCATCGATACCGGCCGTTACAAGGGCGAACACCCCCTGGCCAGCTCGATCATGCCGCAGCTGGTCGACAAGGAGAGCCTGTACCTGGCCATGCTGCTGCACGACACCGGCAAGGGCGGCGAACACGGCCAGGAGATCGGCGGCGAAATCGCGGCCAAGAAGGCCTGCGAGCGCCTGGGGCTGCCCGAATGGAAGATCGAACAGGTCGCCTGGCTGGTCCGCCACCACCTGGTGCTCAGCGACTACGCGCAAAAGCGCGACGTCTCCGACCCGGAAACCGTGGCGGCGTTTGCCCAGATCGTCGAGACGCCGGAACGCCTGCGCCTGCTGCTGATCCTGACCGTGGCCGATATCCGCGCCGTCGGTCCCGGCGTATGGAACGCCTGGAAGGGTCAGCTGATGCGCGACCTGGTCGCCGCCACCGAAAGCGCCTTCCGCGGCGGCCGTGGCAATGACGCCGTCGCGCAGGTGCGCCAGGAACTGAGCCAGCGCGCCCAGGAGCGGCGCACCGAACTCAGCGACAAGAACGATGACATGGCCGCCTGGCTGGAAACCATGGACGAGTCTTACCTGTTTTCCTTCTCGGCCGACGACATCAAGAGCCACGCCGCCCTGGTGTGGTCGACCTTCGATTCCGAACCGGCCGCCAAGGCGCGCATCGACATCGGCCGCAATGCCACCGCTTTTTCGATCTCGGCCGACGACCGGCCGGGCCTGTTTGCCGACCTGTCGCGGGCCTTCGCCAATATGGGCGGCAACGTCGTCGGCGCCCAGGTCTTTACCTCTTCCAGCGGCCATGCGCTCGACGTCTTCTACGTCCAGGACAGCCAGGGCCTGCCTTTCGGTCATGACGACGCCCAGCGCATGAAACAGGCGGAGCAACAGCTGGAACAGGCCGCCCTGGGCCACCTGCCGCCGCCCGTGGCCTATCGCTCGGCCATGGCGGGCCGGACGGCGGCCTTCGCGATTGCGCCGACCGTGGCCTTCGACGACGCCAGCAAGGCCAATGCGACCATTATCGAGGTGTCGGGCCGCGACCGGCCGGGTCTTCTGGCCGATCTGGTCGATGTCATGGCGCGGTTACGTATGGACATCGCCTCGGCGCACATCGACTGCTACGGCGAACGCGCCGTCGACGCCTTTTACGTGACCGATCACTTCAAGAAGTCGCAACTGACCGCCGGCCAGAAGCAGGTGTTGAAAAAGCAGTTGCTGCAGGTTCTGGAGCAGGCGGAACAGCCGCCCAAAAAGCCCCTGACCCAGGCGCGTGCGTCGCTGGCCCGGTAAACGTTCAGGGGTATAATCGCCTGATCAATTGCCGCAAACCCGTCCGCAACCGGTTCCAATCGGTATCGTCGCGTAAGGGCAGGCCCGAGAAATTTCCCGAGACCGCTGCCGACAGCACGAATTGTTGGATCGCCGCTATCAGGACCGCATTGATCAGTCCTGCATCCGGCGGCATGACCAGCTCGCCCCGCGCCGCCATCACCCACTGCATCATGGCCCGGCTACGCGCCTGGGTCAGCGGGGCAAGCGTCCCCGGCGCTGCCGACAGTTCCCACAGGATGAGTTTTTGCAGAAGCGGGTTGGCGCGCAGCGCCGTCAGGTAAGCATCCGCCAGGTTGGCCGCCCATTCGCCATAGGTCGCGCCCGGAACGGCTACCGGCGGCGCGCCCAGCCAGGTCGCGACATCGCCGCCCATCGCTTCCAGCAAACCGTCCAGCCCACCGAAATAGCGATAGATCAGCTGCTTGTCGCAGCCCGCCTGGCGCGCCACGGCATTGACACCGAAATTCTGGAAACCCTGCTCGGCCAGTGTGACCTTCGCCGCCTCAAGCAGGGCGGCGTGGGTGGCTTCGCGGTTGCGGGTACGGGGTTCGGCCATTCTTGAAATCCTTATTGTGCAAGGCCATAGGCCGGTTTCGGGCAGGCGGCAATGAAAATATGTCACCGATCGGTGATTTGTCTGTTGACATCGTGTGGCCGTGGGCCTAAACGACATGTCACCACCGGGTGACATAAAGGACGTGACGATGACGATTTCCAGCAAACTGACCGGCGCCGGCGCAATCGCCCTGGCCGTGGTGTTCAACCTTCCCTACGGCTATCTGGCGCAGAATTTCGACTATCCCGATATCCTGCGCCGTCCGTCGGCCGAGGTGCTGGCGGCGTTTGCGGCCGGCGGTGAGGGTCTGGTTTGGGCGTGGTATGTCTTCGGATTGTCGGCGTTGGCTTTTGTGCCGCTGGCGATGGCCTTGTCTTTGACGCCGGAACGGGTTCGCCGATCACCGGGTGTGGCGATCGGGGCGGCCTTGGCCGGGGTGTTGGCCGGGCTGGTTCAGGCGATCGGGCTGTTCCGTTGGGTGTTCGTGGTGCCGGGATTGGCGCGGCAGGACGACCTGGTCGCGGCCGGCGCTCAGTTCGACCTGATGAACGCCTTTGCCGGTGTGGCGATCGGCGAGCATATGGGCCAGATTTTTACGGCCTTGTTCGTCGGGTTGGTGGCCGCGCTGCAATGGGGTGAGCGGGCGCGTTTGAGTTCGGTGATCGGTGGGGTGACCACGGGGTTGATGGTCGTCGGCGCCGGCGGTGGTTTGGCCCTGGCCATGGGTCAATCGGATGAACTGTTCGCCATGCTGTCGATCGGCGCCTATCTGGGCCTGACCGTTTGGCTGATCACGACGGGGATTGGCATGCTGGGCTTTGGCAAGGCGCGGGCGACGAAGGATGTTGTGTACGTTTAAGAAAGAGCCCCGCCCGGCGCTTCGCGCCACCCTCCCCATAAATGGGGTGGGCAAAGACAAGGTGAGGCAAGCTTTATATGGGAAGCCGCCCGATGTGAGTTCCGCACCGATTGGCGCTGTCAGGTTTTCGGGTCCTAGGGTGCTTGCACCCTAGATCTTGCCTTCGGCCTTGTCGGCGACGCGGCGGAAGGGACCCTTGTAATCGGCTATCGTCCGGCGGCGGCGGTCCGGGCCCATATAGTTGGCCGACTTGACCCAGCCGCGTTCGTTGTCGATCACGCTGCGCATCCGGTCGATCAGGGCCCGCGCCGTCAAAGGCTTGGCGACGAACTCATTCACCCCGGCGTCGCGCGCTTCCAGAACCCGGCGGCGGTCGGTGTGGCCGGTCATCATGATGATCGGCACATAGGGGTGGGGGCTGTCGGAACCACGGCGGATCAGCTTGGTGAATTCGATGCCGTCGAGCTGTTCCATCATCAGGTCGAGCACGATGACATCGGGGCGCCAGTCGCGCACGATTTCCAGCGCTTCGATGCCGTCGGAGGCTTCACGGATCAGGTTGATGCCCATGGAACGCAGCATGGTGCAGACAATCACCCGCATGTAGTGGTTGTCGTCGACCACAAGCACCATGACGCGCGAAAACTTACTCAAGGCTATCCCGCTCGAAGTTTCTGTTACGCCTCATGTTTTTCCAAAAAGTACCAGAGACGTTTCTGGCCACTTTTTGGCATGAGGCTTGGGGCAAAAAAGACCCGTCTTACGGGACTTCTTATGGCGTTGAACCGACTCATTAGACCTATTTACGCATTTAACAAAACAAAGATTGATCTTTCACAAATTCCGCGCTTTCGTCTGCGATTAACGATCTATCAAGGGCTGTGGACAGGCCTGCGGGTCGTGCGGGGATGACATCATGATCGACTGGCATAACAGGACGCTTCTGGCGGGCGCGGCAGCCGTGCTGCTGGCAGGTTTCGGTATCGGGTTCCTGACCGGAAAGGTCACCGACAGCCCGTCGGCCCAGACCATGGGAACGGCCAGCGACAACGGTCTGGTCGGCGGTCCCGGCACCGGTCTGTTCGGCAAGCCGCGTGACGCCAATGCCCCGCGCGCCGGTCAGTCCAAGCCCACCGGATTTGATGTCTGGAGGTCATCGCTGGATACCTCCGGCACCTCGCCCAAGGCCTGCGTCCAGTTCTCCAAGCCGTTGGACCCGTCCAAGCCCTACGGCGACTATGTCGTGGTCAGTCCCGCCCTGCCGTCGGCCCCCGCCGTTTCGGTCAAGGACGATACCCTGTGCGTCGCCGGCATCGGCTTCAACGACCGCCGCGTCACCCTGTTGAAGGGCTTGCCGGCCAAGGGCGGTGATACGCTGAAAGGCAACAAGGACGTCGATTTCGCGTTCGGTGAAAAGCCGCCCTATGTCGGCTTCGCCGGCAACGGCGTCATCCTGCCGCGCGAGGAAAGCGACGGCGTGGCGGTGGAAACCGTCAATGTCTCCAGCCTGGCCTTCGAGGTGTGGCATATTTCCGACCGTAACCTGGTCCGCAAGTCGGTATCGGCGCCGGAACCGGTGGGCGAGGACGAATATGACTACGAATGGGGCGACGATTCCCCCAACGATATCGGCGTCAAGATCTGGACCGGCAAGGTCGCCGTCCAGTCGGGCAATGGCGAGCGCGTGACCACGGTCTTCCCGCTGGGGGCCGTGTTGAAGACGCTCAAAGCCGGCGCCTATGTCATCAAGGTCAAGGACGCTTCGGGCGGCCGCGACAAGAACGATAACGAACAGCCGCCCAGCGCGCGTCGCTGGATCCTCTATACCGACATGGCGCTGACCACCTATCGCGGCCAGAACGGGCTGGATGTGGTGGTGCGGTCGCTGAAGACGGCCAAACCGATGGGCGGGGTCAAGGTCGACCTGGTCGCCCAGAACGGCGATACCCTGGGCACGGTCAAGACGGGCGTCGACGGCCGGGTCAGCTTCAACGGCGCGCTGCTGAAGGGCAGCGAGGCGCTGCAGGCCAAGATGATCATGGCCTATGGCCCGAACGACGACTATACGGCGGTCGAGGTCGATCGCACGCCGATGGACCTGACGTCGCACGATGTCGGCGGCCGTTCCGACGAAGCCAGCCTGACCGGTGGCCGGGTCGCGGGGCAGGGCGTCGATTCCTACGTCTATACCGACCGCGGCATTTATCGTCCGGGTGAGACGGTGCGTCTTATCGCTTTGATCCGCGATAACGAAGGCCGCGCCATCAAGGAACGCAAGGGTTTCCTGGTCGTTACCCGTCCGTCGGGAGTCGAGGCCTTCCGCCTGGCCTTCGACAAGCTGCCTAATGCTTTTGCCGGCGGCAATCTGGTGTTGCCGAAGACCGCGCCGCGTGGCCAGTGGACCGCCAAGGTCGTGCTGGAAGGGCTGGAAGGGCTGGAAGGCGATGCCGGCAGCACGTCGTTTGCGGTCGAGGATTTCGCGCCGCAACGCTTAGGCGTCGATATCAAGGCCGATGCCAACCGGCCGCTGCTGAGCCTGACCGAGGTCCGGCCGGTGACGGTGGCGGCGCGCTATCTCTATGGCGCCAACGGTTCGGGGCTGCAGGTGACGGGCGAGGCGCGGATCCGCGCCGACCTGAATCCGTTCCCGAAATATCCGGGCTATCAATTCGGCGACCAGAGCAAGCCGTATGAGGAAAAGTATGTCGACCTGCCGGAAGTCACGACCGACGGCGCCGGCAATGCGACGATTCCGTTCAATGCGTCGGAGGCCGGCCAGACCGACCAGCCGCTGACCGTGTTGCTGACGGCGTCGGTGTTCGAGCCCGGCGGTAGGCCGGTGCGCGAAAGCCAGACCCTGCGCATCAAGGGCGCGCCGCTGTATCTGGGCGTCAAGACGGAGCAGAAGGACGGTAACTGGCGCGATACGCCCAAGACCGGATTCAGCATCATCGCCCTGAGCCCGAACGGCGACAAGGTCGCCGTGCCGGGGGTCAAGGTCACGCTTATTTCGGAAGTGTGGGACTATGACTGGTACCTGGCCGACGGCAAGTGGCGGTGGCGTTCGACCCACCGCGACGTCATCGTCGACAGCAAGAACATGGACCTGAACGCCAATACCGGCCTGAACTTCGAACGCGGCCTTGATTGGGGTGACTATCGTATCGAGGTCGAGGCGGTCGGCCGTGCCAAGACGGTGGTGCGCTTCGCCTCGGGCTGGGGGTCGTCCAGCCAGGACGGCGACTCACCGGACGGGGTGCGCCTGACGGTCGGCAACAAGAACTATGCCCAGGGTGATACCATCGATCTGACGCTGAAGGCGCCCTACAAGGGTGAGGCCCAGATCGCCATCGCCACTGACAAGGTCATCGAGATGAAGACGGTGACGGTCGGCGAGGGCGGTACGACGATCAAGCTGAAGTCCAGCGCTGCCTGGGGCGGCGGGGCCTATGTCATGGTCAGCGTCATTCAGCCGCGCGATCCGGTCGAATCGTCCAAGCCGCGCCGGGCTGTCGGCCTGGTCTATGTGCCGCTGGACCCCAAGTCGCGCAAGCTGCAGGTCAATGTGCCGCTGAGCGACCAACCGTTCAAGCCGCGCCTGGACAACAAGGGCCAGGGCTTTATCGACGTGCCGATTGAGGTCAAGGGCCTGAAGATGGGCGACAAGGCGCGCGTCTCAATCGCCGTGGTCGACCAGGGGATTCTGAATCTCACCAAGTTCAAGTCACCCAATCCGGTCGACTGGTATTTCGGCAAGCGGGCTCTGGGCGTCGACTATAATGACGACTATGGCCGTCTGCTGGACCCCAATCTGGGGGCGCCGGCCAAGTTCGGCGGCGACCAACTGGGTGGCGAGGGTCTGACGACCACGCCGATCCGTACGATCGCCCTGTGGTCGGGCGTGGTGACGACCGGTTCTAACGGCAAGGCGGTGGTCAACCTGCCGATCGCCAAGTTTAACGGCGAACTGAAGATCATGACCGTGGCCTGGACCGACGATCAGGTCGGGTCCAGCGAACAGCGCATCGTGGTGCGTGAACCGGTGGTGGCCGACCTGGCCCTGCCGCGCTTCCTGAGCCCCGGCGACCGGGCGTTTGCGACCCTGCAGCTCGACAATGTCGATGGCAAGCCGGGTGTCTACGAAGCCGTGGTCAACGGGTTGAAAGGCATTGTGGCGGTGTTCAAGAAGGCCTTCAACCTGGGCCGTGGCGACAAGGCGATCGAAGCCATCCCGCTGACCGCGCCGCAGACCGTTGGTGTGTCGACGGTTCAGATCGGGCTGAACGGCCAGGGCTATGCCTTTAACGACGCCTTCGATATCCAGACCCGTAACGGCTGGGGTCCGGAGACGCGGGTGGTCAGCCAGCTGCAGAACGTCAATGAGGTGTGGGCGCCGGATGCTTCGCTGCTCAACGGGTTGCAGCCCGGTTCGGTGACGGTGGAGGTCAGCTATTCGCCCTTTCGCAATATCGATCCTGGTCCTTTGGCGGCTACGTTGAACAAGTATCCCTACGGCTGCACCGAGCAGGTGACGTCGGCGGCGACACCGTGGCTCTATGTCGACGAATCCATGGTCGGCAAGACTGCGGCCAAGCCGGCCCAGGGTGCGCTGCGCGTGGCTGTACAGAAGATCCTGGACCGTCAGTCCCAGGACGGCGCCATCGGCCTGTGGCGGGTGGGTGACGGCCATGCCGATGGCTTTATCGGCGCCTATGCCACCGACTTCTTGCTGGAGGCGCGGGCGCGTGGTGTCTATGTGCCGCAGGAAGCCATCGACAAGGCGCTGTCGGCCATGCGCGCCATGGCCAAGCCGGAAGGCTTTGTCAGCGTCAATTACCGTCTCAGCGTCGACTACTACTGGAATCCCTATTACGGCATCTCCGCCCAGGAGATGACCAAGCGTCTGCGGTCGCGGGCTTCGGCCTATGCGCTGTATGTCCTGGCCAAGGCCAAGTCGGGCGATCTGGCCCGCCTGCGCTGGTACAAGGATGTCCAGTTCAAGTCGGAAGACTCGCCGCTGGCCCGGGCTCAGGTGGCGGCAGGCCTGGTGATGATGGGCGACCGCGCGCGCGGCCGCGCCGCCTTCCAGGACGCGATCGCCAAGCTGGGTTACACCGATCAATACGACTGGTACCAGGCGCCGCTGCGCGACCTGGCCGGGGTGATCGCCCTGGCTTATGAAGCCGGAGAGACCGATATCGCCCAGTCGCTGATCCCGCGGCTGGAACAGGCCATGAAGTCGCCGTCGCAGATGAATACTATCGAGTCGGCCTATGTGCTGCGCGCCGCGTCCTACATGCTGAAGTCGGCCGGGGTGACCAAGGTCGAGGCCGCCGGCGTCAGCACCTTGCCGGGCAGCCGGCATGTGGTCCGCTACGGTGTCGGGCCTTTCGCGAACGTACGCCTGAAGAATACGGGCTCGGGCGCGATCTGGCGCACGGTGACGGTGATCGGTACGCCGGTCGCGGCGCCGGGTTCGGTCGCCAGCGGTTTGACCCTGACCAAGAGCTTCTACGCCATGGATGGCTCGCGGGTCGATCCGTCGAACCTGACCCAGGGCCAGAAGGTGATCGTGGTCATTTCGGGCCGGTCCAACCGGGCGGAACTGCGGCCGATCGTGGTCGATGACGCCCTGCCGGCCGGGTTCGAGATCGAGGCGACCCTGACGGGTGAGGATGCCCAGAACGGGCCGTTCCGGTTCATTGGGCAGGTGACCCCGACCAAGGTTCAGGAGGCGCGGGACGACCGGTTCATCGCGGCTCTGGATGTATCGTCGTCGGACAGCTTTACCCTAGCCTATATTGCGCGAGCGGTGACCATGGGTGACTTCTATATGCCCGGCGCCGAGGCCAAGGACTTCTACCGCACCGATATGTTCGCCCGCACCCAGGGCGGGCGAACACTGATTTCGGGTAGGTGATTTTAGAGGGGGCGGGGCGTCTTCGGAGCGCTCCGTCCTCTGAAGGCCCCTCACCCGATCGCTATCGCTGCGCTCAGCTCTCGTCCTCTCCCCGCAGGCGGGGAGAGGGAAGAAAAGAATGAACCTTCCCGTTTTTCATTTCGACCGATTTATTCCGCTGCTGGTCAAAATCCTGACCGGTATCGTGGCCGTGCAGGTCGTGGTCGCCGCGCTGAATCTCGTCCTGCCGCCGGATATGCATAAGGCGACCACGGCGTCGGCGGTGGCGCTGGACCGAAACGGCACCTGGTTGCGGGCGCTGCCGGTCGATAACGGCCGGTGGCGAATCCGCGCCGACCTCGAGCGCACCGATCCGACCTTTCTCAAACGCCTGATCCAGGTTGAAGATGAGAGGTTTTATCTTCATCCCGGCGTCGATCCGATGGCCATCGTCCGCGCCTTCGGGTCCAATATGCGCGCCGGCGGGATCGTTTCGGGCGGGTCGACCATCACCATGCAGACGGCGCGGCTGCTGTCGCCGCACGAACGCTCCTACGGCAACAAGTTCGTCGAGATCCTGCGGGCGGTGCAGCTGGAGATGCGCTACTCCAAGCGCGAGATCCTGGCCATCTATCTGAGTCTGGCGCCCTATGGCGGCAATCTCGAAGGCGTGCGTGCTGCGTCGCTGAGCTATTTCGGCCATGAGCCGGAAACCCTGACCCTGGGGGAGCAGGCGCTGTTGATTTCGCTGCCCCAGGCGCCGGAAGCGCGCCGGCCCGACCGCAATCCCAAGACGGCGCTGGGGGCGCGCAACCTGATCCTGACGCGCATGGCGGCCGGCAATATCATCGGCAGCGGTTCGGCCCAGGAGGCCATGGCTGAGCCCATGGTGACCAAGCGCTTCATTTTCCCGGCGATTGCCTGGCATACGGCCGGTCGGATGGCGTCGGGGGTTCGGGGCTTACAGGCGACGGTGGTCACTACGATCGACGCCAACCTGCAGCAGCAGCTGGAGATCATGGCGGCGCGGACGGCGGCCGAGCAGGGGCCCAATTCGTCCGTGGCGATCATCGTCATCGACATCAAGACGCGCGGGGTGCGCGCCAGCGTCGGTTCCGGTGGGCTGGAGCGGGCGGGCGGCTGGATCGACATGACCCGGGCTTTGCGGTCGCCGGGTTCGGCGTTGAAGCCGTTCATCTATGGCTTTGCGTTTGAAGAGGGTGTGGTGGCGCCGGAGACGCGGATCATGGACTCCGCCACCCGGTTCGGCGACTACGAGCCCGAGGATTTCGACCGCGTCTTCCATGGCGAGGTCTCGGTCAAGGAAGCCCTGATCAATTCGCTGAATGTGCCGGCGGTGGCGGTGCTGAACAAGATCGGACCGGATGCCTTCGAGGCGCGGTTCGATGCGGTCGGGGTGAAGCTGGTGCGGCCCAAGACCGGTTTGCACGATGCCGGGTTGGCGTTGGCGTTGGGGGGCGAGGGTATTCATCTGGACGATCTGGCCTTGCTGTATGCGGCCTTGGGCGATCATGGCCTGGCGAAACCGTTGGTGTACCGGCTGAGCGATGAGGCCCGGCCGGTGCTGGGCCAGCGGTTGTTGCGGGCTGATGCCGCCGACAAGGTGGTGGCGATTTTGCGCGAAACGCCGGCGCCGGCGGGACGGTTGCCGGGGGCGTTGATGAAGGAGGCCAATCGGCCGGCTTTCAAAACCGGCACGTCCTATGGGTATCGCGATGCGTTGGCCGTGGGCGTCGCCGGGGGCTATGCTGTGCTGGTTTGGACGGGCCGGCCGGATGGCGGGGCGCGGGCGGACCAGACCGGCCGCGAGGCGGCGGCGCCTTTGTTGTTCGATGTGTTCGACCAGATCCAGGCGCCGCCGCGCTTGCCTCAGGCTTTGGCGCCGACCCGGGCGCCTACGGCTCTGGAGCAATTGGGCGGGCCGACGGGCAAGGTGTCGATCCTTTTTCCGCCGCAGGGCACGACCGTCTATGTCGAGATAACGGGCAGGGATAGTCAGGGTCGGTTGGTGTTGAAGCGGCCGTTGAAGCTGTCGGCACGGGGATTAAGGCCGGTCGCCTGGTATATCGACGGCGAGCCGCTGGGGCTGGATGAGTCGGGGGAGTTTGCCTGGTCGCCGCCGGTCGAAGGGTTCTATGATCTGACCGTCATTGACGCGGCTCAGCATGTCGACAAGAGCCATGTGCGGATCGTGGCGGTCGAGGCGGTGAGGTAAGGAATGTTCGAGTAGACGGAAAGAGGA
>NZ_AWGD01000017.1 GCF_000495795.1 Asticcacaulis sp. AC460
CCCCCTTGTATCTGAGTGGAGCCTTTCTGGTTTATCCTGGGAGGTTCAAAGGGCGGGCTGCGCAGCCCGCCCTTTGAACGGCGACTGGCACTCGTACCCCCTCAGGTTACAGCCGGGACGGAGCTTTGGGACCAGTCGCCGTATTCACATACAACCGTACAGTCGCTCGATTTATCGATCGCATGCAAGGCAGGTTTACCGTGGAAAAGGTGATTTGTGGAGTGGACGTTTCGTCGACGTGGTTAGACGCTCGTCTAGGACTTGGCAGCGTGCATAAGCGTTTCCAATTGACTAGTTGCGGCATTGAGGCTTTGGCGAGTTATTGCCGGGATCATTCTGTGGATCTCGTTGTGATGGAAGCCACCGGCGGATATGAGAAACAGGCTCACAAGGGCCTGCATGAGGCCGGCCTCGGGGTTGCGATTGCCAACGCTCGCTCGGTTCGGCGTTTTGCGGAAGGCCTGGGTTTCTTGGAGAAAACCGACAAGATCGATGCTGGCATCATTGCAGAATATGCCCGTGTCAAACGTTTGTCTCCTCAAGCACCGGCCTCACCTGAGCAGGAAGAACTGACCGCTCTGGTCACTCAGCTGCGTCAGCTTATTGATGCCAGGACGGCCCTAAAAAACCAGATGCGGTTGATCGAAAGCGAAGCCGTACAGCAGTCCCAAGGCCGCCTACTCGATGCGTTTAACCGGGAGATCAAGCAAATCGATGTGCTCGTTCAAGCGCACATGAAGCAGCAGACCCTGTGGATACGCCTCGTCGAGGGACTTGGCGCGATTGCAGGCGTAGCCGAACGGACCATGGCTTATCTGCTAGCCTATCTTCCCGAACTCGGAACTTTGAATGCAAAAGCCATAGCCAAGCTTGTGGGACTGGCGCCCATCGCAAAGGATAGCGGCAAGAGCCAGGGCAGGCGTATGGTGCGAGGAGGACGGGTACAGATACGAAGTATTCTGGTCTTTATCACCAGCGTCGTTGCTCGATACGAACCCAAGTTCAGGGAGTTTCGTCAAAAACTCCTCGACGCCGGAAAGCCCAAAATGGTCGTCAGGACCGCTGTCGCACGAAAATTACTCGTCATAATGAACGCCAAGGCCAGGGACATAATCGCTGAACTCAATCTTGCAGCTTGACGCCCAAGACAGTCGCTCCGTCTCGACGCG
>NZ_AWGD01000018.1 GCF_000495795.1 Asticcacaulis sp. AC460
CCGACACCGTCATCTCCCAGGTCAGCTATACCCTGGCCGACAACCTGGAAAACGTCGAACTGGCCAGCTGGGGTACGGCGGCGACCAATGCCTGGGGTAACTCGGTGGCCAACCACGTCACCGGCGGCCGCGGTTCCAACCAGCTCTACGGCATGGACGGCAACGACACCATCTCCGGCGGTGAAGGCAACGACACCCTCGACGGTGGCGCGGGCGCCGACTCCATGGCCGGCGGCCTCGGCTCCGACGTGTACTACGTCAACGATGCCAATGACGTGGTGTTCGAAGAGTCGGGCACGGGAACGGGTACGGACACGACCATCTCGACCGTGAGCCGCACCCTGGCCAACAACGTCGAAAAGCTGGAACTTGCGGGCACCGGCGATATCTACGGCACCGGCAACACGCTGAACAACACCATCACCGGCAATATCGGGGCCAACGCCCTGGACGGCGGTGCGGGTGCCGACACCATCTCCGGCGGCGCGGGCATCGACCGCATCACCGGCGGTACGGGCAACGACAACCTGACCGGCGGTACCGAAGCCGATACCTTCGTCTTCGCCAAGTCGGGCGGTGGCACCGACCACGTCACGGACTTCCAGGTCGGCATCGACCACCTGGCGTTCAACGCGTCGGAGTTCACCAACAGCCTGGCCAATACCCTGTTCACCAGCAACGCCAACGGTACGGCGGTCGGCAATGTCGGTCAGTTCATCTACAACACCACGACCCACACCCTGGTCTGGGACAGCAATGGCACCGGCAGCGGCGGCGTTACGGCCACCGTCGTCTTCGACAACAATGTCACCATCACCAAGTCCGACCTCGTCTTCCTCGTGTAAGACGAAGGTTCATCTCAAACTGGGAAAGGCCGGCGGGAAACCGCCGGCCTTTTCTTTTATACCCCGTTAGCTGGTGAGGCCTGAAGCCTTGCATCCGAAACTGCCCCCCGCCCGTACTTGCGATGAGCCGCCTCAGGTTTCCATCCAGCAAAGACAGGGCATCCCCATGCAAACGACCAAGTTGACCGTTACTCTGATCGCGACCGGCGTGCTGGCTGCAGCCGCGCCCATAGCCTGGGCGCAGGACGGGGCAAAGACGTGGGCAGGGCCCTATGTCGGGGTCGCCGCCGGTATGACCAATATCGCCGACGATCATGAAACCATTGAATTCGATACCAATCTCGATGGCGAATACGGTGATATGGTCAATACCTTTGCCGGCGCCAACGCCTTTTCACCGGGTTTCTGCGACGGCGGCGCCAATGGCCGCACGCCCGGCGAAGGCTGCGCCAAGCAGCGCGAGCAGGCCGGCATCGGCCTGCGCGGCGGCTATGACTGGCAGTTCGGAAACTGGGTGTTCGGCGTCGTCGGCGAAGTCAGCGACGCAAAGTTCCAGGACAGCGTCACGGCCTTTTCGACCACGCCGGCCAATTATGTCTTCACCCGCGACATCGAGAACATCAATGCCTTGCGCGCCAAGGCCGGGCACGCCATGGGCGAGTGGCAGGTCTATGTAACCGCCGGATACGCCCAGGCCGATATCGAGCGTACCTTCCGGACCAGCAATGCGCTGAACAGCTTTACCGCTACGGATGGCGATGACAGCGACGGCTACCAGGTCGGGTTCGGCATCGAACAGCGGATGAGCGAGCACTGGATCGGCGGCATCGAATACCTGCGCACCTCGCTGAAGGATGAGCCGGCCGTGGTTGTGCACGCTGGGCCCAGCGCCAATACCTTCAATTCCAATCCGTTCCTGATCGTCAATCCGGCCGGCACCGATATGCGCCGGACCAGCGACAAGATTGAGATCGATACCCTGCGGATCAGCCTGCGTTATCAGTTCGGCGGCTAGAGCGCGTTTCGATCCGGTAGAATCGGATCGGCGCTCTAAGTTTTTGTTTTTACGCGCATCTTAATCCAAAAAGTGCGTCACACTTTTTGGGATGCGCTCTAAGCGTCAGGTGTGATGGTGGTGGTCATGGTCATGACTGTGCACCGCCGTCACGCCAATAACGTTCAGCGTGGCGAAGCGTACGCCGCGCTGGGACTGGATAGCGTCGGCCAGACCCCGAACCGCCCCGGCCGGTCCCTTCAGAATCACCGTCTCCAGGCATGAGTCATGGTTGAGGTGGATGTGCGTCGTCGCCACCACAATGTCGTGGTGGTCGTGCTGCAGTTCGGTCAGCCGTTGCGCCAAAGCGCGGACATGGTGGTCGTAGACATAGCACAGGCTGGCCACGCAGGCGCCGTCCACCGGCAGATCCGGTCTGGCGGCCACCGCCGTGCGGATCAGGTCGCGAATGGCTTCCGACTTGCTGGTATAGCCCTGTTCGTGGGTCAGCCGGTCGAAGTCCTGCGACAGGCCGTCGTCGATGGAGATGGTGACGCGCTGCATGAAAAGCCTCGTTCTCAACCCGGTGGGCGACCCTAAGATCAATTCGGCGAAAAAGTAAATTCGCTTGCGTCCGCTGCCGCAACCCGTTCGTATGAACAATTGAAGCAAACTTCATACGAGGCCGGATATGTATCGTCATCCGTTGTGGCTGAGCCTTTTGATGGCAAGTGTCGCCTTGCCCGCCATGGCCCAGGTGCCGGCGGCCGGGGAAGAGATCGTTGCGGCAGGCGAGCCGGTCTATGTCTTCGGCAAGCGGCGCAGCGAGATCGGCGTCGCCCAGTCGGCCAGCGAAGGCGTTGTGTCCTTCGCCCGCTTCGACGACCGGCCCCTGACCCGGCCGGGTGAGCTGGTCGAGGTGGTGCCCGGCATGGCGGCGACCCAGCATTCCGGCAATACCAAGGCCAATCAGTATTTCCTGCGTGGATTTAATCTCGATCACGGCACCGATTTTTCGGTGTCGCTTGACGGCGTGCCCCTGAACCTGCGCAGCCACGGTCACGGCCAGGGCTATCTCGACCTGAACGGCATTACGCCGGAGGTCGTCGAGACTATTACCTATCGTAAAGGCCCCTATCACGTCGTTCTGGGCGACTTTTCCAATGCCGGCGGTGCGCAGTTCGAGACCTTCGCCAACGGTACGCCGTCCTATGTCCAACTCACGACCGGCGAGGACGGTTATGGCCGGTTCCTGGGCGTGGCGGGGCTGGGCGAGCGCAGCTTCCTGGCGGTGGATTACACGAGTTCGCGCGGGCCGTATGACAATCCCGACAACCTGCGCAAGCTGGCCATTACCGGGCGGGTCGGCTGGGGCAACTGGTCGCTGACCGGCCTGGCCTATGATGCCCACACCAACGCCACCGACCAGGTGCCGCAGCGCGCCATCGACAGCGGCCTGATCTCACGGCTGGGCGCCATCGACACCAGCGACGGCGGCGAGACGTCGCGCTATATCCTGTCCCTGGGCTATCATGGCTCGGACGGGCTGGAGGCAACCCTCTACACCCAGCGCTACAGCCTCGATCTGTTTTCCAACTTCAGCTATTTCCTCAACGATCCGGTCAATGGCGATCAGTTCCAGCAGTCGGACCAGCGCTGGGTGCACGGCGGATCGGTGATCAAGACCTGGGCGCAACCGATGGCGGGCTTTACCGTGCGGACGGGGGCGGAGTTTCGCTACGACGATATCGGCCGGGTCGGGCTGTATAACACCAAGCAGCGCCAGGTCCTGTCGACGGTGCGCGAAGACCGGGTGCGGGAATATTCGGCAACGGTGTTTGCCGACGCCACGCGCGCCTTCGGGCCGGTCCGGGTAACCGGAGGCCTGCGGCTCGATACGATCGGCGGTGAGGTTCGCTCGGACGATCCGCGCAACAGCGGCGAGGCCCATGACGTCTTGCTCAGTCCGAAGTTCACCGCGGCGTGGCGTGTGTCGGAGATTGTGGAACTGTATGCCGATGCCGGCGGCGGATTCCATTCGAATGACATTCGCGGCGCCACCATCACCGTCATTCCCGGCAGCGACGATCCGGCGCCGACGGTCGACCTGTTCGCGGCGTCGCGGGGCGGAGAGCTGGGGGCGCGGTATAGCGCGGGCGGCTTTACCGCGACGGCGGCGCTATGGGCGCTGCACCTCGACTCCGAGCTGGTCTATATCGGCGACGGCGGCGATACGGCCAGCACCGACGCTACCGACCGGACGGGGCTGGAGCTGTTGTTCGGCTACAGCCCGCATTCGCGGCTGGATATCAATCTGACGGCGGCAGCGTCGCATTCGCGCTATGCCGGCGATCCGCCCGACGGCGACCGCATCCCCAATGCGCTGGAATATGTCGTGACCGGCGGCATAACCGCGCGACTGACTCCCCGCCTGACCACGACTCTGACCGTGCGTACCCTGGGCCCGGCGCCGCTGATCGAGGACAATTCGCGGCGGTCGCAGGCGACGACCTTCGTCAATGGGCTTGTCGATTACGACTTCGGCCGGTTTAGCCTGAAGCTGGAGGCGCTGAACCTGTTCGACAGCCGCGACAACGATATCCAGTACGTCTACACCTCGCGCCTCCCGGGGGAGCCGGACGAAGGCGTCGACGACTTTCACGTTCATCCGTTCGAGCCGCGGACCCTGCGACTGTCACTGCGCATACCTATTGGTTGATAACAGCTGTTTTATTTTTCCGGCCGCAAATCCTCTGCGCGACTTCGAACGTATCTGTCCGGCTGTCGCATTTCGGCGGAGGCCGTCCGTTCGTCATTTTCCGTGTCGCACCCGTCATGCTCAGCTCTTTTGCCGGCAAGGCCGCATTGAATATTTACGGTGGGGAAGCGGAAATGGCGCGGGTTCACGGGATATGCTGGGATGATCATGGTCATGGACGCGCCTCAGGTAAGGCAGATGCTTGCCGCGAGGCCGCGGGTGTCTGAACCGGCCAATCTCAACCTCCTGGTCGAAAGTGTCGCCAAAGGCGATAAGCCGGCATTGAAATCTCTGTATAATCTCATGTCCGGGCGTCTTTTTTCCGTCCTTCTTCGTATGGTAAGGCAGAGAGACGTGGCAGAGGACCTGCTGCAGGACGTTTTCGTTACCGTATGGCGAAAGGCCCATCAGTTCGACTCTCGCCGTGGCAATGCAGAGGTCTGGCTGTTTTCGATTACGCGGCGCAAGGCGATCGATCGCCTGCGCATTTCCCGCAGAGAAACCGTGGGGGCGTTCGAAGACGTCGCCGGTATGGAGCGCGAAACGGATATTTATGTTGGTATTGGTAACACGGAAAACTATATATCGGTACGCAAGTGCCTGAAGGAACTCCGTCCGGATGTCCATCGCGCTCTGCAGCTATGTTACGTGTTCGGCCTGACCCATGAGGAACTGGCCGAAGAAATGCAGGTGCCGGTGGGTACCGCCAAAAGCTGGGTCCGGCGCGGCCTGGCGCAACTGAAAGAGTCTTTGAGTATCGATGAGCGAACATGACGACATTTCGGACAGCTACCTGGCGGCGCGTTACGCCCTGGGAATAGCGTCGCTTGCCGAAATTGTTTCCGCCGAAGCCCGTATCGACGCCGATGCGGAATTTGCGGCGGAGGTCGGCCGTTACGACCTCGTCTTTTCCGGCCTGGAGCCTGGTGTTGCGCCGATCGCGCCGCCGGCCGATCTGTGGGACCGCATCGAAAGCGCCATCGACGATCAGGACAGATCGCCCCATACCCGTACCATCCGCACCGCCGAGCTGGCCTGGGAAGCCTTCATTCCCGGTATCGACCGCAAGATCGTCTTCGTCGACAAGGCGGCGGCGACCAGCGGCGTTTTGTATCGACTAGCGCCCGGGGCCAGTGTTGGTAATCACGGCCACGGCGTGATCGAGGAATGCCTCGTGCTGGAAGGCGAGATCGAGATCGACGGCGTGCCCATCCGCGCCGGCGACATGCATATGGCTTTTCCGGAAGCGCGCCACGGCCTGCTGAGCAGCCGTCATGGCGCGCTGGTGTATTTGCGCGGCGACCTGCAGATCCAGGCGTAATTTATTCCATATGATCGGCTTCGTAGCCCGGTGTCGGGACGAAGCCCAGCGCGATCTGCAGCACAGCGATCGCAATCAGCCAACTAGCGGCGACCTTGATGGCGATGCCCCAGCCGCGGCCGATCAGCCAGGCACCCGGCAGCATCAAAGCGACGAATGGCAAGGCAAAGGCCAGGCCGAACGGCGACAGTGTCATGTGATTGAGCAGGCCCACCCAAAGCCCGGCATTCAGTGCCTGGCCGCGCCCCAGCCAGGGACCTGCGCGCAGCCGCCACGGCTCGGGCAGGTGGAGGCTGGCGGCGGTGGCCAGGACGCTGAGCCAGCCGGCGGCAAAGGCGAGATCCGTCGGAAAGCCGGGCAGGGGCAGCAGGGCTGTGGCGATGGCAGCGACAACGCATATCCCTGCGGCCTGGCGGGCTGTACCGCGTTCGGTGTAGCTCAGGGCCAGTCCGAGGGCGGCGGCCAGCATGATCTGGGGCAGCAGGGGATCGCGCATCAGGCGATGGCCTTCCAAAGAAAGACGCAGCCGGCGATCGAGATCAAGGCCCCAAGGGCGCGGACGGCTTTGCGGCCGGTCTCGTGGCGGTCGATCAAGCCGATACCGATGCCGACGATATGCAGCAGGCCGGTGCTGAGGACGAAGCCGGTGCTGTAGCCGGCGGGATCGGCGGCCGAAGGCAGCTCCATGCCGTGGGCGTAGCCGTGGAAGACGGCGAAGACGGCGACGATGGTGCAGGCCAGCCAGACCGGGGCGGCGTAGCGAAAGGCGATGACGGCGCCCAGCACGACGACTGACAGGGCTATGCCGAATTCGACTGGCGGCAGAGGCACATTGACCATGGCCAGGAAGGCGCCGGCGACCATCATTACCGGAAAGATCACCGGCAGGGCAATGATCAGCGGCCGGCCCAGGATGGCGCCCCACAGGCCGACCGCGACCATGGCCAGCAGGTGGTCCCATCCGGTCAGGGGGTGCAGGATGCCCGACAGGAAACCGCCGGCCAGGCCGGTGCCTTCATGGGCGAAGGCCGGGGTGGCTGCGGTGAGAGTTGCGAGAAGGGTGACGAGGCCGATGCGGCCTAACGCCAATAAATTTTCGTCGTCGTGCGGCCGGCGGCGCGGTTCGTTCGTAAGAGAGGAAGCCGGGCTGTGTGAGGCCCGGCGGTGCGAACGAGGGCTGGCTGATGACATCGACGATTTCCCGCTATGGCTTTGTGACTCCGTATACGCGGGAAACCGGTAAACCGATGAGGCGGCGGTGGGGATTTGCTTTGGCGCTGGCGATTGCCGGGGCGGCCTTGCCGGCAATGGCGCATGATTTCTGGCTGCAGCCGGAACGGTTCCGGCTCAAGGCGGGGGCTGCGACGCCGATGACGTTTCAGGTCGGCCATGGCAAGGACCGCCAGAAGTCGTTGATCGCGCGCAATAGAGTCGTACGCTTCGATAGTTTGTCGGCGGCGGGCCATGCCGATCGGCGTGGTGAGCTGAAGATGGGCGACGCCAATGCCGATACCGTGCTGAAGTTCCCGGCGCGTGGGTTGCAGTTGCTGGCTTTCGAGACCGATGGCGCCTACAGCGAGCTGCCGGCGATCCGGTTCAATGATTATCTGAAGGCCGAAGGATTGACGACGGCCATGGCCTGGCGGGCACAGAAGAAAACGGTCAATGCGCCGGGGCGTGAAACCTACAGCCGCCGGGCCAAGGCCCTGGTCCAGGTCGGGGATTACGCCAGGGCGGATGATGCGATTGCGACGCGGCGGTTGGGTTTAGCGCTGGAGATCGTGCCGGAGGTCAATCCTTACGCGCCGGAGTTTACCGGCAGCCTGCCGGTGCGGGTCTATTACCAGGGCCAGCCCCTGGCCGGAGCGATGGTGCGGATTAATAATCTCGATTTCGATTCCCGCCCGCTGGAGGTGATGACCACGGATGCGGCGGGACGGGCGGTGTTCAAGATCCCGAAAACGGGAAGCTGGCAACTGAACGTGGTGTGGACCAAACCTGTCCAGGGTAACCCCAAAGCGGAATTCGACACGATATTTTCCAGCCTGACGCTGGGCTTCACGCCGGGATAGTTGAGTTTGGAGCCGCGAGTGAACGCGAATAAACGCGAATAAGAGAGAGGGCCAATCGGCGTCCAATAAGGTAGAGGCGACAGACCAGATCGAACCTGAAATTCGCGTCTATTCGCGTTCATTCTCGGTTCCAAACCTTCAAAAGCCACTCTCACCAAAAACAGTAAAAGGCCCGCATCCTTCCGGAAGCGGGCCTTCATTGCGTGCTGCGCGTAGTCCTAAAGGTCCGTCGGCTTGGCCGCCGGATCGACGGGCACCACATCCGATGCCGATACCGAAGCCGGGGTCGAGTTGGGATCGGCCTTGAACGCCGCAGCGAAACCGGCGCCGAACTTGGTGTTGGGATCGGCCGGCGGGGGTGGGGTTACCACCACCGTCGAACCACCGCCGCTGCCGCCCCCGCCGCAGGCGGCCAGGCCGGCCGCCGCGCCGAGGATCACCGAAAGTATGATCAGTCGTTTCATGGCTTAAGTCCTCAGTCGTTGGGCGAGCCCGGAATGGGCGTATTCAAGTAGGGGAAGGCGTTGCCGAGATCGCGGGCCGACAGCGGTGCCCCGTCCGTGAAGGGCACGGTGCCGACCGAGGCCTGGGCCGGGGTGCAAACGCCGAGATTGGTCGGGGTGCCGTTGATCGGGATCGGATGGCACAGGGCACCCATCGCGACGCGCAGGGTGATGTCGACCGTGTCGTCACCCGGGCGGCGGCCGTTGGGATAGCCGGCCAGGTCGTCGCCGGCGACACCCAGGTTCTTCTGGTTGGCGCGAGCCGTGACAGCGACACCGGTGTTGAGGCGCAGCATTTCCGATGGCGTGACCGTGGCCTGTTGGTTCAGGGTCGGTACGCCGGTCAGGAAGACGGCGACCAAGTCGTTGCGCGGGAAGTTGGTCGGCGCCAGGTCGGCGATATTGGTGTGCAGGGTGGCATTGACCGCGTCGCGGAACAGCAGGTTGGCGATGGCCGGGAAGGTCGGGTTGGTGACATAGGCGCCGAACTGGGCGTCACCGGACGGCGACGAAGCGTTGAACTTGTCCTTGTCCGGCAGGCCGATGACCAGTTCGTTGACCAGCGGCATGCTGAGGCGCGACACCTGGGTGTAAGCGCCACCGGAGACGGAGGGCTTGTTGTAGGTGGCGTTCGGCGCCAGCAGGCGGGCCTGGGGCAGGCTGGCCGTCGTCCAGCCGCCGATGACGCCGTTACCGGAGCCCTTCAGGCAAGAGATCGGCACTTCGATGGCCAGGGTGGTGACGTTCTTCTTGCCGTAGAGGTCGTCATTGGAGCGCTTCTGGGTGATGCCGCCGGGGAAGCCGCCGCCGTCACCGGCGCCGGGTGCGCTGTCGCCTTCGATCGGCACGAAGTTCACCAGGTCGAAGATCGGACCCAGATTGACCGCGAAGGCTTCGGCGCGCTGGCCGGCGAACACCTTGCCCTGGGCCGAACAGCCCGGGATCGAGGTGGCGTAGATGAACTTGTTGGCATAGGCGCCGTAGTTGGCAATAGTCTTGGTGCCGGCATTGTCGAACGGTTTGGCGAAGGTGTTGCCGCCGGCGGTGACATTGCCGACCGCGGCCTTGCTGCCCGTGCGGCGGTCGCCGGTGATTAGGGTCACCGTATAGTTTTCGGTATCGGCGCGGGTGGCGTCGGTCGGAGCCTGGCTGATCGGGCCGGCGTCGCGCAGGGCGATCGCATTGGTGGTGCCGCCGATGTTCAGGGTGATGCCGGTGTCGTTGACCAGCGGCGTGCTGAACTTGAACTGGAAGGTCAGGTCTTCCTTGGCGTCGCCGTTGTTGTCGATATGGATCTCATAGACGGCGTCCGGGTCCATGGTGAAGTAGTTGGGACCGCCGCCCGGTTCCTGCAGCGGCTGATAATTGGCCAGGATGGTGACATAGTCCTCGCGGCCCGGTTCGTAGCTGCGGAACATGTAGAAGTCGGTCGCGTCGACCTTGGGCGACTTGGTGATGCCCGGCGCCTCGCGGTGGCTGGAGGCCATGGCCGGCATTAATGCCGCCGTCAGGCTGAGAATGCTGGCTGTGGTGAGAATGGCGATGCCACGACGTTTCAGACTTATCACGAAAACCCTCCTGATCGCTGTGCGATCCACTGTGTGTGTCTTGTTGGCCCTGTCCGGAATTACGGGGTGGTCGGACTTCCGGATGCGAGGGTGAGAAAATAATTGCCGTCGATGCCTGCCGCGTCCGGCGCGATCAGGTCGCCCCAGCGCCATTCGCCCGATCCGATGGCCAGGACGGCGGTGGTGCCGTTGTCGGGCACGAAGAACAGGACCGGCCCGCGCTGGGCCTGGTCCAGGCAAGGCTGGGGCGCGGACGAGACCGCCTTGATCAGCAGGGCGCGCAACAGGGCCTTGCCACCGGTGTGGGTGTCGTCGGGCCAGCCGCCGTCCCACAACATGACGGCATTGGCCACCGAGCGCTGGTCGTTCGGCAGTCCGGCCAGGCCTTGGCTGACAGCGGGGCTGGTGGCGAAACCGGTGGCCAACAGGGCGGTCAGGTTGCAGGCCTGGCCGGGTTCACCGGAGGAGGTCGGCATCTGGAAGGCGGCCAGGGCGGTTATGTCTGCGGTGGAGAGCGGCGAGGCTTCGGCCGCGGCGGCAACGTCGTCGGGGGGGGTAACCTCGCTGTCGGCTGTGGCTTGGGGCGCTTCAGCGGGTTCCGCTGCCTTGGCATCGGCGACGGTTTTGGTTTTTTTGGCCGGTGGCGGGGAAGCTGCGGCGGTTTTTGACGTTTGGGGCTGGGACACGCCGTCGACCAGGCTGAGGGTCACGGTCGTGCCGTAGGCGCCGGCATGGGCCGTGCTGTTCGGGCGGATATCGATGCAGATGAGGGCGAAAAACAGAAGGTGGGCGGCCGTGACGGCGCAAGCGACCGTGGCCTGTCGCGCCAATCTTTTCCGCCTTACCGGCGAAGACAACCATCCCAAGTCCGTCATGCGCGCACCACCTGTTGCCGGTACTACGTGGCAAGATGGCAAACAGATGCACGCACCAGATGCGGATCAGACCCACGTCGCGTGTCAGGGGGCTATACAACGCATCGTATCGTCGGCGGCGCGGCGGGCTTCGTCGTTCTGGTGCGGTCCGGGCGGGATTTTGGCCACGACGCAGGGCGTTGCCTGAAGCGATGCGACAATTAAATAGGATGTCCACCGCTCGGGCGTTTCGGCCTTTTCAACAACCTTGTAACGCACGATCAGGGCGTCCGGTGACGCGCCGGGTTCGCCGCGCCATTCGATCTGCTCTCCGAGAGCGCTGAAACCTCCGCTGCCATATTCGGGCAGTCTGAGGCTATGCGACCGATCCTTGGGTGGTTGGATCGCCAGGTTCTCGCGGCCATCGGCTTCGATTTTCTGGACAGCAAAGCCATCGACGCCGGGGCAGTCCGAGGCTCGGTAACCGGCTTCGTCCGGCTTCGACAGGGTGGTTGTGCAGTCGGTCAGCGAGGTGTAGCGCGACTGGCGGCCGGCAGGTTCTGCAGATTGCACCGGGGCAGGCGAGTTTGCGGTGGATGAGTCGGTTGCCGGCGTGTCTGCGGCCGGCGGTGTGCAGGTGGCGGCGAGGATCAGCGTCGGAATTGTCAGGACTATAGCTTTCACGTCAGTCTTCCGCTGCGGTTGTTTTGTCTCAGCCTCACGAAACGTGCGTTAGGAAGCAATGGGGTTGAATAGAAAGGCGTGCATTGGAATATACGGAAGTCCGCAGCCACACTAAACGCCAGCAACCTTTGGTTGTTTCGAGTCAACCGGCTGGGGCGCACCTTCACGGCACAGATCGAAGCGCTACAAAAAATGAGCGGTGGCGGCAGGCAACTGGTCGAGGTCAAACACACCCACATCGATGCAAGGAACAGTAAGAATGTCATCGCGGATACCGTCACGACCGGGGGAGAGGAACGACCTCAAAACCATGGTTACCCCTTGCACAAGGCTTGGAATATCAGCCGGGTGCACCTATGGTCCGCGCCAATGGGCGATACCGGCATGGTATCTACACCAAGGAATGTCAGGACGATTTGCGGCGGATCAGGGAGATAATGCGCCAGTTCAACGAGTTCGGACCATAGGGGCGGGGGGAGAATCTCTAGGTGAAAGATGTGGCGAACCAGCTCTGACATTATGCTCGAACGCTAACACAGATTTTCCGCGCGTGCGCGCACGGAGGTATGCAGAGCCCCGGCGGCGTATGGGGGTAGGTCTTCAGCACCTCTTAACTTCAACGGCATCGCCGCTCAGGCGGACCTCGGCTTGGGTCCAACAATCACTCCATTCCGTTCCCAAGACGGCGCCACAATTGCAAGCACGATTTTCACCGTCGAGGCCGTCCGACCCGCAGCAGCCATTGTCGAACCCGCAGCTTTGGATTTGATCTCGAATGACATCGTCAGGATGCATCGAAATTGCCCCGGACCGCGAGTAAACTTTCAGTCCTTCAGATTTGCCGTCGCCAAAATAGATCGGCGCTGTGCTATTCATGTTCCATCGAACGATGGTCCCGCGTTGAACAGGGGATTGACCGTCAACGACATCGGGATCGAAAGCGGAGAATTCAGACCATTCCACAGGTCCTGTGAGCGTCGCGCCACACGAGGCACAAGTCAGATACACGCTCCCAATGTCTTTATCGCTCACAATGTCATCCTTATTCAGTCTGGGACCTTCAACCAAATTGTCCCCCTCGCGTCAAAAGCAGAATTGTAGCTCCGGCTGTGGTGATTGGATAATCTTCGCCCGAAGCGGAAGTGGTTCGTACGCATTTAAGCTTATGCCGCCATAAAAATTGTCGCAATCGTAGCGGCCGTAAAGAAACTGCGTCGATGTGTGGCCGCTTGAACCAGAGGGAATAACATTAATATGTGAGCGTGCACGGAGGGGCGCCATGTACGATTCATTTCATTTTACCGCTGAAAAGTTGAGCTCAGGTCCGCAAGCAAACCTTGCAAACCTTCCAAGCAGTTGGAGGCGCCAGAAGACGAGTTTTCATCAAAGTAATTTGCCGTGGTGTCTATTTGGTGTCTGGCGTCTTAATGAAACGCACGCAACACCACTGGCGCAACGCAAAGCATTGAATGTATTGGCAAAAATGGTGCCGCTTAGGTGACTCGAACACCTGACCCCCTCATTACGAATGAGGTGCTCTACCGGCTGAGCTAAAGCGGCCCGGATCCAGGCAGGGCGAGCAAATCAGCCCCGCTAGGCAGGCCGGTGTCTTTACACAGATCGCCATAGCTTGCCAAGCGGTTTGTCACCGCGATCCGCAAGATTTACTTCTTCGGCGGCCTGGCGCGCGCGCGGGCCGGCTTCGGCTTTGCGCCGTCCGAAGGTTCGTCCAGGTCCTGGCCGGTGATCGCCGCGTCGTACTGGCCGACATCGTCAGGCATATGACTGGGGTCGGGTCGCGCCGAGCCGCGCGCCGGGCCCTTGATGAAGGGCATGGACGGCACGTAGCGCGTCGGCATGTCCGGAATCTCCGGCAGGCCCTTGTCGCCGCGTTCATAGCGCGGATGCGACAAAGCCGCCGTCTCGGCAAAGTTCAGGATGACGCCGCTCCAGTCGGCCGCCGAATAGGTAAAGGCATTGCCTTCCGCATCCAGGTCGGACCAGTCGGCTTCGCCGCGGGCGCCGGCCGCCTTGGCGATCCACACCCGCGCCGTGTCGTAGTCGCCCAGGCCTTGCGCGCCGCGGGCAATGACGCCGCAGATGCGCTTGGTCAGGTTGGCTTCGGCGCTGTCGTCCTCCAGCGCGGCCAGCGCGGCAGCAATCTCAGTCTTGGTATTGGTCAGCAGGGCGCGTTCGACCTGCAGCAGCCGGCTCTCGCGGTGCTTGGGGTTGCGGTCGATCAGGCCCTGAAGCCGGCGGGCGCGTTCCTTCGGCGTCTCGTCCGAGACCAGGTCGCGATAGGCCAGCCACACCGCCGGGTGCGGGCGGGCGGCCCAGGCGGCTTCCAGCACGTCTTCGGCGCGGCCGGGCTTGTTGGCCTTGGCCAGCAGGCGCGCGGCGATGATGGCCGCCGGGGTGAACTGGGGCTGCAGCTTGGCGGCGCGCTGGGCATAGTCGAGCGCCTGATCGCGCATCTGGGCGTCGTCGGAGGCTTCCAGGCGCGCGGCCGAGGCCGCCATCAGCGACGCCTTGGCGCGTTCCGAGAAGATCGGAGAGATCAGCTTCCGCGTCAAAGCGCCTTCGATCAGGTCGAGGGCTTCGGCCCACTCGCCGGCTTCCAGGCGGGCGGCGAACAGGGTCTCGAAGGCCCACATGGATGGACGCGGCTGGTTATAGGCCTCGCCGGCCAGCTTGACGGCCTCGGCCTTATCGCCCTGGCGCGCGGCCAGTTGCATCAGGCCGCGCAGGCCGGCCAGCTTCAGTTCCGGCACGCTGACCATGGCCGAATAGGCGGTCCGGGTGGCGACGGTGTCGCCGGATTCTTCGGCCGCCATGGCGCTCAGGATCCGCACGAGGACGGAGTTGTCGCTGAGGTCCAGCGCCTTGACGGCGTGGCGGCGGGCTTCGGAGCCATCGCCGACGGCGACCGCCATGAAGCCGCGGGTCAGGGCGTCGTCACCCTGGCGGCGGCGCTGGTCGGCGCGGGCGCGTTCGGCGCGCTGGGGCGAGCGCGCCAGCCACAGGGCCAGGTTCCAGAAGGCGACGGCGCAGAAGGCCATGATGCCGATGATGATCACCGCCGCGGTCGCCGGAATGTCGATGCGGTAGTTCATCCAGCTCAGTGACGCCAGGCCGGGATCGCCGACCAGGCCGATGGCCAGGACGATCAGGGTGGTGATGGCCAGAAGGATCAGAAGCGAACGGATCACAGGACGCCTCCGGCTTCGCCTGAGGCTTGGACCGGGGCTTCGGCGCTCTGGCTGAGGCGGGCGAGGGCGGCTTCGGTCAGGCGGTGGGTGGCGTCGTCCACGCTGATCCGGGCCTGGGCCTTGTCCAGCCACGGCTTCAGCGCCGCCTGGGCCGGGGCGGGGAGGCGGTTCAGGAAGCTGACGGCGCCGCGCAGGTCGCCGGCGTTCAGCCGGGTTTCGGCGCTGTGCAGCAGGCCATCGGGGCTGGCGCCGTCGCTGCCGTCGGTGCGGCGGACCGAGATGTTCAGCATCTGGCCCAGGCGTTCCAGGATGCCATTCTTGTTGGCCCCCGATGCGGCGGCGATATGGGCCTTGGCGGCGTATTGCGGGAACTCGACGGCCAGGGAGACCTCGCTGGCCACGCCCTTTTCGGCATGGGGGCGCAGCAGGGCGATCAGGGCCGGATCGTCGACGCTGGCCTGGACGGTGGCCAGTTGCGCCAGGAAGGGGCCGTCGCCCTGGGACGCCTGTTGCAGGGCGGCGGCAGCGTTGGCGGCGGCGGCGGCGCGGGCCAGGAGGCGCTGGTTGGCTTCGATGCGGTCGAGGCGGGCGGTGATCTGGCTCAGGGCGTTGGGGTCGGCATAGACGGGGGCGCCGGGTGCCGCTGGATTGACGGTGGCGCCCTGGCCCTGCTGCAGGGCCGCGATCTGCGCGCGCAGGGCGGCGATCTCGGCGTCCTTGTCGATGACGGGTGCGGTGGCGGCCGTAGCGGGCGCCGGCTGGCTGGCCGCCAGGCGGGTGGCGCCGGCGGCGTCCGCTGGCTGCTCCAGATAAAGGCGCCGATGATGCCGACCAGCATCAGAACGAAGGGCACGGCGAACAGGATGGCGATCCGCGTCACCTTGGCGGCCTCGCGCCGGTGCTCGCGCAGGGCGGCGTCTTCGGCGTCGTACTCAGCCGTCAGCGGATCGTTGGGGGTGTTCATCCTGGGTATCCTGTTTAGTCGATCAGTTTTAGCATGGATGCCTCGTCTGGGAACGGCGAAATACGCCGGATCAGGCGGGCCGGATCGATATTTTTTTCGCCTTCGTTCAAGGCGTTTTCAAGTCCGTGCCAGGCGGCGTCGGAGATGCAGACAAAGGTCAGGCGATCCAGTGCAAACCGGTCGCGATGGCCGCGCAGCATGGCGGCGACGGCGCGGCCGGCCTTGGCGGAATGGACCAGGACGTGGGTCAGGCGCGCCATGTCGGCGGGATGGATCACCGGCATGACGGGTTTGGTTTCGTAGACGGCGGCTTCGCGCACCAGGAATCCGGCCTGGCGTAATACAGCCGCAAGGTCACCGGCCGGTTCCTTCGGCGCGGCGTAGATCAGGCGGGTATGCTGGTCGGCGGTGGCGATGATCAGCCTGGCCAGGGCGTCGACATCGCCTTCGGCGGCAACGACGTTCTGGTACTTGGCGGCACGGGCGGCTTCGGCGGTGGCTTCGCCGACGCACCAGGCGGTGATCGAGCGGCGGGCGACGATGGCGCCGAAAGCGGCCAGGCCGTTGCGCGAGGTCAGGATGACGGCGTCGAAGCTGTGGGGGTCGATGATCGGTTTGAGCGGGACGACCTTGAGCACCGGGGCCAGGATGGCGTCACCGCCCAGGGCCTGGATGGCCTTGGCGGTGCCGCCGGCGCCATCGGGTGTGCGTGTGATCCAGACGACGGGCTTGGTCATGCGTCAGCTCACGATCAATTCCGGCCCGGCTTCGGCCTTGATGGCGTGGCCCAGCTTCAGGCCCAGGTCGCGCGCGGTCTGCACTGTCGGGCTCGACAGGCTTTCGCGCCTTTGCCAGCGTTTGGAACCATCGCCGCTCAAGGCTTCGACGAACAGATCGAGTTGATCGTCCTGCAGGGTGGCATAGGCGCCGACCGCCGTGCGGCATGAGGCTTCCAGGGCTTCCAAAGCGCCGCGTTCGGCCTGGACCCGCAGGAAGGTGGTCACGTCATGGACCTTGGCGACCCATGCGGCGCCGAGATCCTCAGTGCGGCATTGGATCGCCAGGGCGCCCTGGCCCGGCGCCGTCGGGAACAGGTCGGGATCGATATGGCTGCGGATATGGTGCGACAGTCCCAGCCGGTTCAGCCCGGCCGCCGCCAGCAATAAGGCATCACACTCGCCAGCCTGAAGTTTAGCGATGCGGGTGTCGACATTGCCGCGCGTCATGACGACCTGCAAATCCGGCCGCTGGGCCAGGGCCTGGGCCTGGCGGCGCATGCTGGCCGTGCCCAGCCGCGCGCCGGCCGGCAAATCGGCCAGGGTCTCGTAGTTCGGGGACAGAAAAGCGTCGCGCGGATCCTCGCGCACCGGAATGGCGCACAGGCTCAGGCCCGGCACCTCGGCGGCGGGCATGTCCTTCAGTGAATGGACCGCCACATCGATCTCGCCGCGCAGCAGGGCGTCCTCGATCTCCTTGGTGAACAGCGCCTTGCCGCCGGCCTCGATCAGCCTGCGGTCCTGGATGCGGTCGCCCTGGGTGGTGATCACGGTCAGGGGCGCCACGTCGTCGGCGCGGGTCACATCTTCACCCAGGGCCGCGACGATGCGCCTTTGGACCCAACCGCATTGAGTCAGTGCCAGTTTCGAGCCGCGGGTGCCTATGCGAAGTGTCGTCATGTTCCTGATCTAGCATTTTCTTTAGCCGGTTCAATGCAAAAGACTTGACGCACCGGTTAAGGAAAGCATCTAGGGGCCTATGGACCAGACCCTGACCGTATTGGGCATTGAATCGAGCTGCGACGAAACCGCCGTGGCCGTGGTGCGCCGTTCGGCCGCGGGCGTCGAAGTCCTGTCCAGCGTCATCCATTCCCAGGTGGTCAAGCACGCCGAATATGGCGGTGTGGTGCCGGAAATCGC
Organism: Asticcacaulis sp. AC460; assembly: GCF_000495795.1. Classification (GTDB taxonomy): domain Bacteria; phylum Pseudomonadota; class Alphaproteobacteria; order Caulobacterales; family Caulobacteraceae; genus Asticcacaulis. The sequence continues at coordinate 17,689 of NZ_AWGD01000018.1, forward strand.
CGCACGATCGCATGTTGAAACCATCGACGACCTGGCGCAGCGCGCTTTGAACGATGCCGGCTGGCCGGACATCGACGCGGTGGCGGCGACGGCAGGGCCCGGCCTGATCGGTGGGGTTATGGTGGGGTTGTCGTTCGCCAAGGGCTTTGCCTTTGCCCGCGACCTGCCGCTGATCCCGGTCAACCATTTGGAGGGCCATGCCCTGTCGGCGCGCCTGACCGAGGAGGTGCCGTTTCCTTTCCTGCTTTTGCTGGTGTCGGGCGGGCATTGCCAGTTGCTGTCGGTGCGCGATGTCGGCGACTACGAACGGCTGGGCACCACGATCGACGACGCAGCGGGCGAGGCTTTCGACAAGATCGCCAAGGTCCTGGGGCTGGGTTACCCCGGCGGGCCGGCGCTGGAAAAGGCGGCGGCCCTGGGCGACGCGCAACGCTTCATCCTGCCGCGGGCCCTTTTGGGCCGAAAGGATTGCGACTTCTCGTTTTCGGGTCTCAAGACCGCGGCGGCGACCATCGCCTATGAGCACGTCAAGACCGAGCAGGACCGCAACGACCTGTGCGCATCGGTCCAGGCGGCCATCGCGCGGCAACTGGTGGAGCGCTCAGGCCGGGCGATGAAGCTGTTCCGTGAACACAATGCAGTGACGGAACCGGCCTTCGTGGTAGCCGGCGGAGTCGCCGCCAATGCCACTGTGCGGCGCGAATTGCAGGCCCTGGCGGCGGCCCACGGTTTCCGTTTCATGGCCCCGCCGCTGAAATACTGCACCGACAACGCTGCCATGATTGCTCTGGCAGGCCTTGAACATTACGCCAAGCTTTGCAAGATGGGGATTGAGGACAGGGAGTCGCTGATCGCGGAGGGGCTGGCGGCGCTGGCGCGTCCGCGCTGGCCGCTCGATGAAGCGCGGGCGCAGGCCGAACCGGTCCATAAAAAACAGGGGCGTAAGGGAGCCAAGTCTTGAACGAACGGTTCAAACGTGTGGGCGTAATTGGCGCCGGGGCGTGGGGTACGGCCCTGGCCCAGGTGGCGACCTTCGCCGGCCACAAGGTCATCTTGCAGGCGCGCGAGCCCGAGGTGGTGCAGAGCATCCGCGAAGACCAGCAGAACCCCATCTATCTGAAAGACGTGGAACTGTCGCCCGACATCCGGGCCACCCACGACTTTGCCGAGCTGGCCGACTGCGACCTGATCCTGGCCGTGCCGCCGGCCCAGCATATGCGCGCCACTTTGAAAGCGTTGGCGCCCTATGTGCAGGACGGCCTGCCGATCGTGCTGTGTTCCAAGGGGATCGAGCGCGGCACCGACGCCCTGATGAACGAGGTCCTGAAAGAGGTCCTGCCCCAGGCGCGTGGAGCCGTTTTGGCCGGGCCGAGTTTCGCGTCCGAAGTGGCGCGGGGCCTGCCCGCGGCCGTAACCGTGGCCTGCGACGATGCGCAATTGTGCGCCAAGATCGCCCGCACCATGGCCGGGCCGACCTTCCGCCCGTACAAGTCGACCGACATGATCGGCGCCGAAGCCGGCGGCGCGCTGAAGAACGTCCTGGCCATCGCCTGCGGTATTTCCGAAGGCAAGGGGCTGGGGCGCAACGCCCATGCCGCCCTGATCACCCGTGGGTTCGCCGAGATGTCGCGCCTGGCCGTCGCCATGGGGGCGCAGTTCGACACCATGGTCGGGCTGTGCGGCCTGGGCGATCTGGTGCTGACCTGCTCGTCGACCCAATCGCGCAATATGAGCGTCGGCATGGCGCTGGGCAAGGGCATGACTTTGGAGGAAGCTTTGGCCGGCAAGGTGTCGGTGGCCGAAGGCGTGCAATCGGCGCCGGCGGCGGTCGACCTCGGCCGCAAGTTCGATGTCGAACTGCCGCTGTGCGAAGCCGTCAATGCCGTGCTCCAGGGCGAGATGGACGTGCGCACCGCCATCGAAGCGCTGCTGTCGCGGCCGCTCAAGGTCGAGCGGGCATGAAAGTTCTGGCGTTTGCGGCGGGACTGCTTCTGGCCGGACCGGTCGTGGCGCAGGATGCCCCGCCGACGCCGTTTATCGTGGTCGATCAGTTCGGCTACCTCCCCGATGCGCAGAAGGTCGCGGTCATCCGCGACCCCGAAGTTGGCTTCGACGCCGAATGGGATTTCTCGCCGGGCGCCGTCTATCAGGTCGTGAATACCGCGACCGGCGCCGTGGCCTATGAAGGCAAGCCGGTGGCCTGGAAAAATGGCGCGGTCGATGCTTCGTCCGGCGACCGGATCTGGCAGTTCGATTTCTCGTCCGTGACGGCCCCGGGCGCCTATGTCATCCGCGACAAGCAAGCCGCCTACGATTCCTATAAATTTGAAATCTCGGCTTCGGTCTACCGGCCTGTCCTGGTGGCCGCCACCCGCGCCTTCTATTACCAGCGCGCGGGTTTCGCCAAGGAGGCGCGCTTCGCCGGTGAAGGCTGGGCTGATGCGGCGTCCCATACCCAGGATGCAAAGGCGCGTCTCTACAGTGCGAAGAACGACGCTGCGACGGAACGCGATCTGTCGGGCGGGTGGTACGATGCCGGCGACTACAACAAATACACGTCCTGGACGGCCGACTATGTCGTCGGCCTTTTGGGGATCTATTCCGAACGGCCGGAACTGTGGACCGACGATTTCAACATCCCGGAATCGGGCAATGGCGTGCCCGACCTGCTGGATGAGGTGAAGTACGGCGTCGACTGGCTGGTGCGGATGCAGAGCCCCGACGGCGGCGTGTTGTCGATCGTCGCCCTGTCGCATGCGTCGCCGCCCTCGGCCGCTAAGGGGCCCAGCCTATATGGGCCGGCCACGACGTCGGCGACCTATGGCACGGCGGCGGCCTTCGCCAAGGCGGCCAAGATCTATGATGGATATTATGCCGCCGACCTGAAAGCACGCGCCATCAAAGCGTGGACCTGGGCCCAGGCCAATCCGAAGGTGACCTTCTACAATAACGATCCGCGCGATAACTCCGAAGGCGTCGGCGCCGGCCAGCAGGAAACCGATGACTACAGCCGCGCCATGAAGGCGCTGGCTGCGGCCATCTACCTGTTCGACCTGACGGGCGAGGCGGTCTATCGCGATTATGTCGACGCCCACTACCGCGACGCCAACCTGTTCAAGCATGTCAGCAATCTCGACTTCGACTACGGTCATCAGGCGCCATTGCTGGACTATGCCCTGATGCGAGGCGCGACGCCGAAGGTCGCCAGGGCCATCAAGGAGGCGTGGGCTGCAAACTTCGAAGGCGGGGTGGGCTGGGGCTCGCAAGGGACGGACCCGTACAACGCCTTCGTCACCGCCTATGTCTGGGGCAGCAGCGCCACCAAGGGCTACCATGGTGGAATTTTCTCGGATCTGGCGCGGCTGGGGCTGTCCGGCCATCCGGTGAAAGAGTCGCGCGACGCGGCCGCCGGTTACCTGCATTACATGCACGGCGTCAATCCACTGGGTAAGGTCTATCTGTCGAACATGTCGGCGGCGGGCGCGGAAAACTCGGTCGACCGGTTTTACCATTCGTGGTTTGCGCCCGGCGGCCCATGGGACAGCGTCAAGGCTTCGAAATTCGGACCGGCGCCCGGCTATGTCGTCGGTGGCGCCAATCCGGGCTATGGCTGGGATCCGCGCTGTCCGGCGGTTAGCCCGCAATGCGGAGCGGCCTTGTTGTCGCCGCCCCACGGCCAGCCCGACCAGAAGGCCTATGCCGATTTCAATGCCGGCTGGCCGATCAATTCGTGGGAAGTCACCGAGAACTCCAATGCTTACCAGGTGGCGTATCTGCGGCTTTTGGCGCGGTTCGTCAGCGCGGATTAGGCCGATTTTTTCGCCGCACCCTTCAGGCAGATTTCCAGAAGGCTCATCGATACGGTGAAGCCGGCCGTCAGCCACAGTACGGACTGCCCGCCGATCGCCACGTCGGCCAGAAACATGGCGAAGGCCCACATCAACCCATTCAGGATTTGCAGGATTGCCGTGTGGGCGCGTCCGCCCACCGGACTGCCGCTTTTCAGGTGCAGGGCAGCGGCCAGGATGGCGACGGCAAAAGCCGATAACGCGGTCGCGGAGGCCAGGGCGATACGTATCTCCTGGGGCGCCAGCAGCCACAGGCCCAGGCTGGCAAGGCCGCCCAGGACCAGGATCCAACCGGCAAGGCGTGAGGCGGTCTGAGGTGAGGCGGCGCGCTTGGGCAGCACATTGCCGGCGCCGATCATTAGCAGGCTGAACAGACTGCCGGCATATTGCGCCGCGGCGCCAGCTTCGATAAGCCCGGTCTTTTTCGCTACGGCGATCGCCAGAACCAGCGCCACCAGGACGATGAGGGCGATGACGGGAAACACGGCGGGTCTTGCAGGTGTCGGGGCTTCTGACATGGTGTGATCTCCGTTCAGTCGGTTGGGGTTTCCGGCTGGGCCGCCGGGTGCAACTGCCAGCCGAAGGCCTGGGCGAAACCCAGCATGGCCTCTTCGAGAACCGACATTTGCAGGTGATAGATGACGCTTTGGGCCTGTTTTTCCGAGACAATCAGCCCGGCTTCCCGCAGGACGGCGAAATGGGCCGACATGGTGGGTTTGGAGACCTGAAAGGCCGCCGCCAGTTCTCCGGCCGACATCGTCCGTTCGCGCAGCATTTCCAGGACACGGCGGCGGGTCGGATCGGAGAGGGCTTTGAAAACGAGGCTCATAAATTTGTATTTAGCTAAACATCGAAATAGAGTCAAGTGCGGCGTCGCGGCGTTTTACAGGCGCAAACGGTTTCATCAATAATTGTTGCAGAGCCAAATTTAACGGCTGACAGCTCGGCTTAGGCATGCATTATGACAGCGCTGTCATCGCTCCCCCGGTGACAGTGTTTCCTTCCCAAAATCAACTTTGTGAGTGTGTCACCATGTCTGTTAAAACCGTTCTCATCGGCACCATCGCCGGTCTGGCCCTGTCCCTGTCGGCCGCTGGCGCCTTCGCCTGTTCGCAAGCCCAGGAAGAGGCCGCCGGTCACGCCGCCGCCGCCGCCGCGCGTCAGGAGCTGGGCGATGTCGCCTCGCGCCAGAGCGACCGCCTGATCAAGATCAGCTACTGCAAGGCCGACGGCGATACTGTCGTGATCGGCTTCACCTACAACTACATGTCGGACGAGGGCGCCTACGCCGTCGATGGCACGGCCAAGGTCGAAGGCGACGACGTTCAGTCCCTGAACCTGCACCGCCCGGATCGGGTGTGGGCGTCAATCGACACCTACTACACCGAGTAAGCGAAAACGGGCGGCGGTCAGGCGCCCGCCGCCCTAGAGCGCCGATCCGGAAGAATCGGATCGGCGCTCTAAGTTTTTGCTTTTACGCGCATCTTTGTCCGAAAAGTGCGTCACACTTTTCGGGATGCGCTCTAATCTAAACGGATCAAACCTGGTACGGCGTCAAACGCAGCATCCACCGAAACCAGTGGCCAGTTGTTTGCCAGACAGGTTGCTGCCAGGATACGGTCAAACGGATCGCGATGCTCCCAATCCATCATCGCCGCCTTAAGTGCGATATCAGGTGTCAGCGTAGCGACGAGACCTTTCTGATCTTCCAGCAGACCAGGCAAACTGCCTGCATAAGGCGCCATTTCCGGCCATTTGCCGATACGCACCTTTTGGCCGATTTCGAAAAAACTTATAGGACTGACATAAATTGCGTCGGTAGCGTCAAGGGCGTCCATCATGGTCGCGCTCAGCCCAATGCCTGTCAGGCTCCAGGCCCAGACATGGGTATCCAGCAACAGGGCCACTCAGCGGCCTTCCCAAAGGTCCAGGTCGGACGGGGCCATCGGCTCCAGAAAGTCAGGAACGGTCGTTACCTTGTCTTTGAGAATGCCGATTTTGAACTGCCCCTTACGGATCGGCACAAGTCGGGCCACGGGCGTCTGGCCGCGCGCAATCACAACCTCCTCGCCGGATGCGGCGGCTTCGATCAGTTTTGATAACTGGGTTTTGGCGGCGTGGATGGTAACCTGCATAACACATATTCCGATTAGCTAACTTAGCTATATCATGTTCTTTCTGTCATCTCAATACTGCGGCCGCAGCATGGCGCCGATGACATTCATATAGTCGTCGGTCCAGGCCTTGACCCCGCCGGGGCTTGTGCCTTTCCAGCGCGGATCGGCATGGAACGGCGCCAGGGCATCGTCGCTTTTGCCGGCCACCACCACGATCGAGGCCGAGCGCAGGCGGCTGCCGTCCGGAGCGGCCGGACTGATCTGGGTCACCGACTTGCCGCCGGCCTGGCGCACGGCGGCGATGACCGGGCTGCGCAGTTCCAGATGGCGATTGCTGAGGTGGAAGACCACCACGCCGTCGTCGCTTAGCTTCGACAGGTACATGGCGATGGCTTCGGCGGTCAGCAGGTGGGCCGGCACCGCATCCGAGGTAAAGGCGTCGACCAGCAGCAGATCCAGCTTTCCGGCCGGCAGCGGCGACAAGGTCAGGCGGGCGTCGCCGGTGCGGAAATCCACTGGCCCCTTGGCGCAATCCGAGATGAAGGTGAAGCGCTGCGGGTCGCGGGCGATACGTACCACCTCAGGATCGATCTCATAGAAGGTCAGCCGGTCCTGCGACCGGACATAGGTGGCCACTGTACCCACGCCCAGGCCGACCGTAGCGATATCGATCGAAGGCGAACGCGTCTGTTGCAGGACGAAGCTCTGGCCGATGGCCGTGGTCGGATCGTAATAGGTGAGGGGCTGGCATTGCGTCCCGGGAAGCCGGCGCTGGGCGCCGTGCAAGGTGGTGCCATGGATCATCTCGCGGATTGGGCCCACGGTCTTGTCCTCGGCGTCGGCGACGCGAATGACGCCGAAAAAGTTGCGATCGCTTTCGACCTCATTGCCGGGATGGTTGAATCCCTGCAGCGCGAAGGCCGCCAGTACGGCGACCACCGCCATCAGCAGGCCGCGGTGATGGAGCGCGACGATGGTGACGATGGTCAGGGCGAACAGGATCTTGGCGGCGGCGCTGGCCACCGTTTCGGAGAGGTTGAGCATGGGAAGGACCGTCAAGGCCAGACCGGCGGCAGCACCCGCGCCGAACCAGATCATGTCACGCCGCGGCCAGGCGCCCAGGAGACTGGCGCCCCACGGCCGGGCGGCGCAGGACAGGGCCAGGACCAGGATGTACTCGAAGATGGTATCGAACAGGACCGGCGCGATGAAGGCGTTGAAGCCGCCGCCGATCACGCCGCCCAGCGACAGGCAGAGATAGTAGAGCGTCAGATGGTCCGGCGCCGGCCGGGCCAGGGCCAGGGCGTCGTGGCACATCCAGGCCGTCAGGAAAAAGCACAGCAGGTGGACACCCAGGTGCACAAAGATGCTGGTGTCGTGCAGCGGCAGGATATAGAGGCACAGGCCCAAACCCATGGCCTGGGCCAGCAGCAGGTACTTGCGGCTGATCAGGCGGCGGGTCGAAAAGGCCAGGATAAAGGTCAGCAGGTAGAGCGCCAGGGGAATGACCCACAGGAAGGGCGCTGTGGCGACGTCGGTCGACAGGTAGGTGGTGACGCCGATCATCAGGCTGGACGGAATGGCGGCCAGGGCGACCCAGCCGGCCATGGTCATCAGGCCGGGACGTGGCGTGACGGCATCGGCCCCGGCGGCGACGGTGCGCGCCTTTTGCGTCATCCCCAACAGGATGATCATGACCGCCAGAACGCCGTAGCCGAGACTCCAGCCCAGGCGCTGGTGCGTCAGATGGGTCAGGGGCTCGACGATGACGGGATAGGCCAGCAGCGACAGCAGGCTGCCAAGATTGGAGGCGGCATAGAGCCGGTAGGGTTCGGGCGCCTTTCCGGTGGCGGCGTCCAGGTCGGCAGTGCGGGCGAACCAGGCCTGGACCAGGGGCGCCGTGGCCGACAGGACGGCAAACGGCGCGCCGATCGACAGGGTCAGCACCCCCAGAAGCCACAGGGCGGGGTGTTCGGGATCGGGCAGGCCCAGGAGGCCGGTGACATGCAGCGGGAGGGTCAGGCCGGCCAGGGCCAGCATGATGCCGTGAACCAGAACCTGGGTCTTGAAGTTTTTGATCTTCTGCAGGACGTGGGCGTAGCCGTAACCGGCCAGCAGCGCGGCCTGGAAGAAGGCCATGGAGGTGTTCCATACGGCCGGCGCGCCGCCCAGCAGGGGCAGCAGCAGCTTGCCAACCATGGGCTGGACGAAGAAGACGAGGAAGGCGCTGGTGAAGACGGTAACGACGAACAACGCCTGTGGGCGCGACAGGGCGGGGGCGGCGGGCGCTGTCGCGGAACTGGGCATGGGAGTCCTTACGGTTGTGTCTGCGGCAGATGTAAGGGATTATGCTTAACAGGTGTTTATAGCGGTTGAGGATGAACGCAGGTTGCCGCCGAAGCGAAGAGGCAATTTGCAGTTGACCCTGCCCGTACGAAGCACGATGGTCTGATTGGGCAGTTTTTCTTCAGGTGGGCAATGGGCAGCGCTTTAGATATTTTGATGTGGCCGTTCGTCGTTGTCTTCGGCCAGTCGTGGGTTGCGCCTTTCGTTTTGCTTCCCGCGCTTCTCGGCTGGGCTATTATTGTCATCGTCCAGGCGGACGGCAAGGTACGCCCGTTCTGGGCGGCTGTGGACAAACGTCTGGAAACCTTACGAAGCATCCTGAAACCCGCCGGCGTTGATTCGGGACGAAGGGTATTTGCCGATCGTTTTGACGATATTAAAGCCGTGATGTCGCCAGTCGAAACGGACGCTCAGGCGCTCGTCCTAGCATGGGATGAGTTTCACGAAACTCTCGTCGACGAAACCGCAATTCCTATTGTCAACACAAGCAGACCTCTGACCTATTTCCAAAAGGTTGCGCCATCACAACTTCGCTTGATGTTTTGGTCCAACATGTCGGTTGGCATCGGGTTGGTTTTGACATTCTTGGGACTTGTCGTTGCCCTTTATGTTGCCCAAAAAGGCATGGGAAACAGTCCCGATCCATCTGCCTCACTGATCGAACTTTTGAAAGTCGCTGGGGCTAAGTTTTTCGCCTCTATTGGCGGTGTCGGGGCTTCATTGTTGCTCCGCGGGTATGAGTACCGGATAAACCTTAAATCACGAGCAAAGATCGAAGAACTTTGCTCACTGCTGGAATCGGGTTTGCTCTACATTCCGCCGCAGAAGATCGCCATTGACCAGCTAGACGTACTTCGTGAGCAACGCGACCAACTGAAAATGTTCAACACTGATGTTGCGTTACAATTATCGGAACGGATCGGTGTTCAGTTCAGTCAGGCGCTGCAACCGGTGACGGCGTCATTGGATAGGTTGAGTGAAGGCTTCAGTGGCGTAAGAGAAGGCCTTGGCGCAGGCGCTGCGGAGGCGTTCCGGGATGGTATCGGAGGAGAACTGCGAGCGTTTGGCCAAATATTGGGGGAGTTGGGCACAAAACTTGACGGCTTAAGCACCGCCGTTGGGGCATCGAGTGATGATGCTGCCGGCAAGATCAAAACCGCAGGTGAGGATTTCGCCGCCGCTGCCCGAGATATTCGAGACGCCTTTGATCGCCTAACCTCGAACGTCGATTCGCTCGGGAAGAAATTGACAGATCAAAGCGACCAGGCATCTCAAGCTCAGGCGGATGCCATGAGTCGAGTCTTGAAGGATTTCGAATTGCTTCAGGGGCGGTCGTCCGGGACGATAGAGAAGGCTGTTGAAGCGCTTCAATTTGCGGCGACCAAGGCCGCAGACAGAGTGCAAGAGGAGTTTGCAACGACTTTGGGGAATGCCATGCACGAAAGTGACCGGCAATTCCGCTCCATACTGGAAGAATCGGGCGAGGGGCTCAGGTCCGTCTCCACAGGGCTTACTCAGGCTGTCAGTTCGGCGGCTCAATCCATTGCTGATGCCAGCCTTGGTTTCCAGCGCAGTGCTGATGGTGCGAAGCAAACAGTCGACGCGATGTCTGGCATTGTTACCAGCGGTCGCAGTCTGGCGGTTTCTCTCGATGAATCCGCACGTTCGTTCGGCCAGGCTGCCGATCCCGTAGCTCTGAGCGCCAAGGCGCTTCACGAAGCGGCGGGGCGCATTTCCGCTTCCGTAGACGGTGCAACTCGGGCGGAGCGCGAGGCTTTGAAGGAGATGCAAGTGTTTGTAGCTCAGGTTCGTGCTTCACACGAAGAGGCTGAGACAGCCCTTCGCACCTACCGCGGCCGTTTTGAGGATGTGGACAAATCCCTGGGTGGTGCCGTCGAGAAGTTGGGAGCGGCTCTGGGCGGCTCGTTCGACCAGTTCCGCGACTTTGCTCAGAAGTTTGATAGCGAGATGGCGGGAGCCATCAATAAGCTCGCTACCCGCCTGGCAACCATCGAGGATCATGCCGAGGCGCTGGAGCGACATAATGATGTGATGCAGGCAGGGCGGGCGGCTGAATGATTATCGATGACGCCCACGAGCCCCAGGTCGAGGAAGAAAACTATTTTGTTTCAATGACGGATATGATGGTGGGTATGATCTTCATCTTCATCATTCTGTTGATGTACTATGCACTTCAGTTCCGTACAGTTACGGATCAACTGACGGGAGCCGACGAAACTCGGGCGAAGATACTTCACGAAATTCAGTCATCACTGAAGTCCAAGGGTGTTGAAGTCACGATAGATACTCAGGATGGGGTCTTGCGCCTCCCGGACGCTATTCTTTTTGATAGTGGCCAGGCAGTGCTAAAGCCGGGTGGTGCCGAAAAGGTCGCAAAGCTGGCGGCGACACTGGGCGATATTCTCCCCTGTTACACGGATACCGTAGGCGACGCTGCATCGACACGCCCCTGTCCGACCACGGAACACAGGATTGAGTCCGTCTACATAGAAGGGCATACGGATAAAGATCCACTGTCGGGTGGTGGTCTGATCCAGGATAATTGGGATCTGTCGGTGGTTCGGGCCACCAATACCTACCGCAGCCTGGTCGGGGCGGAAGGACGGCTTACGCATTTATGTGCGCGAAAGGGCAGTGGGTGTGCCCCAGTTTTGAGTGTCAGCGGCTATGGTGACCGCCGTCCAGTCAAGGCAGGCGACAGTAACGAAGACAAGAGTAGCAATCGCCGCATCGACATTCGCTTGATCATGGTTACGCCGGATCGGGGAAACATCGAGGCCATTTCCCGCGAAGTTGAGGCACGTCAGTGAGCGGCCTTAAGGAGGCACTTTCAAGCGATTGGATTCGCAGGCTTAGCGTTAGAGCACCACTCCTGGTGAGGGTTGGCCGCGCCATACGGGCCTTGGACGGCGAAGGCGTAAGTGCTGAGCCTGAGAATGTTGACGCTCTGCAGCGGCGCCTGCTGGCCAGCCTGGAGACTGGCGAAGGTCTGAGTGGGCGGGACTTGCGCGAGGGCGCACGTGTGCTTTTTCACCCGCCTTTGCAGCCGGGCCGGGACGAGACCTTTTTGCGGCATTTCGTAGCCTTGGTCGAGAAGCAACATCGACGCTCGGCGTTGTTTGGTCTTATCGACGCCTATATCGACCGGTTTTCACCAGACCACGCTGAAATCTCAGTCCTGGCGCGAGAACTCAAAGCGCTGACTGCCCAATGGCCATGGCGCGAAGATGATGTATGGCGTTTACGCGATAAAGCATTTTTCGATGTTGATCAGGTTGCCGGACAAATCGCAAAACACGTCTTGCACGACGATTTGGCGCCGAATCGCACGATGGAAGATGCCGGTCTGGACACTGCCTTGCGCCAAAAAGGCGGCTTGGCGCTGGCTGCGTTTGTTTGCGCCTGCCGAGAGGTCGCGACTAAAAAAGGCGCCGTTGCAGGGCGGATGCAGTCAAGGCTCATAGATTGGGCGCGGTTGGATGACAGCCCGTTGAACTATCCGGCTGCCTGGCGCGACTATGCTGAAGCCTTGCTGGCCCCTTGGTCGCAGGCAGAGCCCTCAGAAGCACACAAGTCCCTGGTGATCGAGGCGGTGTTTGCCTATGGCGGAGATCCAAGGTTTAGCACGGGCCGATGGAATCAAGCCTCGGCCGAAGCGCGGTCCGTGCTTAATAGTTGGTTGGCCCGGGCTTCCTTTGAACAGTTTTTTGCGATCGTGGACAGGATGGACATGGCTGGCCGTGGTGATATGTGGCGGGACAGGAAAACTTTCTGGTCGCAGTACCTCGATCAAGTCTCAAAAGCATGGGTCGTATTTGGTGAAGATGGCGCCTTCATCGCAAAACAAATATCGCGACAGTCCGGAGATGCGTCATTTCTGAATTTTGGATTGCACGATGCTCGCTCGGGGAGAACCAAGCAACACACAGCCCTTATCATGGCGATAGGCGAGTTAACTGTGGTCGAATGGAGTCATAATGGAAGCTGGAACATTTGGCTTACATCGGACAGAACGGCACCCAAATTCTACGAAAAAAATTACAGGTGCTATCGAATAATGAATGCCCCAGCGCTTGGGGAACACAAGGGTTGTGGATCACATGACCAGCCTGGCCGTTGGAAAGGCAAAATTGCAAATATCATCAGGCATTTCACGGGGATTGGCTGGCGATGAAATTTCCTTTTTTCAAGTCGAAAAAGGATAAGGAAAGCGCAGATTTTACCTGCGAAATGCGCAGTGACCGCGTTTTCCTGGCCATGCTTGATCGTGGAAAATCAGTTCCCGTCTCCGAATGGTCGAGGCTGAAACCTGGCGCGGCGAGTGCTATCGCAACCGTATGCGGCCTTGACGAGGCCTTTGCGATCGTTGACGACCACACCATCGAATTTACGCCGAGTGGCTTGGCTGAACTTGGGGCCGCAACAGGGTCGGCGTTAAATCTACCCTCGCCTACGCCCTTGGCCCTGGACATCAAGGCGATTGGCAGGATCGACGAAGATGGCTTCATAGTCCAGGTAACCTGGGTCCGGCTGGGTGGCCAACCGATCCGAGCTACAGTCGAAGGCGCCCTGCTGCGGGCTGATGGCCAGCAGTGGCGCATCCCGCAGCCGCTGTACGCCTGTTGGTGCGCGGCAAAAGCGCTGACTCAGCCAACCGATAAGGCCAATCGGTTCCGCGCGCTGGCCGCTTTAAAGGCCTGCTGGCCTGAAGGCACGGCGGTAACCTCGGAATCTTATCTGCAGGATTTACGTGTGCATTACGCTTCGGCGATGTCTTTGAAACTGAAGACATTAACGCCCAATCGAACGGACTTCGATCCGATCCTCTTTGGTCCGGCGGCCGACCTACCTTCCGAGGACAGGCAAAGGGATGAGGAATGGGACAACCTTCTGACGCCGCGGGCGCAAAAGCTGTTTGCTGAAAACCGGTTTCGCCGCGAATCCGAGGGCCGTCCGGTCTACGTGCTGCGCGACGGGGAGTACGTCTTTATTGATCCCGAACTACGACCGATTCTGAACTCCATTCGAACGCTTCAGGATCGTCCGGAGGCAGAACGCCGGAATTTTGTACTGAACCCGCGTGCTGTCTTGCGAACCTTGATTGGGGAGGCCCGCGCCGACGAATTGCCGCTGGACGAGCTATTTGTTGAGACACAGCAATATTCCGATCGGGTGGCCGGGGTTGACCTTTGGCGGGTTGCTGTCCTGCCGTGGATGGTCCCGTCGCATAAGAACCACTGGCTGCCGGAACGCTTCGGTTTAAAGGTCGCCGATGACTACTATGCTGTTTCGCCCGATAAGGTCGAAGCACTGGTATCATCTGTCTCGGCCGCGGCTGAGGCCGGCCAGCCCAAGGTGGATGTCTCAGGCCTGCTTCAGGGCGTCGCCGCCGATTCTACGCCTCCCAGTCATTTGCCGGTCAATGATCAGGTCTTGGCCGCCATATCGCACCTGAAGCCGTTTGCCGCTGGCACTGATGCCGGCTCCGCGGACGAAGCCAGCTCGCCGGCAGAAGAAATTTGGCCGGGGAAACTGTTCCTTATCGTAAAGGAGAATTTCGAGGAGGTGGCGTTTGCGCCTCGCGAAACGCCAGAAGGAACGGACAGTGATCCTGTGTCCGTTCCAAGCCTTCTGCGAACGCCCCTGAAACCTCACCAGGTTGAAGGCTTGGGCTGGCTGGCCAAATCCTGCCGTTTGGGGCGGCGCGGCGGTCTCTTGGCCGACGATATGGGCCTGGGAAAAACCTTGCAGGCTATCGCCTTTATGGCTTGGCTCCAGGCACAGCGGCTTGAGCACGGTGGGGATCGTTCGGCTTGTCTTATCGTTGCGCCGACCGGCCTGCTGGGCAATTGGCGTGATGAGATCGCCAAGCACCTAAATGCCCCTGGCCTGGGACGATTGATTCTGGCGTTTGGTGGCGACCTGAAACTGCTTCGTGAAGAGGCCGACTTATCGCAGCGAGACATTGAAACCGGTCGCGCGTCCCTTGATGCAGAAAGATGGCGTGAGGGTGGGGTTGTTCTGACCACCTATGAGACTCTGCGTGACTATCATTTCAGCTTTGCACGGACCCGGTTTGGCCTGATTGTTTTTGACGAAATTCAGAAGCTGAAGAACCCGGTCAGTCAGATGACCCGGGCCAGTAAAACGTTGAATGCTGACTTCGTCCTGGGCATGACCGGGACCCCGGTTGAAAACCGGTTGCAGGACCTGTGGTCGATTATGGATGTGATTTCCCCTGGTCTTCTGGGCGCATCTCGTGATTTTGAACGCAGGTTTCCGCCCGACCAACCAGACAAGCTGGCCAATCTCAAAGCGCTTTTGACGAAGGATACGGATGGGCAAACGCCGTACATGCTGCGCCGAATGAAGTCTGAGGTCCTGGGTAGTTTACCAGCCAAACATGTCCACACCTATCGCGTGGCCATGCCGCCGGTTCAAGCCGATACTTATCGTCAAGTGGTTGTCCGGGCGGCGGCGCTGTCGGCGAGCGGTGCGTTCGGCAAGGGGGGGATGCTCCAAGTCCTGGCCAATATGCGTGGGGTATCTCTGCATCCCGTTAATCCGGAGCAAGCTCCCGACAGCCTGGATATCTATGCTCGTGACTCGGCGAGATTGACCAAAGCTTTGGAGATCCTCGACATGGTTTGCGAGCGCAAGGAAAAGGCGCTGATTTTTGTCGAAGATTTGGCCATGCAGGATCGACTGGCGGGTCTTATCCAGGCACGTTTCAAGTTGAGAACCCTTCCCAAACGGATCAATGGCGGGGTTCCCGGTCCCAAGCGTCAAGATATGGTCCGGGCGTTCCAAGGCAGCTTAGATCCGTTTGATGTCATGATACTTTCACCGAAAGCCGGTGGGGTCGGACTGACCTTGACCCAGGCCAACCACGTTATTCACCTGTCGCGGTGGTGGAACCCAGCCGTTGAAGATCAGGCCACCGATCGTGTCTACCGGATTGGGCAGGCGCGGGAAGTGCATGTACATATTCCGTTGGCAGTACATCCTGATCCCGTGTTGGCAGAGACCAGTTTCGACCTTCGCCTGGATGCGCTCCTGAGCCGAAAACGCCAACTCACACAAGATCTGTTCTCGCCGCCAGAAGCAGACGAGAACGACTTGATGGTTCTGTTTGGCGAGGTGACTGGCACCCAGGATGCGGCGGAGCCGGCGGCCCCTGCCGTCGAAGTTCTCGCGCCGGAGCGAGAGGTCAAACGGCAGACCTTAAGTCTACCCGACGCCCCTCAAGCCTCCGGTGCGAGGAAATGGAAGGCTTTGGCTGGAACTGCGCGACCGACAGCAGAGATACTGTCAATTTTCAAGGGGCGGGTGATCGTCGACATGGTCATTAAAGACCCCTATGCGCTTGCTACTCCGCGTGCACGGCAGGCTCATGTGTCATTTGTGGAAGATATTGCCAAAGAAGCGTCGAGCTTGGGGCAGGTCACCATCGAGTATGTACCCGACTTAGGGAGTGCGGATGACAGCCAGGACCGGCGAGATATCGGTGGCCGGTTTGCGTTGAACAGCGCTGGTCGGCAAACCGTCGTCCGTTTGAAAAGTCGCCCCAAGAGATCAGGCGGCGTCGACTTCCATGACCGAAGCGTTGAACTTTCGGTCCGTCACGCTGGTGGCGCAGTTAGAAAGCACGAACTGTGGATTGGACGCGGCGTCGAGGCCTTGTATCACGACGGCTTTGAGTGCTCCGTTTCGTATTTTCAGGATTCGTGACTGGGGCTCCGAACTAGCAGGTTCGCAATTACGCAGTCACCCCCCCTTGCGCACGACCCTCGCCAACAGCCACCACGCCGTAATCGCTGGCAGGAAGGTGATGGACACCAGCCAGAACGGCGTGCCGAAGGACAGCAGGACGGTCGCCAATATCTGCCATACGGCCAGGACACCGACGGTCAGCAGGATCAGGACGAAGAAACGCTTGAAAGTCATCGGCCTATTCTGCGTCGAACTTGGCGACGTCGTCAATCAGGCCGGTCACCGCGGCATCGATAATCTTCTGGCCGTCCTCGACCGTGGCCAGCGATGAGTCCGAACCGATGCGGCCGTCGGCAAAGCGCGCACGGTAGTCCAGCGCGTCGCGGATCGGGCCATTGGGGGCGATCTGGGGCTCCATGGCGTGGGATTTCACGCGGTCGGGATAGGCGGCGAAGGTCACCGCGATTTCCGACGGGGTGGCATGGGTGCCGTGTCCGGTCGGGTACAGCTTGGCGCACAGGCGTGAAATGCCCGGCAGATCCCACCAGTTGCGCAGCTTCAGGATAAAGGGGCAGGGCTCGGCCTGGTACGAATAGTCGGAATAGATCTCGGAAAAGGCGGCTTCGATGGTGGCGACATTTCCGCCGTGGCCGTTGAGGAAATAGATGCGGTCGAAGCCGTGCCGCGCGAGGGAATTCACCCAGTCCGAAATCGCCGCCATAAAGGTCGAGGGGCGTAATGAGATCGTACCCGAGAAGGCGAGATGATGCTGGGCCATGCCGATATTGAAGGTCGGCGCGATCAGCAGGTCGCCGGACTTTTCAGCGGCATGGGCGATGATTTCCGGACACAGCCAGTCGGTGCCCAGCAGCCCCATTGGGCCGTGCTGTTCGTTGGAGCCGATCGGGATGATGACGGTGCGCGACGACTTCAGGCGTTCGTCGATTTCGGGCCAGGTGGAAAATGCCAGCAGCATGGGGGTACTCCGTCGCAGTCTGCGACTGTTTAAGCGTTCCGGGCAACGGATGCCATCTTTTTCGCATTGGTCTTATGGACTTCGAAAACGGCTTTCCCTAAGGTCCCGGCAACCAAAAACCCCCTTGGTTCCTTTGGGGCCACAACGGGGGAATGCAGAGGACGACGACCACAATGCCCGACCATTTTTTCCGCGTTCCCGGTGATTTCATCCGCCCCGGCACCTTGACCGCCGGTGGCCTCCAGGCCCAGCGTGACCGCTTCGCCGCCGACCCGGAACATTACTGGCGGGGCCTGGGCGACTCGCTGGACTGGATCCACGAATACAGCCAGGTCAAGGACGTCTCGTACGACCGGGCCGACTTCCGCATCCGCTGGTTCTACGACGGGGTGCTGAACGTCTCAGCCAACTGCATCGACCGTCACCTGCGCACCCGTGCCGACCAGACCGCTATCATCTTCGAAGGCGACGATCCCGGCGTGTCGCAACACATCACCTACGCCGAGCTGTCGGAAGCGGTCAACAAACGCGCCAACCTGCTGAAGACCCATGGCGTCAAGAAGGGCGACCGCGTCACGATCTACATGCCGATGGTGCCGGAAGCCGCCTTCTTCATGCTGGCCTGCGCCCGGATCGGCGCCGTCCATTCGGTGGTGTTCGGCGGCTTCTCGCCCGACAGCATCGCCGGCCGGATTCTGGACTGCCAGTCGGATATCGTCATCACCGCCAATGAAGGCCTGCGCGGCGGCAAGACGATTCCGCTGAAAGCCAATGTCGACCTGGCCCTGCTGCAGTGCCCCAATGTTCGCCACGTCCTGGTGGTCGAGCATACGGCTGCGCCCTACCTGACCCATGGCGGCCGTGATGTCAGCGTCGCCAAGGCATTGGAGGGCATGTCGGCTGACTGCCCGCCCGAGCCGATGAATGCCGAAGATCCCCTGTTCATCCTCTATACCTCGGGTTCGACCGGCAAGCCCAAGGGCGTGCTCCACACCACGGCCGGTTACCTCGCCTGGGCGGCCTACACCCACAAGACCGTGTTCGATTACCAGGACGGCGACGTCTACTGGTGCACCGCCGATATCGGCTGGGTGACGGGCCATTCCTATGTGCTGTACGGCCCGCTGGCCAATGGCGGCACCACGCTGATGTTCGAAGGCGTGCCCAACTATCCGACCGTCAGCCGCTTCTGGCAGGTGATCGACAAGCACCAGGTCAACATCTTCTACACGGCGCCCACCGCCATCCGCGCCCTGATGCGCGAAGGCGAGGCGCCGGTGAAGGCGTCGTCGCGCAGCAGCCTGCGCCTGCTGGGTTCGGTCGGCGAGCCGATCAATCCCGAAGCCTGGCTGTGGTATCACAAGGTGGTCGGCGACAGCCGCTGCCCGATCGTCGATACCTGGTGGCAGACCGAAACCGGCGGTATCCTGATCTCGCCGGTGCCGGGCGCCACGCCGCTGAAGCCGGGTTCCGCCACCCAGCCCCTGCCGGGCGTTCAGCCCTGCCTCGTCGATGCCGAGGGCAAGATCCTGGAAGGCGCCACCGAAGGCAATCTCTGCCTGACCGATTCGTGGCCGGGCCAGATGCGCACCGTGTTCGGCGACCATCAGCGTTTCCTGGAAACCTATTTCTCGACCTATCCCGGCATGTACTTCACGGGCGACGGCTGCCGCCGCGACGAGGACGGCTATTACTGGATCACCGGCCGGGTCGACGATGTGCTCAACGTGTCGGGCCACCGCCTGGGCACGGCCGAGGTCGAAAGCGCCCTGGTCGGCCACAGCGGCGTCACCGAGGCTGCTGTCGTCGGCTATCCGCATGACATCAAGGGCCAGGGCATCTGGTGCTATGTCACCTTGAAACAGGGCGTCGAGGGTTCGGACGCTTTGAAGACGGAACTGCGCAACTGGGTGCGCCAGGAGATCGGACCGATCGCCTCGCCGGATGTCATCCAGTTCGCGCCGGGCCTGCCCAAGACGCGCTCGGGCAAGATCATGCGTCGTATCCTGCGCAAGATCGCCGAGGGTGATACGTCCAATCTGGGCGACATCTCGACCCTGGCCGATCCGTCCGTCGTGGCCGATCTGATCGAAGGGTCAAAGTCGCTCCGCTAAGCTTATGTATCCCTTATGGGGTAAGGACGGAATGCCGTCTCCGCCCTTATCTCCATGCGCCTATAATGATGGTTTAACCGCCTTCAGGAGGACCGTCATGGACAGGCCGCGCGACGACAACAACTTCCATACTTCCACCGATAATGCCCCCGATCTGTTTGGGGAAAAGGCCGGGCAGAGCCAGTCGGCGACAGACCAGCGTCAGAATCTGGATGGTTTAAGCCAGGTCCAGGGCGGCAATGCCTTTGCCAGCACCGCCGGCCTGACTGGGGATCTGACTCTTCGCACCCCCGACAGCGGCGTGGGCCAGGCCGGCGATCCGACCTTCGCCAGCGAAGTCCACGACAACGCGGCGGATTCGTTCGCGCCTGAACCACGGGCGACCGAAGGCACCCATAGCGAGCCGCGGGAGCCTAATGCCGTCGATGCCGTCACCTACGAGGGCAAGCGCGTGTTCTCGCCGCACGAACTGAACCAGGCCGGAGAGGACAAGGAATACTTTCATCCGGACAAGCACCACAAGTTCGACGCCCCGAAGGACGCCAATGACCACGCCCTGACCCCGGACATCGAGGTCAAGCCGGACAATACGGTCGGTCGGGTCGGCTAGCCCGCTGCGTCAAAACGGATTAAAAGCCGGGAGATGATCTCCCGGCTTTTGTCATGTTGAATCCGAACTCACCCCTGGCGAAACTGATGACCGCCCCCGTCCGGCCGGGTGTCGTGACGTGGATTGGTCTGCGTCCGAAACGCCAGGCGCCGGTCGAGGTGGTGGAGCGCGCCAGTCTGACCACGACCGTGGGCCTGGTCGGCGACCGTTATTCCGGCCGCAGCGGCGAACGTCATGTCACCCTGATCCAGGCCGAGCACCTGACCGCCATCGCCGCCTATCTCGGCCTGGACGCCGTCGCGCCGGAGCAACTGCGGCGCAACATTGTGGTGGCGGGTCTGAACCTGCAGGCCTTGAAGGAGAGGCGTTTTCGGCTCGGTTCCGCTTTACTGGAAATGACGGGGGAATGTCATCCCTGTTCCCGAATGGAGGAAACGTTCGGCCCCGGCGGCTATAATGCCGTGCGCGGCCACGGCGGCATCACGGCGCGGGTGCTGGAAGATGGCGAGGTTTGCGTGGGCGATGCTGTAACGGTTCAGGGCCAGTCGGAACGGGCATAGTTTGCGAAGGCGGGACGCGCCTTGAGGCGGTCGTAATAGGCGCGGACATACGGCAGGGCGGCATGGTCGAGCGGCGTTGCGACCCAGCGATGGACGGCTATGCCGATAGCGATATCCGACAGACGAAACTCCGGACCTGAGACGTAGCCGCCGGCCTTGGCCAGTTGGGCATCGAGAATGGTCATCGCCCGGTTCCACGCCTTGACCGACGCTTCGATCCGTCCGGAATCGTCATAGCCGGGCGTGCGGCGCGTCAGGGCCAGGAAGGCATAGACCCAGGCGGCGTTGAGATCGGTGGCCTGCCAGTCCAGCCATTGGTCGACATGGGCGCGGGCGACGGGTTCGGTGGGATAAAGCTCCGGTCCGTAGCCGTTGGCGAGATAACGAATGATGGTGTTGGACTCCCACAGCACCAGGTCGCCATCGATCAGCACAGGGATCTGGCCATTGGGATTGAGCGCCAGGAAGTCCGGCGTATCGACCGGGCGGAAACCAACGCCCCAGTCTTCGCGCTGATAGACCAGGTTCAGTTCGTCGCAGACCCACAGGACCTTACGGACATTCAGCGATGATGGGCGGCCCAGGACGCGGAGCATGGTTCAGCCTTTCACGGTCAATTCGATGGTGGCTTCGTCGCCGTCGCCCAGGTTTTCGGTTTTGCGCACGCTGGCCTTGATGGGGAGGAGATAGCTTCCCGCCGCCTTTTCCGGAAACAGCGAAGTGTGCCAGGCGGTGGCGCCGATGCGGGCTTCGACGGCGACTGATCCCCAGGCGCGGCGGTCGGCGACCTGGCACTTGATCTCGAAGGCGATATCGCCGGGCAGGGTGACGAAGATCCACGAGGCCGGCGCCTCGCCCTGCCAGCGCCACAGCCTGCCGGTGAAGCTATAGCTCACGGGTGGCTTCTCCGCGTTTTACGGCGCCGTACCACGCCCACAACAGATGCGACGCCACCGAACGAAACGGCGACCAGACTTTCGCGCGTTCGGCGCAGTACTTTTCGTCGGGTCGGGAATCCCGTTGGTCGAGCCAGCCCAGGGCCTCGCGCAGGGCGACGTCGCCGACCGGGAACAGGTCCAGCCGGCCTTCCGAGAACATCAGATAGACCTCGGCGGTCCAGCGGCCGATGCCCTTCAACGCCAGGAGCTTGTCGGCGGCGGCGTCGATATCGAGGTCCCTGAGGCTATCGGCATCGAAGGTGCCGGCGTGAATGGCCTGGGCCAGGGCGCGGGCATAGGCGATCTTGGGCCGCGACAGGCCGTAACCGCGCAACAGGTCCTCGTCATGCGAAAGCAGGGCCTGGGGGCTGACGTCTCCGAGGCCGGCTTGCAGCCGGCCGACAATGGTATCTGCGGCCTTGACCGACAGTTGCTGCTCGACGATCAGCCGCAACAGGGCAGGGAAGCTGCCTTCGCGCAGGCGGTACTGGATATGCCCGAAACGCTCGGTGAGCGGTTTCAGCTTGGGGTCGGCCTGGGCGAGACGGGCCAGATGGTCAGGATTCAGCGGCGTCATGGACGGTGTGTATCACCGGATTCGCCGGTTTCTGGCAGCAGGAACTACGACTTGATACAGCCGACCTGGGCGACGCGGTATTCACGTCGCAGCGTGTCCGAGACGATGCCGTAATTGGCCTTGGTGATGACGGCCTCGCTGTCGAAGTCGGGCTTCATCCCCGTGGTACTGGCCAGCTTGCTCAGGGTTTCCGGCGTCGAGGTATAGATGCGGCCGCGGCGCGGCTTTTCCTTGATGACGATGCCGATCGCACGGGCATTGTCGTCGACCACCGGCCCGCCGGCCAGCTTGTTGAGGTCGCCGCGGATGCCGTTGGTGCGGCCGGCCCGGGCCCAGGCCATGACGGTTTCGGAGCGCTCACCGCGCTTGGCGCGTTTCAGCGTCACGTTGCCGATATAGCGCGCGGTCGCCTCGCCCGGAACGCCGGCCGGGTAGCCCGGCATGAAGCCGCGTACGCCCGCTTCGACCGTCTTCGGATCGGCCAGGGCCAGGGCGCGGCCGGCGCCCTGGGTGAGGCCGACGACATAGCCGTCGACGCCCTTGACGTCGCGAACCTTGAACGGGACAGCCAGGTTGCCGCCGATATTCAGGAAGGGGTGCGGGCATCCGGCCACGCTCTGGCGCGCCATGATCCATTCCCCTGTATTGGCAAGCGAAAAGGCCGTGCCGGTCATGACGCGCTGATCGGCGGAGGGCAGGTTGATGATCGAGCCGGCCGAAAACGGGGTAAAGGTGGCGAAGAGGGACATTTCGCCGACACCCGGCGGCGGCGGTGCTTCGGGCAGGGCGGAGTCTTCGTGCCACGCGCCCGGCACGATCACCAGGACCGCGATACCTGCTGCGTAAAGGAGCCAGTCCAGTTTCACAGGCGTGCCCTAGAGCGAGATGGCGGCGGCGAGGACGAGGGCAGCGGCCAGCTTGGCGGCTACCAGCAGCACGGCGGCGGAGGTTTCGCCTTCGTTGATGCGGTTCGGCAGCCCGGCCAGCAGGAAATCGACCAGGCGGAAGACGAACAGTTGCAGGACGATGGTGGCGCCGCCCCACAGCAGGATTTCCCGCCAGGAGGTAGCGGCGGCCAGGGAGGCGGCCAGCGGTACGGCCAGGCCGATGATGACGCCGCCATAGGCCACGGCCGCGGCGGAGTTGCCTTCGCGGATCTGGTGGATTTCCTTATAGGGTGTCAGGACGGAATAGATGAAGGCGCCGAGGAACAGCAGCAGCAGGGTCAGGCCGGCATGGGCCAGGGTGGTCGGAAACCCTTCGGCAAACGCCTGGATTTCTGGCCGCAGAATCTCGGGCGACAGGAAATCGAGATTGAACGAGTCGGTAGTCATACGCTCCCCTTACCTTCTGTACGCCCCGCCGGGCGCTCATTCATGGGATATTGTCCCTGCAAGATCAAGTCCAACTATAAACCGCTGTGGACAATATTTCCTTCGAATTGATGATGCCTGAAAATTACAGGGCTTCAGTCGATCATGCCGGCCGCGAGATGGGCGAATGGCAGGCTTTCGCCGTGGTCGCTGTCCTCGTTTGGCGCATTTTGGGCTTCGCGGCGGATCGTCGAGGCGCGTTTCTTTTCGCTCTCGGACTTGAGCTGGCCACAGGCCGCCAGGATGTCGCGGCCGCGCGGGGTGCGGATCGGCGAAGCGTAGCCGGCCTTGTTCAGAATGGCGGCGAAGGTCTCGATCGCCGTCCAGTCCGAGCACTGGTATTGCGTGCCGGGCCAGGGATTGAACGGGATCAGATTGATCTTGGCCGGAATGCCTTTTAGCAGCTTGATCAGGGCGCGCGCCTCGGCCGGGCTGTCGTTGACGCCTTTCAGCATGACGTATTCGAAGGTGACGCGGCGGGCATTGGACAGGCCGGGATAGGCGCGGATGGCGGCCATCAGCGTCTCGATATTATACTTCTTGTTAAGCGGAACAATCTCGTCACGCAGCGTATCGTTGGTGGCGTGAAGCGAAATGGCCAGCATGGCCGCGGTGCGGTTGCCCAGGGCTTCCAGTTCCGGCACCACGCCCGAGGTCGAGACAGTGATGCGGCGGCGCGACAGGGCGATGCCTTCGTTGTCGGAGATGATGTCGATGGCGTCGGCGACATTGTCGAGATTGTACAGGGGCTCGCCCATGCCCATGAAGACGATGTTCGATAGCTGGCGGTCTTCCTTGGGCGACGGCCATTCGCCCAGATCGTCGCGGGCCACCTGGACCTGGGCGACGATTTCGGCCGCGGTCAGGTTGCGGACCAGCTTCTGCGTGCCGGTGTGGCAGAAGGTGCAGTTCAGCGTACAGCCGACCTGGCTGGAGACGCAAAGCGCGCCGGCGCGGCCGACGCTGGGAATGAAGACGCTTTCGACCTCGATACCCGGTCCCATGCGGATCAGATATTTGCGCGTGCCGTCACGTGAGATCTGACGTTCGACGATTTCCGGGCGGGCGAGGGTGAATTTGTCCTTGAACAGGGCGCGCTGGTCCTTGGCGATATCGGTCATCAGATCGAAATCGGTAAAGCCGTAATGGTGGACCCAGCGCCAGACCTGCTGCATGCGCATCTTGGCCTTGCGCTCTTCGACCACGCCGCTGTCGACCAGGGCACGCATCAGGCCATCACGGGTCAGGCCGGTGATGTTGATGAGCGCGGGCGTAGCGGGCTTTGCGGACAGGTCGAGCGTATGGGCCAAGGGATGCGGCTTTCGGAACAATCTTTCGGGGAGGTGCGAGCCTATACAGGAAACGGCCGGGAAAGTCCAATCGCGCCTTATGGCGCCAGATACTCCCGCACCAGCAGCCGGGCGCGGTGTAGCCGGGCCTTGACGCTTTCGCGTGTCAGGCCCAGCCGGGCGCCTATCTCATCCACCGTCAGTTCCTGGGCGTCGCGCAGCAGCAGGACGTCACGATAGTGCGGCGGCAGGGACTGGATGGCACGCGTCAGGTCCAGCCTCAGTTCGTCCTGAGGACGCCGGGTCAGGGTGGCTTCATGCTCGAGTTCGGCGACCGTGGCCGGCGGCATGGCCTGGCGTGCCAGTTTCAGGCACAGGCGCCGCACCACCTGAAACAGCCACGACGACAGGGCGCCGGCGTGGCGTACGCCGGCGATGTGCCGGGACAGGACCCACAGGGTTTCCTGGACGGCATCCTCCACGTCGGAAGATGAGCGGCAATTGCGACGCGCATAACGCCGGACGTCGCCCTGGACCGAGACGATCAGGGCCAGAATGGCGCGATCGTCGCCCGCCCGGGCGGAGTCGATCAGTGTTGCCGTTGTGTCGTGTCCCATATCTGCGTCTTATCGGTCCGATTTAGCGCTTGTCCAGTCGTCGTCCGGCCAGGCCGCACATCGGACAGAAGCCGATGAAGCCGGTCAGGGCAAAACCGGCGCCGGCCGCGGCGATGACGTAGGTCAGCCAACCTGTCAGCCACAGGAAGCCGGCAACAGCAATGCCCAGCCCGATCGCGACGCGCAGGACACGTTCGATCACCGGAAGGTTTTTGGAATATAGCATGATCAGCCTCCTCTGGTCCCTCACCATGAGGGCCTGATGTCCAAGAGGAGCGGGCGGGCGAAAACGGTTCGCGCGAATGAAAATTTTATCGCCCGATATAGCGCTCGGGCCGGTGAAAGCCCAGCATGACGCCACTCATGGCGGCGGCCGACAGCAGGGACAGGCCGACCTGTTGCCAGTTCAGCACCAGGATCGAAGCCGACAGGATAAGGGCGTCGCACAGCATCTGGGTCTTGCCGGCATTTATGCCTTTGGTCTTTTGCAGGTACAGGGCCAGCACGCCGGTGCCGCCGGCGCCGGCGCTGTGCCGCGCCAGGGCCAGGATGCCCATGCCGATGATGGTGCCGCCGAACAGGGCGGCAAAAAGCGGATTGACGTTGGACAGGGTGAACATCAGCGGCGCCAGGCTCGCCAGGCCCATGATGGCCAGGTTGACGATGACGGTCTTGATCATGAAGCGCTTGCCCATGGCCGGCCAGGCGAACAGGAAGAAGGGGATGTTGATCAGCATGAACAGCACGCCTACCGGCAGGGGCACGACATAGGAGACCAGCAGGGCGATACCGGCGACGCCGCCGGTCACCAGGCCGGCCGATTTCAGGAAGATGATGCCCAGGACGACGAACGAACAGCCGATGGCGAAGGCGTAGATGTCTTCGATGACGGTGTGTTTGACGGCCGGATAGAGCGCGTCGGCGCCATCCTTGTCGATTTTGCCTTTATCCGGGGCCGGTTTGACCGGGTTTGTCGCTGAAGCTGTCATGTCGAACTCGTCGAAGGCGACGTGTCCAGCCCTGTCGTGCGCAGATGCTTGCGCTTGAAACCATCCATGCCACAAAGGCGCGCGATCGTCTATTCGTCTTTGAGGGTTTTCAGGTAGGCGATGAGGTTGTGGCGCACCTTCGGGTCGTTGAACATCATCGGCATGTCGGTGCCGGTATAGACATGTTGCGGGCCCGACAGGAACTTGTCGAGGCGCTTTTCGCTCCACCTGTGGCCCTTGCGATTGGCCTTTTGCAAGGCCGGCGAATAGTCGAACCCTTCGACGGAACCGACCTTGCGGCCGACCACGCCAAAGAGGGGCGGGCCCGTGTCCAGAAGCATATGCGCACTGTCGTCATGGCAAAGGCCGCAGGCTTTGAAATACAGGGCAGCGCCGGCCTGAATATCGGCCGAGACCTCAACGGCAGGCGTCGTGCCGGGCGCCTTGGCGGACGCGGGTGAAGCGGCCACAAGCGCAACCGCGAGAAACAGAAAGGCCTTCATTTGACGCTCCATCAGGATCGAGCGACGATGGCGGTGATTGGACGGCGGGGCCTTGATCCAGATCAATTCAGCCGGAACAGACCGGACACTGGGGATCCGCCGCCAGGCCGACCACCCGGTTTTGCATCGTCAGGCCGTCGAAAATCATCAGCCGCCCGGCCAGGCTCTCCCCGGCGCCGGTGATCAGCTTGACCGTCTCCAGCGCCGCCAGGGTCCCCATCACGCCGGCCAGGGCGCCGACCACACCGACCCGCTCGCAGGTTTCGGCATCGGGCGGCAGGTCGGGCACCAGGCACTGGTAACAGGGCCGACCTTTAAACACGCCCAATTGTCCGCTCCATCGGCCGATGGCGGCCGACACCAGCGGCTTGCCCAGGGCATGGCAGACCCGGTTGACCAGCAGCCGGGTCGGGAAGTTGTCGCAACCGTCCAGCACGATATCGTAGTGGGAAAGGACGTCAGCAGCGTTGTCTTCGGTCAGGCGCAGGGGATGCACCCAGCAGTCGCAGTGCGGATTGACATCCTTCAGCCGCGCCCGGGCGGTCTGCGCCTTCGATGCGCCGATCTCACCGGTGCCATACAAAATCTGGCGCTGGAGATTGCTGAGACTGACCGCGTCATCGTCGATCAGGCCCAGGGTGCCAACCCCGGCCGCGGCCAGGTACAGGGCGGCGGGCGAGCCGATCCCGCCCATTCCGATCAGCGCCACCTTGGCGGCCTTGAGCTTCAGCTGGCCCTGGCCGCCGATTTCCTTCAGCACCAGGTGGCGGGCATAGCGGTCGATTTCGTCGTCGGATAACATGGCCCTCATATAGCCCTGCCTGTGATCCAATGCCAGACAGGCCTTGAAAGCCGCGCGTAAAACCGCCAAGTAAACGGCCATGCAAGACTCGAATTTTCCCAACTGGCACGGCACCACCATCGTCGCCGTGCGCCAAAACGGCAAGACCGTCATCGCCGGCGACGGCCAGGTGTCCATGGGCGCAACCATCGTCAAGGGTGGCGCCCGCAAGGTCCGCACGCTTGCTGGCGGTAAGGTGATCACCGGTTTCGCCGGCGCGACGGCCGATGCCTTCACGCTGCTGGAGCGCCTCGAAGCCAAGCTGGAGCTGTTTCCGGACCAACTGGCGCGCGCCTGTGTCGACCTGGCAAAGGACTGGCGCACCGACCGTTACCTGCGCCGGCTGGAGGCCATGCTGCTGGTCGCCGACCGCAACCATATCCTGACCCTGACCGGGGTGGGCGATGTACTGGAGCCGGAAGACGGTGTCGCCGCCATCGGATCGGGCGGGGTCTATGCCCTGTCGGCGGCACGCGCCCTGATCGAATACGAACAGGATGCCGAGGTCATTGCCCGCAAGGCGATGAAGATCGCCGCCAGTATCTGCGTCTATACAAACGACCACCTGACGATCGAGACCCTGTCGTGAGCCAGCGCGTGACCATTGAACAGGCCATCGCCAAGGCGAAGATGACGGTGCATATGCCGGCGACCTGCATCATGTTCGCCGCCTGGGGCCAGGCCCTGATCCTGGTGCCGATGGGGCAGTTGCCGCAGCTGTTTCTGTTGATGTCGATGGCCATCGCCGTCTCCGGCTGGCCTCTGGCCTGGGTATATCGAGCCTGGATGACGCCGCGGTGGAAACTGTGGGCCTATGCGGGCGCCGGCAATGTCCGGGAGATGAAAGCCGCCGCCGTTGCCGCCAAGGTCATTGGTCCCGACGACGGTTTTGCCGAAAAGTCGGAAATCTGTTCGAAAGAGATGCGCGCCCAGATCCTGAAGCTGGAAGGGCGGGCTTGAAATTGTGCTAACGCTTCGCGCCTTGAGCACGGTTCGCTACAGCTTCCGCCGCCTGACGCCGGACGATCTCGACTTGGTCAACGGCTGGATTTTGGCGCCCCATGTGGCGCAGTGGTGGGTGGATGCCGACGGGCCGGCAGAGCCGATCGGGCTTGAGGACTTCGACGAGCCGGATTTCCGCATGTGGCTGGTTATGCACGACGGTGTCCCGTTCGCCTATATGCAGGACTATGACCCGCACCTTTATCCCGGCCATCACTTCGCGGACCGCCCGGCGCCGGCCCGTGGCATCGACCAGTTTATCGGCGTTGCCGATATGGTCGGGAAGGGGCACGGTTCGGCCTTTATCCGGCAACGGGCGGCCGAGCTGTTCGACGAAGGCGCGGTTGTCGTCGTTACCGATCCGCATCCCTCGAACGGACGGGCGATCCGGGCCTATGAAAAGGCCGGTTTCATCCCATATGGAGAGGGCAACCACCCGCAATGGTGGCCGCAGCCTGCTGATGGCCTGCACCTGTTAATCCCGCCGCAACTTTTCATCCGAAGACCCAAACGCGTTTCGCGCATAACGCCCACAGACCGACTGACATCATGACCACTTTTTCTCCCCGTGAAATCGTCTCCGAACTGGACCGCCATATCATCGGCCATACCGACGCCAAGAAGGCCGTCGCCGTCGCCCTGCGTAACCGCTGGCGCCGCAAGGCCACCGATGACTCGATCCGCGACGAGATCACGCCCAAGAACATCCTGATGATCGGGCCCACCGGCGTCGGCAAGACTGAGATAGCCCGCCGCCTGGCCAAGCTGGCCCAGGCCCCCTTCATCAAGGTCGAAGCGACCAAGTTCACCGAGGTCGGCTATGTCGGCCGCGACGTCGACCAGATCGTCCGCGACTTGGTCGAGGCCGCCATGCTGATGATCAAGGACAAGAACCGCGCCGGTGTTCGTGCCAAGGCCGAGGCGGCCGCCGAAGAGCGTCTGATCGACGCCCTGGTCGGCAATACAGCCGGCCAGGCGACGCGCGACAGCTTCCGCAAGAAATTGCGTAACAACGAACTGGACGACAAGGAGGTCGAGTTGCAACTGACCGAGACCGGCTCTCCGATCGGCATGATCGAGATTCCGGGCCAGGCCGGCAACAACTTCAACCTCGGCGACATGCTGTCCAAGGCCATGGGTGGGCGCAAGAAAACCGTCAAGACCTCGGTCAAATCGGCCTGGCCGACCCTGATTTCGGAAGAGTCCGACAAGCTGCTTGACCAGGAGGCGGTGGCGGGTGAGGCCCTGCGCCTGGCCGAGAACGAAGGCATCGTGTTTCTGGACGAGATCGACAAGGTGGCGTCGCGATCGGAACGCGGCGGCGCCGATGTTTCGCGCGAAGGCGTCCAGCGCGACCTGCTGCCGCTGATCGAGGGCACGACGGTGTCGACCAAGTACGGCCCGGTCAAGACCGACCATATCCTGTTCATCGCCTCGGGCGCCTTCCACGTCGCCAAGCCATCGGACCTGTTGCCGGAACTGCAGGGCCGCCTGCCGATCCGCGTCGAGCTGAAGGCCCTGACCCAGGACGATTTCCGCCGCATCCTGAGCGAGCCGGAAGCCAACCTGATCAAGCAGAACCAGGCCTTGATGAAGACCGAGGGCGTGACCTTGGAGTTCGATGATGGCGCGATTGCCGAGATGGCGGCGGCGGCGGCTTCGGTCAATGCCAAGGTCGAGAATATCGGCGCGCGCCGGCTGCACACCGTCATCGAAAAGGTGATGGAGGAGTTGTCCTATACCGCGTCGGACATGGCAGGGCAGTCGGTGCTGATCGATGCCGACTATGTCAAGCGCCGCCTGGGCGACATCGCGACGGACGCCGATCTGAGCCGGTATATCCTGTAATCAGGCCTTGGTCTCGTCCTTCGGAAAGTTCTTGTCGTAGGTGCGGACATAGTCGTCGAAATGGGCCTCGAACATCTTGCGGCACTGGTCGACGAAATAGTCCGCGGCTTCGGCCTTCTTGGCGGCGAACTCGGCCTCCGACGGGGCCATCTTTGCCCATACCCAGGCATGGTAGCGCGCCGCCGCTTCGTTCAGCGACACGCTGATATTGATCGGCGGCGTCGTGGCCAGGTAGCCATTGGCCGTGTTGATAAAGCTCGTGAAACGGGCCTCGAAACCGGGATCGATATGCTGGGTCATGCAGACGCTTTCGTTTAAACCTGCGCACCCATAGCACTACACCACGTAACCGTTCCAGTCCGTCAGGCTCCAGCCGGTTACGCCCAGCACCAGGATGGTCCCGCCGGCATGGGTCAGGGTGGCGCCATCGACGCCATCCGACACTGCCGTGAAGCTACCGCCCGACAGGTTGAAGCGGTCGACGGTCTGGAAGCCGGCCACAGTGTCGTTGCCGGTGTCGCTGGTGGCGAATTCGAACACATCGGCGAAGCTGCCGCCGTCGAGGTAATCATTGCCGCGGCCGCCGATCAGCAGGTCCTGATGGGCGCCGCCGTACAGGCTGTCATTGTCCGAGCCGCCGTCCAGGGTATCGTAACCGTTGCCGCCTGTCAGGACGTTGGCGGCGGCGCTGCCGGTGATCTGGTTGGACAGGGCATTGCCGGTGCCGTTGACGGCGACGCCCAGCAGGCTGAGATTCTCGACATAGGCCAGGGATGCCAGTGAGTAGTCGTCGGCGCTGAAAATGATGTCGGTGCCACCGCCCGCGACCTCGATGATGGTGTCGTTGCCGTAGACATAATAGGTGTCGCCGCCGTCGCCGCCGTTGAGGGTGTCATCGCCCAGGCCGCCGGTCAGGATATCGTTTTGCTGGCCTCCGCTGAGGCTGTCGTTTCCGCCCCCGCCGTCCATGGTGTCGTAGCCGCTGTAGCCGGTCAGGATATTGGCGCCGTCGTTGCCGTCGATCTGGTTGGAACTGCCGTTGCCGTCGCCGTTGCTGTCGGCCGACCCTGTCAGCTTCAGGTCCTCGACATGGGCCAGGTTGTAGAGTGAGAAGGTGGTGGCGCTTTCGACCTTGTCGCGGCCGCCGCCGGCGTCTTCGCGCAGGTCATCCGCGGCGTCGGGGTCGATATAGAGATCGTTGCCCGTGCTGCCGATCAGGGTGTCGACGCCGGCCCCGCCGACGATCGTGTCATTGCCGGTTTCGCCCTGCAGCACGTCGTTGTCATCGCCACCGTAGAGCAGGTCGTTGCCGGTGCCGGTAAAGGCTATGTCCAGGCCGTCGTCGCCCCAGACCGTGTCGTTGCCGTACATGCCCAGCAGGGCGTCATTACCGGCGCCGCCGTGCAGGTGATCGTCATTGTCGTTGCCTTCCAGCACGTCGAAACCGTCACCACCGTAGAGGGTGTCATTCTGGTCCAGTCCCAGCAGGTGATCGTCACCCTCATTGCCTTCGATATAGTCGTTGCCGTTCTGGCCGGTGATCGTGTCGGCGCCGCCCAGGCCGAACATATTGTCGGCATCGGTCGTGCCGCTGAGCGTGTTATCGCCGCCGTCGCCATAGATGTCGGCGCTGATGATACCGGCCGTGATCGCCGGTCCCGGCGCCGGCTGGACGCGCGTGTTCCACTGCGCGAGCGTCCATCCGGTGATGCTGGCCATCAGGATCGTGCCGCCGGCATGGGTCAGGGTTGCACCACCCGGACCGTCCGAGACGGCGGTGAAGTCGGCGCCGCCCAGGTCGACGAGGTCGGCTGAGGTCTGGAAGTCGGTGATCGTGTCGTCGCCGGCGCCCGAGGCGGCAAAGACGAAGGTGTCGCCGAAGCTGCCGCCGGTCAGGCTGTCGTTGCCTGCGCCACCGGTCAGGCTGTCGGCGTGGGCGCCGCCGTCGATCGTGTCGTTGCCGTCGCCGCCGCTGATCGTATCCAGGCCGTTGCCGCCGGTCAGGCTGTTGCCCGAAGCATTGCCGGTCATCACGTTGGAAATGGTGTTGCCGGTGCCGTTGGCCGCAGTGCCGGTCAGGGTCAGGTCTTCGAGATTGGCGCTCAGGGTGTAACTGATGGCGCTTTCGACGCGGTCACGCCCGGCGCCGGCGTCTTCGGTGATGCTGTCGCTGTCGGTGACGATATAGACGTCGTTGCCGGTACCGCCGAACAGGGTGTCGGCGCCGGTGCCACCGTTCAGGGTGTCGTGGCCGCCCTGGCCGTACAGGACATCGTCTTCGGTGCCGGCGTCCATGGTGTCGTCGCCGGTATCGCCCCAGAGAATATCCAGGCCCTGGCCGCCCAGCAGGGCGTCGGCGCCGTTGCCAC
Organism: Asticcacaulis sp. AC460; assembly: GCF_000495795.1. GTDB lineage: Bacteria > Pseudomonadota > Alphaproteobacteria > Caulobacterales > Caulobacteraceae > Asticcacaulis. Next base: position 50,340 of record NZ_AWGD01000018.1, read on the forward strand.
CGATCAGCAGGTCGTTATCGGCGCCGCCGTCGAGATAGTCCTGGTCGTTATTGCCTTCCAGGGTGTCGCTGTGCGCGCCGCCGAACAGGCGGTCGTCTTCAGTACCGCCCAGAAGGTGGTCGGTGCCATCGCCGCCAATCAGCGAATCCGCGGCGCTTTCGCCCCACAGGGTGTCGTTGGCGGTGGTGCCGATGACGGTATCGTCGCCCTGGTTGCCGTGGACGGTCGGCGCGGCGGACCCGGCCGCCAGGGAGACGCCGAGGTCGAACCGGTTGGCGCCATCGTGGCCGTGCAATTGCGCTCCCGTGGCGAAGAACAGGGTCTCGAAGCCGCTTGCGGCCAGTTCCAGGAAGGCTTCGTGGATGACCACGCCGTCAATCGACAGCCGGTCCGAACCGTCGCCGCCGGTGACGCTGCCGCCGACCAGAACGCGGGCGTTGCTGAAGGTGATCTGGTCGTTGCCGGTGCCGCCGGCGATGGTGTTGATCCAGCCCGACGAGGTGATGATGTCGTTGCCGCTGTCGCCATAGAGATAGGAAATCCCGGTCCCGCTCATGGCGATGGTGTCGTGACCGGCGCCGCCCGTCATGGTGCTGGCGCCGTCGGCCAGCGAACTGAGATAGTCGTTGCCGTTATTGCCATAGACCTGGTTGATGGCGCCGCTGCCCAGGCGGATGTCGTCACCACCGCCGCTGCCCTGGACCAGGAAGTTGGTGACGGTCTCCGCCGTGCCGTCCAGCACCAAGCGGTCACCGCTGACGGTCGACAGGGCGTTGACGGTCATGGCGCCCAGGCCTGCGCCCAGGGTCAGATTATACTGGTGGCCCGAGGTCAGTTTCAGGCTTTCGATACCGATCAGGCGCTGGGCCGTCAGGGACAGGCCGGCGGAATAGTCGCCGTTCAGCACCACCTCATCATAGCCCGCGCCACCGTTCACCGTATCGGTGACATCAAGGAAGGCCCCGGCCTGCAGGGTATCGTTGCTGCCACCCAGATAGACGAAATCCGTACCGCCGGACACCATGCGCGCCAGATCCTCGAGATCGGTCGCCAGGGCCAGATCGGTGAAGTCGGATGTCGGCACCTGACCGTCGCCTGAGACGTGGACAAAGTCATTCCCTGCGGTGAGATCGAACGTAGCCATGGCGTTTCCTCCTGCCGGCTTTTCGCGGCATTGTATGATCTGAGTTGCGATGAACGCTTACAGGTTCCCTGGGGGTACGCTTTAAGTTACTGAAAAATATAAATGAACTTCGAAATTCGCATGCGGATGCCGCCAGGCCCGGCAGCGTCTTTGCGACTCTTTTGCACCGGGAAAGGCGGCTTGTCGAGGCTTCAAGTCAGAGTTGATCGCCGCTTTTTCGGCGGTCCTTACGGGCAAACGATTGCAGCCCGTTACCGCTGCATACGGTAACGGGGCAGTGATCCCGGATCACACCAGTTTCGCCAGAAGCGCGTCACTGGCCTGGTCGCACAGCCGGTAGACGGCTTCGAAGTCGCGCGCGCCGCCGTAATAGGGATCGGGCACGTCCTTGTTCAGGCCCAGGGCTTCCTCGAGATAGAGGGCGACCTTCGCCTTCGAACCCGGCGGCTGCATCTGCGTCAGGTGACGGACGTTGTCGCGGTCCAGACCCAGGATCAGGTCGTAGTGATCGAAGTCGTGCGGCTTGACCTGGCGGGCGGACTGGCCGGAAATGTCCATGCCGAAGCGGGCGGCGACGGCAATGGAGCGGTGGTCGGGTGCTTCGCCGGCGTGCCAGCCACCGCAACCGGCGGAGTCGATATCGAAGCGATGGTCCAGGCGCTTTTCGCGCACCTTATGGCGCAGCACGCCCTCGGCCAGCGGGGAACGGCAGATATTGCCAAGGCAGACAAACAGGATGGCGGTCATGCGGTTGTCATAGGCCGAGGCGATAATTACAACAACCGTTGAAATTGCGCCGGTGCCGGGGTAGGCTCGGGCAAACCATAAGAGGGCAGGGAACCATGATCCGCATTATCGCCGCCGCCGCACTGATCCTGGCGACACCCGCATTGGCCGAACCGATCGTCGCCACCCCGGCGGAACAGGCTCAGATCGAGGCCCTGAAACAGCCAGAGGACTGGTTCATCGCCCACCTGAAAGGCCCGCGTGAAGAGTCCGATGGTGTTAAACTGGATGCGCGGCTGCAGTGGGTGCTGGAAAATACGACGCGTCCGGCTTCGGCGCCGGCGGTCCAGGCTTACCTGCGCGAAAGCTATAAGACGCCGGAAGGCCGCGCCGCCACCCGCACGGCTCTGGACCGCTACTGGGCGCTGCGGACGGCGCCTGGGCCGCAGATGGCGACCGAGGATCGCACTGTCCCAGGTCGTGACGGCAATGCCATTCCGATCCGCATCTACCATCCGGACGGCCTGCCCAAGGACGCCCCGGTAATCGTCTATTATCATGGCGGCGGTTTCATGTTCGGCAGTATCGACGCTTTCGACCCGTCAGTACGGATCATAGCGGCCGAGGCCAAGGCGGTGGTGGTTTCGGTCGGCTATCGCCTGGCGCCGGAACATCCCTATCCCGCCGCCTGGAACGATGCCGAAGACGCCTATGACTGGGTGCAGGCCAATCTGGGTGGCCGGGTCGGCCTGGCCGGAGACAGCGCCGGCGGCACCTTGGCGATCGCGACGGCGTTGCGGGCGCGTGACGCCAAAAAGCCGATGCCAAAGGCCTTGCTGCTGTTCTATCCCGGCGTCGATCGGGTGAACGATTATCCGTCACTGAAGGCACTGGGGTCGGGCTACGGGCTCGACGCCGACAATCTGAAATACCTGGCCGATCAGGTTTATCCGGCCGGTGTCGCAACGACGTCTGCCGATACGTCTCCGGTGCAGGCCGACCTGTGCGGGTTGCCGCCGGTTCGGGTGGTTTCGGCCGGGTTCGATCCGTTGAAGGATTCTCAGGCCGCCTTTGCCCGGTTGGCCGAGACGACGTGCAAGTTGAAGGTGTCGCATATCCGCTATGGCGACCTGATCCATGCCTTCCTGCAGACCACGGCTTATGTGCCAACGGCCGACGAAGCCGCCCGCAGCGAGGCGCAACGCTTCGGCAATCAACTGCGCTAGGCTTGCCGGGTTTAAGAATCGCGCTTACAAGGGGTGAGAACATCCCGTGAACGGTGCCGTCATGTCCTTGCCAATACCCGAACTGGAAGCCTTTATCGACCGGCTGAAGGTCATTTCCGACCGCTATCAGAGGGTCTACGACGTCGACCGCAGCGGCGACTGGCACCTGATCAAGGTCCAGGAGGAGATGGGCGAGCTGACCCAGGCCTATCTGGCCATGACCGGCCGGTCGCGTCGCAGCGTCGACGGCGCCCGTCATGACGTGGCCATGGAGATGGCCGACGTCATCTGCATGGTGCTGCTGATGGCGCGGTCCGAAGGCATCGACCTCAATGCCGCCATCACCGAGAAGTGGCTGAAATGGGAGCAAGTCATGGCTGATGAAGGTGCGCCGGAACGGGTCGGATAGTAGAGGTTTGGGCATGACGGTCCTGACGACGGCTCGGCTGAGCCTGACGCCGATGACGGTGGCGGATTTCGACGATCTCTGCCGGCTGTGGCGCAACGAAGACTTTACCCGGCAGATCGGTTTACCGGCGATGACGTCGGAGACGGTCTGGCTGCGGTTGTTGCGCGATATCGGCCACTGGCAGGTGATGGGCGTCGGCAACTGGGCGGTCCGCCGGCTTGAGGACGGTGTGTGGCTGGGGACGGTGGGGATTTTCGACTACCGCCGCGACCTGGTGCCGGCCTTTGGGGATCTGGAACTTGGTTGGGGCCTGGATCCGGCATTTCAGGGCCAGGGTTATGCCTTCGAAGCGGTGACCGAAGCTTTGCGTCATGCCGACGAGGATCTGCGGCTGGCGCGGACGACGTGCATGATCGCGCCGGACAATGCGGCGTCGTTCCGGTTGGCGGCGAAGGTCGGGTTCACGCCATGGGTGGAGGGCGACCTGCGCGGGGAGAAGATCCAACTGCTGGAGCGGTTGAGAAAGTAGGAAGTTTAACCACGGACCACACGGACCACACGGACTTCAGGATTTATCGGAAACTGCCGCGCAGCGGCAATAAACGTAAGGCCGCTTCGCGGCGTCAGAACTGTCTCAAAGTCCGTGTGGTCCGTGGTGAAAAACCTTACATCAGAAGCCATGAACAATGACGGTTCCGTCCTCCCTCGAACTCCGCTAAGCACACCCGATGGCCGCACCCGATCCCGCCCTGATTTCCGCCCTGTTCGAGCGCTTCGAAGAGGATAAGCCCGACCCGCGCACCGAACTGGACTTCGTCAACCGCTACACCCTGCTGGTCGCGGTGGTGCTGTCGGCCCAGACCACCGACAAGGCCGTCAACAAGGCCACCGCAGCGGTGTTCAACATCGCCGACAACCCCGCCGCCATGGCCGCGCTGGGCGAAGACGGGCTGACCCCGATGCTGGCTTCGCTGAACCTGTTCCGCACCAAGGCGCGCAATGTCATCCGGCTCAGCCAGATTCTGATCGACCAGTATGGCGGTAATATCCCCCTGACCCGCGACGAACTGGTAGCCCTGCCCGGCGTCGGCAACAAGACCGCCAGCGTCGTGCTGAACGAACTGGACATTCAGCCGGCCATCGCCGTCGACACCCATGTCTTTCGCGTCTCGCACCGGCTGGGCCTGGTCGATGCGGCCGCCAGGACCCCGGACAAGGTCGAACAGCAGCTAATGCAGGTCATACCACGTAAATGGCTGACCCGCGCCCATCACTGGCTGATCCTGCACGGACGCTATGTCTGTATCGCGCGCAAACCCAAATGCGAGCTGTGCATCGTCAGCCACCTGTGCCCGCGTATCGGGGTTTAGACCCGCCGCAGATCCTCCGCGCACAGGAACAGGTCTTCGCCACGCAGTTCCAGCTTCAGCGATCGCACCCGGGCCACCACCTCGCACAGCTTTTCGTAGTTCAACGGCTTGACCAGGTAGTGCACGGCGCCCAGTTCGCGGGCGCCAACAATGTCTTCCTCGTAATCCGAACCCGACAGGACCACCACGGGAATGGTTTTCAACTCGGGCAGGCCGCGCAATTCCTTCAGGAACCCGCCACCCTGGATGCGCGGCAGGTTGAGGTCGAGGAAGATCAGGTTGGGCCGCGGCGCGCTCTCGAACCGCGGTTCGTTGCGCAGGAACCGCAGGGCATCCTCGGCCGAGGTCACCCAGTGGCCGTCGAACTGGACCCGGGCGCGGTTGAGCAGATCGGTAACAAGACGGATTTCGGCGGCGCTGTCTTCGATAAACAGCACCTGAGCCATCGGGGCTGTTTCTTCGGAAAAAGGTTCCGCCATGCCACACGTCCGCACTGGAAAGCGGGGAGTTAACCTCTGGCGTCTTCACTTATCAAGCGATTTTTGCTCAACAAAAGTTGTGAAATGCGACCACAGGCTGTGACAAGGTAAACGGGACGTTAAAATCTAATAGCCGGCGGGTCTGACGGATATCTTACGCGACGTCCGACAAAAGGCGACGGCCTGCTTGCATGGAGCGGGGTTAGATTGCCTGCACCCATCAGGGAGTAGAGGAGAGAGCGGCATGGCGACCACAGCGGTAAACAGCGAAAGCCGGGATAATGCAACCATCACCATTTTAGAAATGGTCGTCGCTTCGGCCCTGGTGCTGGGTATCATTTTCCTGCTGTTTGGCAACGCGACCGATGGAGTCACCGTGATCAGTTCGACAACGGATAGGTCTGTGGTCGCTGAAGATCTTGCCGCGGTGCCATGATCCGTCAGGTCAAGCGTGGCACTTGCAACCGACATGCATGGCGAGTTCGACCGCGTCCTTGAAGCGCATTGAGGCTTCCAGGTCGTAGGTCAGGTACAGGTCCGGCTCGATCAGCTCCAGCTCCATCAAACAGAACCGCCCCTCGGCATCGCGCACCATATCCACTCGCGCATACAGCAACCGGTCGCGGCCGATAAAGTCCAGCGCCGCTTCCGCCAGGTCCGAAGCTTCGGCTGGGGGCCACTTAAGCTGTAAACGCGCGTCGTAGTCTGGTTGCGAGCGGAAATCGCCCGACTTGGGCGTCTTCAGCACCGCATGCGAGAAGGCGCCGGCAAAATAGAGCAGGGACCATTCGCCTTCCGTTTGGATCGACTCCATAAACGGCTGAATCATGGCCGGGCCCTCCGGCGGACCCGCGATCTTGCCTTCGACATCGGCTTCCCCGGCCAAGGCGGCATCGCCTCGCCAGACCACCGTGTTCTTGGCCCCGGCCGATACCACAGGCTTCAGCACGAGAGCGTCGCCGAAATCGGCGCGGGCGCGGGCGAGGTCATCCTCGGTCAACTGCTCGACGAACAGGGTCGGGATGATCCGCACCCCGGCCTCGGCCAGATCGCGCAGATAGCGTTTGTCGACATTCCACGCCACGATCTCGGGCGGATTGAACACGCGGCGCTTATCCTCGGCCAATCGGGCCATGGCGGCGCGGAAACCGTCCGGGTCATTGTGGTAGCCCCAGGCCACCAAAGGCACGATCAGGTCGTAGTCCTGGGTGACCGGCTCCGACCAAGGCTGGTCGAAGACCTCGGCATCGATGCCGGCCAGGGCTTCCCTGTAGGCGTCCAGGACATAGGGCCACCGGCCGTGATGCGACGGATGGTCCGGGTTCGGAGTCAGGATCAATAAAGACTTGCTCATCGCTTCCTTATTCACCATTAGGGTACGCAATCGCAACCGGAATTGTTCAAGCCAGCCCATGACCACGACCTACGATATCACCGCCGTCGGCCACGCCATTGTCGATGTCCTGGCTCCAGCCGACGATGCCTTCCTGAAGAGCCACGACCTGCACAAGGGCGCCATGACCCTGATCGACCAGCATCGCGCGGTCAGCCTCAACGAAGCCATGGCCGACAGCGAAATGGCTTCGGGCGGATCGGCTGGCAATACCATCGCCGGCGCGGCTTCGTTCGGCGCCAAGTGCGCCTATATCGGCAAGGTCGCCCACGACAGCCTGGGTGAGGTGTTTTCGCGCGACCTGAAGAAGATGGGCGTCACCTTCAATACGCAAGTGCTGCACGACGACCCGACCCATACCGGCCGCTGTTTGATCAATGTCACCCCCGACGGCCAGCGCACCATGGCGACCTTCCTGGGCGCTGCGGCCATGGTGGGGCCCAACGATGTCGATCCCGAACTGGTGAAGGCGTCGCAGATCGTCTATCTGGAAGGCTATCTGTTCGACACCCCGTCCGGCAGGGAAGCCTTTGCCCGCGCGGCCCAGATCGCCCGCAACAACGGCCGCAAGACGGCGATTACGCTGTCGGATACCTTCGTCGTCGATCGTTGGCGCGAGGATCTGCTGGCTTTTATTTCGCGCCATATCGACCTGGTCTTCGCCAACGAGCATGAGCTGATGTCGCTTTTCCAGACGGACGATTTCGACAAGGCGTTGCGCTATCTGCGCAGCAAGGTTGAGTTGGCCTTCGTGACGCGTTCGGAAAAGGGATCGGTCGCCGCCCGCCAGGACGAGATCCATGTCATCCCGACCTATCCGGCCGCGGCGGTGCTCGACACCACCGGCGCCGGCGATCAGTATGCTGCCGGGGTCATGTTCGGCCTGACGCGTGGTTTGGGGCTGGATGTCTGCGGACGTCTGGGCTCGCTGGCGGCATCGGAAGTTATCGACCATTACGGCCCGCGGCCCAAGGTGTCGCTGCGCGAACTGGCGCAGAAGCACGGGTTGATTTAGAGGCGTTTAGGCGTCCTCTTCCCGCTTTTGCCGTCAGCTTCGCCGCTTCAGCGCGACATAGAGCGCGCCGGAGCCGCCGTGGCGGGCATGGGCCTGGGAAATGCCGGCCACAATATGCCCCAGCGCCGGGTCGGCCAGCCATTCCGGTGCGTTGCGTTTCAGGATACCGTTTTCCGCCATGCCCTTGCCGGTGATCACCAGCACGGCACGATAGTCGTTGGCATAGGCCTGCTGGACGAAGGCTTTCAACCGCGCCTCGGCGGCCATCGAATTCAAACCGTGCAAATCCAGCCGGGCCTCGATCGGGTCGCGTTCGCGGCTGATGCGGCGTTTGCGCCGGGGCTCGATCGGATCAGGTGAGAAGCTATCACCCGGCACGAAGCGGAAGCCAGGTTCCGGCTTGATCGCCTGGCCCAGGCGAAACGGTGTTGCCGGTACGGGTTTCGGTTTTTCGGCGACCATGGGCTGGGCCATTCCGGCCACCTGGACGATCTCGATTTCCGGCGGTGTCGGGGGCACACGCGTCGGCCGGTGCGGCCGCACGGTAGCGGTGACCAGCGACCATAAACGCAAATCGTCGGGCAGGAACTTGAAACGGGACATGGATCAATCTTGCCATGCCGCACCGCGAAACGAAAGCATTTTGGCGCGCCTCATGCTTATCCAAAAAGTGGCAATCCACTTTTTGGCATGAGGCTAGAATTCTTCGCTCTGGAAAGCCTGCAATTGCCGCGTCAGGCGTTCGCCGCGTTTGCCGGCGATCAGCGCGGCCTCGGCCAGGCGACGCACGCTTTCCGGGCTCTCGCTGGTCTTGGCCATGACGTCCAGCGCGCCGTTGACCACCTGCAGCATCTGGGCGAAGTCCTGGGCAACGTCACCGGTCAGGCGGCCGACCGTCTCGAAGCGTTGGGCATTGCTCAGCGCGGCGTTCATCTGGTCGATGCGGACCTGCATGCCGGCCATCTGGGTCTGGGACGCGTTCAGAGCGGTGTTCAGCTCTTCCAGACGCCCCTGCAGGTCGCGGTGAGCGGCCTGCCACTTGGCCAGCTCGTTATTGGCCACGGCCAGCTTGCTTTCGTACGGCGTGTAGTCCGCCGGCGGCGCGGCGGCCAGTTCGGCATAGCGCGACCGCAGCACTTCGTGGGCGTCACGGACGTCCTTCAGTTCGTCGCTCAGGTCGGCAATGCGCGCTTCATATGGCGCATAATCGGGTTCGGGACGGGCGCGCAGGGTGTCGGCTTCGGCGCCCGTGGCTGCCAGAGCGGCGCGGGCCTGGTCCAGTTCGGCCTGAAGCGCTTCGATACGAGCGTCGTGGTCGCTGTAGTCGGGCTCCGGATCGGGCGTGTTGGATAGCACATGATAGCGCTGGGCCAGGTCGTCGTACCTGGCGCGGGCGGCCTCGGTCTGTTGCCGCAGCTCTTCGATCCGGGCGTCGCGATCGCTGTAATCGGGTTCCGGCAGGGGCAGGGACAGTAGCGCGTCCAGCTCTTCCTGGACGGCGTCGCGCGCCGTGGCCGTAGCTTCGATCTCGGATTCCAGCTCGGTCAGCCGGGTCTTGAGGGCTTGGTTTTCGGCGACGACGGCCGGGTCGGCCTCGATGACCGGTCCCGCCTTGCGCAGGGCCTCAAGTTCGCCGTTCAGCACATCCAGTTGGGCTTGCAACACAGCGTTATGGCTGGCCACCGCGGGATCAGCTTCGCGGACGACGACGGGTTCGGGCGCCGGCAGGTTGCGCAGGGTTTCCAGCTCGGCGTGCAGTGCCTCGACCTCGGTTTTCAGCGCTTCATTTTCGGCAACGACAACCGGATCGGGTTCGTGGATGATGACCGGCTCGGCGACGGCCTGGGTGAAGCTGTGCCACGCATAGACGTCGCCTTCCGGCATTGCGGCGCGGGCGGCTTCGACCTCGGCTAGGGCCTCCTCACGACCGGCCAGACGGGCCTGTTGCCGGGCGACCTCCAGTTCGGCCAGGGCGACATCGCGCGCCGCCTGGCGGGCGGCGTTCAGGTCATCTTCGCTGATCTGGGGTTCGATGGCGACTGCCGGGGCGATGGCCTGTTTCCATTCGGTGCTGTCATAGGCGATGCCGTAGATCTGGCGCTCGCCGTCCTCGATCGTGGCCTGACCCTTCAAGGTGATCCAACGCGCGTCCGCGACCCAGATGTCGAGTTGCAGGAAATCGTCCTGGCCGGACTTCAGGCGGGTGAAGGCGTCGTCGGCCTTGACCTGGTCATCTTGCGAAATCAGGGTAGGACCGCCCGGTTCGTCGCGGCCGATAAGGGCGCGCATGCCGGCGTCTTCGACGATGGTGTCGGCTTCGGGGTCGTATTGCCATACGCCGACGCCGAGTGCCGCCAGGGCTTTTTCGCCGTTGCGGAAATCTTCCAGTTCCTGGTGTTCGGCGTCATCGAGTGCGGGCACGGCGTGGGGGGCGACCACAGCCTGTTCGGCCGGCATGGCCATGACGGTGAGGCCGTTGGGTCCGCCTTCGTGAGTGCGCACAACCCAGCCGGTGACGGTGCACGCATGGGCGCCGCCGCCTGGTGCCTTGAGCTTGAGCGCTACCGAAGCGTCGCCGGTTTCGCTTTCGTCCTGGATGTCGCCGAGATAGTCGAGCGCGGCCTGGAAGTCGCCATCGGCGACGAAGACCTGGGCCCAGGGCTTGCCGACAACCTCGTCGCGCTTCAGTTCGAAGGCATCAAGCGCCGCATTGTTGATGTCCAGAACCGTGCCTTGCGCATCGAGGCCCCAGAAGGGCACGGTGGCGGAGGAGAACCAGTGGCCGCGCCAGGCGCCGGTAATGTCGTCGACGCCTTCGCCGGACCAGGTTTCGATCTCGACCATCGCCGAGGTCGAGCCGATGACTTCGCCGGCGCTGTTCATGATCGGCATCGAGGTAACCGAGACCAGGACCTTGTCGTGGCCGCCGTAATTGGTCAGCAGATGTTGGAAGCCCTTGACCGTCTGGCCACGCAGGGACCGAGCGATCGGCATCAGGTCGGCGGGAATGGCGCGGCCGTCAGGGAAGGCGATGCCCCAGGTGGCGGCATGGAAACGCAGTCCGATCAGTTCGGAGTCCTTGCGCCCCAGCAGACTGTGCGCGGTCTTGTTGGCGAAGGTGAATTTCCCGGTGGTGTCGGTTTCGACCAGAGCAACCGGGACGGCGTTGAGCACGTTGAACATGCGCCGTTCCAGAGTGTCGATCTTGCGTTCGGCCTTGAACAAAAGGTCCTGGAACTGGCGGACCTGGAAGGCTTTCAACGCGGCGATGACCCCGCCGGCGATCGATAAAAACAGCAATATCGCGGCAACCACGCCCAGAAAGACGGCCAGTTCCCCATCGTTATGCCAAAACATACGCTCTTTATCCCGCCTATGACTTTCTGCCGGGCGCCCCGTCGGGTTGCCTGAAGCATTTTGCGACAGAGTTCGCTCATCGCAATAGCCCAGCAAAAACCGGGCCGCAACCGCAACAGCTTACAACACAAATGCTTAAGGGAAAATGGTAATGAAAAAGAGCCGGCCCCTTTCGGGACCGGCTCTTGTCGTGTTGCGCTGTAATTCGCTTAAACGGCGCGCGGCCCGCCGCGCAGCATTCGCGCCAGAGCAATCAGCAGGCAGGCGCCGACGACACCGGCGATCAGGTAGCCGATGACACCGCCGAAGCCGATACCGATCATGGCAAACAGGGCGTTGGCGATGATGGCGCCGACGACGCCGAGGACGATGTTCATGAGGAGCCCTTGATTGGACTTCATGATCATTTCCGCAATCCAGCCGGCCAGTGCGCCGACGATGATGGCCAGCAGCCACCCGACTTGAGGTTCACCCATTACAATCTCTCCGTAGTTTGTACCGTCCGCGGGATACTGCGGCCTGTGCTTAGGTTACCGGGGAGGGAGCAGTTTTGAGATATGGTTCTCGCCGAAATTTGCAAGGTTTCGGAAAGTTACGCCGAACGTGTGGCGTCGTCATCGGCCAGAACCCAGGCCATGGCGTCGTGGTAGTCGGAGAAGTGGCAGACGGTTTCGTTGGGAAACAGGGGCGAGGCGGTGGGAACGCGCGCCTTGTCGAGCGGATCAGTGCTGACGACGGCCACTCTGGCGTGGTAGTTTTGATCTGCGGTCATCGCCTTCCAGCGCTGCGCCATTTCCTCGACATCGGTAAGATCGATCACACCCTCGAAACGGCGGAAATCCATCACCCGCGACCACGTCCACGGCCGGTCGATGGTGGCATAGGCGGCGTGCAGACGTTGAACGAATTCGGCGCTGGGCATGGCGCCGATGACTCGAAAGATCAGGACCTTGCGGTCTTCGTCGACGAAAACATTCAGGCGATACATACAGTTGCTTCACTCCCGCCGCCAGAATAACGCCGGAATCTTTACAAACGTTTTCAGTCCAGGGGGAGCCTCAGCCCGGTTTGCGGATCAGGAAGGTGATGTGTGCGCTCAGCATCAGCTGGAGCAGGTTGATTTCCGCCGGCGTGCGTCCCAGCCGCAGGCCGTAGGCGGCACACTGATCGTGGAAGAAATTGTCGCGGCGGATCAGGTCCTGCAGGTCGTGGCGCGTGGTCGTCATGACGCGAAGACGATGGAGCATCCACGAAAAGACGTCGTAGGCGGGATGGATCTCTTCCAGGCGTAGCCCGGCCTGCAGGGCCAGCCTCTTCAGGCCCAGGGGCGTGAAATTGTACAGGGCATTGTGATGGACCTGTTCGAGATGGCCTACGGCGCCTAACAGGATGCCGTTGGGTTTCAGTACACGGGCGATTTCCGCAAAAGCGAGGTCGGGCGAACGCTCATAACGAAAAGCATGAAAGGCATAGACGGCGTCGAAACTGGCGTCGTCATAGGGCAGGGGCGCTTGCTCCCCGAGATCGAAGCTGCCCGTATTGAACGCCTGGCGGACGAAACCAAAGTGCTCGAGTATGGCGCGCTGGCCATCGCCGCCGTAGTGATAGTCGAGCACGGTCGGCGCCGTGTCGTACAGGGCCTGGTGCGAGCGGCTGAACCGCTCGGCCAGTTGTTCCGGGGACACCGGCGCGGTGGAGACCTGGCCAACGAAGGGGGCGATTTCCCGGTACAGGTCGCCATCGAGGACCAGTTCCTGACCGTCGTCGAAAATGCCGCCGATCAGGGCCTCAAGGCCTGTAACGGTCTGCTGGGAAATATCTGCGGGAGGCCCGTCCATGACGGACTGTATCTCACGTAAGATTCCACCGGGCAAGCCATGACAGGCCGTGAGCGCCGCTTATCACCAGACGATATGGGCCAGGACGTCGGCCGTGGTCGCGCTGTTGACGGTTATGACATTGCCGCCGCCCAGGGTGATCAGGACATTGGCGCCTGACTGGGTGACGAGGCCCGCATTGGCCACGCCGCCGGTATAGGCGTTGATGTTGATCGTGTCGTTCTGTGCCGCGCTGAAGTCGGTGACCGTGTCGGTCCCGCTGCTCGTTTCGAACAGGAACAGATCGCTGCCCAGGCCGCCGGCCAGGATATCCGTCCCGCCCTTGCCGTTGATCGTGTTGTTGCCATCATTGCCGGTCAGGCTGTTGGCGAGCGAATTGCCGGTGGCGTTGACGTTGGCCGATCCGGTCAGGACGATCGCCTCGGCATAGCGGCCACTCAGGGAATAGCTTGCGGTCGAATAGATGAGGTCCGTACCTTCGCCATTGGCTTCGACAACATTGTCACCCGCGCTCTGGACATAGTAGGTGTCGTTGCCCAGGCCCCCGGTCAGGACGTTGACGCCGCTGTTGCCGCTGAGGACATTGTTCAGCGCATTGCCGGTGCCGTTGATCGCTGACGTGCCGGTCAGGCTCAGATTCTCGACATTGGCGCCCAGGGTGTAGGTGAGCGCCGTCGCGACCAGGTCGATGCCTTCGCCGACCGCTTCGGTCACCACGTCGCCGGCATCGTCGACGACGTAGCTGTCATTGCCGGTGCCACCGATCAGGGTGTCGACGCCACCCGTGCCGTCCAGGGCGTCGTGCCCGCCCAGGCCGGTCAGGACATTGTTGCCGCCGTTGCCGGTCAGGGTATTGGCATTGCCGTTGCCGGTGGCATCGATATTGGCCGCACCCACCAGGGTGAGAAACTCGACATAGCGGCCAGCCAGGGAATAGGTCACCGTGGACACGATGGTGTCCGTGCCGTCACCATTGGCTTCGACGACCGTGTCGCCGCTGTTCTGGATGTAATAGGTGTCGTTCCCACCCAGCCCGCTCAGCACATTGTTGGCCTCGTTGCCGGTCAGGACGTTGTTGCCGCTGTTACCTGTACCGTTGACGGCAGCGCCTCCGGTGAGCAGCAGGTTCTCGACATTGGCAGCCAGGGTCCAGGTGATGGCGGATTCGACCAGGTCGGTGCCTTCGCCGGCAGCCTCGACCGTGGTATCGCCCGCGTTCTGGACGACATAGGTGTCGTCGCCGGCCAGGCCGGTCAGGGTATTGGTGCCACTGTTTCCGACCAGACGGTTGGCGAACGAATTGCCTGTCGCGACGATATTGGCCGCGCCGGTCAGGATCAGGGTCTCGACATAGGTGCCGAACAGGCCGCGGTTGTCGGAGGAGTAGATCGTGTCATTGCCCTCGCCACCCAGTTCAACGACGCTGTCGCCGGCATTGTCGACGTAATAGGTGTCGTCGCCCAGGCCGCCGGCCAGGGTGCTGTTGCCGAGGTTGGCGGTCAGGATATTGTTGAGCGCATTACCGGTACCGCTGATATTGCCGGAGCCCGTCAGGGTCAGGTTTTCGAGCGTCGCACCCAGGGTGTGGGTGATCGAGGATTCGACCGTGTCGCTGCCTTCACCTCCAGCCTCGACGATGACGTCGCTCACCGCGTTGACGACGTAGGTGTCGTTGCCCAGTCCGCCGGTCAGGGTGTCGCTTCCGGCGCCGCCGTCCAGTCGGTTGTTGCCGCCATTGCCGTTCAGCGTGTTGGCATTGCCGTTGCCGGTGGCGTTAATGTCGGCCGACCCGGTCAGGGTCAGGATCTCGACAATGCGGCCGGCCAGGTCATAGCTGGCAGAGGAAAGGATGACGTCCGTGCCCTGGCCCGCCCCTTCGACGACGTTATCGCCGCTGTTCTGGATAACATAGGTGTCGTCGCCGAGACCGCCGGTCAGAACGTTTGTGCCCGTATTGCCGACCAGAAGGTTATTACCGCTGTTGCCTGTACCGTTGATGTTGGCGGTACCCGTCAGGGTCAGGTTTTCGAGGACCGCACTCAGCGTATAGGTGAAGGACGACTCGACCGTATCCGTGCCGTCACCGACAAACTCGGTGATGACGTCGCCCGCACTGTTAATGACATAGGTGTCGTTCCCCTGGCCACCGAACAGGTTGTCGTTGCCCGAACCGCCGTCCAGACGATTGTTGTTGTTGTCGCCGAAAAGCTGGTCGTCATAGGCCGATCCCAGGATCCCTTCGAAATTGGTCAGCAGGTCGCTGCCGTTGCCGGTGGCCTGGGCCGCACCCTGCATGGCCAGGCTGACCGTGACCGGCCCCGAAGCGCTGGCGTAGCTGACGATATCGAAGCCGCCCTGGCCGCTCAATGTGTCGTTGCCGGCGCCGCCGTCGATCGTGTCGTCGCTGCCTGTGCCGTTGTAGCTGTCGTTGCCGCCGGCCAGGATGATGTAGGTGCTGCCACCGCCCAGCGTCACGCTGAGGGTTTCGAACGAGGCGAAGGTGTTGACGCCGATCGTGAGGGTCACGCCCGACCACACCAGGTTCAGGCCCGACAGGCCGCTGAGGTTCAGGTTGAGATGGTCGATCCCCGTCCCGCCCGAAAGGTTCAGCCGGTTGCCCGCGGTCGCCAGCGCATTGCCGTCGACGTTCAGCACATCGTTGCCGCGACCCATGGTGTAAGCGATGCGCTCGACGCCGTTGAACTGCGTGCGGTTGCTGCCTTCATTGTAGAGATCGCCATAGAAGCGAAGCCCGCTGTCGTTATAGATTGTGCTGGTGACGCCGGCATCCTGGCTGTTATTGCGCACCGTCAGGAAATCATAGCCGCTGCCGCCCTCTACGTACTGATATCCCATAGCACTGTTCAGCGTGATTGAGTCATCGCCACCTGCCAGACGGAACTGATCCCCCGTCGCCGTTGTGCGTGTGACCGTATCGTTGCCGCTGCCGAGCGTGACATTAAAGGCTTCAAAACTGAGCAGGCTCAGGCGGGTACTGGTCAGTGAGGTTTCGTTGAGGACGATGTCGGCGGTCAGGGCGCCCAGGTTGACGGTGAGGCTATCGATGCCGGCGCCGGCATCGAAGGAGATGCTGGTATTGCTGTTGAGCAGAGGTGTGCCGTCCAGGCTCAGGGCGTCATTTCCGGACCCGGCAATGACGCTCAGGTTTTCCGTGCCGTTGAACTGGGTGCGGTTGGTGTCGTTATATATGTCGCCGTAAAAACGGATGCCGCTGTCATTATAGATGGCGTGGCCGACATTGGCGGTTACCGTGTGATTGTCGATGCTGAGGCTGTCGGTACCGTCACCGGCTTCGACGTACTGGTAGCCCGCAGAGCTGGTCAGGGTTACCGTATCGTTGCCCGCCGCCATGCGCCAGCCCTGGTTGTTGGCGCCGGCGACTGTCACGCTGTCATTGCCGCTGCCCATATAGACATTGCCGTAGATTTCGAAGCCGTTGAGCGCAACACGATCCGCGGTGAGACTGCTATTGAGCACGGTGATGGCGGTTGTGATGACCGACAGATTGGCCGAGGTCAGGGTGTCGGTTCCGCCCCCTGCGTCGATATCGGCGCTGTTGGCCAGGGTGGCGAGGGGGCCGCCGTCGAAGGTGAACGCGTCATCGCCAGTCCCCATCCGGTAGACGAGCGCCTCTGTCCCGTTGAATTGGGTACGGTTGCCGCCGTCATTGTAAAGATCGCCATAGAAGCGCGCGCCGGTGTCATTATAAACATTGCTCGACACGCCTGCCGTCTGGGTCGCGTTGTTGACCGAAAGCGTATCGAAACCCCCACCCAGTTCGATGTACTGATAGCCGTGGGCGCCGTTGAGGCTCACGCTGTCGTCGCCTGCGCCCAGACGCAGATCCTGGCCGGCGGTCTCGCTCAGGGTTGCACTGTCGTTACCGCTGCCGAAGGTTACGGCATAGCTGACGAAACCCAGGAGGGTCAGGCGGCTCGTCGTCAGAGAGGCGTTGTTCAGGAAGATATCGGTGGTAATCACGCCCAGGTTCGCCGACAGAATATTGCCTCCGGCGCCGGCGTCGACATAGACGGTGTTGGCCGCGGCCGCCAGCGGACCGCCGTTGAGGTTCAGCGTGTCGCTCCCTGAGCCCATATAGTAGGTCAGGTTCTCGACCGCGTCATACTGGGTGCGATTGCCGCCATCGTTGTAGAGGTCGCCGTAGAAGTCAACGCCGGCGTTGTTGTTGAGGGTGCTCGTTACGGCGACGGTCTGTGCGGAATTGTTCACCGTCAGGCTGTCCTGGCCGGCGCCCAGGGCGACGTACTGGTAGCCCAATGCGCCGTTCAGGGTCACATTGTCGTTGCCGCTGCCCAAAACCAGGTTCTGCGCGCCCGTGTTATTCAGCGTCACGGTGTCGTTGCCGCTGCCGAAGGTAAGGTTGTAGTTGGTGAAGTTCTTCAGCGAGACGCGGCTGGTGGTCAGCGAGGCGTTGGTCAGAAGAATGTTGGTGGTAATAACCCCAAGATTGGCGTTCAGCGTGTTCACGCCGCCACCGCCATTGACCGCGACATTGGTATTCGACGCGGCAAGGGGGCCGCCGTCCAGGTTGAGAGTGTCGTTCCCCAGGCCCATGGTATAGTTGATCTTTTCCACCCCGTTATACTGGATACGGTTGGTGTCGTGGTACAGGTCGCCATAGAAGTTGAGGCCGGCGTTGTTGGACAGGGTGCTGGTCACTCCGACAATCTGCGTGCCGGCATTGACGTTCAAGGTATCCTTGCCCGCGCCGGCCTCGACATAGATGTAGCCGGACGGATTGTCGAACGTGAAGACGTCGTCGCCGGCGCCGGTGCGGAAGTTGCTGCCGCCGTGATTTGACAAGGTGATGATGTCGGCACCGTTGCCGGTCCACAGGTCGTAGGTTTCGAAGTCGATCGCCGAGACATTGGTGGTTGTCAGGTTGCCATTGTTCAGGGTGAAGGCAGTATTGACGGCGCTGAAGTCGCCGTTCAGCCGGTCGGAGCCGCCATTGGCGTCCAGATAGAGACTGCAGCCGTCGACCACGGCCGATCCATTGACGGTCAGCGTATCGTCACCTTGGCTCATCAGGAAGGTGATGGCGGTGATATGGTCGTAATTGAACGACGGCAGGGTGTCGCTGTAAATGGTTCCGTAAAAGGTACGTGAACCGGCGCTGCCATCGACAGAGATGGAATTACCGACGCCACCAGCGAGGCCGGAATGATCGACATAGAGAGCAGTCATGGTGCGTTTCCTTGAATTGTGGCCAGGCAGGTTGAGGCGCGGCGCCACCGCGCGTCCGGGGGAAATGAGAGGATACTTCAGGCGGGTACGGTAATGGGAACGCGGATGCCACGCCGGAAATGGACGCAAGGGCGCGGGAACAGGCATTAGATTTTCATTAAGGTTTTACCGGAACGACGTTCGGTTGGCTACTGAAAACGCCCATGACGCGTGTGACGGGCTTTCCTTATCCAGACGGCGTTCGGCTGAAACCGAGCGATCCACCGTCCTGTCACGCTGCTGGCAAAATGGTTAATGACAATCAGGGGACGCGAGGCTACTGTTTGAACGGGTCGACATGCAACGGGGCGCAGGGAGACGGTGTTTGAGTGACAGGCCGACGGGTATTGGGGCGTTAACCGAACGCCAGAAAGAAATTCTGCGCCTGATCGCGCGGCATCATCAGGAAAAGGAGATCGCGCGTCTCCTTAAGATCAGTGTGCCGACGGTGAAGGATCATGCCGCCACGGCGCGGCGCCACCTGGGGGTCAGCACGACGCGAAAAGCCGCCATGATACTGGTGGAATTTGAAGCCGGCGCGGGAGCTATACCCGGCGTAGGGTATACCTCAGGCTCAGTCGCCAGGCCGCCCGAACCAGATGCAGGTTCAGGGCATGAGCCAAGCATTCAAACCGAACGACGACTATCTGATCATCACCTACCAGGAACTGGAAATGGCCTGGAGGATGCTCGCTTCGCCCGAGAAACTGGACCAGATTACGGACACCCTGAATTCCGTCCGGCAACTGAACCAGAGCTACGGGCCGGAGAAAGCCATCTTCACCATGGTTTCAGCGACGGCGTGGCTGACTCAGGACGAGCCGGCGTAGGGCGTGATGCAGGGTTCAGATTCCGGCTGAAATCGATGTCACTTCCGATGTGGCTAGGGCTGATTGCTGTGACCTCCGTGGGATCGATTGTCCTGATGGCGGCCATACTTTCACTCACCCTCGGCACCCTCGGCGTTATTCAGCAGATTACACATTATCTCGGCTGGTGAACGTGCCAGCCGGCAGTTCATTCGAGTCAGGGGTAGTCTAAATGAAACGAGCGGATATGGTGCGCTACGGCGCTGAACAACTGTTCAATGCGGAAAATGCCATCGAGCTGGCCCTGTGCCAGTCGGCGACGCTGATCAGCGAACTTAGCCGGATGCGAATGGAATCACGAATGTCGGCGGTGGTCGGACAGGATGTCCTAGACTCCGCCGCGGACGTGATCATCAAATTGACCGCGGCCCGCCGGGCCATGGTCTTGACCCATGAGCATCTCAATGGTGTGAAGGTGCAGATTGGCTGCGGCGCCGTCGCGACCGGCGATGACGTGCTCAAGCCACCCAAGACGGTTGAGGCGCCGCAGCCACAAGGCCTGCCGGTCGCCTCGTAAGGAGAGGCATGTACACGACCTGGGCCATTTTCGGCCGTTGCTGGGGAATTGGACTTGTCCCCTATATCCTGATACGTGGCGGCCCCGCAGAAAGATGCGGGGCCGTTATCTACGCCCTGGGATGGGCCGCTACGGTCATTTTTCAAAGCCGCGAGGGCAACGGACCTGGAATCTGGGTCTTCCTGATCGATATCCTGGTCATGATTGCCTATGTCGTTCTGTCGGCGAAGACCCGAAAAATATGGACTCTGTTTGCTGCCGCATTCGCTCTGGCTGCGGTACTTTGTCACATCGCCGGATATCTGGGTAAGGTCAACGTCGTGACGTATGTCACGGGCATTACCCTATGGGGCGGGTACGGGCTTAAGGTTGCCTTGACCGGCGGCATGATAGCGCTGGAGCTGGATCGTTACCGCCAATGGCGCTTGAATCGCAAGCCGGACAGATTGCTGCAACCCTGAGGGCGTTTTGTACGCGCTGTGATCCTCCGGTTGCTTACATCGGATACAAACCAGTCGCTATAGGTTCTGAACAGTGAATCGTCCTGGCATGCGCCGCGGGCGAACGTATTTATTCCCACTCTCAGCAACCGGACCTGAATATGGACGAAAGCCGCGTTCATCCCATAGATGTACATGTCGGAAGCCGCGTTCGCATGCGGCGTAAATTTATGGGAATCTCCCAGCAGGTGCTGGGCGACAGTATCGGGCTGACCTTCCAGCAGGTGCAGAAGTACGAGCGCGGTTCGAACCGTATCAGTGCTTCCAAGCTGTGGCACATCGGCCAGGTGCTGAAGGTGCCGATCGACTATTTCTTCGACGGCTTTGCCGGTGGTGAAGATCCCCAGGACGCGCCGGGAGGCACCGAGGCGGCAATCAACGCCTTCCTGACCACATCCGAAGGCATCGAACTGGCGGAAGTCTTCCCGAAGGTGTCAGGCCCCAAGCTGCGCCGCAAGGTTCTGGACCTGGTCAAGGCCCTGGCCGACGACGCCGAAACTTAACTTAAATAATAATCCTATAATTATCAACGCCGTATCCCTTCCCGTCATACGGGGAGTGGGGCGCCCCCGGCGTGGTCAATTGCGGTTAGCAAATGAGACGGCGGGGGATTTGGCCTGCCGTAATACTGCGTCGGTGTGCAGCCCACAGCGACCATGAACCTCTGTCCTCATCCGACAACCTCAGCTTGCCTACAACCATATAACCGTGTTAGATTCTCCTCTCGGGGGCATTCAGATCGCGATGACAACCTCATTCCGATCTGAATTTATCAATGCCTGATGCCGTTGGCATAAGGCTTCAGAGAGGGGAATATCCATGAAAAAAATTGTATGCGCCGGCTTTGCCGCGGCGTGCCTGTTCGCCACGGTGGCCCAGGCCGAGATCGATTCGGACCTGTCGCGCCATATCGAGTCCCGGGTCGATTCGGCCCACACCAAGGCGGCCCAGGCGCAAGCCGCCTTTGACGCCGGCGATGCCAACCGCGGTTGCCGCAGCCTCCTGGGCGCCGCGCGCGATCTCGACAAGAGCATCGATCTGGGCGTTAGCCTGATCGATCGCACCCAGGGCGATCGTTCGATCGAGGAGAACTGGGAAAATGAAAAGGTGCTCCTGAACATGCGTAACCGGCTGGACGCGATCGTCGACGAACGCACCGTGGTTCAGCAGCAGCTCGAATTGCGCTGCCAGACCTCGGCCTAAAGCCGTCGTGTTAACCGGAAGCCTGGACCTTGCGCTCCCGCGGTCCAGGCTTTTTCTTGGGTAGGCCTCGGTCAGCTTGCCACGCCCGTGATCAGCGCTCGACGCGGTAGCGAATTCCGGGCAGCTCAATTTCCCGCGCGAAGCGCCGTCATTCCTGCGGAATACGAGCTCTTGCACTCTGCTGCACATCCGGAATTCCGTGTTTTCAGTGTCGCCGCGTAGCGGCTTCCGTGTGGTCCGTGTTCCGTTTCTTGTTTCAGAGAGCTCCCAGCCAGCCGGCCTGCCCCTGACAGTTAAGAGGAACACGGAAAACACCGAAGCGCCGCCGATGGCGGCGGACACTGAAGCCACGGAATTCTAGACTTCTACATCTCAGACGCACAGCCTTCACTGCCTTGTCATGAAGGCGCTCCGCGCAGGAAATTGAGGCCGTCGCCGGCCTCGTACCGCCACCTTCCGCACAGGCCGGGGCTACACTGGCTACTTCGCCGCGTCGACGATTCCGTCGATGGTGGCCGGGAAGCCTTCTGTGGCGGCGCCGCGGTTGAACAGGCCCGACTGGTGGTTATCGAGATAGCCATTATCCCAGTAGACCGGCACCATGCCGTGCTGGAAGGCCGAACCGGTAATATACTTGTTCCAGTAGTTCCGGTAGATGCCCGTGGCGTCGTATTCGGTGCGCAGGCTGGCGGCATATTCGCCCAGGATCACCGGCACGCCCTTGTCGACGAAGTTCACCTTCATCTTCTGGAACTGGGCGTCGGTATAGGCCTCATTCGCCCAGGTCTCGGTATTGGCCGGGCTGGTGGCGATCGAGCCCCACTGCCATATCTTGCCGCCCGTATTCAGGGTGAAGTTGTATGGGTCGTAATAGTGCACCTCCATCATCAGCCGGCCCGTCGCCGTATCGGTCGGCAGGGTCGAATTGCACAGCAGGGTATGATCGATATTGGTGTTGAAGCCCTGGATGACCAGCCAGCGCGTCGTGTTCTTTACGCCTGTGGCGCGCACCGCATCGACGAACGTCTGATTGAAGCCGTGCTGGACCTGGCAGTATTCCGCCTTGGGCGTGCTGTAGTCGCCGGTGACCATGACTTCATTGGTGCCGGCGAACAGCAGATGGTCGTCATAATCCTTGAAGGTCGTGCCGATCTGGGTCCAGAACTTGGTCAGGCGGGCATCCGCCAAGGCTTCGTTGGCAAAGGTCGGCTGCAGCCAGCCGCCGTCCCAGTGGACATTGATCATGACATACAGGTCGGCGGCGCGTGCATAGTCGACGACCTCTTTCACCCGCGTCATCCAGGCGGCGTTGATGGTGTCGCTACTGTCAGCATACTGTTTCCAAGACACGGGAATACGGATGCTCTTGAAGCCGGCCGCCTTGACCCGGGTCATCAGGGCCTGGGTGGCGGCTGGATTGCCCCACGCCGTTTCCTGCGACACCGAGAAGGGCTGGGTGCCCGCGCCGATGGCTTCCAGGGTATTGCCCAGGTTCCAACCCGGTGACATCTCGGTCAGGGCATTGGCGGCGGTCAGGTTGGAACTGTCGGCGCTGGCGGCACTGGCCGCGAACAAAGCCGCGGCGGCCACGCCGATGGCCAGCGAGATGTTGCGCCGGAGACCCTTGAAACTTTGAACTGAAGACAAACTGGTTCTCTCTTATGATTTTATAATGCGTGGTAGGTGAAGTTGCTGAGCCGCACGGCGCCGTCGCCGGTGCAGCAGATGCCGATCTTCAGGCTCAGAAATCCGCCGAAGACATTGTGGTGCATGCCCGAAACCTCCATCCGGGTCGGATGGCGGATCCAGGTCTTTCCCTCGTCGGCCGAAGTATGCCAGGTGATGACATTGTCCTGGTTGGTGACGCGCAGACGGACACGGCGGCCTTTCAGCTTTTGCCGGTTCCAGGCGTGGTCCTCGGCATACTGCCAGGTCCGGGTTTCTTCGCCGGTAAAGCCTATGCCGACATAGGCCTTGGGATTGTAGTAGAGCAGCAGGCCGGCCACGGCTTCCCCTTCCAATTCCAGGGTCACCTCGGCCTCATAGGATCGGTCGCCGACCGGGCAGGTGAGGGGCGAACTGTCGGCCGGCGAGGTGCCGCTGCCGGCCAGGCGCAGGCTCTTGTCGCCGAACGTCACACGGTCCATCTCGCCGGGCTTCGGGTCGTGGAAGCTCCACTGGGCGCCGAAGCGGTTGGCACTGAAATCGTCCGACAGTTTGAACCCGGCCGGGCCGGCCTTACCACCTTTAGGTTTCTTGATCGGCTTTGACAAATCCCCCCCCAGGGCGCGGAACCAGCCGTCCTTCGTCCATTCGGCGGGCTCCAGCAGGGTCTGGCGGCCCAGGGTCCGGAAGCCATTCTCATAGCCGTGATAGACCAGCCACCAGTCGGCTTCTCCGTTTTTTGGCGAAGGCCCTTCGACCAGGGTGGCGTGGCCGCGCGACCACCAGGGTTCATCGGTACTCAGTGTCCGGACCAGAGGATTGTTGGGGCAGTGCTCCCACGGCCCATGAATGGATTTTGACCGGGCAGCGATGACCATATGGCCGGTGACCGGACCGGCCGTCCCGCCGACGGCGGTGACCAGATAGAAATACTCGCCCCGGCGCAGCAGTTTTGGCCCTTCAGGGGCGAAGTTTTCGACGATCCAGTCGTCGGGATACATCCATGGCTGATAGGCCGGCTCAAGCTTGCCGTCGGCCGCCAGACCATCGTCGGTCAGGCGGATCTTGCGGATGCCGTTGACGAAGAGATAGCGCTTGCCGTCCTCGCCGACGATGTGGCCGGGGTCGATGCAGTCATGGATGTTGAGATCGACTGGGTCGCTCCACGGACCGGCGATATTATCGGCCCAGACGGCGTAGATCGACCACGGTTTGCCATCGGGCGCCGCCGGGATGTAGATGAAGTAGCGGCCGTTGTGCTTGCACAGGTCAACCGCCCAGATGGTGCCCAGCGGCTTGAACAGGGCCGGCCCGACCGGCGTCCAGTTGACCAGGTCGGTCGAGTGCCAGATGACCAGGCCGGGATAGGAAAAGAACGACGAAAACGTCATGTAGTAGTCGTCGCCATCCTTCAGGATGGTCGGGTCGGGATGGTCGCCGGCGATGATCGGGTTGAGATAGGTCCCATCGCCGCGGTCGGCCTTGCGCTGGCCTTCCGGGCCTGTGCCCCATTGCGGCTTGCCCGGCGCTTTGTCGCCGGCCACGGCAACAGCCGGCGCCAGCACGGCGGGTGCCAGTGCGGCGGGTGCCAGGGCAGCGCTGGCGGCCAGGGTGGTGAACAGGTTGCGACGTGTCGTCATCTTGGAGTTCCTTATTCAGGTTACGCTCGGCAACAGCCCGGCCTTACGCCTTCAGGCCGGCGCCTTCCAGTATGGCATCCAGGCCCCGACGATCTAGAACCGCATGGCTGGTCCGGTCGATCAAGGACCCTGTGTCCCACAGGAACGGTATCAGCCCATTCGCCAGGGCTTTCTGGGTGACGTACTTCATCCAGTGCGCACGTGATGCAAGGTGCTTTTCGAGGTCTGCCGGAGTCGTGCGCGTCATGGCGCCGTATTCCCCCAGGATAACCGGAATGCCGACATCGACGAACAGGCGCTTCATCGTCGCCATCATCAGATCGACATGGTCCTCTTCGCCCCAGGTCGCGTTGCGGTCCGGTTCGATCGTCGAGTGATAATCCTTGCCCCAGTAGTAAAACATCTTGCCCCAGGATTCATCCTTGTCCATCAGGGTGAACTGATACGGGGTGTAAAAGTGAACCTCCGCCATCAACCGGTTCGTCGCGGTATCGGTCGGGGTCTTCGTCCAGAGCTTGTCCGACAACTCGACATCGGTGTTCGGCCCCTGCAGGACAAGAGTCCGAAAGGCATTGCGCCCGCCCGTCGAACGGACGGCATCGATAAAGGTCTGATGGTAGGCCAGCAGAACCTCCATCTCCTCAGCCGTGTCACAATTCGGTTCATTGGCGCTGGCGAAGATCAGGCGTTCATCATAATCCCGCAGATGCGTGGCGATTTGCTCCCAAAAGGCCTTTTGCTTGGCGGCAACCGTGTCCCGCGACGACGCCGACACGTTGTTTTCCAGCCAGCCTCCATCCCAATGGATATTGAGGACCACGTACAGATCGGCGTTGATGCAATACTGAACGACGTCCTTGACGCGGTTCAACCAGCTGTCGCTGATTTTGGCGGTCGTTGCGTTGGCGTACTGGTTCCAGGAACAGGGCAGGCGAATGGCGCGGAACCCCTGAGTCTTCGCCGTGTCGATCAGGCCCTGAGTGATCAGAGGGTTGCCCCAGGCGGTCTCGCCGCCCGTGGCTTCCAGCGTATTCCCGATATTCAGTCCCAGCTTGATAAGTGCTGCGATCTGTGTGGGCGTTCGCGTCATGCCCGAAGAGTCGGCAGGCTGCGGGGTGATATTGTAGCTGGGATAAAGACCCGAAGACGAAGACGAAGAAGACGACGACGACGAAGACGAAGACGAAGAGGAAGACGACGACGAAGAGGACGAAGAGCCGCCCCCACCACCGCCGCCGCTGCTGCCACCGCCGCCACCGCCGCAGCCCACCAGGCTTGCGGAAAGCGCCGTTCCGCCCAAGGCGACAAGCATTTTACGGCGTTGCGGATCTGAAAGGTCGTGCATGGAATAGTCCCTGGAACTTTTGTTATATCTTTGGAGATGCGGGTTTATTGGGGCGTGATGGTAACGATGACACGGGCATAGCGCGTCAGGGCGGGCGAACCCTTGTCGGTCACCTTGACGATGAAATGCGCGGTCTCGGTTTTGGTCACCGTGGGCGCGACCACGGGGACGGCGTAGATGTTCTCGGCGCCGGCGATGGCGATCGGTGTCTTGAAGCTTCCCCCTTCCGGATAGTGAAACCAGAGATAACTCAGATTATCGCCGTCGGGGTCGCGGCTGCCGGCGGCGCTCAAGGTAAATTTTTCGCCCGACTTGACCGTGATGCGGTCGGGCTGGCCCAGGGCGACGACCGGCGGGTGGTTGGCCTCGGCATAGGATTTGATGGTCCAGTCCATGCGAGCGGCAAAATCGTTCTGGAAATCCGGACGCCACCGCCACACCGTCGTCTTGTAGCCGGTCGCACTCTTTTCGGCGGGGCGCATGGCGCGGCCGAAAGCGTTGGCGGCAAACGGCGTATAGGTGTCGACAGCGTTGCTCCAGATCGGCCGCGGTTCCTGCTCGATGGCCATGCCGCCGTTAAAGCCCTTGGGGTCGGTATCGGCCACCTTGGGCACATACAGCTCGTAACGGCCGCCCCAGCCGCCCCATTCCGGATGTTCGGGCACGCTTAAACCGTTGGGGATCAACGCCAGGAAGCTGGGTGTATCGCCTTCCATGCCATAGGCCACGTCGGGATACATGGCGCCTAGCGGGCCGTGGCCCTGCTGGATATTGGCGGCCAGCCAGGCATTGCTGATCTCGGTATTATCGAAGCCCGGTTCGACATGCATGATGCCGCTCCAGGTCGCGTTGCCGTAACCGCCAGGGCTGACGATGTAGAACAGGTCCGGGAAGGTCTTGCGCATCCAGATGCCGGAATCGTCCTGATCGGAGATGGTATAGACGCGCAGCTTGGCGACCAGGCGTTTGACCTCGGCCGGCGAGCGGGTCTCGCGGATCCTGTACAGCGCCTGGGCCAGGGTATTGGCCCCGCCCCACACCGACACCCACAGCGGACGGTCGTCGGCTGTGTCGAGCAGGGTGATGATGCGGTCGGAGCCTGGCGAATCCTTGCCCTTGCCGACGCCGGTCATGCCGTAGAGCGGCACGCCCTGGGTGACGCGGTCCTGCAGAGCCTTAGCCGTCGGGAAGCCGGCTTCGTGTTGTAACAGGTTGGGCTGGACCTGGCCGTAGGCGGTGATGATGGCGCGCAGCGTCTCCGGCGCAACCCGGTTCTTCATATGCACGGATGTCGTCGCCACGATGGCTTCGATGTCGATCTCGCTGCTGTAGAGCAGGAGACGGACCATCGACTCGCTGTCGTCGGGCTCGTTCTCGATATCGGTCAGGACGACAACGCGCTGCTTTACCGGTTCGGCTGCAGCCGCTCCGGCGAAGCACAGGCTCACGGCCGCCAGGACGGTGGCTACGGTTTTCACGGCTGCACCTTCACAAGGACGACATCGTTGCTGTTCATGGCCACGGTCACCTCGGCGGTGCCGTCCTTGCCGACAGTGATGCGGCGCGAGCTTTCCGGCGCGTCGGTGGTCAGGCCCTGCAGCTTGGCCAGTTGCTCCGGCGTGGCGTCCTTGGGCGAGCCCATGGCGATCCAGTGCGAATAGGCGTCATTGACCTTGTAGCCGGTGCGCTGGACGGTGAGGGTATAGCTGCCGGGTTTCAGGCCGGACAGTTTCACCTTCGCGGGCACCGAGGCCTTGTTCGGGACCAGCTTGCTGAAGAAGGTGCCGTTGCTGCTGCCCTTTTGGTCGGGATGCTGGTAATCCCAGATGACGGCCGACAGGGCCTTGCCGTCCCACGACGCCCAGACCTGATTATCCGTGGACGGAATCTCATTGCCCTTGAGCGCGTTGAGGTACTTGTAACCGAACCACGACGCCTTGCGGATGCCGTCGCGGGTCATCAGGCCGAAACCGCCGTGGAAGGTGGCCGAGGGCGGGCCGGGCTCTTCGAACAGATCGGAATAGACCCAGTAGCTCATGCCCTGCACGATGCCTTGCGTCGCCTTCAGCTTGCTGAGAATATAGGGGGCGGCAATGTAGGAGTCGTGGCTTAAGTCGCGCGGATTGTAGCTGGTGCTCCATTCGGTGAAGAACAGCGGCAGGCCCGGCAGGTGCGAGGCCTCGATCTCGTTGCGGACCTTCTGGACGTCGCCGATGACGGCATTGGGGTTCTTCGACAGCTGGAGGTCCATCTTGCCCTCCTCGTCGAGATAGCCGTAGTCGACGCCGTAGGTGTGGGTGGTGGCGAAATCGACCGGGGTGTTGGTGGTCTTGGCCCAGCTAAGCAGCTCCGGCACCCAGGCGGCGCCGGCCGTCGACGGTCCGCCGACCTTGAGCTGGGGATCGATGGCCTTGATGGTGCGTGCGGTCAGGCCGTAAAGGGCGAAATAGACCTCCTGGTCGGCATACTGGAAGAAGCCGTCGAGGTTGGGTTCGTTCCACACTTCGAAATACCAGGAACGAACCTCTTCGAGGCCGTAACGGGCGATCAGGTGGCGCACGAAGCTGTCGATCAGCTGCTTCCACAGGTCGAAGCGCGGATGCGAGGTATTGCCCTTCCAGTAGAAGATGGTCTGGTCCGAGGTCTTGATGGCGCCGGGTGTGAAGCCCAGTTCGACGAACGGCTTGATCCCCATCTTCAGGAAGCTGTCGTAGAGATAATCGATCTTGGTCCAGTCATAGACCAGCTTGTTGTCGACCATCTTCACCGTGCCCAGGTCGTCGTGGAAGATGTCGTGGAAGCGGATATAGCGGAAGCCCAGTTCCTGGGCGGCGGTCCTGAGCTGGGCCAGGTTGGCATCGCGGATGGTGGTGCCGGGATAGTCGGCGCCGACCGACAGGTCGAAGAAGCGGTCGACCGGCTGGGTGGCCTTGGCCGCATCCAGCTCGATGGTGCGGGGTGCGGTCGCAGCCAGGGCAGGCGACGCCGCGGCCAGGGCCAGCAGCGAGGTTAGGGTGGTGCGGCGTGAGATATGACGCATGGTGGCTTCCTCTATTTTTCGTTGTCGGCGGGCGCCTGTTGGAACAGGGCAAAGTCGGGCAAGGGCGCGACCGGCGGATCGCCGGCGGTGGTGATGGTATGGATGGTGTCGGGCTTGCCGTTGAATTCTGTCCAGCCGGGCGCGCCCGTGGCGGCAAAGCGCACCCAGGTATCGGCCAATGTCACCGCCAGTTCGCGGTCATGCGCCGTCCAGGCGCGGTCGGACCAGGCCAGGTTATCGAAGGTGTACTGGATTTCAGCGCCGTGGCCTATGCCGCAGCCGTAGTAGCACGGCGTTTCCTGGGCGGGCAGGTGGGCGAAATGATAGACGTAGGACTTGGCCGCGCCGTGCCGGGCCTGAAGATTGGCCCAGTAGACCATGCGCCAGCCCCACCAGTCATTGGTCAGCCGGTTGATCGAGCCCTTAGCCTGTGCATCCGTCGCGCCGGGATAGGCCGCCAGCAGCGCCGGGGACGGCGCGTGAACCAGCAGTTTCGTCACCAGGGCCGTATGGTTCGCCGCCGTGAAATCGGAGGTGCCGAGCAGTTCCGGCGCAAGATCCTTGCCTTCGTCGGCGGTCCAGCCGACCATCAGAGGGACGTCGTTCTGGTGGTGCCGGGCATAGGTGGTGGTCAGGTCTTCCTTCAGGACGTAGCCATCGACGCTGGGGACGGCGTACCATGGTAACTTATGCAGCGCCGCGACGCTCAGGCCGCGCAGGTCGGAGAGATGCGGCGCGCCAGCGGCCTCGGCGTAGGTTTGGGCACGGGTTTCGGCGTTCGTGCGTGAAAAATGGTCGTTCTCGCTGGCATCCAGAGGCAGGGCGAAGTTGCCGCTCTGGGCGATGCCGCGCTGGAACAGCCCCTTGGCGGCGGGTGACGCCACCAGCAGGGTCACCGACTCCCCGCCGGCTGAATTGCCGAAGATGGCGACGCGATTGGGATCGCCGCCGAAAGCCGTGATATTGTCGTGGACCCATTGCAGGGCAGCGATCTGGTCCTCGATGCCCTGGTTGCCGGCGGCGTGGTGCGGCGACTCGGCCGCCAGCTCCGGATGGGCGAAGAAACCGAATATGCCCAGGCGGTAGTTCAGGGTGACGACGATGGCGCCGTGCCGGGCCAGGTTGGCGCCGTCATACAGCGGCTGCGAGGCCGTGCCGCCGTAATAGCCGCCACCATAGAACCACACCAGGACCGGCAGGTCCTTGGCGCCTTCGGGCGCCCAGACGTTCAGGTACAGGCAGTCCTCGCTCTTGGGCTCGGACACCCAGGCCGCGGTCTGAGCACAGGCCGGCGAGAAGCTCTGGGTCGTCCGCACCCCTTGCCATGGAACGACGGGCTGGGGCGAACGCCAGCGCAGGTCGCCGACCGGCGGCGCGGCGAAGGGAACGCCTTTCCAGACCTTCACATCGCCGTCCTGCGTGCCGGCGATCTGGCCGCCGGTCACCTGGACCGGCGCCAGGGCCAGAAGTGCGGCGGCCAGAAGCTGGATCATCGTGACACGACCTTGACCAGGCCGGGCGCCGCCTTCACGAGGGCCTTGTCGCTGCCGGTGGCGGTCAGGGTCTGGCTGGCGTCGTCCCAGTGAAGTTTGGTCTGGCTGGTGCCCTTGCCGCTTTCGTAGTCGTAGCTATTGCCGTCGTCGTCATAGAGGGTGAAGTCGCCGTCTCGGCCCGGATAGACCGTGATGCCGGTGATCGCCTGTTTCGTGGCGGTCGACGGTATGTCGGCACCCAACGGTACGATAGATCCGGATTTCACGAATAATGGGATTTGATCGATCGGAGCGGCAACATTTAACCACTGTCCGCCGGCGAATTTTTCGTTGGTCCAGTAGTTGTACCAATCCGCCCCTGCCGGCAGGTAGACCCGCTTTTCGGTCTGGGCCTGTTCGGTGACCGGGGCGACCAGGAAGGCCGGACCGAACATGTACTGGGTCCCCAGGTCGGCGACATTCGGGTCCTGCGGGAAGTCCATCCACAGCGGCCGCATGAAGGGCGCGCCGGTGTCGTAGGTCGTCTTGGCCTGGCTGTAGATATAGGGAATCAGCTGGTAGCGCAGGCGGTCATACTTCGCCAGAATGACCTCGGCTTCCTTGCCGAAGGCCCAGATTTCGGTGTTCTTGCGGTCGCCGTGCAGGCGCAGGGTCGGCAGGAAGGTACCGTACTGGAACCAGCGGGTGAACAGTTCGGGGTAGTCGTTGTTCTGACCGACCGTCTCGCGCGCATCGGACGGGTCGAGCAGCGGCGCCTTGGTGGCGTTGGTGGTTTGCGGCAACCACTGCCAGCCGCCGATGTCGTTACCCCAGTAGGCGATGCCTGACGCCGTCATGTTCAGACCTGTCGGGATCTGGCGCTGCAAGGCTTCCCACGACGGCTGGATGTCCGACGACCAGAACAGGGCGCCGGTGCGCTGCGAGCCGAGATAGGCCGCCCGCGCCAGGATCAGGACGCGCTTGTTGGGCTTCCACTCGCGCATGCCCTGGGCCACGCCCTCGACATGGACCAGCGGATACAGGTTGCGGTAGCGGTCGCCGGTGCCGATCGAGAAGTGATAACCTTCCGGCACCAGGTCCGGTTCCGTTTCGTCCAGCCACGGATAGTCGAAGCCCTGGCTCAGGATATTGTCCTTGATCTTGCCCCAATACCAGGCGCGCGCCTCCGGGTTGGTGGAATCGATCAGGGCGCCGGTACGGTCCGAACGGAACGGCAGGCCGTCGACCGGCGCGCCGTCCTTATGGTGCAGGAAATAGCCTTTGGCGGCTAACTCGTTGTAATAACGGCCCGAAGTTTCATAGCGCGGCCATACCGAGATGATCGACTGCATGCCCATATCGTGCAGCTGCTTGTTCATCCCGACGGCGTCGGGAAATTGCGCCGGGTCGATATCCATCTGGCCCATGCGCGTCCAGTGGAACCAGTCGACCACCATGACGTCCAGCGGATAACCCTTCTGGCGGTAGGTGTTGGCGACGCGCAGCACCTGTTCCTGGCTGTCGTAGCGGGCCTTGGACTGGATCAGGCCGAAGGCGGCCTTGGGCGGGATAGGCGTCTTGCCGGTCACGCGGGCATAGGCGGAATAGATCTGTTCGGGCGTGTCACCGGTAACGATGAAGAAGCTGACGCGTTCGCCGACATTTGACTGAAAGGCGGTGCGGCCGTTGACGGCGCCGACGAAGCGGGTTTGCGACGGGTTGTCCCAGATGATGCCGTAGCCCTTAGACGAGACCATGAAGGGGACGCAGACGGTCTCACCGGCCGGGGCATCGTACCAGTGCTTGCAGTCCAGGACCTTGCCGCGCAGGTCCAGCGTACCAAGGGATTCCTGGTTCTGGCCCATGCCGTAGAGGTGTTCGTCGGCGGGGGCGATGAAAGAGGCGCCGACCTGGTAGGTTGCTTCGCCGTTGACTTCGTGGGGCGCCATTTCCCAGCCGTTCATGGTCAGCAGGGTGTCGCCGCGGGCGTTTTTGACCGTCAAACCGACCGGCGCGAGCGAGGGGGCGAAATATTTCTCACCCTGGCTTGGGACGCGCGGGGCAGGCGCGGGATTGATCTTTAAAGTCAAGGCATTAGAGGCGAAAGTGTCGCCGTCGGGGCCGGTCGATTGGCGAAAGCTGTCATTGTTCGCATTAACTGGAAGTATGCCGTAGCCGGGGCCTTTGAGCGCCTGGTCCTTGTCGGCGGCGATGACGACGTGGATGGCATTGGGACCGTAGGCTTCGACGCTGACCCAGGCGCCGTTGCGGTCCAGGGTGGCGATAGGCGCAGCGGTGGCGGCGGAGGCCAGGGTGAAAATGGCGGCCAGGGCGGTGGCGGCGGAAAACTTGATCATCTGGGCTCCGTCGAAAGATAAAAAGACCCCTCCCGGTGTGACGTCCGGGAGGGTGAAGGTTGGAAAGACGGTCCTGGGAGAGGTCGCCGGCAGCAGGGACCGTGCTGTACCGGCAAGAATGGCCGCTACCCGAGCGTCGCGGCCAATCGTGTGAGCGCTAACATCCGCAGATGTGCGCAAAATGAGGTGGTGGCAGGCTCCCTGAGTCTTATTTTTGTCCATCCTACAATTGTTGTGATAAATGACCTAACCAGCCGAATTTGTTTGACATTTCGGCGATGTGTCCGGCAATGTGTCCGCTTAAGTGACCGCACTGTCCGGAATCGTACATGCAAAAAACCGTCCTGTTTGTCGACGACGATGCCGATGTCCGCAAGACCGCCCAGCTGTTGCTGAAGAAGGCGGGCTACGGCTTTCATGGCGCCGCCGGGCCGGAGGAGGCGTTCAGCCGGCTGGTCTCCGATCCGGTCGATGTCATCCTGCTGGACCTCAATTTTGCGCGCGCCCAGACCTCGGGCGAGGAAGGCCTGGCCTGCCTGCGCGACATCCTGCGCCATGATCCGCAGGCGGCGGTTGTCGTGGTCACCGGCCATAGCGGGTTGAACATCGCGGTGCAGGCTTTGCGCAACGGCGCGCGCGACTTCATCATGAAGCCGTGGAACAATGAGCGGCTGATCCAGGCGATCGAAAGCGCGTCGGCCGCGCGCAAACCGGAGGCGGCGCCGGTGGCCGATCCGTCGATCCTGATCGGGCGGTCGGAGGCCATGGCGCGTATCAAGGCAATGATTGATCGTTGTGCGACCTTGACGGCCGCTGTGCTGATCCGCGGCGAGGTCGGGACCGGCAAGACCCTGGCCGCCACCAGTCTGCACCGCCAGTCGGGCCGCGATCACATCGTCCATCTCGAGGCGCATGCGGTGACGCAACTGGATGACACGCCGAACACCACCCTGGTGCTGGAGAATATCGAGCGCCTGCCCGAGGCGATGGCACCGGTGTTGCTGGCGTGGCTGAACCCGGCGCCGCGCCGTAACAGCCGGCTGGTCGCCACCAGTTCGAAGCCGTTGCGCGAACTGGGCCTGGACCGCGGGTTGACCTATGCCATAAGCACCCTGGATGTCGAAATGCCGCCTCTGCGTGAACGCGGCGACGACATTGTTCAGTTGGCGGCGCATTTCCTGCGGGTGACCTGTCAGAACCACGGTTTTGCGGCCAAGACCCTGTCGCCCGAGGCCGAGGCTCTGCTGATGGCCCATCCGTGGACGGACAATGTCCACGCCCTGCGCCATCTGATCGAGCGCACGGTCATCCTCAGCGACAGCGCGGTGATTTCGGCCGGCGACCTGCCGCTCGACTATGGCGAGGCTGTCCCCGCGCAGGTGGCGCCTCGGCTGGCGCAATCGGAGAAGGCGATGATCGAGGACGCACTGAAACGGCACAATTTCAACGTGTCGGCGGCGGCGACCGAGCTGGGCCTGACGCGGCCGGCCCTTTACCGGCGGATGTCGAAACATGGCCTTTAATTCCCGCCTCTCGCATCTGTTGGCCGCCGTCGCCCTTGCGGTGATGGCGGTCTTTGCCTGGGACGCCGGCCGCCAGGGACTGTGGGCCAACATGGTGCTGGGCGTCCTGGCCGGGCTGGGCTTGCTGGTGTTTCTAGCCGTCACCTACAGCATGCGGCGCAATCCGGATGAGCCGGCGGTGGTCGGGCCTGAGGACGCCGGCAATCTGCATATCCTGCTGGATCAGATGCCGATCCCGCTGGTGCGCCATGCCGCCGGCGAAGGACCGAGGGCGCTGAACCGTGCGGCACGCGGCCTGTTCGGTACCGACGACCTGATCGTCACCGGCGCCGAGGTCCTGGTTCCGGCTGTGACTGGGGCTGTGGCCGGATCGAGCCCGGTGCTGAGCCTGTTCGGCCGGTCGTATGCCGTCGGCGTCAGCGAGATCCTGTCCGATGACGGCGCGGTGCGGCTGGCGACGCTGACCGATGTCGAGATGGAGATGAACAAGGCGGAGGCAGCCGCGTTGCGCGACACCCTGCATATCCTCAGCCATGAGATCATGAATTCGCTGACGCCGGTGGCGTCCCTGGCCGATATCGCGACGTCATATCTGGCGCAGGAAAAGGGCGAGAATGTCGAGGCGGCGGGTGAGGCACTGGAGATGCTGTCGCGGCGGGCGGGCAGCCTGACGCGGTTTATCGAGGCCTACCGGTCGGTGGCGCGGTTGCCGGAACCGGTGTTGCAGCCGGTCGATGCGGGGCGATTGGTGGAGGAGATCGTGGCGCCGTTTCGCGCTACCAGCGGGGTGGTGTTCGAGGTAACGGTCGCGGAGGGTTTGCCGCGCGTGTTGCTGGACGAGTCTCAGATCAGCCAGGCGGTGATCAATGTTTTGACGAATGCGGTCGAGGCGACGGAAGGCTGTGAGGATCGGCGGGTGGTGGTTTCGGTAGGGGCGGGGGCTCAGGCGGTGGTGATCCGGATTTCGGATACGGGTCCCGGTGTGCCGGACGCTTTGCGGGCCAACCTGTTCACGGCTTTTGCCACGTCCAAGCCGAAGGGCACCGGGACGGGGTTGAACCTGGCGCGGCAGATCGCCTTGGCGCATGGCGGGAATCTGCAGTTGGTCGAGGGCGGGATGACGACGTTTGCCTTTACCCTGCCGGTGCGGGGTTGACATGACGGGACAGGAAATCCGTTGCGTGGTAAAAGAACGACTATCGCTGCTGGTTCAACGCGCTCCCTCCTCCCTACGAAGTGGGGAGG